>CAZROU010000024.1:0-65813 GCA_964601795.1 uncultured Mesorhizobium sp. | reverse complement strand
CCGTCCTCCCGACCTGCGCTTCAACGGCAAAGGTCAGTTCTTTGACAATGGCCAGGGCCGAAAGGCAGCGTGGCGATGAATGAGCACACCCACTCTTCGTCATCCCGGAAGCAAGCCGAGCAAAGCGATGGCGATGCTGTCCGGGATCCATTCCGTGACATTGTGGCAGCGCGCTGCCGATGCAGAAGGTCGCCCAAACGGCGTCGCAGCAAAAACCAGCCGTGCTCAGGCTTCTTCGGGATCGCAGCCGAACTTCAGAAGATTGCCATGCGGGTCCCAGACATAGAATTCCTTCATGTTCCAGGGCCGCACGGTAAATGCGCTGAGCTTCTCGACGCCACGCGCCGAGAACTCAGCATGGAGGAATGGCACCTCGCCGCCGCGAATGTAGCAAGCCGATACTTCAGGCAGCTTGCGGTCGTCGGTCTTCCAGAAATGGATTTCCATCTCGTGGCGGTAAACGATCATGTACTGCTCGGCTTCATAGGCAGTAACCATGAAGCCGAGTTGGTCCCGTTAGAACGCCTTCGTGACCCCGATATCGAGCGAAGGCAGGACCGGAATTGCTCGCGCCGGGTCGGCAGGTGCCTTTGCGTTCATGCACCCTCTACGGAGGCAAAGCCTTCGAACTGCGGGTGGCCGAAGACGGTCAGCTTGCTGGTGCCGGCGTTCTTGTGCGAGTCGCGGAAATTCTGCGACTTGGTCCAGGCGACGAAATCGGCCTCGCTCTTCCATACGGTATGGGAGGCGAACAGCGTATAATTCTCCGCTTCATTGAAAGCGCCGCGAAGCAGATGAAACTGTTCGAAACCGTTCATCTCGTTCAGCGTCGAGTTTCGGCTCTTCCAGACGTTTTCGAACTCTTCTTCCATGCCCTTGATGACCTTGAAGCGGTTCATGGCAACATACATTGTGGCTATCCTCTCTGATTTTATGCCGGATGGCTGTTGGAAACTTGGCTCCTCAGCGAACGCCGAGCGGCAGGGTAAACGCCCAACTGGAACGTCCAGCTTCGGGCGGGATTGGCGGGAAGGGCGCGGCGCGGCGCACCATGGCAATGGCTGCCTGATCGAGTTCCGGCGAGCCTGAGCTGCGCACCACGCTGACGCCGCCGACACCGCCGCCGGCGTTGACGACGAACGTCACGTGGACGTCGCTGCGGGCCTTGGAGCGCGCCGCGCGCGAGATGGAGCGAACGGCGCGGCGCAGCTTGGCGGCAACCTTGCCCGGGTAGTTGGATACGGCTGCATTGCCCGCGCTCGAATTGGCGCCCTTGTTGGCGGCGCTGGCCGTCTTGCCCTGCGCATCGCCGTCCACGACACCGCGCTTGCTGTCGGCCTGGTTCTTGCCGCCGGAACCGGCCGCGGCCTTTTCCTTCGCCGGCTGCTTTGCGGGAGCTTTTTTCTCTTGCGGCTTTTTCTCGGCCTTCTTCACCGGCTCCGGCTTTTTGACCTCGGCAGGCTTTGGCTTTTCGACCGGTTTGGGCTCCGGCTCGGTTTCGGCAGTCACGTGCTCGGGCTTTGGCTCCGGCACTGCCTCCACGACCTCGAGGGTCTCAGGCTCTGCGGCTTCAACCACCGGCGCGACGACATTTTCGGTGTTCTCGGGCGTGACCGTCGTTGCAGTCAGCACTTCGGGCGCCGGGCTTGCGACTGCAACTTGCATTGGCTCTTCGGGAACCGGTTCGACCTTGTCGGGAACGGCTGCCGCGTCCGGGGCATCTTCGGCCACCGGCTGGACGGTCTCCTGGACAGCCACCTCCGGCATGACCTCTTCGACCGGTTCCGCGGCCTCGGCGGTTTCCACCGGTCTGGCCTCCACCGTCTCGACGGGCTTGGCATCGAGCAGGGGAATGATCGTCACCTTGGTGACATCCGCCTCGACTGCGATATCGCCGGCAGCGCTTTGGTCTTCGGGCGCATTGCCGAGCAGCATCAGGCCGGCTTCCTCGCCGCCCTCGATGAGAATTTCGTCGGAACCTGTGGCGATGAAGGCAAACGCGACCGCCGCGTGGAACAAGCACGATGCGATCAGTGAAGCTTTCCACTTGCGGCTGCGCGCAGTCGGCTTTGTGCGGACTGGATCGAGCGGCTCCAATGTCGCTGGCGCCAGCTCCGCGCTGGTTCCGGTAAGCGTTGCCTGTTCGGATTTATCGCGTATGCCGATCTGGAGCGAGCCACGCGGAATGGCGAAATCGGGATCGTCCGGCTCGGGTTGCAAAACGGAGAGCCCGGCCAGTGGCCAGACCGCCGTCGTGCTACGCGAAAATGCCGGTTCCAGACCCAACGCCACAACACCCCAAGATCATATGCCGAAGGCTATGCCCGTCTTCGTGCTGGTCTTCAACCGCTGCATGCATGTTGCCGGTTCAATGCCGGCACCTGCGCATTCTGTGGAATTGTTGACCAGCGCCCGTGAAACCTTGGCGCAATCCGTTCCCGCAAGATCGAAACGGACCACCTTTGTCTTTCCAGCCGGAAGCTCCTTGAAGTCAAGAATGGTCAGGCGGTCGACGACACCGGTCTCGTTGAACAGCGCGATCTCGAAGGCCGCCTTTGAAAGATCCGACCCGAGGCCATTGTTGACTACGAAGGTGAGGCGGCAGCCCTTGTCGGAGGGCTGCGCACCATTGAGTTCAAGCGACAGGGAAGGACCGGGCGCAGCCTCCTGGGCAAGAGCTGCGCACGTTATCGAAGCCATGATCACGGTGGCCGTCAGGAAACGGTTTCTTTGTTTCATGGCTCCGACTCCCTCTACCAGCCGAACTGCTTGGACAGGGACACCTTGAATGTCCGGCCCTTTGCAGCGTCGTTGTGAAGGAACTCCTTATATTGGGTGTTGAAGATGTTCTCCACGCCTGCCTCTGCACTCCAACCGGCGAATTGTCCTTCTAGTGGTGTCCAGGACAGGAACACGTCATGGACATTGAACGATTCCGCGAAACGAGTGGACCGTGGTGGTGGCACCGACGTATCCCTTGCCGGATCTTGCGGGCCGGCAACAAATCGGGCCGTCCAGCCGAATTTGAGGTCGTGCTCGGGAACCTTTCCGCCCAGGGTCAACGAGAATTCGTGAGGCGCAACGGTAGTGAGATAAGCGCCTGTAATCTTGTTCTTGCCGATCACGTGGGAATACCCGGCGTTGGCGAAGACATAGTCCGAATCGTAGGCGGCTTCGACTTCAAAGCCATAGATCTCTGCCTGATTAATATTGACGTAACCAGGTAGCGCGTTGGGCCCGGCGAGCAGTGCAGGGTTCAGGCTGATGAGGTCCTTGATGTCGTTGTAGAAACCGGTGGTCTTTATTTGCAGACTATCATCTTGCTGCAGCAAATCGAAGGCAGAAACGGCAAAGCCCAGTTCGTAGTTATTCGAACGTTCCTTTGACAGATCAAGGCTCGGATTAAACGTATTGCTGCTGCCCCCCGTTGAATAAACCTCATCCAGCGTGGGGAAGCGCTCAGTATGCGCAATTGAACCGAATACCGCTAAGTTGTCGTTGAATTTGTAGTGCGCGGCAATCTTTGGCGACAAAGCGGTATCGGTGTCGTCTTCCGTCAGGAAAGTTGAATCGCTGGGTGACAAGCGATGCCAATCGACTCGAACACCGGGAATGATTGTTAGCCGCTCGTCCCAGATGAATTCGTTCTGGATAAATACACCCGTCTTCAAATCTGAACCTTCCGGGTGGAAGTTGATGCCAGACGGAGTCCCGGCCACGGTGATGGATTCGGCACTACGCACCTGATAGCCGTTTTGCCAGCCATAGGTCAGGAAATTCTGCCAGTTGTCGCCGCTCCACTCGCTGGTGTTCTGTACGTTGAATTGCCAGGTCTGGTAGCCATACTCCGTGTCGCAGATGAGCAGGCTGGTCGCGCAGGTAATCCCGAACATCGGGTTTCCGCTGGCATTGGTCTGGTCAACGGTCGTGTCAGAAAATGATGCCGAAACTTTCAGGTCGAGCATGTCGCTATCGCTGAACGGGTTCTTGTAGGATACGACGGCTGTCTTATCTATGACGTGACGATCAACCGTACCGAAAGTGGCGTCCGTACCAACTTGGGCATAGTTCTGGTTATCGGCATCGGAGTCCCATTGCTGGTATGAGACGCGCAGCTTGCCCTCGTCGCCGACGTTGAAAGTGCCCTTGGCCAGTCCTGACCATGCGGCAAAATCAGAACTCGGTACCAATGTTCCGTTGCCAGTTTCGTAAGAGTCGGCGCGACGATAGTTGCCGGCGAACAGAAATTCCGCATTTTCGCTCAGGCGCTGCGCCAACACTGCAGAACCCAGCCAGCCGTCCTTGTTGCTATTGTAGGCGCTTTTCAATTTCAAAGCGCCGTTCTGACCTTCGCCGATAAAGTCAGACGCGTCTTTCGTAGAAAAGTTGATGACTCCGCCAATGGCGCCCGAGCCATAAAGTGTGGATGACGCGGGTCCACGCAGTACTTCCACCTTCTTGTAGAGTTCTGGATCGGAGAAAAATCCGCCCATACGGTACTGCTCGTAATATTTATTGGCACCGTCCACGGTTACGATAATGCGACCTTCCTCATTTGCAGATTCGGGAGCGCCAATGCCTCGAATATTGAACGTCTGACCGAATACGCGGTCCGAACCCGACGTATTCACTCCGGGAATGCGCTTCAGCACGTCGCCGACAGTGGTGGCCTGTTCCCGGTCGATATCTTCCTGCTCAACGACCGTCACTGATTGAGGGGTGTCAATCGCTACCTTTTCGACACCCGCCCCCAGGATCAAACGCTGAAGCAGGGTAACCCGCCCCTTTTTCTCAGCCTCGTTTATTTGCTGTGCATGGGAGACCTGCGCTCCCACAAGAACCGCTATCGCCGCTCCGCACATCAGAGCAGCCGTATTCCGAGCCACCAGCCCCATGTCCCAACTCCTGGTGTTTGAAACCATCCGTTGCTGGCTCGCGTACGCTTGCTGGCATTTTTGATCACTTACCGCACGTTAAATGTTGACTCATTTGGTCCGGTATTGCACTGACTAGTAAACATGATTATTCGAGTCAAGAAATGAATTCGTCATTTCTGAATTACCCGTGGCCACCTAACGAAAGGGACCGAGACCGATGAATGCTCATACTCCCAACGACTTTCGCTACCGCTTCCGCCGCCCGGACCAGGCGACACCGGTCCGGGTTGAACGCGCTCCGTTCTCCGTCAGGACGCTTTCAAGCAACAGCCTGTTCCAGGGTGAGCACGAAATTGGCATCGAGCATCACGGTGCGCTCTACCGGCTGAAGATTACCCGGCAGGGGAAACTCATCCTCAACAAGTAGTAGTCGTCGTCGGCATAGGCGCCGCAAAATCAGTCGACACGCAGCGTCGAGAACACAGGTGAACAATGGACCAGCGCGTAAAACCCAGCCCGAACGAAATTCGTAGGGCTCGATCCGACAACCCCAAAATGCGTGAGCGCGATCTCTCCAGTCAGCTCGGTATTTCTGAAGCAGAGTTGGTCGCTGCTCATTGCGGTGAGGGTGTGGTGCGGATCGATCCGCGAGTCAGCGCCGTTCTCAAGGGCTTGACCGCAGTCGGCGAGGTCATGGCGCTGACGCGCAATGAAAGCGCGGTCCATGAAAAGATTGGTGTCTACGACAAGGTATCGGTGGGCGAACACAACGCCATCGTGCTCAATCGTGATATCGACCTTCGTATTTTCCCGAAGAACTGGGTACACGGTTTTGCCGTGGAGAAGCGCAGCGAGGGCGAGGTTCGCCATAGCTTGCAGTTCTTCGACGGCGCGGGAGACGCGATCCACAAGGTTCACCTGCGCCCGGCCTCGAACCTCTATGCATTCCAGAAGTTGGTTGCAGACCTTCAATCGGCGGACCAGGTTCCGTCCATCGATGTGTTTCCGCAGGCGGCTACGGATATCGAGGAATCTTCCGATGCTGCCGGCGTCGAAGACTTGCGCGATCGTTGGAGCAAGCTGACCGACGTCCATCAGTTCTTCGGCATGTTGAAAACCCTGAAGCTAAATCGTCGCCAAGCCGTGCGCATGGTGGGGGAAGATTATGCTTGGAAGGTTGATAATGAGGCCGTGGCGGCCCTGATGCATCACGCCGCTTCCGAAGCGACGCCAATCATGTGCTTTGTCGGCAATCGGGGCTGTATCCAGATCCACTCGGGCCCGATCAAGACGATCAAGCCCATGGGGCCGTGGCTGAACGTCCTCGACGAGACATTTCACCTGCATCTGCGCTTGGATCATATCTGCGAGGTTTGGGGCGTGCGCAAGCCGACCAAGGATGGCTTCGTCACCTCGGTAGAGGCGTATGACGCCCAAGGCAGAATAATCATTCAGTTCTTCGGCGAGCGTCACGAAGGCGAAACCGAGCGTGCGGACTGGCGCTTCCTGGCGGAAAACCTGCCGAAGGTTCCCGGCTCCACGCCGGTTTGAGGGTATAAAGATGTCAGTGTTTTCGCGGTTTGCCGCAAGGGCGACGTTAGGGCTTGCGGTCTTGCTGGCAGTCAGCATGCCTTCTGTTGCCGATGAAGCCGTAGGCGCGTTCAAGGACCCTTCGAAGATCGCTTCCATTGGAGGGTCGATCACCGAGATCGTCTATGCATTGGGCGAGGAAGCCCGTCTTGTCGCGCGCGATTCGACCAGCATGTTCCCGGAAGCCGCGTTGAAGCTCCCCGACGTCGGATATATGCGCCAGCTATCGCCGGAAGGCGTCCTGTCGGTCAATCCAAGCGGCATTCTCGCTCTGGAAGGAAGTGGCCCGAAGGAAGCCATCGATGTTCTGAAGAAGGCCAGCGTGCCCTTCATCGAGGTGCCGGAGACATTCGACCACGAAGGCATTCTCGAAAAAATTCGTATCGTTGGTGCTGCTCTCGGAGTTCCCGAGAAGGCTGCGACGCTCGCCTCCGAAGTTGACGGCAAGCTAAAGAAGGCCGAAGCGCAGACCGCTTCGATCAAGGAGCGCAAGCGCATCCTGTTCATCCTGTCGATGCAAGGTGGAAAGATACTTGCCTCGGGTTCCGACACAGCGGCGGACGGCATCATCCGCATGGCCGGTGGCGTGAACGCGATCGAGGGTTTCTCCGGCTACAAGCAACTGGCGGATGAAGCCGTCGTGACTTCACGCCCGGATGTCATCTTGATGATGGACCGCGGCGGCGACCACTCGGTTGCAAATGACGACTTGTTCAAGCACCCCGCGATAGCGCCGACTCCAGCAGGTGAGGCGCACGCAATCCTGCGGGTGGAGGGTGGCTACCTGCTTGGCTTCGGTCCTCGCACTGCCGATGCCATCCACGACCTTGCCGTATCGCTTTACGGCGACAAGATTACTGATTGAACGGGCACCAGACATGGCCGATCAGACTGTTGCCGGTGTGCCGGGCGCGTTGAGATACGTCTCCGTTGGGGATCGCTCGTCACGGGCACGGCTTGTCATTTTTCTGCTCGGCTTGGCGCTTGTTTTCACGATGCTGTTCAGCCTCGCCTCTGGCGCATCGGATGCATCGGCCGTCAGCGTTGTTCGCAACTGGTTGTTTGGCGCTACGGCCGGTACCGATCTGATGAGCATTCGCGACAACATCATCGTCTACGATATCCGCTTGCCACGTGTTGTCCTTGGCGCGCTCGTAGGAGCGGCCTTGGCCGTGTCCGGAGCGGTCATGCAGGGGTTGTTTCGTAATCCCTTGGCAGATCCTGGCCTGATAGGCGTATCGGCGGGAGCCAGCCTCGGTGCTGTCTCGGTCATCGTGCTGGGCGGCACAATGCTTGCACCGCTTACGGCGATATTCGGCACATTCACTTTGCCGCTTGCGGCATTCGTCGGCGGGCTTGTAACTACGCTCGTGCTTTATCAGGTTGCGACGCGGCAGGGCCGGACCTCGGTGGCAACCATGCTTCTTGCCGGTATTGCGCTTGCGGCGCTTGCGATGGCGTTGACCGGCGTTCTGATATTCATGGCGGATGATCGCCAGTTGCGTGACCTGACGTTCTGGCAACTGGGTTCGCTGGCGGGCGCGACCTGGCAAAAGATCGGTGCTGTCGGACCGGTGATAGTGGCGGCGATGGTTTCGATGCCATTTCTGGCGCGGGGGCTGAATGCATTGGCCCTTGGCGAGGCAACGGCCAGCCATCTCGGCATATCCGTGCAGCGGCTGAAATACATCGCTATCCTGAGCGTCTCGGCTGCGGTTGGCGCTGCGGTCGCCGTGAGCGGTGGCATAGGCTTTGTGGGTATCGTCGTGCCCCATCTTCTGCGCCTACTGATCGGGCCGGACAATCGCTATCTTTTGCCTGCATCCGCATTGCTGGGAGCTTCGTTGCTGCTACTGGCCGATTCCGTGGCACGCACCATTGTTGCGCCTGCCGAGCTGCCGATCGGCATTGTTACGGCGCTGGCCGGAGCGCCGTTCTTCCTCTGGATACTGCTGCGCAAGCGCGGCATCATTGATTTGTGAGCGAGCAGGAAATGATTGAAGCTCGTGGCGTATCGGTATCGATCGGCAGGAAGTGCATCGTCTCGGATATAGATTTCGAAGCCCGGCCAGGCGAGATCGCCACGATGGTCGGCCCTAACGGGTCGGGCAAGACCACCTTCCTCAAGGCGTTGTCGGGTGAACTTGCCTATAGCGGGCGTATCGCCATCAACGGCAGTGACCTGTCTGATTTGGCGCCGGCGGAAGCGGCCAGCTTGCGCGCGGTCCTACCTCAGGCAACGAGCCTGTCTTTTCCATTCACCGTTCGCGAGATCGTCAAGCTCGGTCTTGTTGGAGGGCGGTCGGGTGTTTCGGCCGGAGAGGCGGAGCGCCTGCCGGAACGGGCTCTGGCAAAGGTCGATCTCGAGGGCTTTGCCGGCCGCTTTTATCAGGAATTATCCGGTGGCGAGCAGCAGCGCGTGCAGCTTGCGCGCGTACTGTGTCAGGTTTGGACGCCGGTTGTAGACGGCCAGCCGCGATATCTTTTTCTGGATGAACCCGTGTCCAGCCTCGATATCAAGCACCAGTTGATTATCATGAACATCGCCCGCGACTTCGCCCAGCGGGGAGGCGGTGTCGTGGCCATTCTTCATGACCTCAACCTGACGGCCATGTTTGCTGATCGCATCTACGTCATGCATCGGGGCAATCTGGCTGCTGCTGGAACGCCGCGTGACGTTCTCAAGGATACGTTGATCGAGCAGGTATTTGGCTGCCGGTTGCGGGTAGGAGCGTTGCCAGCCGGCAATGTCCCCTTCGTATTGCCACAGTCCGCGCTCTAAATATCAGATCAGACGGCTTTCTTTCGCCTGTCGTGCGAGGTGCCCGAACGAGAAGCGACCGGCAGGATTACGCGGCCGGTGCGCGATGGTCGAGGTGGTCGATGCCCAGCGCCATACGCATATTCGGGCGTGCCGCGATAAGGTCCGCGATGGTTTGACGCTCAAGCACCGCGAAGAAGGCACCAAGGGCCTCGCGCAACGCAGAATTGAGGCCGCAGCTATCGATTAGCGGGCATTCAGCGGCGTCGTTGTCAAAACATTCTGCCATCGAAAAGCTGTCTTCGGTGACGCGAACCACATCGAACAATGTGATCTTTTCGGCGGGGCGGCCAAGGCGCACGCCGCCATTGCGGCCTCGCACTGTCTCCACTAATCCATTCTCAACTAGGGGTTGGAGAATCTTGAACAGGAACAGTTCCGACACCGAATAGGCTGCGGCGATTTCCGGGATGCGGCTCAACTTGTCCTTGTTGGTTCCGCAATACATCAGGATGCGCATAGCGTAGTTGGTCTGGCGCGTGAGCCGCATGGTCATTCCTCGCAAAACTGCTTGCCGGAATATGGGGTATACCTTGGAATAGTTCTAGACAAGCCGAAACAGGATAGATGAATTAATTTGTCACCTTATTCCGGAAATTTTGAGCATCAAGCTCGGAATCCCAGCTTTGCGCATTCCGTTACGTCATAGTAGCTATCCACTTCTGCCAAGCCTTATAGAGCCTATCTGACTTGCAATTTATGTTGCGATGCACAATATTTGCCCTGTCGAAAAGCGACTCGGGGAGGAACCCACGAGGAGTGCGACATGAAGCAGGATCTTCAAAGAGCCGTTCCCTTGATGGGGACGATCCGGCAGCTAAGACCTTCCGATCTTCCACGATTTCGGGATCACCTTCTGAGGCTTGATCCGGAGAGCCGGCGCGACCGCTTCAACGGCATGACCGACAATACGTTTATCGAGCACTACGCAAATCGCTCCTTCGCCTCAGGCACGACCGTGATCGGTTACGTCGAGGATAACGAGGTCCTGGGTGCGGCGGAACTGCATGAGCGTGCCGAAGAGGCTGAGCCGACCGCGGAGATCGCCTTCAGCGTCGAGCGGCATTTGCAGGGCCGAGGCATCGGAGCAAGCTTGTTCGAGCGTTTGATCATGCAGGCGAGGGGGCTAGGCTATACTCAGTTGCGCGTTACCACCCATCCTCAGAACGCGGCGATGCGAGCCTTGGCCCGGCGCTACAACGCCACACTCGTGTTCGAGGATGGCGAGACGGTCGGCACGATTCATCTTGACCCGCTGATGCCGCTCAGTCTGATCGCCTCGGGTGCGGTGCCGAAGTGGCCGCTTCGGTTTGGCTGAACGACTTACCGATTGTTCAATAAAGAAAGGCCGCAACTGCGACGGTGCGGCCTTTCCTGATTTCAAGCGTTCTACCATCAGTTCTCGTTTGCCTTGACCGCCACGCCAAGAGTCTTCGTAAGATTGAGCGGATTGGACATTGCATCTGCCATGATCATCGCAAAGGGAACCGGGGAGGCCGGTTGCGCCGAAATCGCGATGCTTTTGGGGTCGTCGAGGTATTGGCTGACGGCGGCAGCAGCTTGCGCCGTCAGTTCGGGGTTATTGAGCTGAGCCAGTCCGAAAGGCACGATCGCCTTTGCCTGGTTGGCGACATCTTTGGCGGACATGCCCTGCTGCTTGCCGAAATATTCCAGAAGCCGGCCGGTCAGCGAATCGTCGTGAAAGCGGATTGACGCTCCATTGAAGGTCAATTGCTGCATCAGACCCAGCATCGCCATGCCTTGTGCCGACTTGTCCGCACCCTCAGGCTGCGCAGCCATTTGTTTCTGCATATCCTGGAGCGACTTGATGAAGTCGACAGTGTAGCCGCTGACATCGAAGGTCATACCGAACGTTCCGGCATCGTCGATGGTGATGTCATACTGGGAAAGCTTCATCTTGCCGTCGGTTGGCTGCCATGAGCCTGCAAGCCCCAGGTGGCCCGAAATTGTCTGGTAGCCGAGAGCGTCAATGACTTCACGGGATTTAGGATCTTGGACCAGCGAGAGGTCGCCGGTAAACTTTTCGGCTGAACCGGTGAAAGCCATCGCCTCGCCGTCAGCAGGCGGCGTTACTTCCACAGAAAAGTTTTCCATTGAAAACGCCGTCTTGTCGGCCACCTTGACGGACAGGTTGGCCAGTTCAGCCGACTTGTAGATCATCACCGAAGCGAGCGGATCCGTGCTGCCTTCGGCGGCAATCGTCATGTCGTGAATAATGAATGGACTTACATCTATGGTCGCGCCGTCCTCGCTTTTGGAGAACGTGTCGGTCGAGACCGTGTCGACCACATAGCCGCCATTGGCCTCGCTGATTCCTTCCAGCGTTATGTTCCCGATGGCCAGCCCCTCCTTTTCCGCAACTGGCTTCACGGTCACGCCTTCAAGAACCATGCTGGAGGTATCGCCAGAAATTCCGGACCAGCCGATATCCATGCCCTGATTTGAAAGAAGCGCCTTCAGTCGCTCGGCAACCGCCGCTGTGTCCTGGGCCAGCGCGGGGCTCAAGGTCATGCCGAACAGAAAGGTTGAGAAAGCCAGTTTCTGAAAAGTCGTGCGGTGGATAATCATCGCGGGCTCCAAAAGTGCCTGAGGCTGGTGGAATTTCTTCATCTGTAATTTCAGTCCGGAAAGAACTGGACCGGAGCAAGGCAGTCGCGTCACATTGGTCGAAATTCGCGAAAAAAGGCAATTGCCGCCACGCGACACCTCGCCTGTTGTTTAACAGGTCCTGACCTCGGCGTTGGCCGATCTGTGGAAACTGGGACGTGGATTTTGTCGTTTGCGTCTTGCCCTTGCCGCGAATCAGTGCCTCGGCTAGTCCAAACTCATGGGAAAGAGCCTTTTGCCGCCTGACAATGGCGGCGGTGACAATATCGAACCGGTCGATCTGAAGAAGGCGCTGGAAGAGCGCTATCTCGCTTATGCGCTGTCGACCATCATGCACCGCGCCTTGCCCGACGTGCGCGACGGGCTGAAGCCGGTCCATCGGCGCATCATGCATGCCATGCGGCTCCTGCGTCTCAATCCGGATCAGGGTTTTGCCAAATGCGCCCGCATCGTCGGCGAAGTTATGGGTAAATTCCACCCGCACGGCGACCAATCGATCTACGATGCGCTGGTCCGGCTGGCGCAGGATTTTTCCATGCGCTATCCGCTGGTCGACGGGCAGGGCAACTTCGGCAACATCGACGGCGATAACGCGGCCGCCATGCGCTACACCGAAGCGCGCATGACCGATGTGGCCAGCGAACTGCTCGCCGGCATCACCGAAGATGCGGTTGACTATCGACCGACCTACAATGAGGAAGACGAAGAGCCGGTCGTGCTGCCCGGCGCGTTCCCGAACCTGCTCGCCAATGGTTCGTCCGGCATTGCCGTCGGTATGGCTACCTCGATCCCTCCGCACAATGCGGCGGAGCTCTGCGATGCAGCGCTGCACCTGATCGACAATCCAGATGCGACCGACGAAAAGATGATGGATTTCGTCCAAGGGCCGGATTTCCCGACCGGCGGCATCGTCATCGACAGCCGCGCCACCATCCTTGAGGCCTACAAGACGGGCCGCGGCAGCTTCCGCGTCAGGGCGAAATGGCAACAGGAAGATCAGGGCAGGGGAACCTGGGCCATCGCCGTCACCGAAATCCCCTACGGTGTGCAGAAATCACGGTTGATCGAGAAGATCGCCGAACTGTTGATGGCGCGAAAGCTGCCGTTGCTCGATGATGTCCGCGACGAAAGCGCGGAAGACATTCGCATCGTTCTTGTTCCCAAGAGCCGCAGCGTCGATCCGGGCATCCTGATGGAATCGCTGTTCAAGCTCACCGAGCTTGAAAGCCGTTTTTCGCTCAACATGAATGTTCTTTCGCGCGGCCGGGTGCCGAACGTCCTTTCCCTTAAGGGCGTGCTCAAGGAATGGCTCGACCATCGCCGCGACGTGCTCATACGCCGCTCGCGCCATCGCCTCGGCGAAATTGAAAGGCGGCTGGAGATCCTTGCCGGCTACCTCGTTGCTTACCTCAACATCGACGAGGTCATCAGGATCATCCGCGAGGAGGATGAGCCCAAGCCGGTGATGATGGCGCGCTGGTCGCTCACCGACACGCAGGCCGAAGCTATCCTCAACATGCGGCTGAGGGCACTTCGCAAGCTGGAAGAATTCGAGATTCGCAAGGAATTCGATGGCTTGTCTGCGGAGAAGAAGCAGATTGAGGCGTTGCTGGAATCTGAAGCCAAGCAGTGGAAGATGATTTCCTGGGAAATCCAGAAGATACGCCGGGATTTCGGACCTGAGGAGAACAAGGAGCTTGGGCCGCGCCGCACCAAATTTGCAGAGGCGCCCGACCACGATCTTACCGACATCGCCCAGGCGATGATCGAGAAAGAACCGGTCACTGTTGTTGTCTCTGAAAAGGGTTGGCTGCGTGCGATGAAGGGCCATCTGACGGATCATGCCCAGCTTACGTTCAAGGAAGGCGATAGCCTGAAGCTCGCCTTCAACGCGCAGACGACGGACAAAATCCTGGTCTTCACCACGGGCGGCAAATTCTACACCATCGGCGCTGATCGCCTTCCGGGCGGGCGTGGACATGGCGAACCCATCCGCATCATCGTCGATATGGAAAACGATCAGGATATCGTCACTGCCTTCGTGCATGAACCCAAGCACAAGCTTCTTCTCGCCTCGCATCAAGGTAATGGCTTCGTGGTCGTGGAAGACGAAGTCGTCGCAAACACCCGTAAGGGCAAGCAGGTGATGAACGTAAAGGCCCCGGACGAAGCAAAGTGCTGTATCCCGGTAGCCGGCGATCATCTCGCTATCGTTGGCGAGAACCGCAAGATGCTTGTATTCCCGCTTGCGGAAATCCCGGAAATGGCGCGTGGCAAGGGTGTTCGCTTGCAGAAGTACAAGGATGGCGGGGTGCTCGACCTCAAGACATTCGCCATCGAGTCTGGCCTCTCATGGCAGGACTCGGCCGACCGAACCTTCACCAAGTCGCAGGCTGAGTTGGTGGAATGGTTCGGCGCGCGTGCGTCTGCTGGCCGTATGGTTCCAAAGGGCTTCCCGCGTACCGGCAAGTTTGGCTGAGCCGAGCCTGAAGTCCAATTGCGCAATCGGGCAAACTTTCGTCAGGTTGGCTTGCTGTAACGATTGCTGCACAATGCCGGCGCATAGTGCTTAAGATCACCAATGGCGCGGGATTGGAGAAACAGCGTTTGAACGAACAGGAAATTCACAAGAACAGGCGCGAATTGCGTTTGATGGGCCGCGCCGCACCCGTCCGGGCCGCAGTGGTTCAGCCTCTGTCGGCAGCGCGCTGGCTTCTTATCCTGATCGTCGCTGCAGGTGTCTACTTCTTCCACGGCTTTCTGGTGCCCGTGTTGGCGGCGCTCATAATCGCCTTTGCGAGTTGGCCGCTTTATCGGCGGCTGCTGGCTGCAGTCGGTGGGAGTCGTACGATAGCTGCCACCTGTGCGATCCTTTTGATCCTGACGTTCCTGATCGTGCCAATTGCCTTCGCCAGCACCTATGCCTTCAACGAAATCCACGAATGGGTGGTCTGGGCTGTCGAGGCCAACAGGATCGGCGCGCCAACGCCGCACTGGATCATGGCGCTACCGGTAGTCGGCGGGTGGCTTGATGAACAGTGGACGGTTACCTTCAACCATCCGGGCGGTATCGGCGAATTGATCCAACTGGTCAGCGGTGCCAACATCGGCAGCATCTATCGTGGTGTGGTCGCTGCCGGCGGTAGCGTCTTCAGCCTGCTATTGGCGCTGCTTTTCATGCTGATTGCGCTCTTTTTTACCTATCGGGACGGCGAAGCCTTTGCAGCCCAGATCGACCGGATCGGCGAGCGTATACTTCCGACGCGCTGGGAGCGGATATCTCGCGTGGTACCGGCGACGATCAGCTCTACGGTAACGGGCATGACGCTGATCGCAATAGGCGAGGGTGTCGTGCTCGGCATCGCCTATTGGTTGGCGGGCGTTCCATCGCCGGTGACGCTTGGCGCCCTGACCGGTCTCATGGCCTTGATTCCGGGTGGTGCGCCGCTCTCCTTCACGCTCGTATCGATGTATCTCATTGCCAGCGGCTCGCCTTTTGCCGGTGTCGCACTATTCATGTGGGGAACGGTGGAACTCTTCATCGTCGACAAGACGTTGCGGCCAAAGTTGGTTGGTGGACCCATCAAGCTCCCATTCCTGCCGACATTTTTTGGTTTGGTCGGTGGGGTCAAGACGATGGGGTTTGTCGGCCTCTTCGTTGGGCCGGTGTTGATGGCGCTGCTGGTGGCGATCTGGCGCGAATGGCTGCACGAGACGGAAGTGACCGAAGTTGTGCCGGTTTCGTCCGTGCTTGTTGGGCAGCGCGAAACGACGCTGACAATCGAGGAAGAACAGACGTCAGAATATCGCTCGTCGCGAACGACTCAGGCCGGGTGACGAACCACGGAAGCGGCCCGCCGCTTGCGCCCCTCGAGCAACTGCCATGTTGAATGCGCGATAAGCGTGACGATCAGAATCGCTCCGCCGATCAGGCTGTTGCGCGTCGGCACTTCCAAAAAGATCATCCAGACCCAGACTGGCGCAAGCACGGTCTCGAGCAGGTAGAACATCGCTACCTCAGGGCCCGAAATGTATTTGGGTCCATTTGCGAGACAGAAAAACGAAATTGGCATGATGACAGCGCCGTTGAAGATGATCCACCACGGTTCGGCGATATGGAAGCCGATGCCGGACACCATGTAGGCCGCGATGGCGAACGGAAAGATCACGCCGACCAGTGCGGTAAAGCCCATGTCCTTGCCGCTGGCGCGTGAAATGGTGATGGCCGAGGCAATGCAGAACGCCGAGGCAAGCGCCATCAGGTTGCCGAACAGGTTGCCGGTTCCAAGCGAACTGCTGACGATGATCATCACGCCGAAGATCATCAATGCCATTGCAATCAATGTTGCAGGGCGAGGTCTCTCGCGCAGAAACAGCCATGACAGAAGCGCTGCAAACATCGTGTTGAACGCGAGAATGAAGACGAGATCTGCAGTTGAAGTGTGAAACACCGCGGTAATGAAAGTGATCGACCCAACGCCGTAAAGCGTTGCGACTACCAGCCCGTCCCGTCCGGGTATCAGTTGCGGCGCTTTCGGTGTCAGCCAACGCCAGACCGCCCAGATCACGAGGGCAGCCAGAAAAGTCGTGCCGCTGCGAACGAGAAGAATTGACCATGCTTCACCATTGGCGAGACGGATCAATGGAATATCCACCGTCAAGGCCATGCCGCCTATGGCGGTCAAAACAAGACCCTTGGTGTGGTGGTTTGTTTCTGGCAAGGCAAAGACCCCGGCTGGCGGATGAAGGGACATCCAGATTTAAATGAAGAAGGTCAGTCCTGCAGGGCTAACGGCAGGCCATTCTGTTTAGGCCGGATGCGCGTCGTCACGTACCCGAGTAGCGCTCCCAGCCTTTTGGGCCCAAGTGCTCCTGCGGCTGGAAGCGCATCTTATAGTTCATCTTGCGTGAGCCATTGACCCAGTAGCCGAGATAGACATGGGGCAATCCCATTGCCTTGGCGCGATTGATGTGGTCGAGAATCATGAACGTGCCGAGGGAGCGGCTGTCCAACTCGGGATTGAAGTAGGAATAGACCATCGACAGCCCATCAGCCATCTTGTCTGTCAACGCCACCGCGATGAGTTCGCCCTGACCCTTGCCCGTGATGAAGGTATCCGGGCCGCGACGGCGATATTCGATGATCTTCGTATCGACGTGCGTGTCCTCAACCATCATGGCATAGTCCAGCACGGTCATGTCCGACATGCCGCCACGACGGTGACGGGCATCCAGATAGGCACGAAACAGCGAGTATTGCTCGGTCGATGGTTCCGCAGCCTGCATGACGCCGACAAGGTCGTCATTTTCCTGCATCACGCGGCGCATGTTGCGGCTCGGTACGAATTCCTGGGTCACGATGCGCACCGAAACACAGGCGCGGCAGGTCTCGCACGCCGGACGGTAGGCGATGTTTTGCGAACGTCGGAAACCGCCTTGCGTCAGCAGATCGTTCATCTCTGGAGCCTTGTCGCCGACAAGGTGGGTGAAAACCTTGCGCTCAAACTGGCCATCGAGATACGGGCAGGGCGATGGCGCTGTCAGGAAAAACTGCGGCGACTGGGTCGGGTGGTGCGTCATCTAGCCAAAAAGTAACTCCACGACTCGCTCTACCTTGGCGTGGTCTGCAAAAAATTCAAGAGTTTTGCGGTGGTACAGGACTGCCTTCTTCTTCGATGGCAATCTGGGCTATGCGAACATCCCGATTGAAATGCGTCGCAATGAGGTGTCCGACGGCCACTGCGCCGACGCACAGTATCACCGATGCCGCGATATTTGCCGACGCCCGCACGACTGCGCCGTTGCGCAGCAGGTCCAGCGTCTGCAGGCTGAATGAAGAGAAAGTGGTGAAACCTCCGCAAAGGCCGATCATCACAAACAGGCGCGCGCTTTCCGACGCCGGGTAGCGACCATCTGCCAGTGTCAGCGTGCCAAACAGACCTATGACAAACGAGCCAACGATATTGATGAGAATGGTGCCCCACGGCAGTGAGCCTGAGATTGGCAGCGCCAGGACCGAGATCACATAGCGGGCGAGGCTACCGATCGCGCCACCGATCATGACTGCGAGGCACGTGTAAAAGGACATTTGGTCATACCCCATATGAGCGGGCATAAAAAAACCCGCTTGCGGCGGGGTCTTGAAGACGCACCCCTACCGCGGTTTCGTTGCGGTAGGAGTCATCAGCCTTTACAGGCGGTTTCGGGGGAACTCCATCCCCATCGCGGGTAGCTTATGCGGGAGCAAAGATTTACACAAGCCCGCTCAGCGGTCGGTGCGCGAAACCACCGTTCCGAGCAAAAGGTCATGCAATGTGCGCTTGCGGTTGGAAAATAGCGTAACCAGCAGGATTAGCGGTGTCAGGATTACGTTGCCCGCCCAAAACAGCACGGAATGAACCACGGCGGTCAGCCCGTCGATACGCCGCCCATCGAGCCGGTCAAGGCGTATATTCATCATCTTCATGCCGGTGGTTGCCTGATCGGCGCTGCCCAAGGTGTTCCAGATGTAGAGGATGGCCACGACCGGCACCAGAATGCCGAACAGCGCCCAACCAATGCCGAATGTCAGCAGACCGAGAACTAGAACCAGTATGGCGAACGGGATAGTCAGCAATCCGACGATGAGATAGTCGATCGCAAAAGCCAGGATACGGCGGGTGCGTACTCCCTCATAGGCGCGCACGTCGTCCAGTCGATTGGTAACGATTTCACCGTCGAGAACGCGCGCGTTCATGATTACCCCTTCTGGTTCGGCTTACTCGTTTAAGCCGGTAGGCATCAGATGGGAGAATAGGTGGCCTATTTCAAGATTCGTCGGCCGCTTCTTGCTTCGCTGTCGGGCGCAGCGCCGAAAGGACGATGGCAAGCCATCCGGCGATGAGAAGCGTGCCGCCGACTGGCGCGGCAAACGGGAACAGCCGCGAGCCCACGAAGTCGCGAGCCAGCAGATCGCCGCTGAAAAGAACCAGTCCGACTAGCAGGATGTAGCTTGCCGTGCGCAGTATGCGGTTGGCATCAAACAGGCCGACGGCAAGAAATACTGGCGCATGCATGAGCAGGAAAGATGCTGCCGTGCCGATAAATGCACCGCCACGATGCGATGCTGCCGCTGACAGCACAACGCCCGCCGCTCCACAAAGCCCGGCGGCAAACACAAGAATGCGATTCATGTCGGTATCTCCGCGAAGTCACTGATTGCGATGGGTTTGGGCAAGCCAGTTGTACGCTGCGCCAAATGCCAGAAGCACGCTTGTTCCAAGGAAAACTGCCGGCATGCCGAAATGGCCCCCGACAAAGCCGCCAAGCACCGGGCCAGCTACCTGTCCGACATATTGGGCCGAGATCGAATAGCCAAGCACATTCCCGCCGACGCGATCCGGCACGTTGTGGCGGATGACGCTGGTGATCGATGGCAAAAGACCGCCGAGTGCAAGCCCCATGAGAAAGCGCAGCACCACCAATTGCCAGCCTTCGGTGACGAAGGCCTGCGGGATGAGCAACAGCGATGCGACTGCGAGCGCTACTGTCACGACGTTCCAGTGCCCCACGTGGTCTGCAAGCCTGCCAAGTCGCGAAGCCGATACGATGCTGCCTAGTGCCGCCGCCGACATCACCACGCCGGCAACGAGTGTCACCCGGGCCTGGTCTTCCACCAGTTGCGCTACGTAGACGGTGATGATCGGCTCGATCGACATGTTCGCAAACATCAAGAGCATGCCGGTGAACAGCATCGCAACGACCGGGCGCTTGTCTGGGATCGCCTGCCATGCGCCTTCCTGCTTCGCTTTGGTCTTGCCCGGGGCTTGCCGTTCCTCCTTGATCAGGAAACTCGTGGCAAGAAAGGCAAGAAAGATGACGCCGCCGCAAAGCAGGAAAGTGGCGCGGATGCCGATCAGCGGCGGCAGCCCGCCACCAATCAGTGGCCCAACGAGATTACCTCCCATGATACCGGCCGACAGAACGCCCAGCGCCCAGCCGGAGCGTTCCTTCGGCGTCTGCATGGCAACCAGGATCGTCGAGCCGGAAGAGTATCCGCCGGCAAAGCCGACCAGCAGCCGCAACAGCACAAGTTGCTCGACGCTTTGCACCATGCCCATCAGCGACATGCAGACGGCCATGCCGAGGCTGGCGCGCACTAGCATCAGCTTGCGGCCGTAGCGGTCGCCGAGCCTGCCCCAAAGCGGCGCGACGAGTGCGGCTGCGAGGAATGTCGCGCCATAGGCGATACCGGACCACTGCACGATCGCTGCATGGCCCTGTGCGCCGAGTTCCTCCACATAGAGCGGGAGAAACGGCAACAGGAGCGTCATCGCCACGATGGTGGTGAACGAGCCAAGGAAGCAGACGGCGAGATTTCGCCGCCAGTGGATGCTTAGCGCGTCGTCAGGGGCACCGGTTGCGGTCGTCACGGGGAACTGGTCTCAGCTTCGCGGGCTTTTACGATCCAGAACCATATCCGCGGCGCCAAAACTCCTGTGGGCGGTGGCCTGCTGGTGCCAGTAGGGATAGATCACCGGCGGCAGGCTGACTGCGTCGAGCCGCTTCTTTTCTTCCTCGCTCAGAACAAGGCTGGCTGCGGCGATATTGTCCTTGAACTGCGCTTCGTTGCGCCCTCCGATCACCAGCGTCGATATAGCCGGGCGCTGCAGCAGCCAGGCAAGCGCGATCTGGGCGGACGAGACGTTGCGCTCCTTGGCGATGCCGTTGAGCGCATCGACGATGCGCCAAAGCCGGTCTTCATCGCGGATCGGCGGTTCATGCCATCCCGACAATTGCCGTGCGGTTTCCTGCTCGCGGCTATATTTTCCAGACAAAAGGCCGCCGGCAAGCGGGCTCCAGACCATGATGCCAAGACCTTGGTCGACGGAGATCGGCAGCAACTCGTATTCCGCCTCACGCGCTTCCAGCGTGTAGTGGATCTGTTGCGTCACGAAGCGCGGATGGTTGTTTCGCTCAGCTACGCCCAACGCCTTCATGATGTGCCAGCCGGAAAAATTGGAGCAGCCGACGTAGCGGACCTTGCCCTGTTCCACCAGCGTGTCGAGCGCCGCCATGGTTTCCTCAACCGGCGTCAGCCCATCCCACTCATGCAAAAGATAGATGTCGATCACGTCGGTCTTGAGCCGCTTCAGGCTGCGCTCGCATTCGCGGATCAGGTGGTGGCGCGACAGGCCCTCGTCATTCGGGCCGGAGCCGATCTTGAGGCGCGCCTTGGAAGCGATCAGAACATCGTTCTTGCGCTTGCCGTCCAACACCTCGCCTATGATCTCTTCCGACAATCCGTTGGAATAGACGTTCGCCGTGTCGATCAGGTTGATGCCCGCATCGAGGCAGATGTCGATCAGGCGGCGGGCGTCCGCTACGTCGGTTTTGCCGACGGCAGCGAATTTGCCGGCACCGCCGAACGTCATGGTGCCCATGGTCAGCGTCGAGATTTTCAGGCCTGAGCGGCCAAGATAGCGGTATTCCATTGGATATTCCTGACTGGTTCGCAAAACCGGCGGCGCGTGCAATTTTCATTGTCGGGCACGCCGGTGGTGCCGGGCATATCACATGGCGGCACGTTCATTCGAACACAAACCCGTCAGGAATGCAGCTATCGCTTCAGCATCTCCGCGACCGTCGGCGCGAAATAGGTGAGGACGCCGTCGCAGCCCGCCCGCTTCAGCGCGAGCAGGCTTTCCAGCATCGCGCGATCGCCGTCGATCCAGCCATTGGCTGCCGCCGCCTTGATCATCGAATATTCGCCGGACACCTGATAGGCGAAGGTCGGCATTGCGAACTGGTCCTTCAACTGGCGCACGATGTCCAGATAGGGCAGGCCGGGCTTCACCATGATCATGTCCGCGCCTTCGAGAATGTCCTGCTCGGCCTCGCGCAGCGCCTCGGCGGAATTGGCGTTGTTGATGTAGTAGGTCTTCTTGTCGCCTTTGAGCAGTCCAGCGGTGCCGATCGCGTCGCGGTAGGGGCCATAGAAGGCTGAATCGAATTTCGTCGCGTAGGACATGATCGCCACGTCCTGGAAACCGTTGGCGTCGAGCGCCGAGCGGATAACTCCGATGCGGCCATCCATCATGTCCGATGGCGCGATGATGTCCGAACCGGCAGCCGCCTGCAGCACCGCTGCTGCTGTGATCTGTTCCACACTCTCGTCGTTGACGATAATGCCGTCGCGAAGGATGCCGTCATGGCCATGGCTGGTGAATGGGTCGAGCGCGGCATCGGTGATGATGCCGATCTCCGGCACTGCTGCCTTGATGGCGCGGGTGGTGCGGTTGATGAGGTTGTCAGGGTCGAGAATGTGCGAGCCCGTTTCGTCGCGCAGGCTGAGGTCCACCTTGGGGAAAGTGGCGATGGCTGGAATGCCGAGTTTGGCCGCGCGTTCGGCTTGCTTGACGGCGATATCGACAGAGTAGCGGAAGACGCCGGGCATCGCTTCGACCGGTTGGCGCACATTGGTGCCTTCCACGACGAACATCGGCCAGATCAGGTCGTCGACGGTGAGGTGGTTTTCCTGAACGAGGCGGCGCGACCAAGCCGCCTTGCGCATGCGCCTCAGCCGCCGGGAGTTGGTGACCTCGTCTACGCTCAGCGCGCCTGCCGCTTTGGTGGGTGCGAACCTGTTCATTTCCAAACTCCGCTCGAGCGGCAACTGCTGCGCTCGGGTACTTTGTCTACGCTACCAAACGGAAAAAAGGCCCTGACTATTCCCGCGTTGGCTCTCTGCTGCGGTTTTTAGCACGCTGGGGCCTTGCCTACCAATGCGACATCGTTGTGCCATTCCCTCATGGCCGGCCATTGCCGGACAATATCCGGGCAGCGCCGCGTATGGCTAAACGAAAAGCCTCGTCGAAGCTGACGCCGCGCTCTTGCCATTCATAGGTTTGACCATGAAAGGCGAGTTGCCATTCGGCGACCCAGCCAAGGTCTTTGCGACTCCAGATGAGCTTGCCGGTGAGCGCGAGATCTGCCCCTAGCTCTCGGACAATCTCATCAACCTTCAGCGTTCCCTTCTGCAGGTCCGAGAGTTGGCGTGTTTCGGGTAGCGTCACGGCTAGTGCCATAGGAGTGGCCGCGGCCTCCAGCGATTCTGCCATGTAGGGGCTTTCGGTGCCGTCTGCGGTTAGTTGGAAGGAGCGGTTCTGGTCAGTCACGTTAAGGATGATTGCCAAGTTCGGCCTTTCATCCAACCAGGGGCGGCGACCAAGTTCCGCCAGCACAGCGTCGATAGTCGTGGGCTTATAGAGACATGTCAGATCGTGTGGCCGGTCATGGGTGCCTTGCTCGTCATGAACGGGGATGCCTTCAAGGCGATCGCGATAGCGGAAACTGTCGATGAAGTCTCCGGCCTGATCTCGCAACTTCGTCATCTTCGGATCGGCAAGCAGGCGTTGATCGCCCGATACCTTGACGATCACTTGATCGAGACAGGCGCGAAAGCCGATGACGCGGTTTGGCTCACCCGTGCCGGTAACGATGGTCTGTGCGCTGTATAGGTCCTGCGATGGTTGTGCGGTGGCAAGATCGCTTAAGCCTGCGATCAGGATGGTCACCATGCCTACGAGGCGCAACATACGGCGAACCGTGTCGCATGGGATTTTTAGTTTTGTTGCCAATCTTGCCTCTTAGCGTGCTGCGATGCGGGGCCGCCATTGACGCATCCGTGTCCCACCCTTAGCACTTTCGAGGCAATGCTGGTGATGGGGAATCGCTGTAAATGGACTTTGGCGGCGGCGATGAGATCCGTTTTGAGGTCGAGGGGCGGGCAGGGGTCGTCACGCTGAATCGGCCCAAGGCCCTTAATGCGGTCACCCACAAGATGATCCGTGCGCTCGCCAAAGCCTTGGAAGCATGGCACGACGATGATCGTATTCGGCTTGTCGTGATCCGGGGCGAGGGCAGGGCGTTCTCGGCGGGCGGGGACATTCTTCAGGTCTACGAAGCCGGCAAGGCCGGGAAACTCCCGGTCGAATTCTTCGCCGACGAATACCGGCTTAATGCCCGGATCGCCGATTTCGGCAAACCGTACGTCGCGCTTATCGACGGCATTGTCATGGGTGGCGGCTTTGGAGTTTCATTTCATGGTTCCCATCGCGTCCTGACCGAAAATGCGGTGTTCGCTATGCCGGAGGTCGGTATCGGCTTCTTCCCCGATGTCGGGGGCAGCCACATCCTGCCTCGCCTTGCCGATAGTTTCGGAATGTACCTAGGCCTCACCGGAAACCGCATCAGGTATGGCGACGCGCTGGCCTGCGGCTTGGCCACGCATACGATCAAGTCCGCGGAACAGGCGGAACTCTTCAACGCACTGGTCGAGAGTGGGGAGCCGAACAAGGTGCTGGCCCGTTTTCATGCATCCGCTGCCGCCGAAACCGATGCGGCAACGCTTGCGTCCATCCACCGGCATTTCTCCGCCAGTTCGTTGGATGCCATACTAGTGAGCCTCGAACAGGCAGCCGCGTCCGACGAATTCGCCGCCAAGACATTGGCTACGATCCTGTCGCGCTCGCCGACCAGCCTCAAAGTCGCCTGGCGGCAGATCAGGGCAGGGGCGAAACTGTCAATGGACGATTGCATGCGCATGGAGTTTCGCATCCTCAACCGCATGTTGGCCGGACACGACTTTTATGAAGGTATCCGTGCCGCCCTTATCGACAAGGGCTCAGTGCCTGTGTGGCAGCCTGCTAAGCTGGAAGAGGTAAGCGAGGATACCGTTGAAGCCTATTTTGCTTCTCTGGGCGGGCAGGAATTGATCCTGTGAGCGACAGCGTTTCGAGACGGCCAGCCCTTCAGCCGACCGCCACCGAAGCCATCTTCACATGGTTCATGCGCGTCGTTGCGGCTTACTGCCTTCTTTTCGGCGTTCTATACTGGACCAGGTTGATCGGATTTTATCCCGGAACCTTGTTCCGTTTCGACCTGATGCCCGTTCATTGGCAGATCGCTGCCTCCGCGCTTGCAGTGCTTTTTCCATTCGCGGCCGCTGGCCTTTGGATGCTTGCGCCCTGGGCGCCTGTTATCTGGTTTTTGTGCGCGGCTTCGGAAATCGCAATGTATGTCGGCTTATCGCAATATTTCGGTGAGCGTTGGCCGATCGTATTTGTTCACGGCGTCGTGGCGTTGATCTACATTGTGCTGAGACTGGTTATGCACATGCAAAAGCGGCAGCAAACTCGGTAGATTGGGTCTCTGCGCGTTCAGTAAATGTTTAGGTTAACTTTCAGAATGAGCGTGACCATTCATTAAGCCTCTTAGCGACCTGTTACCGGTAAGCTCTTGTTAGCCTTGGCGTTTAAGTCGAATTTTATGAGTATTCGATAGTGTCGGTCCCAAGGTGACAAAAACAAAAAATCACCGGGCGACAAACGAGAGGCAAAGACAATGAACAACCCGCGTCCTGCGGCGAAGTCCGCAAACGTATCCGACGACCGCCGCGAGGCGATCCGCTCGCTTTACATGGAATCGCTCCAGCTCGTCGAGCGGTTGCACCGCCGTCTTCTTGACGTCATCAAGGATGAGTTCGATCGCAACGGCCGTTCCGACATCAACGCTATCCAGGCGTTGCTTTTATTCAACATCGGCAACGCGGAATTGACTGCAGGTGAGTTGCGCTCGCGTGGTTACTACCTCGGCTCCAACGTCTCCTACAATCTGAAGAAGCTGGTCGATCTTGGCTTCATCAACCACCAACGCTCGCGCATCGACCGCCGTTCGGTCCGCGTCAGCTTGACGGACAAGGGGTCTGAAGTCGCTGAAGTTGTGGCAGGCCTTTACGAACGCCACGTTGGCTCCATCGAGCAAGTGGGCGGCATCAACACCGATGAGTTTAAGCAGATGAACCGCGCCTTACAGCGTCTCGACAGGTTCTGGAACGACACCATCGCCTATCGCATGTAGGCATTTGATGCGCCCGTAGGCGCAAGTGACAGGAAGCAACAAGGCCGGTGCCCAAAAAGCACTGGCCTTGTTATTTGTGCTTTGGCGACTGGATTGATTGGGCGCTGCGCCACGTTGCCGCCATATTCAAATGAAAGCGAAAGACGAGTAAGGCAGGAGCGGGAATGCTTCTGCCCATCTGGAACCTGTTTCGGCGCGGTGCGTTTTTTCACGCCGATGTGATGCCGGCATGGTTGGCGAATTATTAAGTTCGGCCAGCCTAGAGTGCCGACCCGTATCGCCTGAACATTGACTGGAAGAATGTCTGGAACGCCCATGAGAACCAGCCGCCGTTTGTTTTTGTCCGGAGCTTCCGCGCTCGCAGCTTCCATAGTCGCTGGCAGCGCCAGTGCGCAAAACGTCGTTGACGATATCCTGAAGGCTGCCGGTCGCGGTAACTGGGACGACACTTTCGACGCTCGTGCTACAGGCCGCGGCAAGGTGGCGTCGACGCTGCCCATCTTTAGCCCCCAGACAATTTCATACACCGAGCAGGCGATCGCTCAATATCAGGGCATCGTTTCGCGTGGTGGTTGGGAACAGGTGCCGGCGACCAAGAAGCTGAAGCTTGGTGTCATCGACCCCGACGTCGTTCCATTGCGCAGGCGCCTGATGGTGTCCGGTGACCTGCCGCAGAGCGCGGGCCTGTCGGAGTCCTTCGATTCTTACGTCGATGCTGCAGTCAAGCGCTTCCAGGCCCGCCACGGATTGCCGGAAGACGGTGTACTCGGCAAATATTCCTATCTGGCGATGAATGTTGCCGCACAGACTCGCCTCGGGCAGTTGGAAACCAACCTCGGCCGGCTGCGCGAAAAGGTGGGTACGCTCGGCGACCGCTACGTGCTCGTCAACATCCCCGCCGCGCAGATCGAGGCGGTGGAGAACGGGCGCGTCGTGCTGCGTCATACCGCAATCGTCGGCAAGATCGATCGCCAGACGCCGATCGTCAATTCCAGGATCAACGAGATCATCGTCAATCCATATTGGAATGCTCCGGTTTCCATCGTGCGCAAGGACATCATTCCGTTGATGCGCAAGGACCCCGACTACCTCAAGAACAGCAACATCCGGCTTTTCGCGCCGGACGGGAGCGAAGTCGATCCGATGACCATCGACTGGTCGACGGAAGAAGCCGCAAAGTACCGATTCCGCCAGGATCCGGGCAGCGGAAATGCCATGGCTTCGGTCAAGATCAACTTCCCGAGCCCGGATGGCGTTTACATGCATGATACGCCGCAGCAGAGCTTGTTCGGTAAGCTGATGCGCTTCGACTCCTCGGGCTGCGTGCGCGTACAGAACGTACGTGATCTCGTGACCTGGATTTTGCGTGACACGCCCGGTTGGGATCGCCAGCATTTCGAGGCGGCGATCAAGACCGGCGAGTCTCAGCCGGTCGCTGTCACAAATCCTGTGCCGGTCCACTTCCTTTACGTTTCAGCCTGGTCGACCGGCGACGGGGTGGCCCAGTTCCGCGACGACGTCTACGGCTGGGACGGCGTGGACGAGTTGCAGATCACATCCTCGCTTTAACGATCGCCGCTTGGCAATTCAAAAGGGCCGTCCGCCAGGGCGGCCTTTTTCCTTCCTGGCGACGCATTGCCGCAATCGGGCCAGCAAATTTCGCCACGCGCACGTGGCGACCGCAAGGCAAGTATGTTAATGGCGCGCAGACCTTTGCAGCAAGGAAGTTTCACGCCATGGCAACACAGTCGGCCGCCTCCAGCCAACTCAATTCTTTCTTCGAAACGCCGCTCTCTGAAGCCGATCCGGAAATCTTCGGCTCGATCCGCAATGAGCTTGGCCGCCAGCGCCACGAAATCGAGTTGATTGCCTCGGAAAACATCGTCTCGCGCGCCGTTCTGGAAGCGCAAGGCTCGATCATGACCAACAAGTATGCCGAGGGTTATCCGGGCAAGCGCTACTATGGTGGTTGCCAGTTCGTAGACGTTGCCGAAGAGCTTGCCATCGAGCGCGCCAAGAAGCTGTTCGGCTGCAACTTTGCCAATGTTCAGCCGAACTCCGGCAGCCAGATGAACCAGGCCGTTTTCCTGGCGCTATTGCAGCCGGGCGACACCTTCATGGGCCTCGATCTCAACTCGGGCGGGCACCTTACCCACGGCTCGCCGGTCAACATGAGCGGCAAGTGGTTCAAGGTCGTCTCCTACGGCGTGCGTAAGGACGATCACCTGCTGGACATGGACGAAATCGAAAAGTTGGCGCAGCAGCACAAGCCGAAGCTGATCCTGGCCGGAGGCACCGCCTACTCACGCATCTGGGACTGGAAGAGATTCCGCGAAATAGCTGATTCCATTGGTGCTTACCTGATGGTCGATATGGCGCATATCGCCGGCCTCGTTGCCGGCGGCGTGCATCCTTCGCCTTTGCCGCATGCCCATGTGGTGACGACTACTACCCACAAATCGCTTCGCGGCCCCCGCGGCGGCATGATCCTCACCAATGACGAGGACATCGCCAAGAAGATGAATTCGGCTGTGTTTCCGGGCTTGCAGGGTGGTCCGCTGATGCACGTCATTGCCGCCAAGGCCGTCGCGTTCGGCGAGGCGCTGAAGCCGAGCTTCAAGGTTTACGCCCAGAACGTTGCGGACAACGCCAAGGCTCTGGCATCCAGCCTCAAGGAAACGGGCCTCGACATCGTTTCGGGCGGTACGGACAACCACTTGATGCTCGTCGATCTGCGGCCGAAGAATGCCACCGGCAAGCGCGCCGAGGCAGCCTTGGGGCGCGCCAACATCACCTGCAACAAGAACGGCATCCCCTTCGATCCGGAAAAGCCGTTTGTCACCTCCGGCGTTCGCCTCGGCACACCGGCAGGCACCACACGCGGCTTCGGTCAGGCCGAATTCCGTGAAATCGGCAAGTTCATTGCCGAGGTACTCGACGGGTTGAAAGCCGCAAACTCTGACGAAGGCAATGCCGCAGTCGAGGCGGCCGTTCAGAAGAAGGTCGTGGCTCTGACCGAGCGCTTCCCGCTGTATCCATATCTTGGATAAACCACGGGAATAGAAATTCGGGTGCAGCCTCGCTATCTGTGGGGAGCGGGGCTGTGCTGTCTTTGCCGTTGCAGCAAAACACTCTAGCCTTTCACGCAATCAGAATCGCGTAGCAAAGGCTTCATATGCGCTGTCCCTATTGCCAGTCCGAAGATACGCAGGTGAAGGATTCCCGACCCGCAGAGGATGGTTCGGCCATCCGCAGGCGGCGGGTGTGTCCGGACTGCGGCGGTCGCTTCACGACTTTCGAAAGGGTACAGTTGCGCGACCTCGTCGTGGTCAAGAAATCTGGCCGCAAAGTGCCCTTCGATCGCGACAAGCTCTTGCGCTCGGTCGAGATTGCCGTTCGCAAGCGCAACGTTGATCCAGAGCGCATCGACCGCGCCGTGACCGGTATCGTGCGCCAGCTTGAAAGCTCGGGTGAAACGGAAATCCCATCGGCGGAGGTGGGCAGGCTGGTCATGGAGGCGCTCAAGTCGCTTGATGACGTCGCTTATGTGCGCTTCGCATCCGTTTATCGCAACTTTCGGGAAGCGAAGGACTTTCATGAGGTTCTTGGCGAATTGAAGGGTGACGAGGACGGTGGTTGAGTAATGGATGACCCGGCAATGACCAGGCAGGCGAGGCTTGATCGCCGCTATATGGCGGCGGCACTCCGCCTGTCGCGGCGCAATGCCGGTCGCACCTCGACCAACCCGGCTGTCGGTACCATCATCGTGCGTGACGATGGTACGGGCCCTATGATTGTCGGGACGGGCATTACCGCTGTCGGTGGACGCCCTCACGCTGAAGCCGAAGCCCTGGCCCAGGCGGGCGAACTGGCGCGCGGGGCCACGGCCTACGTTACGCTTGAGCCTTGCGCGCATCATGGCCGCACGCCGCCATGTGCAAATGCCTTGGTCAATGCCGGGATCGCGCGCGTGGTAGGTGCAGCCAGCGATCCGGATACCCGGGTCTCCGGCAAAGGATATGCGATCCTGCGCGAAGCAGGCATAGAGGTGGTCGAACGCCTGCTCTCGGCGCAGGCCTCCGATCAGATGGCTGGTTATTTGATCCGGTCATTGAGAAAGAGACCGGAGGTTATTCTAAAGCTTGCGATTTCGTCTGATGGAAAGATCGGCGCTGCCGGGCAGGGCCAGGTCGCGATCACCGGTGAAGCGGCGAGACGCGAGGTGCATCTTCTTCGAGCGGAAGCCGACGCTGTCCTGATCGGTATCGGCACGGCATTGGAGGACGATCCGGCGCTCACCGCTCGTCTGCCTGGCCTGGAGAACCGCTCGCCGGCCCGCATCGTGCTCGATCGCGAAATACGCTTGCCGGAAACGTCGAAGCTAGTGGCCGATGCGGACCGCGTGCCGCTCTACATTGCTTCCGACGTGTCGGCGGCCCCACATCGGAGGGCAACTCTGGAGCGTCGTGGTGTACGCTTCATCGGCGTCGAAATGCATGATGGTCAGATAGCATTGCCGGAGTTGATGGAAGATCTGGCTGCTCTCGGTATGGCCAGTGTCCTCGTCGAAGGCGGTGCCGCGGTTGCGCGTTCTTTCCTGGGCGACGGACTTGTTGACCGTATCGTACTATTTCACGGACCCCGCGAGATCGGACCGAACGGAATTGCGGCGCCGATCGATCCTGACCATATACCGCAGGGTTTCCACAAATTGCGTGAGATGCGCCTTGGCGAGGATAGCTACGCCGAGTGGGTAAGAGGTTATTGATGTTTACGGGTATCGTCACCGACGTGGGCACGGTTGCGGCGATCAAGCCGCTGAGGAAGGGCGTCGGCCTGCGTATCGAAACGACCTACGATCCCGAAACCATCGCCATTGGAGCCTCGATTGCATGCTCGGGTGTCTGTCTTACCGTTACTGCCTTGCCTGAGACAAAGACAGACGCGCGTTGGTTCGAGGTCGAGGCATGGGAGGAGGCGCTGCGGTTGACGACAGCATCTGCCTGGCAAATCGGTAGCCGCATCAATCTCGAACGCGCGCTCAAGATTGGCGACGAACTGGGCGGCCACATCGTTTCCGGACACGTGGACGGCATGGCGGGGATCGTGGCGCGACAGGACGAGGGCGATGCGGTGCGATTTACGCTGGATGCACCGCCCGGATTGGCCAAATTCATCGCGCCGAAAGGGTCGATTGCCTTGGACGGCACTTCGCTCACCGTCAACAAGGTGGAGGGCACACGTTTCGACGTACTTCTGATCCATCATTCGCTGGCGGTCACCACCTGGGGGGAGCGCAAGGTTGGCGACAGCGTCAACCTGGAGGTCGACACCATGGCGCGTTACGCGGCTCGCCTTATGGAGGCATCCGCGCAGGGTCTGTAACTGCAACTGCGCGTGATTACCCGATAGAAAGTTTCCAAGGCTTGCGGACAGTCGCGCTTCGGCCTAATTGACCGGCTCCTCCGGAGACGCAAAGACATGGCCAAGGACAAGAAACTCAAGCTTCTGATCATCGAGGCGCGCTTCTACGACGACCTCGCGGACGCGCTGCTTGATGGCGCAAAGGCTGCCCTTGAGGACGCCGGCGCCAAGTACGACGTCGTCACCGTTCCCGGCGCGCTGGAAATCCCCGCCGTGATCTCGTTTGCGCTTGATGCGGAAGCATCCGGCGGCAAGGGCTATGACGGCTACGTGGCGCTGGGTACTGTGATCCGCGGGGAGACGCATCATTTCGATATCGTTGCCAACGAATCGGCGCGCGCCCTCATGGACCTGTCGGTGCAGGAAGCGATTTGTGTCGGCAACGGCATCCTGACGACGGAGAACGAGAAGCAAGCCTGGGCGCGCGCCAAACGTAGCGAAGGCGACAAGGGTGGATTCGCAGTGCGTGCGGCCCTGACCATGATTTCTCTTCGCGCGCAACTCGGAGCCTGAACGACGTGACTGATCCAACGGGCAGCGGCCAGCCGCCGGTACGACAAGCCAACAAGCGCGGCGCCGCGCGCCTCGCGGCAGTGCAAGCGCTTTACCAGATGGATGTCGCCGGTAGCGGCCTGCTGGAAATCACCGCGGAATATGAAGCCTTCCGGCTTGGCAAGGAAGTTGACGGCGCGCTTTACCGCGAGGCGGATGCGCAGTGGTTTCGTGGCATACTGGCCGGTGTCGTGGAAAACCAGAAGACGCTCGACCCCATCATCCGGCAGGCGTTGACTGAAGACTGGCCGCTGTCGCGCCTCGATTCCACGCTGCGCGCAATCCTTCGCGCGGGCACCTACGAGTTGATGCGGCGCGAGGAAGTTCCTGTCGCCGTCATTGTCTCGGAATATATTGATATTGCCAAAGCGTTCTATGATGAGGACGAGCCAAAGCTCGTCAACGCGGTATTGGACCGCGTGTCGCGCCGGGTGCGCGGCGAGGGACGGGGCAAAGGTAAGGAATTTTCATGACAATCGAGCACGCTGAAGCCGAGCGGGAAGCGCGGCGTACAGCCATTATTCTTGCAGCGGCACAGGCGATCATCGGGTCGGCGGGGCCGATCTGTTTCGCGCTCGGCGCGCTTGCCGGGCACTACATGCTTGGTACGGACAAATCTTTGGCGACGGCCCCACTGACGGGCTACAACGTCGGCGTGGCTCTGGGCGCGCTGCCGGCAGCGGCGATTATCCGCAGGCTCGGTCAGCGTGACGGCTTTTTGACCGGCACCGGCATTACCGCACTGGGTGCACTTGCAGCGACGATCGCGTTGTTCCAATCCAGTTTCTGGGGTTTTGCATTCGGCTTGCTGCTGGTCGGGGCTGGCGGGGCATTCGTCCAGCAGTTCCGCTTTGCTGCGGCCGACAATGCGCCACCCGAATTCAAGGCGCGCGCCATTTCTTTCGTTCTGGCGGGCGGCGTTTTCACCGCGGTGCTCGGACCTCAGGTCGTCATTTTCACCAAGGATCTTCTTGCCCCGGTCATGTTTGCCGGCGCATTCGCAGCACTCATCATTCTAGCTGGCATTGGGGGCATTATCCTTGCTTTTCTTCGGAACGACTCCACCGCACATACTGCGAAGGCCGCAGCGGATACAGGCCGCTCACTGGGCGAGATCGTTACCCAGCCGCGCTTTGCGGTCTCCTTATTGTGTGCAGTCGGCTCCTATGCGCTGATGACTTTCGTCATGACGGGCGCGCCGCTCGCGATGGTTGGCTGCGGCTTTACCTCCGACGAGGCGACGCTTGGTATCTCATGGCACGTCATGGCGATGTTTGCGCCAAGCTTCTTTACCGGTCGCTTGATCCATCGGTTCGGTGCTCCGACCATCGTTGCGGTGGGTTTCGCTTTGCTGATCGGCTGCGGCGTAGTGGCGTTGTCGGGTATTCAACTCTGGCAATTCTGGGTCGCGCTGATCCTGCTCGGGCTAGGCTGGAACTTCGGCTTCATTGGCTCGACAGCTATGGTGGCCGAGTGCTATCGGCCTGAAGAGAAGGGCAAGACGCAAGGTTTTCACGACTTTGTGCTGTTTTCCAGCGTCGCCTTCGCATCACTGATGTCCGGTGCCGTCTATAATGCCTGGGGTTGGAACATGCTCGCCTGGGTTGTCCTGCCCGTAGCATTTCTGTGCCTGGTCTTGCTCGGCTTGCTTCAGAGCACTCGCCGGCAGCCTGCTTGATGGACGGTTCGCGGCGTTTGCCAAACAGGTCACTAGTTTCAATCGATAAAATTGGTCGACGGCGCGAAATGCATCGCCGATATCTTATCCTTTAGGGCGAAAACGGGGCAAAAACCGAACAATATCTTGACGTTCGTTTACCTGTTTCGCATAAGCCGCTGCGAACGATCGGATTCCGCAACCGGGTCCGGTTTCGTCTCCATCGGCCCGGAGGGGGGTTCTTTCGGGCCATCACTCGAGGAAAATCCGGCATGACCATGCTCTACGTCGTCATCGCCTGCGGTCTGCTCTCTGTCCTATACGCCATCTGGGCGACACAGTCGGTACTAGCTTCCGACCAGGGCAATGCACGCATGCAGGAAATCTCCGCGGCCATCCGCGAAGGCGCCCAAGCCTACCTGGCGCGCCAGTACACCACCATCGCCATCGTTGGCGTCGTTGTATTTATTCTGGCTTGGTGGCTGCTTTCGGCAACCGCTGCATTCGGTTTCTTGATTGGCGCGGTCTTGTCGGGCGCTGCCGGCTTCATCGGCATGCATGTCTCGGTCCGTGCCAATGTACGCACCGCACAGGCTGCTTCCAACAGCCTCGCTGCAGGCCTGGACATCGCTTTCAAGTCGGGCGCCATTACCGGCATGCTGGTCGCTGGCCTCGCGCTGCTTGGCGTGTCGGTTTACTATTGGGTTCTTACCGGCCCGCTCGGCCATGCGCCTGCCAGCCGTGAGGTTGTCGACGCTCTTGTCGCGCTCGGTTTCGGCGCTTCGCTGATCTCTATCTTTGCTCGTCTCGGCGGTGGCATCTTCACAAAGGGTGCGGACGTCGGCGGCGACCTCGTCGGGAAGGTCGAAGCAGGTATCCCGGAAGATGATCCGCGCAACCCGGCTACCATCGCCGACAACGTTGGCGACAATGTCGGCGACTGCGCAGGCATGGCTGCGGACCTGTTCGAGACCTACGCGGTGACGGTTGTTGCGACGATGGTTCTGGCTGCCATCTTCTTTGGCGCAGCTCCGAACCTCGCTGAAATGATGCTTTATCCGCTGGTCATCTGCGGCGTTTGCATCGTGACCTCGATCATCGGCACCTTCTTCGTCAAGCTCGGCTCCAATGGTTCGATCATGGGCGCTCTCTACAAGGGCCTCATCGTCACCGGCATTCTGTCGGTGGGTGGTCTTGCCGTTGCCAACCAATTGACGATCGGCTGGGGCGACGTTGGTACTGCCAACGGCATCGCCTTGACGGGTACCAACCTGTTTGTCTGCGGCTTGATCGGCCTTTTGGTCACGGCATTGATCGTGGTGATCACCGAGTACTATACCGGCACCAACAAGCGCCCGGTCAACTCGATCGCTCAGGCTTCGGTGACGGGACACGGCACCAATGTCATCCAGGGCCTCGCGGTTTCGCTGGAATCGACCGCTCTGCCGGCCATCGTCATTGTCGGTGGCATCATTGCCACGTTCCAGCTCGCAGGTTTGTTCGGCACGGCGATTGCCGTCACCACCATGCTCGGCTTGGCCGGCATGATCGTGGCGCTCGACGCTTTCGGGCCGGTGACTGACAATGCCGGCGGTATTGCCGAAATGTCCGGCCTGCCCAAGGAAGTGCGTCATTCAACAGACGCGCTCGACGCGGTTGGCAACACCACCAAGGCAGTCACCAAGGGTTATGCCATCGGTTCTGCCGGCCTCGGCGCGCTGGTGCTGTTCGCTGCATATTCCAACGATCTGCAGTTCTTTGCCGCGAATGGTGCGCAGTACCCGTACTTCGCTGATATGGGCACTGTATCGTTCGATCTTTCGAACCCGTATGTTGTCGCCGGCCTGATCTTCGGCGGCCTGATCCCGTACCTGTTCGGCGGCATCGCCATGACGGCTGTCGGACGTGCAGCGGGCTCCATCGTCGAGGAAGTGCGCAAGCAGTTCCGTGAAGATCCGGGCATCATGCAGGGCACTTCCAAGCCCAACTACGCACGTGCGGTCGATCTTCTGACCAAGGCAGCGATCAAGGAAATGATCATTCCGTCGCTTTTGCCTGTCCTTGCTCCGCTTGTCGTCTACTTCGGCGTGCTGCTGATCTCGGGCTCGAAGGCTTCTGCCTTTGCCGCGCTCGGCGCCTCGCTGCTCGGCGTTATCGTCAACGGCCTTTTCGTCGCCATCTCGATGACCTCGGGCGGCGGCGCATGGGACAACGCCAAGAAGTCGTTCGAAGACGGCTTCACGGACAAGGACGGCGTCAAGCATCTCAAGGGCTCTGAAGCACACAAGGCTTCGGTCACGGGCGATACCGTCGGCGATCCCTACAAGGATACCGCTGGTCCGGCCGTCAACCCGGCGATCAAGATCACCAACATCGTGGCGCTTCTGCTGCTGGCGGTTCTCGCTCACAGCTAAGACAAGACGTCTCGTCAATAGAAAAGCCCGCTAGATCGCTCCAGCGGGCTTTTCTTTTGGAGCTAACCCTGCCGACTAGCGATAAGGCGAATAGCACTGCCGCCGCCGCGGGCCGTTATAAGGCTGAAATGTGTTGTCGGAGGCCCGGTAGCTCCGATAGTGATCGTAGCACCACCGCACATGGGCGTTGCCGCCCGCATATGGAGGCGGCGCGTCATTCGCTATGGCTCCGGCGATGATTGCGCCGGTGGCAAAGGCAGCAAGCGGGAACCAGAAGTCACCATGACGGCGGTAACCGCGGTGATATTCGCGATAGCCGCGATGGCCGTTGTAATATACGCCATCGCGAGAACGGTAGAATCCGCGTCTTTGCCATGGCCGATGGTCGACCGGCTGTACGTTGAATGATGATGAGGTAGGTTGTGTATACGGCACATAGATCGGTGCCGCCTCTACGGCGATTGGGCTCACGGCAAGAAATGAAACCGAAAGAACAGAGGCCAGTAGACCTGTAACAAGGCGTTTCATGATCTTCTCCTGACAACGCGAAACAAAATTCCCTAGCTAGCGCAACGTGAATTTGCGGAAATTGTTCCCGTCGGAGATTATATTTAATATTCATAATATAATGATGTCCGCTCTCAGGCATTGTTTTGGGAACGCGCCGGATTAGGTCGACCTCATTTCAGAAATCTGGTTCTCGATGCCGCATGTTACAAATGTGAATAAGACCGAAAACGCCGCATTTTTTCCGGTTGACCGGTTAGAACTCCCTCCCTATGTTCCGCGCCATTCCGAGGTTGATCGCACCTGGGAATTGCTGCGGCTCTGTTCTGGGCAGCGCGAAGCAAATTTCCTTTGGAAAAGACCCGAAGGGCAGGTTGTCCAGACTGAGGTTTGGACGCTTTGGGTGGGCCGGTAGCTCAGCGGTAGAGCACGTGACTTTTAATCATGTGGTCGAGGGTTCGATCCCCTCCCGGCTCACCAAATCGTCTTCCCATTATTTTGGCGTCCAGCGCATAGCAAAGGATATTGCCCAGATGCCAACGGCATGGCAGGAATTGTTGATGCGATTGGGTGCAAGAGGCAATAATTTGTAACGGACCGACCGGACCAAGCGAGGGGATACTCGCCCAAGGCATCATTAGCGAATGCACAGCCTTCCGCGCTGCGGTCTTTGCGCCGCAGGCCAAGGGACGAGTAAAAAAACTCATGATCCTCTTTGGTGTTCGTTCCCCGATCGTTGTCGAATATGAGGAAACCTGCAGGCGGTTGGGTATTGCGATTTCGTTGGCTGTAAATGTCAATGGAACGCCGAGACTTCTGGCCCGAGACCGTATCGTAGAGCTTGCGGATCTCAGGTCAAAAGAAGTCCAGGATGCATTCGTAGCCTGTGCGTTCACGCCTGCACGTCGCGCACAACTTATTGCTATGGGGCGCGAAGCCGGCTTGACCTTGGCCCACGCCTTGATCGACCCAACTGCCGTTATGGCCAGTTCAGTTCGCGTCGGCGATGGAACCTTCATCAATGCAGGGGTGGTCATTGGAGCCGTCTCCATTATCGGTGAGGGCGTGCTCATCAACAGGGCAGCCTCGATTGGTCACCATTCAGTTTTGCAAGATCACGTCAGCGTTGGACCGGGCGCCACGCTCGCCGGAAACATCCATGTTGGGGCTGGAGCCATGATCGGTGCGGGAGCAGTCATCCTGCCCGATATCCGCATCGGTGCCCAAGCAATCGTTGCGGCGGGTTCCGTCGTGCGCCGGCACGTGCCCGAGAACACCTTGGTCGTCGGCAACCCGGCAACCAAACGCCCCTTTCATGCGGCAAGGTCGTCCCTGCACATCGAGGATGGCGAGTGAGATGCTGACTCTTGCCGAGATTTGGGAACGGATCGTAGAGCGGTCATCTGCGGAATTCCTGGTTACGCCTGAACTGCGATTGGATTACGGCGGCCTTGCCGAGCTTCTGCGTCGTTTTTTTAGTGCCTTTGACCGCACCGGTCTAACGATGGGCGAACGCATCCTGATCGTGACCAGAAACGAGACATTGACTATCGCTGCATTTGTTGCCGCGCTGCTTGATGGACTGGTTCCAGTTGTCCTCGCAGCCGATTCCTCACCGCACCGCGTGGCAGGTATTGCAGCCTCCGTTGCGCCGCAATGGGCGATCTTGGACGACGAGCGCTGTATCGAAGGCTGGGTCCGTGATTTGCAGGTGCTCAAAGTATCTGCGAAGCCCGTTGCGAAACGGAGTAGTTGGTTTCTTGCGCGGGGGCAGGGGTCTGAAGGCATTCGTCTGGCCGATTTGTTGGAACTCCCAGAGGCAGGCCGAGAACCACGGCTGCCTGATGCACCGGATGATCTCGCCTATGTGCTGTTTACATCTGGAACGACAAAAGCGCCGACGGGCGTAAAGGTCACGCGGCGAAATCTGCTGGCCAATTTGACCACGTTGCGCCGGCTTTTCGGCTGCGGTCGCCAGTCTCGCATCTTCAACGACATGGTTCTTGCTCACGCCGATGGGATGATCCAGGGCCCGATACTCGCACTCGCATCGGGTTGTGCCGTGATTCGTTCCGGCGGGTTCAGTGTGCCGGGAATGGAGACTTGGCTGAATCGTGTGCGGCACGAGCACGCGAGCCATGTGATTACCGTGCCCACCGTGTGGTCCATGATTGACCGTTTCGGCCAGCACGACGACTACTTCGATGCGCCCGAGTGCCGTTGTCTTATGTCCGTGGCGGCTCGATTGGATGCCGGCCTTTGGTCACGACTGGAAACCCGCTTTCGACGCCCCCTCTTTAACCAGTATGGCCTAACCGAAACGGTGGCGAGCGCTCTCTACGCCGGTCCGCGTCCAGAAATGGGCGCGCGAGGAACGATCGGACGGCCCGTGGACTGTACCGCCCGCCTCGATCCCGAGGCGACAGATGATGAAGGGGTGGGTGAACTGCAATTGCGCGGCGACAATGTCTTTCCAGGTTACTGGCAAGACGACGGCCGCACACAGGATACGTTCACTCCGGATGGCTGGATGCGTACCGGTGACCTGGCTCGGATATTGCCGGATGGGTCTTTTGCTATCGCAGGCCGGTTGAAGACCGTCATAATGAGCGGTGGCTTCCTTATTCGGCCCGAAGAAATAGACGAGGTCATGGTCGGTCATCCGGCTGTCGCGCAAGCAGTCACGCTTTCCATGCCGGACGATACGTTCGACGAGATCGCGATAACAGCCGTGATCCTCGATGGAACTGCTAATGAAGCCGAACTTGCAGCCTTTGCTCGTGAGCGACTCGAGGCATTGAAAGTGCCCAAACATATCGTTGCGCTATCTGAGATTCCCCGAGGAATATCAGGCAAGCCGGATTTGGAGGCACTGCGCGCTGCAGTCATTGCAGCGCTCAAGAAGGATGTCACTCAGGCCGAAACGAAGACAGATGACGTTGCGAAGGATGTTATCGAGATCGCCAGTGGCGTGTTCCGCGTTACCCCGGCCACTCTTGGCGTCGCTTCTACACCCGAAAGTGTAAGCGGTTGGGACTCCTTTAGCCAGATTGCACTGATTTTTGCTGTCGAGGAGCGTTTCGGCATTCGGGTTCCAGCTTCCAGAACGGCTGCGATCCGATCGCTGGCCGACCTGATCGATGCGGTTAAAACCGGTCTTCGATGAATTCCCGCGCCGTTCTTCTGGCTTGGCTGATGGCTATCGCATTTGCGGTACTAGTCCTGGTTGGACTTGCTCGCTTCGAAAGGCAGTGGTGGTCCGAGCCCGATCGGTTGCCGCAGGCTCCCGTTGTCATCATCGGTTCTTCACTGATGCTTCACGCTTTCCCCGAGCAGAGTCCCGCCAAGTGGCCTGTAGATGATCGACTAACCTACGTCCGCTTTGCCATAAGTGGAATTGACGAAGCTCAGACGCTTGACCTCTTGAGTCTCGTATTGAAAAGACCGACCGAGCTAGTTCTGGTCGAGATCAATCCCATCGCGTTTGATTTCGCTTTTCAAAGGCAGGCGCAGGATTCGTGGGCAGCCTCCATCCTGATGCCATTCAACGAGTTGCGACAGTTTTCCGCGGAGGCCCGACGCGGCTTCAGGGTTTTGGTTGCCGGGCTAGGCGGAGCCGCTTCGATCGTCCAAAAAATGACAAGCTCGGCGCCCCTTGACCAACGGTTCCACGTCGACGCCGATGACTTGGCGAGGCTCTATCCACTCTTCCTGCGAGCACCGCGTGAGACTGGGCGCCTGCGGCGGCTAATTGCCAAGGCCCAGGAGCAGGGCATCGAGATAGTGTTGAGTGTTCCGCCACGTTCGGCGACTGCGGCGAGCTATATTGGCAGGCAAGCCGCGCTGCTGGCGCAGGAGCACTTCGCAATCTTGGCCGAGGAGTTGGGAGTGCGGTTGTTCCAACCCGAATTCGCATGGCCGGATCGGTTCTTCAATGATCAGGCTCATTTGAACCGTGCCGGCGCCCTCCGATTCCAGGAAGAACTAACCACGTGGTGGTGGAAGCGCCGGTGACCCTGGAGCTGCTTTTCCTGTTGATAGCGTCCTTGGCTCTCGTGCCGATCACGAGACTGATGCCGGCCGCTCAATTTGCCGGTGCTGTGGCAATTGTCACCGCCTGTACAGTATTTGTACTCTCTCCGCTCTCAGCCATCTGGCTAGTGGGATCTTCCAGCCTGACTTGGGTCGCCATGGTAGTAGGCGAACGCAGCGGCAGGCGTGATCTGGTCACGTCCCTATGGGCAGCCATATTGATATTTGCGCTGTTGCTGTCACGTGGCACGACCTTATTTCTTTGGGTGGGTGCAGCCTATTTCACCTTGCGCAACCTCCACCTGCTGTTCGATTGGTGGATGGGCCGGCTCGCAAATCCCGGCTTGGGCCGGATCTTGCGCTACCAGTTGTTCTTGCCGGTCATCGTGGCTGGTCCTATCCACCGCTTCCAGAATTTCGAGCGACAGTTGGCGCGGCGAAGAAACGATGTCTCCGAAATTGCAGCTGGCGCCGAGCGGGTGCTTTTGGGGCTGGCGCAGGCGCTCTTGCTGGGTAATTGGTTGGTCAAGAATATTGACCTGCTGATCAAGCAAAGCAATTTTCCCGCGAATCCTTTTTTGGCGCAATGGTGTGCCTCGATCCTGGACTGGATGGCGCTCTACTTCATCTTTGCCGGGTTCAGTTCGACCGCCCTTGGGCTCTCACTGATGCTGGGGCTACGGTTGGAAGAAAATTTCAACCGTCCTTATCTGGCGCGCAACCTTATCGACTTCTGGTCGCGCTGGCATATCACCCTGTCGCAATGGTGCCGGGACTATGTTTTCCAGCCTGTAACTGCGATCACACGCTCTCCGGTGCTGGGCGTGTTCGCTGCCATGGCAGCAATCGGATTATGGCATGAGGCGTCAGCCTACTACTTGTTATGGTCGGGCTGGCAAGCACTTGGCCTCATCCTGACCCGCTTGGTGCAGAATCTCCTGTCCCGTCCCGGCATGCCCAAGCTACCTGACGGCCTGTTACGAGCCTCAGGCCCGCTTGTCGTGCTAGCTTGGCTCTCGCTGGCACGACCCGTCATCACTATGACGTTGGAGAATTTTTAATGACCCCTACCTATCGCCTGCTTGCCAGATATTTACCCGGCAGGCTCATTTTGCCCAGCTTGTCGATATTTTATGCACTGCTGCTGATCGGCATCGTCATGGCAATTGGACGACAGCCAGCAAACATCTTCTACCTCGATCTCTTGGCACCATAGGCGGGGCACGAAACGCGGGCCGGATCGACTTGCTGTCCGCTATTGCCAACGCAGCGCTGACGCCGGCCAAGCAGCTACGGAATAGAATTTCATCTGAAAAATGCATCATTGGGCGTCAGCCTGCTTTTAGTGGTTCCATGGCTTTTGCCCCCGATGGACCTACGCTTGTTTGGAGGTTGTGCAAGTTTGAGGCGTGATCGGAAAGCCGGATCGGGGGATCGACATGCCACGCCATCTGTTTCACCTGCTGCTCGGGTTGTTCTGCTCGGTCTTGCTCCTTTTTGCCTTGCCGGCGCGGGCGGATATCCCGGATGAGACCTACACGGCGCTCGGCCTGACCAAGGAAGCTTCCCCCAAGGAGCTCTACGATGCGCTGGTCAAGCGCTACCACGATCCCAAGCAAGGGCATGGAAAGGGCGCGTTCGGTGAACTTTGGGAGCCGACCCCCTTTACGCGCTATCTCGATCCGAAGACACTTTACATCGCGCCCGACATGGATTTCGAAGCCAAGCGCGACGAATGCGTGGAATGCCATACTAGCGTGACGCCGGGCTGGGTCCATTCCTGGCAGAAGAGCGTCCATGGCGACCTCAACGAAATCCGCAACCTGCCGGCTGAAGATTCCCGCGCCTATAAGAAGGAACTGATCGACCAGGTCGAGGCGAATCTTCATTCGATGGGCGTGCTGCCTGAAGGCCAGAAGCTTGGCGATGTCGGCTGTATCGATTGCCACATGGGCATCGGCAAGCAGGCCGGAAACCACAAGGCCGACCTCCACATGCCGGATGCAGCCAATTGCGGTCAGTGCCATGTGCAGCAGTTTGCCGAACGCGAATCCGAGCGCGACACCATAACCTGGCCGCAAGACCAATGGCCTGCCGGCCGGCCTTCTCATGCGCTCTCATGGCAGGCCAATGTGGAAACCGCGATCTGGGCAGGCATGGCGCAGCGCGAAGTGGCCGATGGCTGCTCGCTCTGCCACACAATGCAGAACACTTGCAATTCCTGCCATACCCGCCACGAATTCTCCGCTGCCGAGGCGCGCAAGCCCGAAGCCTGCTCGACTTGCCACAATGGCGTCGACCATAACGAGTTCGAGGCGTTCAGCCTGTCCAAGCACGGAGTCGTCTACAAGACGCAGGGCGCTTCGTGGGATTGGGAAAAGCCGCTGGCGGCCGCGCTTGGCGAAGGTGGCCAAACCGGCCCGACATGCCAGACCTGCCACATGGAATTCAACGGAGAATATGGCCACAACCTCGTGCGCAAGGTTCGCTGGGGCTTCGAGCCGAAGCCGGAGATTGCCGACAATCTCGACCACGAATGGTTCTCCGACCGCAAGGAATCCTGGATACAGACTTGTTCGAACTGCCACTCGCCGGCCTTTGCCCGCTCCTATCTCGATATGATGGACAACGGCACCAAGCAGGGCATCGAGCTGGTTAAAGAAGCTCGCGGCGTCATGAACAAGCTTTATGAGGACAAGCTCCTTGTTGGCCAGACAACCAACCGTCCGGCTCCTCCCAAGCCTGACGCCGACAGCGCGGGTGCCTTTGCCGGGCTGTTCTTCTCGGCTGGCAACTTCCCGACCGCGATCGACTATGAGTTCGCGGAAATGTGGGAGCAGCACGTCATGAAGCACTTCAAGGGCCTTGCCCATGTGCATCCCGGTGGCTTCACCTATTCGGAAGGCTGGTCACGCCTGATCCGCAGCCTGGCGCGCATCAAGGACACCGACACGCAACTGCGTGAGAAGGCTGCGCTCATGCAGCGGGTGGAAGCTCTTGAAGCCGCAGGAGGCAAGCAAGGCTGGCTGGACCTCGACACGCCGATGAAGCGTGCGGCAGCCGGGGGTGCGGGTGTCACGCTCGCCGGGCTCGGGCTTGGTCTCATGCTCCTGCCGGCCTTCCGCCGCCGCCGTCGCGACTAGTCACGCAAAGGGGAGATGATGATGAAACTCTCCAAGATAGGAACCACTCCCGGCCTCGTTGCCGGGATTGGTGCTGCGATGCTGGTGTCTGGCGGCCTGCTGACCGCCTATGCGTTTCAGGTGGAAAAGCGTCCGACGCCTTATGTCTACGAGTTGAAGGATGTCGAAAAGCCGGGCGAGACCAGCCGTGCTCTCGCGCAGATGTTACCCGACGCGACGCTGAAGTCCGTCAGCCTCAAGACTGCCGATACAGGCAAGTTGCTTGTCAGCGGCGAGGTTCTGGAGCGACAAGGACAACCGGGCCTCATCATTGGCTGGAAGAGCGAAATCGGTGAGCCGGTTCTTCGTTCGGATATTTCCGTCGAGGAAGACCTGAAGCTGGCGCAGGCGTTGAAGGCGCATTTGCCGGTGGACAGCCTCGTTTTTGCCATGCCCGGCTTGTCGCAAAGACTGGCGGCGCTTGTGCTTGCCCGGTTCCCGCTGGCGGGAGCCGACGACAGCGCCACGCTGCGTTCTCCTGACGTCTGGGTCGGCTCGAAGGAGGCGATAGTCGAAACGGAAAGGCAGTGGCGGGCTCCGCCCGACAGTCAGGCAGATGAAAAATATGCCGCTTTCCTTGATGCACTCGGGGCTGAAGACAAATATGGTGTCGCCCGCCTTCAGGTGATGGCGGATACACAGGAAAGCTATGTCGTCTTGCATGTGCGTGATGCCTTCGACATCGGCGTGGCAGCGCCTGATCGGTTTTCCGTCGGCCTGCGCGATTTTCCCGGCGCCAGCGATGTTCACGACGTCACCAAACTGGTGAAGACCTGGGTGAAGGATGAGGGCTTTGCCGCCTATGCGGTGATCCCGCGCGATGAAAACGCCGTGCGCGCCTACTACCTTGCAGATAGCGCCGGCAAATCCTCGCTGCTTGGCCAGTTGTTGCCGTTCAATTCCGCCCAGATCGGGCAGGTTCCGGACGCGACCCTCGTCTACCAGAACGGCGGCTATTGGGTTTATCGGATTGCCGCGGTGCGCGCTGGCTAATGCCTTGGCCCGCAAGACCTGAACCGGACTCAACCGGCATCAGTAAATTTTTCTCCTGTGGTACCATGCACTGCTGGAATTTCAGCTAGCCTATGAGACCAGGGAGGGCTCGCGATGCAGGTCGTATTGACGATCAATCCGAGTGATTCCCGCACGTTGCAGCGTCAATTGTTTGATCAGATCAGGGGACTGATCCTGGAAAACAAGCTGCGAAGCGGGGATCCGGTACCGGCATCACGCGCGTTGAGCGAACAGCTCGGCGTGTCGCGCAATACAGTCATGCTCGCTTACGAACAGTTGCTGAGCGAAGGTTATATCGAAAGCCGTCCCAATGTAGGCACCTTTGTCAGTTCGAGCCTGCCGGAAAATGGCATGTCGATCACGCTGCGTGGCTCAGGCGGCGAAGAATTTCAGGCTAACGACAACAATGGCGACATCCACCCGCTGTCGAGCCGGGTGAGGGCCCAGACGGTCATCAGCCCGAACCGTGGCAGGTTCGAGCATGATTTCTGGATCGGGCGCGTCGACGCCTCGACCTTTCCCGTCAACGAGTGGCGCAGGATACTCGACGCCAAGGTGCGCTATGGCGGGGCGCGGTTCGCCGAGTACCAGGACCCGCAGGGCCTGCCCGAGCTCAGGCAAGGCATTGCCGACCACATCGGTCCGTCGCGCGGGGTTGCGGCGAAGCCCGATGATATCGTCGTGGTCAACGGTTCACAGGACGGGCTGGATCTCATAGCCCGCACCCTGAGCGGCTACGCGAAATACTTCGTCCACGAAGACCCTTGTTATCAAGGCTCCCGCTTCCTGTTCGAAAGCTGCGGCTTCAAACCGGTTCCCGTTCCTGTCGATCAGGACGGCATCGATGTTTCGCGATTGCCTGAAACCAGGCGCAACCTGCTCTATGTCACCCCGTCGCACCAATATCCGCTTGGCGTGACGCTGTCACTGGAACGGCGCCTGGCTTTGCTCGAATGGGCGGCGCGCACCGACAGTTATGTGATCGAAGACGATTACGACGGCGACTTCCGCTATGAAGGCGCGCCGCTGACGGCGCTGCGCGGGCTCGATTGCCGAGGGCGGGTGCTTTATCTCGGTACATTCTCGAAGTCGCTGGCGGCGGGCTTGAGACTGGGCTTCATCGTGGCGCCGCCGGCGCTGGCGCGCGCGTTGCGCGAATGGAAATCCCTGACCAGCAACGGCAATCCCTGGCTTGAGCAATCGGCGATGGCCGAGTTCATGAACAGCGGTGGCTTCATGCGCCATTTGAGGCGCATCCGCGCGATCTATAAAGCGCGCCGCGACGTACTGGTCGAAACGTTGATGCCGACTTTCGAAGGGTGCGAGTTCAAGGGTATGCGCGGCGGCATGCACCTGTCGCTACGTTTGCCATCGCGCTTCGGGGACACGCGCGACATAGAGCGGCGCGCCGCAGAGCGCGGGGTTGGCATCTACGTGCCGGGTTCCGGAGGTGCGTTCATCACCCCGGACAACCCCCGTGCGAAAGATACGCTGCTGTTTGGTTATGCAGCCCTTTCAGAAAAGAGCATCAGGATCGCGACTGCCCGCATCGCGGATATCGTGGCAGTTGGCGGCAGGGGAGCGGCGGATGGTTGAGTCCCTTATCAAGCTTGGCCAGCTTGCAACCTCGCTTGCGCTCGTGCTCAGCGTGGCGGCGGTCGCTGGAGCAACGTTGGCGTCCCTGCGCTCCTCGCCGGCCTGGTTGCGTGCAGCGCGCAATGCGCTTTTCGCCAATCTGGTGCTGGTCGCTTTCGGATGCGCGACGCTTATCTGGTCGTTCGCCACGCTCGACTATTCGGTCGCCTACGTGGCGCAGAACAGCAATTCGCAATTGCCGATGATCTACCGCCTGACGGCCATGTGGGGCGCGCATGAAGGCTCGCTGATGCTGTGGCTGTTCTATCTGGTGCTGCTGTCGGCGATTGCGGTGAAGGTGCACTGGAAAGATCATCCGCTGTCGATGCCGTGGATCATCGCCACGCTGGGCGCGATCCAGTTCGGCTTCCTTGCGTTCATTGTTTTCCTGTCCAATCCGTTCCTGACCATGACGCCGGCGCTTCCCGACGGTCAGGACCTCAATCCGCTGCTGCAGGATCCTGGGCTCGTCTTCCATCCGCCGGTGCTTTATCTCGGCTATGTCGGCTTTGCCGTTCCGTTCGCTTTTGCTGTCGCTTCGCTGATCCGCACACATTCCGGCGCCGAATGGGTTCGTGCCGTGCGGCGCTGGACGCTGTTCGCCTGGACGATGCTAACCAGCGGCATCCTGATGGGTGGCTTCTGGGCCTATTATGAGCTGGGCTGGGGCGGTTATTGGGCCTGGGACCCGGTAGAGAATGCCTCGCTGATGCCGTGGCTGACGGGTACGGCGCTGCTGCATTCGATGATGGCGCAGGACAAGCGCGGCCTGTTCCGCACCTGGAACGTCTTCCTTGTTGTAACGACATTCCTGCTCACCCTTATCGGCACTTTCCTAGTCCGTTCCGGCGTTCTGACTTCCGTCCATGCCTTTGCGGTTGACCCGGGGCGAGGGGCCTACATGCTGGGCTTCCTCACGGTGACGATGGTATTCGGCTACGGGCTTATCCTGTTCCGCTCCGACCGGCTGTTGTCGGATGCGCTGGTCGAAAGCCCGTATTCGCGTGAAAGCGCGATCCTCGCCAACAATGTGCTGCTGCTTTTTGCGGCAGCAACCGTTTTTCTAGGCACGCTTTATCCGCTGTTCGTCGAGGCGGTATCGGGCGAGCGGTTGAGCGTCGGCGCACCTTACTTCAACAAGGTCGTCGTGCCTTTGATGCTGGCGGTGGTCTTCCTGCTCGGCATCGGTCCGTCGATCCCTTGGCGCAAGGTCGATGCGCGGCGTCTGTCGGCAATGTTGCGCAAGCCGCTTGTCGGTGGATCGTTGGCCGTCGGTATTGCGCTGATTGCTGGCGTGCGCGATCTGCTGACACTGAGCGCCATCGCGGCAGTGGCCTTCGCCTTCTCGGCGACGCTGGCCGACATCGGTACCGGAATATATGCGCGCCGCCGCGTTACCGGCGAATCCTGGCCGCGGGCTGCGCGCAACGTTCTTTCGCTTGGGCGCCAGCGTTTCGGCGGTCTCATAGTCCATCTCGGCATCGCCCTCATCGGGGCTGGCATGATCGCCTCCGGTCTGTTCCAGACGGCGGTAACGGTTTCGCTGAAGCCCGGTGACAGCTTTGAACTCGCAGGCAATGTCATCACGTTGCGCGAAGTGTCGGACGCCAGCGGCTCCAACTACCAGGGCCGCGCGGCCATCTTGAGTGTCGCGCGTGACGGCAAGCCGCTTTACGAGATGCAGCCGGAAAAGCGCTTCTACACCGTGCGTTCAATGGCAACGACCGAGATCGCCATCCGCTCTTCTTTCAGCGGCGACCTTTACATGATCATCGGTGAAGAGACGCAGCAGGGTGGAGTGACCATACGCGGTTACTGGAATCCGCTGGTGAACTGGATCTGGGCCGGCTGGGTGATCGTTGCCTGCGGTTCGCTTCTGTCGCTGTCCGGTACGAGCAGGCGCAGGGCCGAGCGCTCGGCACCGGCGGCTGCTCCGCCGGCAAGGGGAGTGCCGGCCGAATGACGATGCTCGCTTCACAAAAGCGTCCCATACCGCGCTGGAAATGGCTGCTCGGCGCTGCCGTGGTCGTCATTCCGTTGCTGCTTGGCATCGGGCTTACCAAGGACCCGTCCTTTATCCCGTCAATGATTGTGGGGCGCTCGCTTCCAACCTTTTCCCTGGAACCGCTGAACGGCAGCGAACAGGTGGCGTCCGAAAAGCTGCTTGGAAAGCCGCTGGTCATCAATTTCTGGGCGTCGTGGTGCGTGTCCTGCCGCGAGGAGCATCCGCTGCTGGTCCCGCTTGGCGACCGCGCGGACCTGTTTGACGAGTTCGATATCGTCGGCATCAACTATCGTGACAGCCCGGTCGCAGCAGCACAGTTCCTCGACCGCCAAGGGCATTTTCCTTATCCGTCAGGGCAGGACAAGCGTGGGCGGCTTGGCATCGATTTCGGTGTCTACGGCATGCCTGAAACCTTCTTTGTCGATGCAGAAGGGGTCGTACAGGCGCGTCAGGTTGGACCTTTGACGCCACAGGCGATCGAACAGAACTTGAAGCTGATCGGAGCGGTGCGATGAGGCGATATGCGGCGGCTCTCGCTTTCGCTCTTGCCATGACGATATCGGCAGTGGCAGCGCCGTTCCAGACGGAGTCCCCGGTGGAAACGCAAGTGCGCGACATCGGCGCCAAGCTGCGATGCCCGGTCTGTCAAAGCGAGAACATCCTCGATTCGCAATCGGGAACGGCGCGCGAAATGATCGTCATGTTGCGCGAACAGCTTGCGCAGGGGCGTACCGAAGGCGAGATCGTCGAGTATTTCCGAAGCCGCTACGGTGACTACGTGCTTCTGTCGCCGCCCGTTGCCGGCTTTGGCGGCATCATCTGGACAGTGCCGCCGGTGCTGCTTCTGCTGGCCGGGGCGGCCTATCTGCTTCTCGTGCGCCGCAGCGCCGATAGGGCTACGCACGCGCACGAGGAAGCCAACACCCTTGAACCGCTAAACGAACAACAACTGCGGAGACTGGAACTATGACCACATCGCTGATCGCATTCCTGCTTTGCGCTGCTGCCGTGGTCATCATCGTTAGTCCGTTGTTGCGCAAGGGCGCCAGTCTTCCGCTCGGCACAGGCTTGGAGGACGCCAGCCCTGTGCGGCGCTGGCAGGAGGAAAAGGACCGGCTGACGGGCCAGCTACGCGACAACGATCTGGCGCTTGCCGAAGGGCGCGTCGATACTGCGCAGCATTCTTCGATCGCAACCCGGCTTGCCGGCGAAGCTGAGCACGCGCTTTCGCGACTGCGGGAGGTGCGCGGCGCCTTGACACCGACCTATCCGTCAACGCCACGCAGCGAGCGCTGGTGGACAGTTGCGCTGATCGTCGGGTTTGTCGTCGCAGCAGCCTACGGCGTCCATAGCTTTGCCTCGATGAGCGATATCGACATGACGCGTTCGCCGCACGGCGACACGCCGCCTGTGGCCGACGCGGGCGATGCCGCGGGCGTGCCTGCCGGAATGCCGATGGGCGCCGATGGCGTGCCTGACATCGGTGCAATGGTGGCGCGGCTGGAAGGGCGCATCGCAAGCGATGACTATTCGCCCGATGATGTCGCGATGCTGTTGCGCAGCTACCGCGTTCTGGGCCGCGAGGCCGAAAGCGAAGCGCTGCTCGACAAGGCGGCAGCAAAATTCCCCGAAGACCCTCAAGTCAGGCTCGCATTTGTCGATGCCGCATTGGCAGGCACCGACCAGGCTCACCTCGACCGCGCCGAAAAGATGCTGTCCGATCTTCTGGCCGCGCAACCGAACCTCGCCGAGGCACGCTGGTATCACAGCCTGTTCTTGATCCGGAAAGGCCAACTCGACGTCGCCCGAAAGGAGTTGCGCGCGTTGGAGCCCATGGTTGCCGACAACCCGCAGGCGGCGGAAGCGGTCCGCACGCTTCTTGCCCGCATCGATATTCCCCAGCACGACCAGGCCCAGCCGCAGAACTAGGTCGTGGACTCATAAATGTGATCGAAATGGCGCCTGGAACGGCAAAAAGATGCAAGGAGAAGCGCGAAGGGCGATGTGGACCATCGGCCGAGCGGTTCGACGCGGCAGCTTGCAGCCGTTCCGGCGTCCTTCGGATGTGGTCCATCTGCCCGGCTATTTTGTCGAAAGAGCTTGAAAATGAATGACATTTCCTGCGCTCTTTCTCCGCGTATCCGAACAGATGGCCTCACACCATTTCGACCAGATTTATGAGTTCACGACCTAGGAGCAAGGATATGGAACGTCGCTTAGGCGAGACGCCCGTAAGAGATGACCGGCCCGCATACGCTTCATGGGGCGTTGGTCCTGACTATGATGGACTGCTCCATATGTCGTTGCTGGAATTGAAGCAGGAAGGTCGCTACCGGGTCTTTCAGGAGCACCGGCGCATCGTCGGCGAATTTCCCCTGTCGGTCGCCGTGACTGCCGAGGGCGAGCGCGTCGTCACCGTCTGGTGCTCGAACGACTATCTCGGCATGGGCCAGCATCCTGCCGTGCGCGCCGCCATGCATGATGCTGTAGACGTCTATGGGGCAGGGGCCGGTGGCACCCGCAACATTTCTGGAAACCACTCGCCTATCATCGAACTGGAAAATGAGCTTGCGGCGCTCCACGGCAAGGAGGCCGCTCTCGTATTCGGCTGCGGCTATCTCGCCAATCTCTCGACGCTGGCGGCTTTGGGCCGTCTCCTGCCCAACTGCATCCTTATATCCGACCAACTCAACCATGCTTCCATGATCCAGGGTATCAGCGCCAGCCGTGCCGAGAAGCGCGTCTTCCAGCACAACGACATGCTGCATCTGGAGGAAATCCTGCGCTCCATTCCCAAGCATCGCTGCAAGGTGGTCGCCTTCGAATCCGTCTATTCGATGGATGGAGACATCGCACCGATCCGCGAAATCGTGGACCTATGCCAGCGTTATGGCGCCATGACCTATCTCGACGAGGTCCATGCCGTAGGCATGTATGGCCCGACAGGGGCGGGTGTGGCCGAACGCGACGGGCTGGCCCACCGCATTGATCTTGTTCAGGGCACGCTTGCCAAGGCCTTTGGTGTCGTCGGCGGTTATGTTGCTGGTTCGGCCGTTGTGATCGATGCCATCCGCAGCCATGCGAACGGCTTCATCTTCACCTCCGCGCTGCCGCCGGCGGTTGCAGCAGGCGCAGCGGCAAGCATCCGGCACCTGCGGGCCAGCGATGCTGAACGCGAAAAGATGCACGCCAACGTGCGTAAACTGCGCGCGCGCCTGCGCGAGGAGCGCATCCCGATACTCGACGCGCAAAGCCACATTGTGCCGGTGATCGTCGGAGATGCCGCCCGTTGCAAGACCGTCTGCGATCTATTGTTCGATCGACATTCGATCTACGTCCAGCCGATCAACTACCCGACGGTGCCATGTGGCAGCGAGCGCCTGCGAATCACGACGTCACCCTTCCACACCGATCAGATGATCGACGACCTCGTGTCGGGTCTGGCCGATGTCTGGCGGGACTTGCAACTCCCGTTTGCGAGAAAGGTGAGTTGATTTGGCTCGTAGCAGGAAATCGAAGCGCCTTCTGATCCTCGGTGCGGCTGGCTTGGTGCTTGGTGTTTCGGCGACGCTGGTGCTAAGCGCGCTTCGTGATGACATCGTTTTTTTCCGCTCTCCGACTGAAATCGCCACCGGCGCGGTTGCGGAAGGAATGCAGATCAGACTGGGCGGCATGGTTGAGGAAGGTTCGATTACCCGATCGGCAGACGGCTTGCAGGTCGCCTTCCGCGTCACGGACGGGACGGAGTCGTTGCCCGTTTCTTATCACGGCATCTTGCCGGACCTTTTTCGCGAAGGACAGGGTGTGGTGGCAGAAGGGCAGATGCGTGACGGCACCTTTGAAGCTGCCACTGTTTTGGCAAAGCATGACGAAAACTACATGCCGCGCGAGGTGCAGGCCGCATTGGAGCGAGGTGGTTACCAAGCCCCAGATTAGGCGTCATTAAACTGCGGGATCGAGAGCGGCGCCAGGATTAGGGGGAATATCGCCAATCCCTAATTCCCGCGTATCCAAGACTATTTGTCTTGCCGTTGGAACCCCAGAGTATCCTTTTGAGCTCTCTGGAATTAGAGACTTAGAGCAGCGACCTCGCTTGACTGCCTGCCTATATCTGGCACTAATAAAATCCAGCGGTATCGGATAATGCAATGCTCGAGCAGATTTTCGAAATATTAGCTTGGATTGTCGGCGCCGCCGTCGTGGTGGGCGTGGCGGGCGCAGTCGCAGGCGAAGCATTGCGCTTTGTAAGTCGCCGTATCACCAATCCAAAGATCGCGTGGCTTTGCGGCAATCTATCTTTAGGAGAGGGGTTCGGCCTCGGGTTGCTTGTAGCCAGTTTTGTCGTGGCAGGAGCCTACACCGCGGCAGGCGGCGGCGTTATCGACTATGGCTATGCTTGGTTTCGATATGCGATTGGAGCGGCAGTAGCCTTTGCCGCGTACGGCATCGTTGCATTACGCAGGTCTGCCTGACGAAGATAAGCCACAAGTTGTCCCTAGATTGAGAATTGAGGCCTCAGCAGGCAAGCGGGGCTTTCTCATGATTTGCTACGGAAGAACGAAATCCAGCTTAAATGTCTGGAAATGCCAGCGAAACGCTACCGCCGCTGTGGCGTTCGAGACGGCCGGCGAGATCGAGTTCCAGAAGTACCATCGAGACCTGCGCTGGATGCAATCCGGTATGTGCGATGATCTCATCGACTTCTACCGGGGTCGGTCCCAATGCTTCCATGATGAGGTTGCGCTCACCGTCGCCGTGAGACGGACCCTGAGATAGGTCTGGTGGTTCCTCGAGTGGCGTACTGGGCGATCTTGGCCGGGCGGAAAGCGGAGCCACTGCGTCCAGAACGTCCGAAGCTTCCGTCACAAGGATCGCGCCGTCCTTCAGCAATCCGTTGGTGCCGCCGGCGCGCGGATCAAGCGGTGAGCCGGGAACGGCAAATACCAGTCGGCCCATTTCGCCAGCCAACCTTGCGCTGATCAGCGAGCCAGAGCGTTTCGCCGCCTCAATCACAACCAACCCAAGAGCCATCCCGGCAACCAGCCGGTTACGCCGCGGAAAATCCTGGGCGCGTGGCTGCCACCCGAATGGCATCTCCGATACAACCGCACCGCCTCGCTCGGCAATCTCGCGGCAAAGACCGGCGTTCTCCGGCGGGTAGGGCATATCCAACCCCCCGGCCAGAACGCCGATGGTTCCGCTGGCCAAGCTCCCTTGATGTGCAGCCGTATCGATCCCTCGGGCAAGGCCTGAGACGATACTGTAGCCCTCTCGCCCTATCTCGCCAGCCAGCGCTCTTGCCATCTTTATGCCGGCCAGCGAGGCGTTGCGCGCGCCGACGATGGCGATTGCAGGCAGGCGGACAACCTCCCCTTTGCCAATAGTGGCCAGCAAAGGCGGCGGGTAGTCGATCGCCTTGAGCAGCGGCGGATAGTCCGGCTCGCCGACACAAACAAACCTTGCTCCATGCCGGTTTGCTGTGTCCATCTCAGCTTCTGCGTCCGCAATGCTTGGAATGTGCATTGTTCGTTTGGAGCCGGAAGCCGCCACCAGTTCCGGCAGCATTTCAAGGGCTTTTTCCGCCGATCCGAACCGGTTGACCAGATCTCGAAACGACGCGGGACCGACATTGGGGGTGCGGATCAGCCTGAGCCAGGCGATCCGTTGCCGGTCGCTCAGCCTTGGTCCTGGCTGCACCTGTGTCACCCCTTGGCCCCGATCCGGCCTTCGGTGCCGGCCAGTAGGCGCGAGATGTTGGCGCGATGCTTGTAGATCAGGATAAGGCTCATCACCGCAAACAGGCCGGCGATTGCCGGTGTCACGAGAAACCATAGCGCGATGGGAATGACGACTGCTGCAGTCAACGCCGCAAGCGACGAATAGCGGAACAGCACCGCCATGAGCAACCACACGGCAGCGAAGATCAGTGCCGCTTGCCAGACCAGTCCGATCAGCACGCCGAGATAGGTTGCGACACCCTTGCCGCCCTTGAAACCCAGCCAGACTGGAAACAGATGGCCGAGGAATGCCCCGAACCCTGCGAAAAGCCCAAGCTCCAATCCGTAGTATCTGGCAACCAGGACGGCAGCAGTTCCCTTCAGCATGTCCAGGATGAGGGTGGCAGCTGCAAGCTTCTTGTTGCCGGTGCGAAGCACGTTGGTTGCGCCGATGTTACCCGAGCCGATGGAGCGCACGTCGCCCAAGCCGGCGGCGCGGGTCAAAAGCAGGCCGAAAGGAATCGATCCGAGCAGATAACCGAAGATCAGGGCCGCGATTGCAGCGTAGGTCATGTTTCCCCCTCGGCTGACCGGTTCGAAGCGCCAGTCTAGGCCGAAAATACTGTGCGGCCCGCAACCATCGTTTGCAAGACCTTGCCTTGCAGCCGCGCGCCTTCGAAACAGGTATTCTTGGATCGCGAGCGGATGGCGCTTTCGCTTACGAACCAAGGTTCTTCGAGGTCGATCAAAGCGAGATCAGCCAGCGCACCGGGCCTCAACGAACCACCCGGCAAGCCGAACAAGCGGGCAGGGGCTGTGGATAGGGTTTCTATCACACGTATCAGCGGTACTTCGTCGTTGTGATGAAGGCGCAACGCCACCGCAAGAAGCGTCTCTAGGCCCACTGCACCGGCTGCGGCATCGGCAAAGGGCAGGCGTTTTGTATCGACGTCCTGCGGGTCATGCGAAGAAACGATCAGATCGACCGTGCCGTCCTTGATCGCCTCGATCATCGCCAGCCTGTCTTCTTCTGCTCGCAACGGGGGTGCCAGCCGGAAGAAAGTGCGGTACTCACCGACATCGTTCTCGTTCAGTGACAGGTTGTGGATGGCGACGCCCGCTGTCACGTTTGCTCCATCGTTCTTCGCCCGGTTGACCGCATTGGCCGCCATCGCCGTCGATATCTTGGCGGCGTGGTAACTGCCGTGCGTCAAGCGAGCCAACGCAAGGTCTCGTTCCAACGGGATCGTTTCCGCTTCGCGCGGAATACCAGCCAGACCCAGCCAGCTTGCATAAAGCCCTTCGTTCATGACACCCGAGGACGCAAGATCGACATCCTGTGTCTCGTGCACGATCACAGCTCCGAAATCGCGCGCATAAGTCAGCGCGCGACGCATCACCAATGAGTTGGTGATGGTATGTCGCCCATCGGTGAAGGCAACGGCGCCGGCCTCGCGCAGCAGGCCGAACTCCGTCATTTCGCGGCCTTCCAGGCCCTTGGTTATCGCCGCCGCAGGGAAGACGTTGACGCTCGCCGTGTCCTTGGCGGTGCGCAGCACGAATTCCACCAAGGCGACATTGTCGATCACAGGGTCGGTGTCCGGCATCATAACGATCGAGGTGACGCCGCCCGCTGCCGCTGCCGCGCTGGCCGATGCGATCGTTTCGCGATGTTCACCGCCCGGTTCGCCGATGAAAACGCGGCTGTCCACCAGCCCCGGAATGATGGCCTTGCCAGCGCAGTCGATCACATTGGCGCCTTCGGGTGCGCCTTGATTCAGTGCCGCCTTGCCGGCCGCAGCGATTTTCTTGCCATCGACAATCACCGAGCCGATCTCGTCGATCCCCCGCGATGGGTCGATGACTCTGGCGTGGCTGAAAACTGTCGTGGCCATCAGCCGCGCCCCTCGGGGTTGCGGCGCGGGTCGAGCAGCGCTTCCATCGCCGCCATGCGCACGGCAACACCCATCTCGACCTGTTCCTGGATCACGCTCTGCGGCCCGTCCGCGATTTCCGAGGCGATTTCCACGCCCCTGTTCATCGGCCCGGGGTGCATCACCAGCGCATCGTCCTTGGCCGCCTTCAGCTTTTCGGCGTCGAGGCCGAAGTAGCGGAAATACTCACGCACCGACGGGACAAAGCTACCGGCCATGCGCTCGCGCTGCAGGCGCAGCATCATCACGACGTCGGCGTCTTTCAGACCTTCAGACATCGAACGGGCCACGATCACACCCATGCGCTCGATTCCGGATGGCAAAAGCGTGGACGGGGCAACGACCCTTACCTGCGCACCAAGCGCGTTCAGCAAAATGATATTTGAGCGCGCCACGCGCGAATGCAGGATGTCGCCGCATATCGCCACTATGAGTTTCGACAGCGGACCCTTGGCGCGGCGGATGGTCAGTGCGTCTAGCAAAGCCTGTGTCGGGTGTTCGTGCGTGCCGTCGCCGGCGTTGACCACAGAGCAGCCGACTTTCTGGGCCAGCAGTGCCGCAGCGCCTGCGGATTGATGGCGAATGATGAGGATGTCGGGGCGCATGGCGTTCAAGGTCATCGCCGTGTCGATCAGCGTTTCGCCTTTTTTGACCGACGAACTTGCCACCGACATGTTCATGACATCGGCGCCGAGGCGTTTGCCGGCAAGCTCGAAAGAGGACTGCGTGCGGGTCGATGCCTCGTAGAACAGGTTGATCTGCGTGCGTCCGCGCAGCGTCGACGTTTTCTTTTCCGATTGACGCGAAATCGCTACCGCGCGGTCGGCGCGTTCCAGCAATGTCTCTATATCTGTCGGGGAAAGGTCTCTTATGCCAAGCAAGTGGCGGTGCGGGTAGATTGGCAGGTAGGTGTCTGTCATCGGCTGGACCATCTCTGGCGGGTGCTATAGGGCGCGCGCACTGGCCCCGCAAGCGCTGCCTTTGGACAGAGCCGATTCTCCCCGGTATTTTCGTCGCGCTCCCATGCGACAATCGTCTATAAAGCCGCTGTTGCTGCGGATTCGACCGTGGCGGGTAGATCACAAGGACCGCGCGTGACCGACGACGTGACGAACCAGCCGCCGCCGCTGACCGGCGCCAATGCCTGGCGGGGCGATCCTTTGCTCATTCAATTGGCCGAGCAGTTCTCCGAGCCGGTGCGCAAGGATCTGGATGGCCTTGGCCGTTTTGTGCTGACCCATGAAGCGCAGGAATTGGCGCGACTTGCCAACACGGACCTGCCGAAGCTGCGTACGCATGATCGGCAAGGCCGCCGCATCGACCAGGTGGAATACCATCCGGCATACCACGCATTGATGCGCCGCTCGGTAGCCAGCGGTCTGCATTCTTCCATCTGGGAAAATGGTGATGCCGAAATCGGGCGGCGGCATCAGGTGCGCGCCGCACGTTTTTTCCTCACCGCGCAACTCGAGACGGGCCATCTCTGCCCGATCACAATGACAAGCGCCTCGCTTGCCGCGCTGATGGCCAACACCAAGCTGTTCCGCGAATGGGCACCGCGCGTCACGACACGCAAATATGATCAGGGCCAGAAGCCGCCGGTTGAAAAGACCGGGCTGACGCTTGGAATGGGCATGACCGAAAAGCAGGGCGGCACGGATGTGCGTGCGAACCTCACGCGCGCGGAACGCGCCGGGTCCACCGGTTTCTATCGTTTGAGCGGCCACAAATGGTTCATGTCGGCTCCGATGTCGGATGCCTTCCTTGTGCTGGCGCAGGCGGCCGAAGGCCTATCCTGCTTTCTGGTGCCGCGCATACTGGGTGACGGAACCGGCAATGGATTCCGCTTCCAGCGATTGAAGGACAAGCTCGGAAACAGATCGAATGCCTCTTCCGAGGTGGAGTTCGAGGGTGCCATCGGCGAGATGGTCGGAGAGCCCGGCGCTGGCGTGAAGACGATCATGGATATGGTCACGCTTACCCGGCTGGATTGCGCGATAGCCTCCTCCGCGCTGATGCGCGCGGGGTTGGCAGAGGCGGTCCACCACACACGTTACCGGCAAGTGTTCGGCGCAAAACTCATCGACCAGCCGTTGATGCAGCGTGTTCTTGCCGACATGGCGCTGGATGTCGCCGCAGCCACGGCCTTGTCGTTCCGATTGGCCCGCTCTTTCGACGAAGCCGCTGGCGATCGTGGCGAAGCCGCTTTTGCCCGGGCAATGACGCCGGTGGTCAAGTACTGGGTCTGCAAGCTGGCGCCCGCCTTGCTCTACGAGGCCATGGAATGCCTTGGCGGCAATGGCTACGTCGAAGAGGCACCTCTAGCTCGCTATTATCGCGAAGCACCGGTCAACGCGATTTGGGAAGGTTCAGGCAACGTAATGGCGCTGGACGTGTTGCGCGTCCTAGACCGTGCGCCCGGGCTGTTCGAAGAGGTGCTGTCCGGTATTGACCGCGATCTCGGAGCAAGCGGAAGAGGGACGATAAGTGTCCTGAAGGCGGCTATGCAGGTCGCTTCGACGGATGAAGGATCGGCGAGATTGCTTACCGAGCAGTTGGCTCTGGCTGCTGCCGCTGCCGAGTTGCGCAGGCTTGGGGCAGGGCGAATCGCCGATGCCTTTTTGGAAACACGTCTCGCCGGGCAATGGCGCACGACCTACGGAATGCTCGATTCGCGCCACGACGCACGCCTCATCATCGACACCCTTTATCCGCAAACCAACTGACCTCAGCCAACGCAGAGCCTGTTTGCCGCCTGCCTGTGCATATCCGTTAACCTTAATAAATGGTTTCATTTGCGGTGCTCGCCAGCAAGGCCCACTGTTAACGATACCTGAACGGACAAGGCCATGCGGACCGAACACAATTCATTGCCGATCTCACTGCTCGACCATTTGGGTGGCAGGCATTGGCTCGTCGATCCAGGCGCAAATGTGCAAATGGAGAGGGCGTTCTGATGCGCTACGTGTTCGCACTTTGGGCTGCGCCGCTCGTTATGTTCTGGGGATGGTTTTTCGTCTCATTCAACGACATGAACTTCGGCTATGTCATGCTGAGCCGGCAATTCCACGACCTTCTGTTTGAGATTTATGGCAATATCCTGGGCATTGACCCCGCCATTATCCCCGGCATGGTCGCCAAGGCATGTATCGTGGATACGTTACTGCTGGTGGCTTTTTGGGCATTTCGCCGACGCAAGCTGATCCTGGCTTGGATCAAGGCAAAGCGGGGCGGAGTTGATAGTTCAACTGTCGATACTCAATTGACGGAGCCTGTCGAGAACACCCTGCAGGATAAAGGCAGCAGCGGCCGAATCGATCTTCCCGGATCTTTTGTTCCGCGAAAAGTCCATCTCGATCAAGGTGCGCTCGGCAGCCACGGTCGATAACCGTTCATCCCAGAATGCAAATGGCAGGTCGGTCAGCTGCGCCATGTTGCGCACGAACGCCCGTGATTTTTGCGCGCGTGGGCCTTCCGAGCCGTCCATATTGATCGGCAAGCCGATCACGATTGCGCCAACGCTCTCTTTTTGAAGCATCTGGAGGAGCGCAGCCGCATCGAGCGAAAACTTCCGGCGTATGATGACCGGGCGCGGATGGGCGAAGGAGAACCGCTGGTCGGATACGGCGACGCCGATCGTCTTGTCGCCAAGATCGAGACCGGCCACGGTCATTCCCGATCCAAGATGCGCGGGAAGGTCTTCCACTTCAATTACGTTCAATACGTGCCAGCCTTCCTTTGACATGGGTGGCCAGACTTCTATCCTCCACAATAAAGAAAATCGAGGACGCTTGCTATGAAACTGACCTGGTATGGCCATTCCGCTTTCCGCATAGAAACCAAGGGCGCCAAGATCCTGATAGACCCTTACCTGATCGGTAATCCTTCGTGGTCGGACGGGTGGGAAGGGCCAGCTCAAGACGTTACCCATGTGCTGCTTACACATGGTCATGACGACCACATCAGTGGTGCATTGGAAGTCCTGCAGAAATCCGGCGCAATGCTGGTCGCCAATTTCGAGATATGCATGTTCCTGGTCGGTAAGGGCGTAAGCGGCGACAGGGTCAATCCGGGTAACATCGGCGGCACGGTTGAATGCGGTGCCTTTACAACGACCTTCGTTCAGGCGCTGCATTCCTCGTCATCGCAGGGAGAGGGTGGTTCGAACACTTATCTCGGCAATCCAGGTGGACTGGTTCTGCACTTCCCTGATGAAGATACGCTCTATCATATGGGCGACACCGATATCTTTTCCGACATGGCGCTCATCAACGAGTTGCATGAACCGAAGATCGGCATCGTGCCGGTTGGCGACCGCTTCACCATGGGCGGAGCCGTGGCAGCTCTTGCCTGCCGCCGCTTCTTCAAGTTTGAAACCACGGTGCCTTGCCATTTCGGCACTTTCCCGATGATCGACCAGACGGCGGAAAAGTTCGTTGCCGGCATGGAAGGCTCCGGAGTCAAGGTCGCCCTGCCGAAGATCGGGCAGACGATTGAAATTTGATCGATCGGCTCATCGTCGGTGCGCGAGCGGGACATGCAAGGTTGCGCAGTGCCCGCCGCGCGGCTATAGCCCAAGCAGGTTTCTCCAAGGCTTGAAGCAGGCTTCCGATGTCCGTTGATCTTCAGACAGTAAAGCGCGTGGCGCGCCTTGCCCGCATCGCTGTGAGCGATGAGGAGGCTTCGCGCATGACCGGCGAACTCAACACGATCCTTGGCTTTGTCGAGCAATTAGGGGAGGTCGATGTGTCGGGCGTCGAGCCGATGACTTCGGTCACGCCGATGGAGATGCGCAAGCGCCAGGACGTGGTGACAGACGGCAACAAGGCCGCCGACATCGTTGCCAACGCGCCGGCAACCGAAGAAAATTTCTTTCTCGTGCCGAAGGTGGTGGAGTAGGCCTTGGCAGTCGAGATCACCGTCGAGACGCCTTTGCAGGACGACGTTCGCGCGCTTGTCGCGGCGTTGAATGCCTATCTTATTCCGCTGACGCCCCGCGAGTATCAGTTTCAATTGACGGTCGAGCAGATGGCCGAGCCGTCGGTGACGCTGTTCGTCGCGCGTGACCAATCAGGTCGCGCCACCGGCATGGGCGCGCTGAAAGACCACGGTGCCGGCCTGGGCGAAGTGAAGCGCATGTTCACATTGCCGGAAGTGCGCGGCCAGCGTGTTGGCTCGCTTCTCCTGCAACGCATCGAGACGCTGGCGCGCGAGAAAGGCATTGGCCGTCTCGTGCTCGAAACCGGCGAGGCGACCGGCTTTGAACCCGCCTACCGCGTCTATGAGCGCGGCGGCTTCGAGAAATGTGGTGCGGTGCTCGACTACCCCGATTCCGGCCATTCCCGATTTTACGAAAAGAAGCTCTCCCGATGACCGATCTGACCAGACTGACGATAGCCGAGGCCCGAGAAAAGCTGCGCGGCAAGGAGATCAAGGCTGCGGAAATCACCGACGCCTACCTCGCGGCAATCGACCAGGCCAATCCGGTCCTCAACGCCTATATCACCGTGACGCACGACAAGGCTCGCGACATGGCCAAGGCCTCGGATGCGCGGCTAGGCAAGGGTGAGGGCGGTGCTCTTGAAGGCATACCGCTTGGCATCAAGGACCTCTTTGCCACCGAGGGCATCCATACCCAAGCGTGCAGCCATGTTCTCGACGGCTTCAAGCCGCGTTATGAATCGACCGTCAGCGCCAACCTATGGGCTGACGGTGCCGTCATGCTCGGCAAGCTCAACATGGATGAGTTCGCCATGGGCTCGTCCAACGAGACGTCCTATTACGGGCCAGTCATCAATCCTTGGCGGCGTTCGCGTGTCGAAAAATCTGTGACGCCGACCACGCATCAGGGCGATGGCGGGTTCACGTCTCCCAGCGGCATCAAGACCGAAAGAGCGCTGGACAATGCCCAACTCGTGCCGGGTGGGTCTTCGGGCGGTTCGGCTGCCGCCGTTTCCGCTTTCCTCTGTGCTGGCGCCACTGCAACCGATACCGGCGGATCGATCCGCCAGCCTGCCGCTTTCACCGGCACGGTCGGCATCAAGCCGACCTACGGCCGCTGCTCACGCTGGGGCATCGCCGCTTTCGCTTCCTCGCTCGATCAGGCCGGGCCGATTGCCCGCGACGTGCGCGATGCTGCGATCCTGCTGAAATCGATGGCGTCCGTCGATGCCAAGGACACGACCTCCGTCGACAGGCCGGTTCCGGATTACGAAGCGGCAATCGGACGTTCGATCAAGGGCATGAAGGTCGGCATTCCGAAGGAATACCGCGTCGACGGCATGCCGGAGGAAATCGAGGCGCTGTGGCAGAAGGGCATTGCCTGGCTGAAGGAGGCCGGGGCCGAGATCGTCGATATCTCACTGCCGCACACCAAATATGCCTTGCCCGCCTACTACATCGTGGCGCCCGCCGAGGCTTCGTCCAACCTCGCGCGCTATGACGGCGTCCGCTACGGTCTGCGCGTGCCGGGCAAGGATATCGTCGACATGTACGAGAAGACGCGCGCAGCGGGCTTCGGCAACGAGGTCAAGCGCCGCATCATGATCGGCACTTATGTGCTGTCGGCCGGCTATTACGACGCCTACTACCTGCGGGCGCAAAAGGTGCGCACCCTCATCAAGCGCGATTTCGAGAATGTGTTCGCGGCCGGTGTCGATGTCATCCTGACCCCGGCGACGCCATCTGCCGCCTTCGGCATCGCGGATGAGGATATGGCCTCCGATCCGGTCAAGATGTACCTCAACGACATCTTCACCGTCACCGTGAACATGGCCGGCCTTCCGGGCATTTCCGTTCCGGCCGGTCTCGATCCCAACGGCTTGCCGCTTGGCTTGCAACTCATTGGACGGCCGTTCGAGGAAGAAACCTTGTTCCAGACCGCGCATGTCATCGAACAGGCGGCGGGAACCTTCCAACCCCAGAAGTGGTGGTGAGTTTCTTGATCGGGTGAGGTTGGGGCATGTTCTTCTACCTCTCCAAATTCTTCTGGGCCGTCGCGCAACCGCTCAACCTTGCCATCATCCTCTTGCTGGCCGCGCTCTTGGCCGCCTTCATTGGTTGGAGGCGGCTTTCGGTAGCTGGCTCCACACTGGTCCTTCTCATCCTGGCGATATCCGCCTGGACGTCGGCGGGGGCGCTGATGCTGAACCCACTGGAGGAGCGTTTCCAGCGTCCGCAGCCGCCTGCCGCAATCGACGGCATCGTCGTACTTGGTGGCGGTTTCGAAGGTGCGATCAATCTGGCCCGTGGTGGCTATGAGTTGAACAAGGCCGGCGATCGCTTCGTCGAGGCGGCAGTGCTGGCGCGGCGCTATCCTGATGCGAAGATTGTCATATCCGGTGGCCTCGGTTCGGTGTTGCTGGATGGCGAGGAAGACGCCACCACCGCATCGCGGCTGTTGACGGCATTGGGCGTTGCCCCGGAGCGTTTGATCCTCGAGGGCAAATCCCGCGACACCTACGAGAACGCGCTCTTCACCAAGGAACTGGTGGCGCCGAAGTCCGGCGAGAGATGGTTGCTCGTTACTTCCGCTTTCCATATGCCGCGCTCGATCGCTCTGTTCGAGAAGGCCGGCTTTGACGTGATTCCCTGGCCGGTGGACTATCGTACCTCGGGCAAGGAGGGCGTAGGCTTCTTTACCGACAACACCGCAGATTCGCTGCAAAACATGACACTGGCAATTCGCGAATGGGTCGGTCTTGTAGCCTATTGGCTATCGGGAAGGATCGACGCACCTTTTCCGGGACCGGCAAGCTGAGCATCAGTCCCTGAGCGTCATCCGGTCGCCGCGCACATCGAAACCCGACAGCGAGCCGATGAAGTTCATGCCGAGCAGGCTCTGCTGCAGCGCGCCGGGCGCGGCGACCAGCACCGGCATGTCGCGGCGCACGATGTTGCCGATTGCGATCTCCTCGGCGCGCACCGCCGAGGCACTCGCCGTGCCGTTGGCGGTAGAGACCTGCACGGTATAGCGAAGCGTCTCCGGATCGTAGCCGGCAATCCGGGCGTCTTCCGCAGTCAGCACCGTTGATGTCGCGCCGGTGTCGACGACGGCACGGATCTGCTTGCCGTTGACCGTCATCAGCGTTTCGAAATGGCCGCTGCGCGCCTTGTCCAAGGTGACGGCTGCGCGGCCGTTCTCGACGCTGAGCATCAGCGGGCTGCCCGGAATAAGGCCGGCGGTGACGCGGTTGGCGAAATCCTGCAGTTCATAGCGATATTGATAGCCGGCGATCAGCCCGAGCACGATCACGGCCCAGAGGCCCAGCGTTCCAAACATCTCGCCGAAACGGCGGCCCGACCGCAACAATCCCGCGCCGATCACCGCACCCAGTACGCCGAGCCAGATCAACTGGCCGAAATCGTCATTGGCGAACCCCAGCGTGCTGCCAGAGGAATGGTTGAAAATGAGCATGGCGAGCGCCACGCCAATGATGCCGAGGATGATCCAGAGGCCGCGATTCATGTCGCTCAGGATGTTTCGCTGCGTTCGCGCGCCATGCGCGAGCGCCGGGTTTCGCGGCGCGGCTTGCGCTCCACCGTTTCCAGCCTCGCCGGCAACTCGCCCATGATCTCGCGCCGAGTCTCGGGGGCCATGCTGATCCAGCCGGATATTTCATCGCGCGTGCGCCCGCAGCCGAAGCAATATCCGGTCTTTATGTCTATCGAGCAGACCAGAATGCAGGGCGATTCAATTGCAGTCATGATTGTGTCCAGAACTCTTCTCCACATGGTGCAACGGAAGGGACGATGCAAGACCTTCCTATTTCGTCGCATGTCGCCGTTTTCGCGCCATTCTTCATTGTCTCCGGAATTCACGGGGTTTATGCCGCTGGCAAACCCAGGGACACCCCATGACCAGCGCATTGCCTTTCGACGATTTCCGCAACCTCCTCGCCACGCTGCCTGCCGCCGACGGCAACGCCGAAGCGACGGTGCGGGAGGTTTTCGCCAAAGCGGACAAGCCTGAAGGCTCATTGGGGCGCATCGAGGACATTGCGGCGTGGCTCGCAGCCTGGACCGGCCGTGCCCGCACTTCAGTCAATCGCCCGCTGGTTGCGATATTTGCCGGCAATCACGGCGTTACGCGCCACAATGTCTCGCCCCGCCCTGTCAGCGCGACGGCCAGCGCGGTTGAAATGTGCGCGGCTGGCGGCGCTGCCATCAATCAGGTTTGTCTCACCTTCGATCTTGGCCTCAAGGCATTCGACCTCGCCTTGCATATTCCGACGGGCGACATCGCGACGGAAGCAGCGCTGGACGAGCGCGGCTGCGTTGCCACCGTGGCATTCGGCATGGAAGCCATCGCGGGCGGCTCCGATCTGTTGTGTCTTGGCGATCTCGGCGTGGGCAACTCCACCGTTGCGGCTGCCTTATTCGCGGCTCTATTCGGCGGCAAAGGGGCTGATTGGGTAGGCCCCGGATCGGGCGCGGATGAGGCCATGATGGCGCGCAAGGCCGAAGCCGTCGATGCCGCCCTGGCATTTCATGGTTCCCATCTGAAGGACCCGCTCGAAGCGCTTGCGCGGGTGGGTGGCCGCGAATTCGCGGCAATTGTTGGCGCGATCCTTGCCGCGCGTACCCAGCGCATTCCAGTCCTGATCGACGGCTTTGCCGCTACCGCGGCTGCCGCCGTGCTTTACAAGGCCAATCCCGCTTCGCTCGATCATTGCCTGTTGGCCAGCCTGTCGCCGGAGCCGGCACATCGACGCGCTACCGAACTGCTAGGTATGAAACCTCTGTTGGACCTCGGCGTCAGTCATGGCGAGGGGGTAGGGGCCGCCCTTGCTGCCGGGTTGGTGAAGGCTGCGGCACAGACTGCTTCCGGCATGGCGCTGGCCTTGAAGTAGCATGGTACGTTTATTCATTGCCACGCCCGCTTTCGCGTCTGGCCATTGTCAAAGAACTGACCTCATCTGAGAGG
>CAZROU010000023.1:62867-67562 GCA_964601795.1 uncultured Mesorhizobium sp. | reverse complement strand
TTGGTGGAGCTGAGGGGGATCGAACCCCTGACCTCGTCATTGCGAACGACGCGCTCTCCCAGCTGAGCTACAGCCCCGTCCAACGGATGGCGCATTTATGAGGCGGCGCCATAAAGTGTCAAGCAAGCAATTGGCCACATCGGCGATCCTTGGTTTCGTCGGCGCGAAGGCGGGCACTTGCCCGATTTGCCGGCAATGGCTACATGTCGGCAACAATTGGAGAACGGCATGATCGCCCTGATTCAGACCCTCGTTCTGGCGCTTGATCTCTATTGGTGGATCATCATCGCCTCGGCCATCTTCTCGTGGCTCTATGCCTTTAACGTGGTCAACCCGCGCAATCAGTTCGTCGGCACCATCGGCAACATGCTGTTCAAGCTGACCGAGCCAGCCCTGCGGCCGATCCGCCGTTTCATGCCGGACCTCGGCGGCATCGACATCTCGCCCATCATTCTTCTGCTTCTGCTGTTCTTCGTCCGGCAATTCCTGCTGACGACAGTCCTGCCGCTGGTCGTCTGAGCCAACGGCGGGCGCGTTCGCTTCGGCCATGAGCCAACCTTTCCGGCTTCGCGACGATGGCATCCACCTCCATGTGCGCCTGACGCCGAAATCGGCCGTCGACAGCATCGATGGAATTGAAACGACCTCCGACGGTCGCAGCCACGCGAAGGTCAGGGTTCGCGCAGTCCCCGAAAAGGGCGCGGCCAACGCAGCGCTCGAGCGGCTGGTCGCCAAGGCATTCGGTGTCCCCGTTTCTGCCGTGGCGACCGTAGCCGGCCACGCCGCGCGGTTGAAGACCGTGCGCATCTCCGGCGATCCCACGCAACTTGCCGGCCACATCGAGAAATTGCGGCAACTTTAGAAAACACCCGCGGTCGGCTTTCGGCCGCTGGTGTGCCTCAAACCGACAGACCGGCGACGCGTCCGCGATCTAATTCATCGGGACAGGACTAGATCGTTGGTGGGACCTCTATTCACCCGAAGAAGCCAATAGTCAAAGCGGGTGCGCGCGAGCGAACATAGGCGTTCAATCGTGCAATGCGACATTGCTAAAGCCCGGGCTCCTGACGATGAAAATGCTCGACGACAAACGTGAAAGATCGCCGTTGACGGACGGCTCCGCAGGATCCGGAAATTTTCCGGCGGTCGAAAACCTCGCATTTGGCGGGCATCGCGGCAATGCGTCTTCCTCTGGCAACGGGCAAAAGCCGGCTTTGCAGCGCAAGGCCAAGAAAGCTGCGGCCGCGGTTTCCGAGAACACCCCTGCTTCCGCCAAGGAGATGGCCGCGCTGGACAGCGCCACCGCAACGACGGTGCTGGCCGAAACCAGCACGCCGCGGGCTTCCGGAAAACGCCAGGTCAAGGTTTCGCGCACAGCACAGCGGCAGGCCAAGGTCGAATCGCCTGAAATAGTCACCGCGGCATCCGCCTTCCTCGGTTCCGTCCTGGCCACGAACAGCGGCAGGGATGGCCATGCGCCGGAGCACGCACCGGACTTCCCGGCACGCTACGGTAATCTTCAGCAATTGGCTGCAGCTGCGCAGAATCTGGTCTCGACATTGCTGACACCGACGCCTTCGCCGGCTTTAACAGGCGTATCGGCTCCGACTGCCACCGGACCGGCTGGCGCAAGCGCGCCGCCATCGACGCCGACCGACTACGCACCGCCCCAGCCGACGCTCCCGCAAGCATCGGCAACGACAGGAAGTTCACAGTCATCGCAAAGCGCCGGCGCAGCGCCCGACGCAGCGCCCGCCACGGTACTCGACAGTGCGCCCGTCGCCACGGTTTCCGGCTGGAATGCGGACTGGCGCGCGGCGGGTGCCGCGATGGCATGCGGATCCTGCACGGGGCGCGCCTGCACGATATGCTCGATCCGCATTGGCGGTCCGACCGCATCGAACGGCCAGCCGACGGGTTATGCGCCTCGTATCCTGCAATATTACGACACGACCTACGCGCCGCCGGTCGGCGGCGGTCTTTCGCCGCTCGACCCGCAATATCTGGACATATCCGCGTCCAGCGGTTCCGGCGCCGGCGTCGCCGCGCTGAGCGGCCCAGCCAACGCGATCGTGCTGGAAAACCAGAAGCAAGGCTCGCCGGAAAGCGAGTGGTTGATCGACGCCGCCGATTCGTCGATCGAAGGCTTCTCCGTCCAGTTTTCGCTCAATCACGGCCAACGGGTCGACTTCAAGATCGACACCGACTCGACCAACTATCGCATCGATATCTACCGTCTGGGCTACTATGGCGGCGACGGCGCCCGCAAGGTCACCACCATCAACAAGACGCTGACCAGCGCGCAGGTCCAGCCCGATCCGCTGTTCGACCCGGTCCGCAAGCTGGTCGACGCCGGCAACTGGTCGGTCTCTGCATCCTGGGATATTCCGGCGGATGCGGTATCGGGCGTCTATATCGCCAAGCTGACCCGTCTCGACGGTTCGCGCGGGTCCAACATGATCCCCTTCATCGTGCGCGACGACGAAGCGGCGAGCGACATCACTTTCCAGACTTCGGACACGACCTGGCAGGCCTATAACTGGTGGGGCGGCTACAATCTCTATGGCGGTATCGATGCGGCCGGCCACGCCGGACGCGCGAGCGCCGTCAGCTACAACCGCCCGATCATCACGCGTGACGGCGGCTTCTCGGCTGGCCCGCAGGACTTCATCTTCTCCGTCGAATATCCGACGATCCGCTGGCTCGAGCAGAACGGCTACGACGTCAACTACATCACCGGCATCGACACCGACCGTGCCGGCTCGCAACTGTTGAACAGCCAGATCTTCATGTCTGTCGGCCACGACGAGTACTGGTCGGCGCAGCAGCGCGACAACGTAGAGGCCGCGCGCGACGCCGGCGTCAACCTCGCCTTCCTGAGCGGCAACGAAGTCTATTGGCAGGTGCGTTGGGAATCGAGCATCGACGGCACTGGTACGCCCTACAAGACGATGGTGTCCTACAAGGAACGCTGGGACAACACGGATACCGATCCGGGCAACACCACGTCGACATGGCGCGATCCCGAACTCGGGGCCGGACAGCCGGAGAACGGGTTGACGGGAACCATCTTCACCGTCGATTCCTACCGTCTCGACACCATCACCATTCCATACGACATGTCCAATTTCCGCTTCTGGAGCAATACGGCGGTGGCCGATCTCCAGCCCGGACAGGTCTACTCGCTGCAGAAGAACCTTCTTGGCTATGAGTGGGATTCCGACCTCGACAACGGCGCGCGGCCGGCTGGCCTGATCAACCTGTCGTCGACGACGGTTGACGTGAACACGCTTCTGCTCGACTACGGCAACACGACGGGTCCGGGCACCGCCACCCACGCCTTGACCATGTATCGCGCGCCGAGCGGCGCCCTCGTCTTCGGCGCAGGCACGGTCTACTGGTCGTGGGGTCTCGATTCCCACCACGACAACGAGGCAACGCCGACCGACCCGAACGTCCAGCAAGCGATGGTCAACCTGTTCGCCGAAATGGGCGTCCAGCCAACCACCTTGATGGCGAGCCTTGTGGCGGCCTCGAAGACCGCCGACCATACCGCACCGGTCAGCGTGGTGACGTCGCCGACACCGAGCGGCAGCTACACCGCGGGACAACCTGTTGTCATCAGCGGCACGGCAACCGACAGCGGCGGCGGCCTGGTGGCCGTGGTCGAAGTGTCTACGGATGGCGGCACCACCTGGCGCCGTGCAAGCGGCCTCGAGAATTGGAGCTACACGTTCACGCCGCTTGCCGGCGGCACCTACAACATCAAGACGCGCGCGGTCGACGACAGCGTCAACCTCGAAACGCCCGGAGCCGGCGTCAACATCACGGTCACGCCGGCGCAATTGACCAGCCTGTTTTCGCCATCGGAAGTGCCTGCCATTCTCTCCGACCGGGACAACCGGTTCGTCAATGTCGGCATGAGGTTCAGCTCGTCCCAGTCCGGCACGATCATCGGCATGAAGTTCTACAAGGGCCTCGGCGACGGCGGCACCCACGTCGGAACCCTGTGGTCCAGCACCGGCACCAAGCTCGCCACCGCGACATTCACCAACGAGACTGCCAGCGGCTGGCAAACGGTGATCTTCAGCAACCCCGTGCAGATTTCGGCAGGTACTACCTACATGGTGAGCTACCTTTCCAGCGGCCATTATGCCGACACGGAAAACTACTTCACGACCGCAAAGACCAACGGGCCGCTCACCGCGCCCGCCGGAAACGGCTACTACACCTACGCCGACAGTACGGCTTTCCCAACCACTGCTTCCAATGGCGTCAATTACTTCGTCGACGTGATCTTCAGCCCGACCAACAGCGTCAACGCGCCGCCTGTCGGCGTGAACGACAATGGGTTCCAGATCTCACGGGACACGTCCTTCACCTTCACCGCGGCCCAACTTCTGGCCAACGACACCGATCCTAATGGCGATATCCTTTCGCTGACCGGCGCTGGCGCGGCAGCCCACGGCACTGTGGTCTTCAACGCCCAGAACAACACCATCACCTTCACGCCCACCGCCGGCTACACCGGCGCCGCCAGCTTCGGCTATTCGATTTCGGATGGCAGGGGTGGCGTAGGTTCGGCAATCGTCAACATGACGGTGACGGACCTAGCCGTTAACCAGACTATTTTCTCCGCAACAGACACGCCTGCGAACCTGAACGATCCGGACCGTGTGCAGTTGAACCTGGGCG
>CAZROU010000023.1:0-62767 GCA_964601795.1 uncultured Mesorhizobium sp. | reverse complement strand
CAACCGTATCCCTCAACGTCACAACGCCGCCGCCTGCCACGCAGAGCCTGTTTGCATCGAACTCAACGCCGGCCATCATTGCCGACAACGACCCGAATTCGGTCGAGCTTGGCATGAAGTTTACAGCCTCGACGGCAGGCACCATCACCGGCATCAAGTTCTACAAGGGACCGCAGAACACCGGCACGCACACCGGCAGCCTGTGGACCTCGACCGGCAGCCTGATGGGAACGCTGACGTTCACCAACGAGACGGCGAGCGGTTGGCAATCGGCGACCTTCAATACGCCGATCCAGATATCGGCAGGCCAGACCTATGTGGTGTCGTACCATACCAACGGCTTCTACTCCGCCAACAACAACTACTTCACCGCCCCTGTCACAAATGGGTCTCTTACTGCACCCGCGAATGCCGGGGTCTACGCCTATGGAAGTAGCTCTGCGTTCCCGACCAGCACATGGAATGCGTCCAACTACTGGGTCGATGTAATGTTCAACGGACAGCTTGCCGCGTAGTATATTCAACTACGCGACAAGCACAGTCGAACATCCGGCCCAGAGGAAGGACACGCAATGCATCAGGAATTGTACGCCGACGGTATCGGCGAGGTCACTGTAAGCGGCACGATCGTGCGCATCGACCTGGTCAGCCTGTCGCCCAGCGAGCGCGATCATACCAATTCGCCCAAGCCGGTGTTCCGTCAGCGCGTCATCATGCCGGTCGAGGCCTTCGCCAACAGCGTCGAGTTGATGCAAAAAGTACTGCAAGGCCTGATCGATGCCGGCGCCGTCAAGAAGACGCCCATTGCGCCCACAGAGCCCGAGAAGCACGGCCGTGGAGTGAACGGCTCGCCCAACTTCAGCTGATCGAAACCTGATCGTCGCGGGGGCTTCCGGCCATGGATTCGATGCCGCAGACAGGTCTGTATTGCCTAGCCGGCTTGTTGCGGCACCACGGGCTGGACGGCAGCCCCGAGAGGCTGGCAGCGATATATGCCGTCGGCAGTGAGCCGGCATCCCCAACCCTGATCCTGCGCATGGCCCGCGAAGCCGGCCTGCGCGCAAAATTTGCCAAGGTCGGCCGGTCCGGCCTGATGAAGCTTGGCAAGGCCTATCCCGCACTTGCGCGCCTCGACAACGACAACTGGGTCTCGGTCATCGGCACCGCGCGCACCGAAGCCGGCGAAGAGATCGTGCAGATATTCGATCCGTTGGCTGCGCGGCCGGAACTGCTTGCGGTGCCACTCGACCAGTTCTGCGCGAGGTGGGGCGGCGAGCTTCTGCTTGCCAAGCGCACCTATGCGCTGAGCGACCCGGACCAGCCCTTCAGCTTCCGCTGGTTCCTGCCGGAAATCGTCAAGCAGCGCAGGCTGTTCGTCGACGTCGCCATTGCGGTCATCTTTCTTTACGCCATCGGCCTGGCAACACCGATCTTTTTCCAGCTCGTCATCGACAAGGTGCTCGTCCACGAGAGCTATTCGACGCTCTACGTTTTGAGCATCGGCGTGTGCGTGGCGCTTCTGTTCGACGCGACCTTCGTTTTCCTGCGCCGCTATCTGCTGATCTTCGCCACCAACCGCATCGACATCAGGGTGGCGACGCGGACCTTCAAGCACCTGCTCGACCTGCCAATCACCTTCTTCGAACAGGGTTCGGCGGGCGTTCTGGTCAAGCATATGCAGCAGGCGGGCCGCATTCGCGAATTCATGACCGGGCGGCTGTTCCTGACCATGCTCGATGCGCTGTCGCTGCTGGTTTTCGTGCCGGTGCTGTTCCTCTACAGCGCCAAGCTCGCGACCATGGTGCTTCTGTTCAGCGCCGCCATCGCCATCGTGGTGGCGCTGATGGTCGGCCCCTTCAAACGGCGGCTGAACGCGCTTTACGAAGCCGAGGGCATTCGCCAAGGCATGCTGGTCGAGACCGTTCACGGCATGCGCACGGTGAAATCGCTCGCCATGGAACCGCTGCAACGGCGGGTTTGGGACGACCGGTCCGCACAAACCGTGACCACGCGCTTCGATGTCGAGAAGATTTCCACGGTTGCCCAGTCCGTCACCGGCTTCATGGAAAAGCTGATGAGCGTTTCCATCGTCGGCTTCGGCGCGCTGGCCGTATTCGACGGCAACATGACCATCGGCGCGCTCGTTGCCTTCAACATGCTGGCCGGCCGCGTTTCCGGACCGCTCGTCCAGATCGTGACGATGGTGCATGAATATCAGGAAGTTGCGCTTTCGGTCCGCATGCTGGGTGAAGTAATGAACCAGCGGGTGGAGCGCAGCGGGCGCACCGAGGGCTTGCGGCCGGATGTTTCCGGCGCCATCGAGTTCCAGAATGTGTCCTTCCGCTATCGCGCCGACATGCCGCTGGCGCTGGACAATGTCTCGTTCGCCATCAACGCCGGCAGCGTATTCGGCGTCGTCGGCCGCAGCGGTTCGGGCAAGACCACGGTGACGCGGCTGTTGCAGGGGCTCTATCCGATCCAGCAAGGCATCATCCGCATCGGCGGGCATGATGTGCGCGAAATCGACCTCGTCCATTTGCGCAAGAATGTCGGCGTAGTGCTGCAGGACAATTTCCTCTTTCGCGGCACAGTTCGCGAGAATATCGCGGCAGCGAGGCCAGACGCGACATTTGAACAGGTCGTCGAGGCAGCGCGGCTGGCGGGTGCTGAAGAGTTCATCGAGCAATTGCCACGCGGCTACGACACGATGATCGAGGAAAACGCCGAAAACCTGTCCGGCGGCCAGAAGCAGCGCCTCTCGATCGCGCGCTCGCTGGTCAACGATCCGCGCATCCTGATCTTCGACGAGGCGACCAGCGCGCTTGATCCGGAAAGCGAGATGATCGTTCGCCAGAGCATCCGCAAGATCGCCGAGGGCCGCACGGTGATCATCGTTTCGCACCGGCTGTCCACGCTTGCCGACGCCGACGCCATCCTGGTCATCGACCGGGGCAAGCTCGCCGATATTGGCGGCCATGACCAGTTGCTGTCGCGCTGCACGACGTATCGGCATCTATGGAACCAGCAGACGAGGCTTGCAGTATGAAAGCCGCCCGCGCCAAGCTTTCCCTCGCCAAGACCGACACCGCGCCCGTTCCTGCTCCGGTGGAGCCACCTGTCTTGCGCATAGTGCAGGCACCGCCGGTACCGGCAATACTCGAGTTCCAGCCCGACGCCGTCGAGCTTGAGCAGAGGCCGCCGCCCCGACTGGCGCGCATGACGCTCTACGGCATCCTGTTTTTCGTTGCATGCGCCATCACCTGGGCCTCGCTATCGAGCATTGACGAGATCGTCGTCGCCCCCGGCAAGCTCATCACGACGCGGCCGATGCTGGTGGTGCAACCGCTGGAAACCTCAGTGATCCGCACGATCGATGTGAAAGTCGGCGACACCGTGCACGCCGGGCAGACCCTGGCGACGCTGGACCCGACCTTTGCCACGGCTGACAGCAGCCAGTTGCTGGGCAAGATCCAGGGCTTCGATTCCCAGATCGAACGCATCGAGGCAGAACTTGCGGGAAAGACCTATACGGTGCCGCAGGGCGCGCGCGCCGACCAGTTGCTGCAGGCGCAATTGTTCAGCCAGCGCAAGGCCTTTTACGATGCCAAGCTGCGCGACTACGACACGCAGATCGCGCATGCGGAAGCGACCCTTGCCGCGAGCCGCAGCGAGGAAGCCGTGCTGGTCAAGCGGCTGGCCGGTCTGCATGAAATCGACCAGATGCGCGAAACCCTTTTCGACCAGGGCACAGGCTCGCGCCTGAGCTATCTGCAGGGACGCGACGTCAGCCTCGACCTCGAGGCCGGCATCGGCCGTATTCGCGGCAATCAGTTGGAGACGGCACAGACCCTCGAACAGGCCAAGGCGGAACGGCAGGCATTCATGGAGGATTTCCGCCGCGCTTCAATGGAGAACCTGGTCGAGTTGCGCGACAATCGGGGCGCTGCCTCGGAAGAGCTGAAGAAGGCCGAACTGCGCCAGCAGATGGCCGTGCTGACCGCACCCGCCGATGCCGCCGTTCTGGACATTGCCCAGCGCTCCATCGGATCCGTGGTGCGTGATGCGGAGCCCTTGTTCACGCTGGTGCCGCTTGATGTGCCACTTGAGGCGGAAGTTGCGGTTGCGTCCAAGGACATCGGCCAGATCGCCAGCGATGACACCGCAAGGGTCAAGTTCGACGCCTTCCCGTTTCAGAAACACGGAACGGCCGACGGCAAGGTGCGCAACATCAGCCAGGATGCCTTCGCGCCGGGCCAGCAAGGCGAACAGCATCAGCAAAACACAGCACCCTTCTACAAGGTTCGGGTGGCGCTCGGCGACATGAACTTGCGCAATCTGCCGCAAGGGTTCCGGCTGATTCCCGGAATGACGGTGCAGGCAGAAATCAAGACCGGCCAGCGCACCATCATCTCCTATTTCCTCTATCCGCTGCTGCGCGGACTGGACGAAAGCCTGCACGAGCCGTGAGGCTCTTGAAACGCTCTAGTGTGCGCGCAGTTTCGGCTTGACCAGCATGCCGCCGAAAATGGCAGCATAACCGAGGAACGCGGCTGCCCACAGCCCAGCTGACATGTCGAGCAGCATGGTCATATCGGGCACGAATGCAGCTGCAATGCGAACCAAAGCGGCGAGTCCGACAAACACATAGATGGCTCTTGTGCCGCCGCTGGCGCGCAATTCGCGTCCCGTGTGTCCAAGCGTGGCGCGCGTCATGACCGCGAGCGTCATGGAGCCGACCGCTCCGACCCCGAATGCGTGCAGGCCGGCCACGGGCGGAACGCTATCCGGCAGAAGCGCCGGAAGCCCTGCAAGCAGGAACCCCGCAGGTATGAACAGATAGGCGACGTGCAACACGGTTACGAGCGGATCGCGCAAGGTGCGCTCGCCGGCCCAGCGGGCGAGACGCAGAAGATTAAGAGCGGAAGCTACAATCATCATCCAGCCGGTCAGTATCGATCCGGGCGCAAAGGTCCATGCCGCCAGCGCCAGCACCGAAAAAATGATGATGGCTGCATCAAGCTTGTTGAACGGAACCGGCAGGCGTCCCGGATTTTCACGCACCAGCCAGTTGCGCGTGAAGCTGGGGATGATGCGACCGCCTATGATGGTGATGAGGATGATGGCCGCAGCAATGCCAAGGCGGCGCGAGACATCGGAAATCCCTTCGAAGTGCGCTTCCAGATGAAAAGCCAGATTGGCAAGGAAAAGCACGCTGACGGGGACCACCACCTTCAGGTTGCGCCAGTTTCGACCGGCGATGATCTCGATTGCCGCAGACGCGGCGACCGCCAGCAGGAAAGCGCAGTCGATGACCGCCGCAGCTGCCCACCCGATCTCGGCTGAGAAAGCGACCGCAACCCGACCAGCCAGCCACAGAACCACCAGCCCCAGAAGCGGCAGGCCCTGCACGGGTAGGCGGCCGGTCCAGTTAGGAATTGCCGTCAGAAGGAAGCCGGTGACGATAGCCGCGAGGTAGCCGAACAGCATCTCGTGGATGTGCCAGTCGACCGGGGCGAATGCGCTGGCGATTTCAACGGCGCCGTAAAACAGTGGCAGCCAGAAGACGATCGAGGCGCCGGCATGCAGCGCACCGAGAAGGAAGAAGGGGCGAAAGCCGTAGGAGAGGATCGCCGGATAGTTGCCGGGTCTGGTGCGAGGAATTGCCATGTCGTTCATTTCAATAAACGGCAAGGCAAATTCCCCCCGGATTTTGCCTTGCCGGTGGAGCGCTCACAACCGGCGTGCGATCCGGGGATGCTCCAATGCAGTTCTGAAGTGCGCGACCCAACGACCGCGCACCGCGCCAACGCCGGTTTTAGTTAGCAGGAACTTCAGCCAGCAGGGCTTCAAACACTTTCTTTGCCTTGCCCGTCTGCTTGACGTCCTTGGCCGCATCGAGATTGACCGGCTTGCCGACGACGACGAGAGCCACCATGCCCATGCCGTAGTGCGGCGTGCACTTGACACCGTAGACGCCTTCCTTGTCGAGCGTAACGGTGATCTGCTCGTTCATCTTGCCCTTGAACGGTTCGGCGCCGTCGGGGATCATCCCCTTGATGCTCTCGGCATCATGGCCCTTGTCGGTCGGCACGAAAGTGACGGTGTCACCCGGTTGTGCCTGGATAAAATCAGGCTGGAAAACCATAGCGCCCTTGTCACCCTTATTCAGCATCTGGACCTGATGGTCCGCAGCCTGGGCAGCGCCTGCCATCATCAGGGCGGCGACTGCAACCGCCATAGCGATCTTGTTTCTCATGATCTTGCCTTTCAATGTGTGCGACGTTGAGATGGTGTCTAAGCCGCAGCGGAGTGATAAACGTTGCGAGAACGCAAACAAAGCCGGAATCACGAAAAATGGTGGTGCCGGTTGACGCAGGCGCCCCGTAGAAGCCTATTTGACTGCAACAGGAAAGAGCGACTTGAGCCGCCTCGACCGTACATTGATCGCCGATCTGGCGCCCTTCCAGGGTATGGAAGCTGCCGAACTGGACACCATGCTCGGGCAAGCCCGTTCGATGCGGGTGGTCAAGGAAACACCCATTTTCGAGCAGGAAGCCGAGGCGCGCGCTTTCTTTCTTCTGCTTGATGGGCATGTTCGCGTTGTAAAGACAACTCCGGACGGCCAGCAGGTCATCGTGCGTTATATAAGCCCGGGGGAACTCCTCGGCATAGCCCACGCGCTCGGCCGCACAACCTATCCGGCAACCGCCGTCGCCGCCGTCGACTGCGTGATCCTGTCATGGCCAAGCCGGTTGTGGTCCGAATTCGCCACCGCCTTTCCAAGTTTCGGTGCCAATACCTACAAGGCCGTGGGCACACGGTTGCAGGATGCACATGCGCGCGTGATCGAAATGTCCACCGAACAGGTTGACCGCCGTGTTGCCCACGCATTGCTGAAGCTGGTGCAGCAGACAGGAAAGAAGACAGACGACGGATTGCTGATCGATTTCCCGCTTTCGCGCCAGGATATTGCCGATATGACCGGAACAACCCTGCATACGGTGAGCCGCCTGATGACGTCATGGGAAGAAAAGGGCCTGGTGAAAAGCGGCCGCCAGAAGGTGACGGTGGTGCAGCCGCATAAGCTGCTTCTGCTGGCCGAAGGACAACCCGACAAGTAGGCTAGCTTTCGGCGCTCCTTTTGACGGTTGCTATCGCGCTGCCTCCAGGGAGCGGGATTTCCCGACGGGGCGACCGACCGGATAAAAATCCTTCGGAGCCAGCACGATGTCGGCAAGCGTGTAGCTGTCCAGTGTCCTGTGGAATGACGCCAGCGCCTCGTTGAGCACGCCCGAAAGCTTGCAGCAATTGGTGAGGACGCACTGGTTGCCGGTGGAGAAGCATTCGACAAGGGCAAAGTCCGGTTCGGTCAGCCGCATGACATCGCCGATGCGGATTGTCTCCGGCCGGCGGGCCAGCATCAATCCGCCCGCACGGCCGCGAATGCCGATAAGAAAACCGCCACGGGTCAAGACATTGGCGACCTTGTTGAGATGGGTCTTCGGCAGGCGGAAGGCACGCGCCGTTTCCTCAATGGTGATGAGCCTGCCTTCTACAGAAGCGGCATACATCAGCATCCTGAGCGCATAGTCGGAAAATCCGGTTAGCCGCATAATCGTCCATCTCCAGGCAGCGCCTCCTGTACAGGAGGTTCGCCGCCGATCTTACAAGCTCTCTTCACGTATGGGCTGAACGTTGACCGTGCTCTCGCCCCGGCTGAAGGCAACAGCGAGCCGGAAGCTGTGGGCGATGCGCAATGCGCGGTCCATGAACAGGGCCGCGACTTCGGGCGGACAGATACGATGAACTGTCTCGCGGAACAGCGTCAGCCAGCGCCGGAAATGCTCTTCGCCAAGGCCGGGAATAGCCAGATGCGGCGGCAGCGGCCGACCGTCATATCGATATGTCCTAAGCAGGACCGAAGACCAGAAATCGCACATCTTGGCGAGATGGTGCGGCCACTCTTCAGGGGAAATGCGGCTGTTGAAGACCGGCGCGAGCAACTCGTCGCGCCGGATCTGGTCGTAGAAACCGTGCACGACATCATGGACCATCTGCTCGTCGAGCAGGTCTGGCAATGGCACGCCGTCAATGACAATCATGCTTTTGTTGCGGGTGTAGTCGTTCATATGCGTTCTTCCATCAGGCGAGGCCCAGCCGCTGTCGCGCGCTGTCGTTCATCATTTCCGGCATCCAGGCAGGCTCGTATGTAAGCCGGACCTCGGCGAAGTGCACACCGGCAACCGACCATGCGGCGCTTTCCACCGCTTCCTTCAGATAGGCGGTGGCCGGGCAACCCTTGGTCGTGGTGGTCATTTCGATCTGCGCAACCCCGCCCTCCGCGACGGAAACATCGTAGATGAGGCCCAGATCGACGACATTCTCGCCAAGTTCAGGGTCGATCACCACACGCAGCGCCTCGATAATATCGGCGGCCAGCGGTTCGTCTCCTTCGTCCGTTGCCATCTTTACCGCCGAGGGTTACCGGCACGGATCACCACCCGATAGTGACCTTCCGGCTGCATCTGGCCGCGCCAGCTATGGCCGCGCGCCTCAAGCTCCTCAAGCAGGAAGACCGGCTCACGCGGCAACAGCGCGGCAATGGTCTGGCCAGGTTGCAGCGCCTCCACGCCTTCGAGCGTCTTCACCATCGGCTCGGGCGGGTCGAAATCGCGATTGTCGAGTTCATCGACGGGAGCAGGCCAAGCATCATCGGACGCAGAGGCAGCAACAGGAGGCTTTGCAGTAGGCGCTGCGGTGGCTTCGCTCGGGGTGAAGATCACCTCCCACTCGCCGTTGCCGATCTCGCGCGCCGAAGCATCGAAACCGCGCGCGCCGAGAACCTGGAACAACGGCAGCGGCTTGAAAGTGGCAAAGAGGCGAAGGCCCTGTCCTGGAGCAAGCGCTGACACGGCCTGCATGATGACGCTGAATGGTTCACCGCCTTCGCGCAGGATCGGCCGAACATCGAGGTCATAGTAGGGCATGCTCATGAGAAGTTCTCCAGTCGGTCTCACCGTGCGGATGAAAGAAAAAGCCGGGGCCTCGACGTGCCCTCGGGCAAACGCGAGGCAACGGCTACGTTGAACAGGCGCCGCACCAGCACCATTTCGACCACCAGCGCCACGGTTGCGCAAAGTGTCGCCAGCGCCGTAAGGCGGAACAGATCCGGCATGCCTGCAAGAAGCGCCATCGTACCTGCGAGCACGCCGGCAAAATACAGGGCGAACCACGGCACGTCACGCTTTTCCACCACAAGGTCCTGAACGCGCGGCGTCGGCTTACGGCCCATCACCGGACCATAACATTCCAGCCAGGTGAGGAACGGAACGATCTTGTAGAGTTGCGACAAGCCAAGCCCGCTCAGCCAGCCGAAGGCGACGAGATAGACGAGAGCGGCAATGTGCTGGCCAAGCGTGCCGGTGGCGACCAGTCCGACAAGCAAGGCGACCGACAGGTAGAGCGCAGCAAAAGCCCCGATCGCCGAACGGCTGTTCAACTCGATATTGCGTCGCTTGCGATGGCGATAGAAGAAGACAAGGTCGATGCCGTAGAAAACGACGGCAACGAGCATGGCAAGGCAGGCGCCAAGCCATGCAATGCCGGGGCCGCCTGACATCCGCTCGAGAGGGACCACGACGAGGACCAGGGCGAGCGCGGCGCAACTGCTCCAGAGCACGGCCTTTCCCGTAGCGCGTTCCTTGTCCGGCGACAGCATGAACATCGGCAGCAGCCGATAGCTGACGCCGATGGCAGTCATCGTCAGCCACCCGCCAAAACCGGCGGTCACATGCAGCGGTAGCACCTCACCGGCCCAGTCGATGTCGGTACCCGCCATATCGAACCCCGACAACAGCAAAGCAAACAGGACCCCGATCGAAGCCGTAGCGACCAGACAGGCCAGCCCCGCGGCGACGAAGCGGGCAGGCAGCGGTAGAGGCCGGCCGCGCAGAAGTGTGCGTCCCAAAACGACGATGGCAAGGCCGAAGCCCAGCGGCAAAAGGATACCGGCGATCGGCAACAAAGGCAGCTCGGTTTGCAGATCGCCGGAGAGTTGCAGGAAGCCGGCAAGAAGCGAAGCAAGACCAGCCACAAGACTGACCAGCGCGGGCAAGACCAGCCGCGCCCCGACGAGTGGCTGCGATACCAGCACCGGCACGAACTGGAACAGGGCACCGCACATCAGCAGGCTGAGCCAGCCGATGGTCATCATGTGCACGAGCACAAGCGTCTGCGGATCTTCCACCGCTGCGGCAGGGTAACCGAGGCCCATGACCATCATCACCTGGGCACCGAGCAGACATGCCAGCGCGGCAGCAAAATAAGCCATCGTCCAGCGCGAAAGCGCAGCCCCCATCATGATCGCGTGTCCTCGGCGATTGATCCTCTGGCGCGGCTGAAGTGGGAAGATTGCAGGTCGCCGCAGAGGTGGTCGCAAAGCGCAAGCACTTCCCAACCCGCAGGCGCCAGCATATTGCCCGAGCCTTGCGAGATGAGAACGGCCAGACGATCGGCAGCAGCGCGGTCCCCCGCAGCCGCGTCCGCAGCTTGCCACCCTGCCCATCCGCCGCGCTCCCGCATCGAAGGGTCTCCCGCTCGAACTGTCCTCATCGGCCATGTAAAACATATATCTGCAATCTATGTATTTGCGAAAAGGCAAACAGCGCCGGAAAGCACCCGATATTCTACATCGACAGGATTAGCGGATTGGGAAACCGCATTGGACCGGAGATCAAGCATGAAACTGGAACGTGACGCCAAGGGCGATTTCTTTGTCGATCCGGCTCTATTGGCAAAAAGACTCCGCCTGACCGTCGCCGAACTGCAAAGGATGATGCGCCTCGGCCTGGTGACGAGCACAGTTGAAGCGGGCATCGGTCCCGACGAAGGCCAGCAACGCCTGCCGGTGCGGCGCGGCAATTTCGTCTGGCGTGCGGTGATAGACGCCGAGCAACACATTGTGGGCGAGGAAGCGCTCGACCTGCTCGAACTCGCTTCGGAACAGCGCCAGTAATAGAGCCCTATCTCTCGTCTTCCTCGTCATCATCGAGGAGGATGCGTTCGGCCGCTCCGTCAAGGTCGTCATACTGGCCGCTGCGCAGCGACCATAGAAAACCGCCGAGCGCCGCGCCGCCAAGAATAAGCGCCAGGGGCACGAGGAAGACGAGGCTGCTCATTCAGCCGGCACTATCGTTTGAGCCGCCGACAGACGCACCGGGCGGACCTTGCCGGCAGGCTTCGCCAGTTTGCCGGCTTTGAGACGAAGGGCATTAGCCACGACAAGCACCGATGACAACGACATCGCAAGCGCAGCAATCAGTGGCGTCACATAACCGGCAATCGCGATGGGCAAGGCGATGGCATTGTAGATGATGGCGAGCGCGAAATTCTGCCTTACCAGTTGGCCAGCCTCGCGGGCAACCGCAAGCGCCGCCGGCACCGCCGCGAGGCTTTCATGCAGGAACACGAAGTCGGCAGCGTTGCGCCCGATATCGGCGGCGGTGGCCGGGGCCATCGACACATGCGCAGCGGCCAGCGCCGGGGCATCATTCAGGCCGTCGCCCACCATCAAAGCGTGTTTGCCGCGCTCGGCCAGCCTGGCAAGAGAGCCGACCTTCGCACCCGGCAGCAACGCGCCTTCATAATCCTTGACACCGAGTTGATGCGCAGCGGTCGCAACCGTCGCCGGCTGGTCGCCGGACAGGATGGCCACACCCACTCCCTGCAACTGCAAGGCGGCAAGCGCGGCCGATGCCCCCGGACGAAGCGCGTCTTCAAAGCTGAAGCTGGCAGCAAGCGCGCCATTGCGCCCAAGCACGGTGCCTTGGCTGGCATCTCCTTTGGCCAACGCCCATTCGGCGCGACCGAGACGATAAGTGTCGCCTCCCACATGCGCTTCAATGCCAAGGCCGGGACGCTCGACGATGTCCGACAGCGGGACCACCTCGTTGCTGTCGAGGGTGGATACGATCGCGCGCGACAGCGGATGGCGCGACCGGGCTGCGAGCGCTGCCGCTATATCAAGCATCGCTTTGTCGTCAGCTTGTGCATTGACGAGCCGTGCCCGGCCAAGCGTCAGCGTTCCGGTCTTGTCGAAAACCGCTGTGTCGATTTCAGCCAGCCGTTCGATGCCGGAGCCATCCTTCACCATGATGCCGTTTTCGAACAGGCGCCGTGCCGCGATCACCTGCACGATGGGCACCGCCAACCCGAGCGCACAGGGACAGGTGATGATCAGCACGGCAATGGCGATGCTGATGGACTGATGCCAATCGCCGGTCGCGGCCATCCAACCGAGGAACGTCAGAAATGCGGTTGCGTGGACAACCGGCGAATAAAGCCGCGAGGCCCGGTCGGCCAGACGGCGGTAGCGGGCACGCCCGCCTTCGGCCGCTTCCATCAACCGCACCATTTCGGCCAGGAAGGAATCCTGGGCTTTGGCCGTCGCCGCAAGCGTCAGGGGCCCGGTGAGATTGAGCGTACCGGCACGCAATTCGGAGCCGGGAACAACATGAAGCGGCGCGCTCTCGCCGGTGGCGATGGCGCAGTCGAGTTCCGATGAACCCTCCACGACCAAACCATCGACCGGAATGCGGTCGCCCGCAGCGAGCAGGATGCGCATGCCCGGCTCGATCTCGCTGCCCGGCAGATAATCCTGGCTGCCGTCATCGCGCAATATGGTCGCGCCGCGCGGACTGAGCCGTACCAGGCCGCGCACGGCGGCGCGCGCCTTCTCGCGCATGACATGGTCCAGTGTCCGCCCGATCAGCAGGAAGAAGACCAGCGTAGTGGCGGCGTCGAAATAGGCGTGGGTGCCATTATGGATGGTGTCGTAGAGGCTGAGCGAATAAGCAAGCGTAATGCCGATGGAGATCGGGACGTCCATGTTGGTACGGCCAACCTTCAGGGCGCTCCAGGCCGAGCGAAAGAAAACCTGTCCCGAATAGACAAGCGCCGGAAAGGCCAGAGCAGCCGAAATCCAGTGAAACGCCTGCCGGGTTTCAGCATCGGCGCCCGACCAGACCGACACCGAAAGCAGCATGATGTTCATGGCGCAGAAGCCAGCGACACCGACCGCGCGGATAAGGCGCGAAAGTTCAGGATCGCCCTTGTCCTGCTCTGCCTCGTAAAGATGCGCAGGATAGCCGAGTCCCGCCAGTGTCTGGATCATCCGCGGAGCCGTGTCACCCCGCCATTTGACGCCCACGCGCTTGGTGGAAAGGTTGACGCGAGCGCTCTCGACGCCGGGCAATTTGCCGAGCCCGCGCTCGACGGTGCGGATGCACGCCGCACAATGGACCGCAGGCACCGAAAGATCGGTCTGGAAAAGACCGCCGCCCAGATCGCGGCTGGCCAGCCGAAGCTCCTCCGCCGAGGGATCACGCCCGATTTCGGCGGCAGCCTCTACGCCGGGCGCACAGCAACTCATCTGATCGCCTTGTAGGCATGCCAGGTGGCATGCCCGAGCAGCGGGAAGATGATGATCAGGCCGACCAGGCCTGTAACGACGGCAAGCAGGAACAGGAACAGCACGATCACGCCCCACACCACCATTACAGGCAGATTGCGCCAGACCATGGAAATGCTGGTGCCCATCGCGGTGAAAGCATCGAGCTTCTGGTCGAGCAGCATGGGGATGGCAAACACGCTGATGGCGAAGGAGAAGGCGGCGAACAGGCCGCCGACAGCGGTGCCCACGACGAGCATGCCCCAGCCTTCCGGCGTGGTAGCGAGCATTCCGACGACATGATCAAGACCCGGGAACGGGCGGACCCCGAAGAACAGGGCGTAGATGATAACAGCCGCACGCATCCAGAGCAGCATCAGCAGGCACAGAATCGCACCGGTATAAAGCACCTGCGCACCGGATTTGGCGGCGACGAAAAGCATGCTGTCAAGCTTGACCGGGTCGCCGTCTTCGATGGCGCGGCTTTTCTCGTAAAGGCCGATGGCGACCAGCGGTCCGACGACCATGAACCCTGCCAGCGCCGGGAACAGTATATAGTCCAGCCCGAGCGCGAACAGGCACCACACCATTGCGACGGAAATCGCAAACACGACCAAGCCATAGACGAGGCTCGGTCCAGGTTGCCGCCACAGATCTCGCCAACCGGCTCCGAGCCATCCAAACGCCGCACTTGCGGGAAGATGGCGACGGCGCTGTTCGGCCAGCGGGATGATGATCTCAGACTGTTCGGCGGTGGCCATGCCTTATCCTTTCAGCTTCAACAGGCCGAGCGCGCTGCCCTGAGGGGAGCGCCGTCGACACCGACTTCCTTGGCATGCGGTACGCAATCGGGCTGCGACGTGACCGCAACATAGACCAGATGCACGTTTGCCGCGACAAACAACACTATGCCTGCTGTGAGCATGCCCCATATTACCAGCTTGCGCCGGCGTTGCGGGACATTTTGCGAGAGCATGGCGGCGTTGGCCGAGGTCACTGCGGCGCTCCGTCGAGGGTATGAACGTAGACGGTCAGAAGCTTGACCTGAAGCGGGCTGAGGCGCGCGCCCCAGTGCGGCATATGACCTTGCCGGCCGGAATAGACGCTGGTGTAGACGGAATTGACGTCGCCACCATAGATCCAGAAATGATCCGTCAGGTCGGGTGCGCCGGCGTCATGGCTACCCTTGGCATTATCGCCGTGGCAGGCAACGCAGTTGGCGGCAAAGACTTCCTTGCCGGCAGAGATCCTGGCAGCGTCGCCCTCGGCTCCGGACAGCGAGCGGACGTAAGTCACGACATCGGAGATCTGGTCCGGCGCAAGCACGCCGTCGCGCCCGAACGCCATCATCTGCGAAACGCGCGTATCGTCGTTGGTAGAGTTTATACCGACCTTGATCGTTTCCTCGATCGCGTCCGGTTCACCGCCCCACAGCCACGATTTCGAGGTGAGATTGGGGAAGCCCGGACCGCCGGTTGCGCTGACGCCGTGACAGGCCGCACAGTTGTCGACGAACAGGGTGCGACCGGCTTCCTTGACCGGCTGCATCAGCGCCGGGTCGGCCTCGATTTCGGCATAGCTCATGGTCTCGACCTTGCCTGCCCACGCCGAAGCGCGCTCCGCGGCGGCCTTGGCGACCTGCTCGGTCACAAGGTTCCGCTGATCGAATCCGGTCACGCCCTTGGTGAAGGTCGAGCCGAGCGGCCAGGTCGGATAAAGCACCCAGCAGATCAGCGAAAACAGGACCGTCGCCCCAAGGAAGAAAAAGACCACCCTCGGGATCGGTGTCTCGAGTTCCTCGATGCCATTCCACTCATGACCGGTGGTCGTCCGGCCAGTTACCCGATCGCGCTTTTCAAGCTCCATCGTTTTCTCTCCGGCCTATTCCAGCGGCTTGTCGTCGTTGTCGAGAATGCTCATCTTGGCATGCGTGAAGCGCTTGCGGTTGGACGGCCATAACGCATAGACCATCACCGCCGCCGCCATGGCCAGAAGGTAGAAAAGCCCCCAGCTCTTCGACAGCGCAACCAGCGTATTGTGATCGAAGTCCATTACTGCACCTCCGCCGTTGCGGCCTGCTCGTAGGCCTTGTCGGTCAGCTTGCCGAGGATTTGCAGGTAGGCCACCAGCGCATCCATTTCGGTAAGACGCGCCGGATCGCCGTCAAATGCGCGCACATGGGTGGCCTCGCCATACCGCTGTGCAACGCCAGTGGCCGCATCGGTATCCGGCGTTGCCTGGCCGCGCGCGTCCTGTACGGCGTTGTCGACCATCTCTTGCGTATAGGGGACGCCGACCGTCTCCTGGGCGGCAAGATGCTCGCCAAGATCGTCGATCTTCAATTCATTGCGCATCAGCCAGCCATATTTCGGCATGACCGATTCCGGCACGACGTCGCGCGGATTGATGAGGTGCGCGACGTGCCAGGCGTCGGAATACTTCTCACCTATGCGAGCAAGGTCCGGGCCGGTGCGCTTCGATCCCCACAGCATCGGATGGTCGTACTTGGATTCGACCGCCAGCGAGTAAGGACCATAGCGCTCGACCTCGTCGCGCAGCGTGCGGATCATCTGCGAATGGCATGCATAGCAGCCCTCGCGGATGTAGATGTTGCGCCCGGCCAGTTCGAGCGGCGTGTAGGTGCGCATGTCCGGCACCTCCTCCACCGTTTCCTGGATGGTGAACAGCGGCGCAATCTCCATGAAGCCGCCGATCGAGGCGACGGCCACGATCGCCACGACGAAGCCGATGGCATTGCGTTCGATCTTGCGATGAAAGAACTCTTTCATGGTCGGTTACTCTCCGGCCTGGACTGCGTCGCGGGCAAACAGCGGGATATCGGCATCTTCCTTGCCCTGCGCCGCCTCGAGCTTGCTTTGGCGGATCGTCATCCAGACATTGTACGCCGCCACGATGGCGCCGAGCAGGAACAGGAGCCCACCGAATGCGCGGGCGATGTAGTAGGGATGCATGGCAACGAGCGAGTCGATGAAGGAATAGGTAAGCGAGCCGCTCTCGTTATAGGTGCGCCACATCAGGCCCTGGATGATGCCTGAATTCCACATCGAGAAAACGTAGACGATGGTGCCGGACAGCGCGAGCCAGAAGTGAACCTCGATGAGCTTGGGCGAGTACATCGCCTCGCGCTTCCACATCCACGGCACCAGCGCATAGATCGACCCGAAGGTGATCATCGCCACCCAGCCGAGCGCGCCGGCATGAACGTGGCCGACGGTCCAGTCGGTGTAGTGCGACAGCGAGTTGACCGGGCGAATGGCCATGAAAGAGCCTTCGAAGGTGGAGAGTCCGTAGAACACGGCGGCAACCATCATGAAGCGCAGCGTGGCGTCGTCGCGCACCTTGTGCCAGGCGCCGTTGAGCGTTGCCAGCGCGTTGCCGGCAGATGCCCATGACGGCACCAGCAGCATAACCGAGAAGGTCATGCCGAGCGTCTGCACCCATTGCGGCAGCGCCGTGTAGTGGAGGTGGTGCGAGCCCGCCCACATGTAGAAGAAAGTAATGCCCCAGAAGCTGATGATCGACAGCCGGTAGGAGAAGATCGGCCGCCCCGCGCGCTTGGGCATGTAATAGTACATCATGCCAAGGAAGCCTGCGGTGAGGAAGAACGCCACCGCGTTGTGGCCGTACCACCACTGGACCATCGCATCCTGGACGCCGGAGTAGACCGAATAGCTTTTCGCGGAAGTCCACGAGATCGGCACGGCGATGTTGTTCACGATGTGCAGCATCGCGACCACCAGGATGAAGGCCATGTAGTACCAGTTGGCTACATAGATGTGGGGTTCCTTGCGACGTGCCAGCGTGCGCAGATAGATGAGGAAATAGGTGACCCACACGACGACCAGCCAGATGTCCGCATACCACTCGGGCTCGGCATATTCTTTCGACTGGGTGACGCCGATCAGGTAGCCGCTGGCGGCAACGACGCAGAACAGATTGTACCCAAGCAGCACGAACCACGGCGCAAACTGGCCAGGCATGCGGGCGCGGGTGGTGCGCTGGAGAACATGGAATGACGTGGCGATCAGCGCGTTGCCGCCGAAGCCAAAGATAACTCCGGAGGTGTGCACAGGACGCAGGCGTCCGAAACTTGCCCATGCCTGATCGAAGGTGAGATCCGGCCACGCCAGCAGGGCGGCGACCCAGACGCCGACAAACATGCCCACCACGGCCCAGGCGACGGACAAAACGATGCCGACCTTGGTGGGGTCATCATAATAACGGGAGAGGCGTTCCTTGTCGGGTTCCGGCGCATAGTAGCCAGCCATCACTACAAAGGACAACCCAATGGCGAAAAGCAGGACGATGTAGCCGTGCACGGCGATTGGATCGCCGCGCCCCATGGCTGCCAACGCCAGGCCGCCAAGGCCGAGCAGGAGAAGTGTGACCAGCGCATATTGCCGTTCGGATGTCGTCAGTTGCGAGACCATGTCGTTCCGCCTGTGCGAGAAAAGCAATTAACTGCAAGGGATTTACCAGCCCTCGCTATTCGATGATGATTCCTTGGTCTTTGATCTGGCGCAAGGAACAAAAAGTAGCAGCCGCTATCGCGTGCGACCCTAAGCGCTCAGCCGAGACACTTGGTCTCAGCCCTGAACCCACCACGCAAGGTTGAGTAAGCAGGGATTCCACGTACGGGGAAGATAAGCCGTTGATGACGCTTGCAATCCTTGTCCAGCGGGGAGGCTAGCGACATTGCGCCGCGCGCATGCTGCGTTGCACAAAACGCAATGCTGCCATGCAAAATTGAGTCTTTTACCAATCGGTCAACAGGCCTAGCTTTTGATCATCGAATTCCGCCGAAGCCATCCTCCTCCCAGGCAATGGCGGATACGGTCAGCCTTCACCTCCTCCCGATTGCTGACCGAACCATACGACACCCGCCGGACCTCCTCCCCCGGCGGGTGTTGTGTTTTTCGCCCCTCCATTCTCTCGATGTTCCAGCCGGTTAGCGGTTGCCCGTTCGCCGCCTTTGGCGCGCAAGACGGCGCTATAGCCCGTCGCAGGCTTCGAAAACGCCGGAAGCGCCCAAAAACAGCGATTGAAATCGATTTCATTTCAATCTAAGCTTCATTTCACAGTCGAGATTATGGGAGGATGTTACATGAAAAAGTCGCTTATCCTGTCAGCAGTCGCCGCGACGGCGATCGCTTTCTCCGCACTTTCAGCTTACGCCAAGGACGTCAAGATCGGCCTGTCGAACGGCTGGGTCGGCTCCGAATGGCGCACGCAGATGATCGACGAGGCAAAGGCCGCCGCCGAGAAGTGGAAGGAAAAGGGCGTCAACGTCACCGTCGAAGTGCAGAGCGCCAATGTCGACGTGCCCGGCCAGATCGCCCATGTCCGCAACTTCATAAGTGAAGGCGTCGACGCCATCATCATCAATCCTAACAGCCCGACGGCGTTCGATCCGGTCTTCGCGCAGGCTAAGGAAGCCGGCATACTGGTCATTGCCACCGACGCCGAAGTATCCTCACCTGACGCGCTTTATGTCGGCATCGACCAGAAGGCATGGGGAGCTGCCGGCGCCGAATGGCTGGCCAAGACGCTGAACGGCAAGGGCAACGTCGTCGCCATCAACGGCGTCGCCGGCCATCCAGCCAACGAAATGCGCGTCGCCGGCTACAAGGAAGTGTTCGCCAAGCACCCCGACATCAAGCTGGTCAACGAAGTCAACGCCAACTGGGATCAGGCGCAGGGCCAGCAGGCCATGCAGAACCTGCTCGCCACCTACCCAGACATCAACGGCGTGTGGGTCCAGGACGGCATGGCGGCTGGTGCCTGGAAGTCGATCATGGACGCAGGCAAGACCGGCTCCATCGCGGCCACCGGCGAAATCCGCAAGGACTTCATCGACATCTGGACCAAGGACAAGTTGAACTCCGGCGCCTCGGTCAACCCGCCCGGCGTGATGGCTTCCGCACTCAACGTCGCTGTGCTGATGCTGCAGGGCAAGGAATTGAAGGAACCCGCAACGGCTGGCCAGTACAAGAACGCAATGTACTTGCCGATCCCGTTCATCGACAGTTCCAACCTGGAAGAAGTTGCCAAGGCACTGGACGGCAAGCCGGGCTACTATTCCTATACGTCATCCTTGTCGATCGAAGACGCCGAAAAGCTCTTCAAGTAAGTTCCTCCCGAGACGGATGCGTGGGCTGGGAAAGCCCGCGCATCCGGCTGTCACATACGGGACGGTAAAATGGCGAAGCTCAAACTCAACGGCGTCAGCAAAGCTTACGGCGCAACCAAAGCGCTTAGCCAGGCGAACCTCGAGATCGAGGGTGGCGAGGTGCACGTGCTGATGGGCTCGAACGGCTCCGGCAAGTCGACGCTGTCCAAGATCGTCGCCGGCAGCGTCAAGCCGGATTCAGGCGAGATCCTGCTCGACGGCCAGCCGATCACCATCACCGGGCCGCAATCGGCCAAGTCGCATGGCATCGCGATTTTCTACCAGGAACTCTCGCTCGCCGCGCACCGCACGGTTGCGGAGAACATCAGTCTCGCCAAACTGCCGTCGCGCGCCGGCATCTTTGTCGACCGTGGCGTGCTTGAAGAGCGCGCGCAACACTATGTGGCGCTGTTCGATGGCGTTACCGGCGACGGCTTCTCGCTTGACGCCGTGATCCAGGACCTTCGCGCCGACCAGCGCCAACTGGTCGAGATCATGAAGACGCTTGCGACCGAAGCCTCGGTCATCATTTTCGACGAAGCGACCTCGGCACTTGACCGGGCGCAGGTTGAACGCTTCTTCGAAATCCTGCGCACGCTCAAGCAGCAGCAGCGCAGCATAATCTTCATTTCGCACCGCATGGACGAGATTTTTGCCATCGGCGACCGGGCCACGATCATCCGCGACGGCAAGATCGTCGGCACCAAGCATATCGCCCAAACCACCCCGGCTGAAATCATCACCATGATGGTTGGCGGCCACGACGAAGCAGACAAGAAGCCTGCCGCGCACGCCGCTCCCACTGGTGCGGCCGCAACTTCCCTTTCGGTACAGAACCTGTCGGGGCGCGGCTTCAACGACATCAGTTTTGCCGTTCGCAAGGGCGAAATCCTCGGCTTCGGCGGCCTGCACGGTCAAGGCCAGTCAGCTGTGCTGAAAGCACTGTTCGGCGCAATACCTCCGACATCCGGCAAGGTCGATCTGGACGGTAAGCCGCTGGACCCGGCAAACCCGCGCGAAACCATCCGCCACGGCGTTGCCTATGTTTCCGGCGACCGGTCCCGCGAGGGGGTCATCACAGGCAGGCCCATTCTCGAAAACGTCATGCCGATCCACTATCTGCGCGACCGCATGACTCTTGCCCGCCCGGCGGCATCGGCCAGCAAGGCGCTGCCCGCGCTGCAGACCCTGCGCACCAAATTCGCGGGCCTCGGCTTTCCCATCAGTTCGCTGTCAGGGGGCAACCAGCAGAAGGTGGTTATCGCACGCTGGTTGATCGACCGGCCCACTGTGCTGCTGCTTGACGATCCGACCAAAGGCATCGACCTTTCCGCCAAGGCCGATCTGTTTGCGCTGATCCGAAAACTTGCCGAAGAAGGCATGGGGATCGTGCTCTACGCCTCGGAAGATGCCGAGTTGCTCGACAATGCCGACCGCATACTGGTCTTCAATGGTGGTTCCATCCGCCGCGAGCTGACCGGCCCGGAACGCACCAGATACAATCTTTATCAGGCTGCGTACGAGGCGGCATGATGACGATGGCCTCTGCATCTGCCCGTCCGCAAAGTCGCAGCACCCTGAAACGGGCGTTCGAGCGCTATCCTTTCCTGCCGGCGCTGATAATCCTGGTCGTGTTGATTGCCCTGAACGGCTGGTTCCAGCCGCGCAGCCTCTCCCTTATCGGCGTTACGGGCCTGATCAAGACGTATCTGGCGCTGATGTTTCTGGCGGTCGCACAGACCTATGTCATTTATGCCGGTGACATCGACCTTTCCGCCGGCGCCATTGTCTCGCTGGTCAATGTCGTGGTCGTCGCCGTGATGACGGCATTGGGCGGTGATGGCTTGAGCGTGATGGTTGCGATGGTCATCGGCATTGCGACGGGCCTCGCCTGCGGCCTGGTCAACGGACTGGTGGTCGCTGCCTTGCGCTTGCAGGCAATCGTCGCAACCTTCGCAACGTCCATCTTCTTCACCGGCCTAGCGCTCTACATCCAGCCTGTGGCAGGCACTCCGGCACCTACCGCCTTCTGGCGCACCTATGGCGGGCGCATCCTCGAAATTCCGTTCGTGTTCTATGCGGTAGCGGCGTTTGCCATTCTGCTTGTCGTACTTGTTCGCACCCGCCTTTCGCTCAGCCTGCTTGCGGTCGGCGACGGCCAGCAGGAAGCCTACCAGAGCGGCTTGCCAGTCACCGCGATCCGCATGGGCGGATACGCCCTGTGCGGCATGTTCGCCGCTCTTGCCGCCTTCTGCATCACCGGCGACACGGCAAGCGGCGACCCGCTTGTCGGCGGCAAGATGACCTTGTTCTCCGTCGCCGCCGTTGTCCTCGGCGGTAGCGCGCTGGCAGGCGGCTACGGCACCGTTGTCGGCTCGATTATCGGCGCGCTCATCATCGGCTTCATCAACTCGCTGGTGTTCTTCGTCGGCACGCCGTCCGAATGGCAAAACCTCGTGCAGGGCCTTGCCATCCTTTTGGCGCTGATGGCCGGCGTCCTGGTTGGACGGGGGGCACGCGCATGAGCGATATGGCTCCCGCCGCGACGAGCACACCGGCATCGACCCGCGTAGCCAGTTTCGTGAAGCAACCGCTAGTCGTTGCTCTGATCCTGATCGCAGCCCTTCTATGGCTGGGCGAAACGCTATCGCCCGGTTTTGCTTCAGGCCAGCAGATCATGCGCCTACTGATCGTGGCCGCGCTGCTGGGCATCGTCGCCGCAGGCCAGAACCTCGTCATCCTCGGTGGCCGCGAGGGGATCGACCTTTCGGTTGGCGGCGTGGTGTCGCTTAGCGCCATCATCGCCGGTAATTTGATGGCCGGGGAGAACTCAGGCATCCCGCTGGCGATCCTCGGCTGCATCGCGACAGGCGCCCTTTTCGGCCTGTTCAACGGCATCGGCGTAACGCTGTTGCGCATCCCGCCGCTGGTTATGACACTTGGCATGCTCGGCGTGCTTCAAGGCCTGCTGGTCGTCATCCGGCAAGGCATTCCATCCGGGCGCGCGTCACCGGGCCTCGCCAGCTTTGTCTCGCAGCCCTTCCTGTTTGGAGTGCCCGGCATCCTGTGGCTGTGGATTGCGATCGGCCTTGTCATGGCTTTCCTGCTTGGCCGCACGGTATTCGGCCACCGCATCTATGCCATCGGCTCCAACGAGCAGGCAGCGTTCATGGCCGGCGTACCGGTGAAGGCGGTGCGCATCGCGCTGTTTGTGCTGTCCGGCGTCTTCGCCGCAATCGCCGGCATCTGCCTGCTCGGCTATTCGGGATCGTCATTCGCCAATGTCGGCGAACAATACATGCTGCCCTCCATCATCGCCGTGGTTTTCGGCGGTACGCCGCTCTCCGGCGGCAAGGGCGGCTACACCGGAACGATGGCGGGTGCGCTGCTGCTGGTCATCCTGCAAAGCATATTGGTGACCATCAACATCGATGAATCGGGCCGCCAGATGGTATTTGGCATCACCCTTCTGGTGCTGATGCTGTTCTACGGCCGTGGCCGTTCGATGCGCGCATGACCGGCCGACCCAAGATCAAGGATATTGCCGAACGGCTGGGCGTCTCGCCGGCGACGGTTTCTCGTGCGCTCGCCGACACCGGACTGGTGGCGGAACCTACGTTGAGCCGCATCCGCGAGGCCGCGACCCAGTTGAACTATCGGCCCAATGTCAGCGCCCGCAACCTGCGCACCCGCCGCTCCATGGCCGTGCTTCTGGTCGTGCGCGACATCGGCAACCCGTTCTACCTCGATATCCTGAAAGGCGTGGAGGCGGCGGCGCGCGCCGCCGGCTATTCCGTGCTCATGGGCAATGCCGAAAACGACCCCAGCCACGAGACCGAATATTTCGACATGCTGCGCGACGGACATGCCGACGGCATGATCCTGATGACCGGCTCGCTGCCGCCGGAACAAGGTTTCCGCGATCGGTTGCCTGCCGACCTGCCGGTGGTGGTGGCGCTGGAAATGATCGAGGAGGCACGGTTCCCGCACGTGCAGATCGACAACGTGGCGGCGGCGCGGCAGGCGGTGGAACACCTGATCGGGCTTGGCCATCGCCGGATCGCCCATATTTCCGGACCTGTGCCGGAAGTGATGAGCATCAAGCGCCGGGATGGTTATCGCAGCGCCATGCGCGACGCCGCGATTGCGATACCGGAAGGCTACGAGCAGCGCGGCGACTACCTGCTGCAATCCGGCCGCGACGCTTGCCAGCGCTTGTTATCGCTCGCCGAGCCCCCTACCGCGATCTTCCTCGCGAATGACGAAATGGCTTTCGGCGCCATCCACGAGCTGCGCCGTCTGGGCCGAGATGTGCCGGGCGACGTGTCGGTGGTCGGCTTTGACGACCTTTACCTCAGCGAGGCGTTTTTCCCGCCGCTGACGACGGTGGCCCAGCCACGAGCGGAGATCGGCAAGCGGGCGATGGGACTGCTGCTCGACATGTTTGCCGGCGGCATTGCGCCTGACCAGCCGCTGGTGCTGCCGACCACGCTCAAGATACGCGGCACCACCGCTCCGCCCAAACACCACTGAAAGGACGCCACGAATGACCGACTTGCCGAAAGCAAAACTGCGGGTGGGCTTCGTGGGCAGCGGCTTCATCGCCCACTTCCACCTGAAGGCGATGCTGAACGTACGCAATGTCGAGGTCACCGGCGTCTATAGCCGCAGCGCCGAGAAGCGCCAGCGTTTCGTCGAACAGGTTGCCGAACTCGGCCTTGGCGAATGCCGCAGCCACAACTGCCTGGAATCGCTGGTGTGCGCCAAGGACGTCGACGCCATCTGGATCCTGTCGCCCAACTACACCCGCCTCGACACCATGCGCGTCATCCACGCCGAAGTCATGGCCGGTCGAAGCGCAGTCATTGCGGTTGCCTGCGAAAAGCCGCTTGCCCGGACCATCGGCGAAGCACGCGAAATGCTGCATCTGGCCGAGGACGCAAAACTCAATCACGGCTATCTGGAAAACCAGGTGTTTTGCACACCGGTGCTGCGCGGCAAGGAAATCATCTGGCGGCGCGCCGCGTCAGCCACCGGGCGGCCCTATCTTGCGCGTGCGGCGGAAGAGCATTCCGGTCCACATGAGCCTTGGTTCTGGCAAGGCGACAAGCAGGGCGGCGGCGTGCTCTCCGACATGATGTGCCATTCGGTCGAGGTTGCCCGCCATTTGCTCACCGCACCCGGCGCGCCGCGCAATTCGCTGAAGATCAAGTCCGTCAACGGTACCGTTGCCAACCTGAAATGGACACGGCCTGCCTACGCCGACCAGTTGCGTTCGCGCTTTGGCGCCGAGGTCGACTACCGCAACCGGCCTTCCGAAGACTTCGCGCGCGGAACGATTGCGCTGGAAGACGAGGACGGCAACGAACTGATGATCGAGGCGACCACCTCATGGGCCTATGTCGGCGCAGGCCTGCGCATCCAGCTCGAATTGCTCGGCCCGGAATACGCGATGGAGTTCAACTCGCTGGCCACCGGGCTCAAGGTGTTCATGTCGCGCGCCGTCACCGGCTCGGAAGGCGAAGACCTTGTCGAGAAGCAGAATGCCGAACAGGGCCTGATGCCGGTGCTGGAGGACGAGCCCGGCATCTACGGCTATACCGACGAGAACCGCCACATGGTCGAATGCTTCCGCAAGGGCGAGAAGCCTCTGGAGACGTTCGAGGACGGGCTGGGCGTGGTGGAGATGCTGATGGGATTGTACCGTTCGGCCGAAATCGGTGAGACGGTTCGCTTCCCCGCTCCCGATCTGGAACACTATGTGCCGGTGGTTGCCCGCAAAGGCGCGTAACGCATTGCGAGATCAGGCCGAGCCTATCGGCCTCATCGCCCGCAAATCCTGAACCGGCTTGAAGCGGATGGCGGCCAGCAGCGCCGTGCACAGCACATCGACGTCCGTCTGTTCGTTGGGACGCCAGTTGCAGGGGCAGGCATTCGGACCCGAGTGGGTTTCGGCGATTTCGCGATAGATGGAGCCGACTGCCTGCGCGGCAAGCCGCATGACCGCCATCGGCGGCAGGCCGCTCTGGTTCATGACGCGGCAGAATTCGTTCATGATCGTCGCGCGGATATGGACCTTAGCCTCTTCCTGGCGACGTTCGATCTCCATCATGTTCGACAATGCTCGCTCCAGCGCCAAGGTGATCGGTGCGGATCGTCATATTAAAGTGGATAAAAACAATCAAGATTAAATTTCAGATTTTCCCACGACTGTGAAAGTCAGCTACTTGCTACTTTATAAAGAGCGCTCAATCCCGAGAGGGCCTACTTCGAATGAGACGCCAATCCTACAGGAACAACGCCCGCTCGCGCTCGACCGCCTTGCTGATGAAGCTTGCCACCGTCTGCACCCTGCGCAGCGGCCGCACCGTCTCATGATAGACCAGCCAATAGGCGCGGCGGATGGGTGCGATGATCTCGACCGGCACCAGTTCCGGCATCGAGCGGGCAACGAAAGTATGCAGGATTCCGATGCCTGCACCGGCACGCACGGCTTCCGCCTGGCCAAGCGCGGAGGAAATGGCAAAGGTCGATCGCCAGTCGGCGCTGAATTCAGCCTCGTAGTCGAGCGAGGGGCTGACGATCAGATCCGGTACGTAGCCTATGAGGGGATGGCTCGAAAGTTCTGCGGCGGATTTGGGCAGGCCGTGCTGATCAGCATAGGACCGGGAGGCAAAAAGGCCCAGCGAATAGTCGACCAGCTTACCTGCAACCAGCCGCCCTTCGGTTGGTCTCTCGACCGTGATCACGATGTCGGCTTCACGCCGCGACAGCGAAAACGAGCGCGGCACCGGCACCAGTTGGATGGTCAGTTCGCGATGCTGGGCGGTAAGCTCGCCAAGATGGCGGGCAAGGAAGGCGACGCCAAAACCATCAGGCGCACCGATGCGCACGGTGCCTGAAATGTCATCGCCCTCGCCTGCCACGGCAGAGCGCGCGGCAATGACATCGGCTTCCATGCGCTCGGCAATTTCCAGAAAGCGCTGCCCTGCCGGGGTCAATTCACTGCCGGTGGTAAGACGCCGAAAAAGCTTCGCGCGCAATGCATCCTCGAGCGTCGCGATACGGCGCGAAACGGTGGCGTGGTTGAGTTCCAGCCGCCTTGCCGCACCAAGAATCTGCCCGGCACGCGCGACTGCCAGGAAAACGCGCACATCGTCCCAATTCATGCCGGGATTTATATGCAGAAAATAATGAGCGATACAAGATCGCTCTACATTCAACGCACAACGGTTGCGTTTCCGCTCACGTTGCCATCGCGGCGGCGAAAGCAGAGAATGCAGCATCGAATTTCTGGGAGCGATATGATGGATCACTACGGTCACTTTATAGGCGGCAAGCACGTCAAGAGCACTTCGGGACGTGAAGCCGATGTTTTTCAGCCGCTGGACGGCAGCGTGCGCGCCAAGGTGGCGCTCGGCTCCAAGGCCGAACTCGAGCAAGCGGTTGCCAACGCCAAGGCAGCACAGCCGGCATGGGCGGCAACCAACCCACAGCGCCGCGCGCGCATATTCATGAAGTTCCTGGAGCTGGTGGCGCGCGACAATGACGCGCTGGCCGAACTACTTGCACGCGAGCATGGCAAGACCATTCCCGACGCCAAGGGCGACATTCTGCGCGGCGTCGAAGTCGTCGAGTTTGCGCTCGGCATTCCGCACCTGATGAAGGGCGAATACACGGAAGGCGCCGGCCCCGGAATCGATCTTTACTCGATCCGCCAGCCGCTTGGCGTGGTTGCCGGCATCACACCGTTCAACTTCCCCGCGATGATCCCGATGTGGAAGTTTGCGCCGGCCATCGCTTGCGGCAACGCCTTCATCCTCAAGCCTTCCGAGCGCGATCCGGGCGTGCCGATGAAGCTGGCAGAGCTTATGCTTGAAGCCGGCCTGCCGGCAGGCATTCTCAACGTCGTCAACGGCGACAAGGAAGTGGTCGACGCCATCCTCGACCATCAGGACATTTCCGCCGTCGGTTTCGTCGGCTCTTCGTCCATCGCCCAATACATTTATTCGCGTGGCTGCGCCAACGGCAAGCGCGTGCAGTGCTTCGGCGGCGCCAAGAACCACATGATCATCATGCCCGACGCCGACATGGACCAGACGGTGGATGCCCTGATCGGCGCCGGCTATGGCGCGGCTGGTGAGCGCTGCATGGCGGTTTCCGTTGCCGTGCCGGTCGGCAAGGCAACGGCCGACAAGCTGATGGAAAAGCTGATCCCGCGCGTCGAAAGCCTGAAGATCGGACCTTCGACCGATCCCGCAGCCGATTTCGGCCCGCTGGTGACCAAGGCGGCTTTGGAGCGCGTGCGCAACTATGTCGAGATCGGTGTCAAGGAAGGCGCCAAGCTCGCCGTCGACGGTCGCGGCTTCAAGATGCAGGGTTACGAGAACGGCTTCTACATGGGTGGCTGCCTGTTCGACGAAGTGACGCCGGACATGCGCATCTACAAGGAAGAGATCTTCGGCCCCGTGCTGTCGGTGGTTCGCGCTCATGATTTCGAGGAGGCGGTTCGTCTGCCCTCCGAGCATGAATACGGCAACGGCGTTGCAATCTTCACCCGCGATGGCGATGCGGCGCGTGAATTCGCGGCGCGCGTCCAGGTGGGTATGGTCGGCATCAACGTGCCGATCCCGGTGCCGGTTTCCTACTACACCTTCGGCGGCTGGAAGAAGTCTGGCTTCGGCGACCTCAACCAGTACGGCCCGGATTCGGTGCGCTTCTACACCAAGACCAAGACGGTCACTTCGCGCTGGCCGTCCGGTGTGAAAGAGGGTGCAGAGTTCGCCATGCCGACGATGAAGTGACATCGGCGTCACTTGATGAGAAACAAAAGCGGGACGGCGATTGCCGTCCCGTTTTCATTTGGGGATCGCTCTAAGGCGGCATGCGTCAGCGCGTCGCCGCCGCCTCCGCCAGGGAACGCAACAGGCTCATGAGGCGGTCAGCATTTGCGGCGGCTGCCTCCTCGTCTCCGTCCAGTATCGACTGGATCAGGGCGACGTGGTGGGCAGCGGAATCCGCCAGGCCGGTGTCCGCCCGGTAGCGATACCAGAAGCGGCGGCTGTGCGTCTGCAGCGGGGCCGCGACGCGGGCAGCGAAAACATTGTCTGCTGCTAGCGCAAGCGCCTCGTCCATCGCCTTGTCGGCGGTGAGGAAAGCAAGCACGTCGCTGGCGATAACCGCCCTCTGCATGGAGAGTGCCGCGGCATGAAATCCGTCGGCGGCCTCACGTGTCACAAAGCGAGCAGCGGAACGGGCAAGGACGATTTCGACGCCACGCCGGGCATCGATGACGCGCAGCCAGTCGCCGGCGTGAAGCGCCGCTACGGCTATGCCGGCACGCGGCCTCACCTCCAGCAAGCCCTCCCAGGCCAAGCGCTGGATCGCTTCGCGCACGGGAGTGCGGCCAAGCCCGAGCCTTTCGATGATCGAACCTTCGGTGACGAAACTTCCAGGCGACAGGTCCAGCGTCACGATCATGCGCTCCAGCGCATGATATGCCCTGGCGGCCGCGGGCTCGGAACCGGTACTTTCCTCGGTCAATACCAATGAAATCTCCTTGATATGCTAATGATATATCACAGGCAGATTCACATTGACAGCCTTGCAAATTGTAGATATACAACTGATATATCAGATGGAGAGCTGCGATGTGGACCGGAGTCATTCCCGCCGTTACGACCAAATTCACTGAGGACGACCGCCTCGACCACGCGGAGATGGAGCGCTGCTTCGGCTTGCAGATGGACGCTGGTTGCGACGGCATCATCGTGGCTGGTTCGCTTGGTGAAGGGCCGATGCTCTCGCACGACGAAAAGATCGAAGTGTTCAAGACCGCCCGTAAGGTCGCCGGCAAGAAGCCGGTTCTGCTCACCATCAACGAGGCCGGCACCCGCGAAGCGGCAAGCCTCGCCAAGCGCGCCGCCAAGGAAGGCGCTGACGGCCTGATGATCGTGCCGAGCCCCATCTACCACACCAACCCGAAGGAAACGGTGGATGCGCTGAAGGCGGTCGCCGCTGCCGGGGGCCTGCCGGTGATGATCTATTCCAACCGGATCGCCTACCGTGTCGACGTGACCGTGGACGACATGGAGGAACTGGCCAAGGACAAGCTATTCGTGGCCATCAAGGAATCCTCCGATGACATTCGCCGCTCGACCGAGATCATCAATCGGTTCGGCAATCGGTTCGACCTCTTTACCGGCGTCGACAACCTCGCCTTCGAAGCCTTGGCGATTGGTGCCGTGGGCTGGGTTGCCGGACTGGTCGTGGCCTTCCCGCGTGAGACTGTGGCCATCTACCAGTTGATGAAGCAGGGCCGCCGCGACGAGGCGCTTGCCATCTACCGCTGGTTCCGCCCGCTGCTCGATCTCGATGTCTCGACCTATCTGGTCCAAAACATCAAGCTTGCGGAAGTGCATGCCATCGGCACAAATGACCGGGTCCGCATGCCGCGCCAGCCGCTGTCGGGCGACCGCCGCAAGGCGGTGGAAAAGATCATCAAGGACGCGCTTGCCGCTCGTCCGAAACTGCCGAATTTCTAAGCACGGATACCGGGCTGCCACGAAGTAAATGTCCGAGCCTGACAGAACAGAAAATCTCGATGTCGCCATCATAGGTGGCGGCATCATCGGTATATGTGCCGCGGCGTTTCTGGCCGAAGCGGGCCGCAACGTCACCGTTTTCGACCGCACCGGCATTTGCGAAGAGACGAGTTCAGGCAACGCCGCCGCCTTCGCCTTTTCAGATGTCTTGCCACTTGCCCAAAAAGGCATGATGCGCAATCTGCCGAAGTGGCTCGCCGATCCGCTCGGCCCCTTGGCCATCCCGCCGGCCTACCTGCCAAGGCTGGCGCTATGGCTGTGGCGCTTCTGGCGTGCAGGCGCTCCCGAAAAGTACGATACCGCACTCTCCGCCCAAGCTGGCATGATGAAACTTGCCGAAGCTGAGTGGCTCGCCCTCATGGAACGCTCCGGCACGCGTCCTATGCTGCACGAAGACGGCTCGCTTGAACTCTACGAAAGCGAAAGCGAATTTCAGGCGTCGCTTTCCGGCTGGGTCGCCCGCGACCGCTTCGGCATCGGCTACAGGCACGTCGAAGGCAAAGACATGGCCGACCTGCAGCCGGGGTTGTCGCCGCGCTTCATCAAGGGAACGTTCGTGCCCGGATGGAAGACGGTCGATGACCCGAAACTGTTCGGCAAGGCGCTGTGGGCTTATGCTGAAACAAAGGGCGCCAAGTTCGAGCAGGCCAATATCGCAAGCGTCGCGGCCAACGATGTCGAGGCCGTGCTCGAACTAGCGAACGGCACGTGCAGAAGGGCAAGGCAGCTCGTCATAGCTGCCGGTGCCTGGTCGCATCTGCTCGCCAGAAACCTTCACGACAAAATCCCGCTCGAAACCGAACGCGGTTACAATACGACGCTGCCGAAGGGTGCCTTCGACGTGAAGCGCCAACTGATCTTTTCGGGCCACGGCTTTGTCATTACGCCGCTGGCCAACGCTTTGCGCGTCGGCGGCGCAGTCGAGTTGGGCGGCATAGAGCGTGCGCCCAACTATGCCCGCGCCAAGGCGCTGCTCACCAAGGCAAAGCAGTTCCTGCCCGGGCTCGATCCAGAGGGAGGTCGCGAGTGGATGGGCTACCGACCCTCCCTGCCTGACTCGCTCCCGGTCATCGGCAAGGCCTCAAGCACACAGTGTGTGACTTATGCTTTCGGCCATGGCCATCTCGGCCTCACCCAGGCCGCGGCAACGGGACGACTGGTACGTGACCTTGTTCTGGGGCAGCCTTCCGCTGTCGACCTGACGCCTTTTTCTCCAAGCCGCTTTTAACGAGGACAACAAAAATGGCGCGTCACTCCTTCTTCTGTATCGACGGCCATACCTGTGGCAACCCGGTGCGCCTCGTCGCCGGCGGCGGCCCACGCCTTCAGGGTTCCACCATGATGGAGCGGCGCGCGCATTTCCTCGCTGAATATGATTGGATCCGCACCGGCCTGATGTTCGAGCCGCGCGGCCACGACATGATGTCCGGCTCCATCCTCTACCCGCCGACACGCAACGACTGCGATATCGCCATCCTGTTTATCGAGACATCCGGCTGTCTGCCCATGTGCGGTCACGGCACCATCGGCACAGTCACCTTTGCCATCGAACATGGTTTGGTGCAGCCCAAGACACCTGGAACTCTGCGGCTCGACACCCCGGCCGGACTGGTTATCGCCGAGTACAAGCAGGTCGGCGAACACGTGGAGGAGGTGCGCATTACCAACGTGCCGTCATTCCTCTATGCCGAGGGGCTGACGGTCGAGTGCCCGGTACTGGGTGCAATCAGCGTCGACGTCGCTTACGGCGGCAACTTCTACGCCATTGTCGATCCCCAAAAGAACTACCGCGATATGGCGGACCATTCTGCCGGCGATCTCGTTGCCTGGAGCCCGGTGGTGCGCCAGCGCCTGAACGAAAAGTACAAGTTCGCCCATCCGGAAAATCCCGGCATCAACCGCCTCAGCCATATGCTTTGGACCGGAGCCGCGACGCACCCGGAAGCCGACGCACGCAACGCCGTTTTCTATGGCGACAAGGCGATAGACCGCTCGCCTTGCGGCACCGGCACTTCGGCCCGCATGGCGCAGTTGCACGCCAAGGGCAAATTGAAGGAAGGCGACAAGTTCATCCATGAATCGATCATCAGTTCCCTGTTCAAGGGCAGGGTGGAAAAAGAGGTTATGGTAGCCGGTAAGCCGGCGATCATACCCTCCATCGGCGGGTGGGCTCGCATGACCGGACTGAACACAATTTTCATTGATGACCGCGACCCGTTCGCTCACGGATTCGTCGTCAAATAATCTTCGGGACACAATGAAGCCGCCACGCGGAAGGTAAAAACGACTAATCCTGACTATCCGTAGCTACGCAACAATCCATCAAACTTGGGTAGGTAATCGCAGCTTTCTTCGAATTAAGGTGGGTAGGCGTCTGGAATCGTCAATGACATTGCGTTGTGCCAATGATAGGTTCCGCGCCAGTCCAGCAACCAGTTGCACCTCGCGATGGATGCCCGGAAGCACCTTCGAAGTCGCAGCGTGTGACGTGAAAAATGGAGTTGCAATCCGGGCTTGAAACTTTAGGACTAGGGGAAATACGAAAAGGAATGCGCCAGCGACGGCGACATTCCAGGGGAGCCGTTTAAATATGCAGTACTTTATCCAGCAGCTTATCAACGGGCTGACGCTGGGGTCTATCTATGGCTTGATCGCGATCGGCTATACGATGGTCTACGGCATCATCGGCATGATCAACTTCGCCCACGGCGACATCTTCATGGTGGGTGCCTTCGCGGCACTGATCGTGTTTCTCATACTGGGCGCGATATTCTACTCGGTACCGGTCGTGATCGCGCTTTTGATCATGATGGTCGTGTCGATGCTTCTGGTGAGCCTGTACAACTGGGTCATCGAAAAGACCGCCTATCGTCCCCTGCGCGGCTCGTTCCGGCTGGCGCCATTGATCACGGCCATCGGCATGTCGATCGCGCTGTCGAACTTCGTCCAGGTCACCCAGGGCCCGCGCAACAAGCCGATCCCGCCAATGATCAGCCAAGTCTACAACATCTACGGCATCAGCATTTCCCTGAAGCAGATCGTCATCGTGCTTGTGACCGCCATCCTGCTGGTCATCTTCTGGTACGTCGTCAACAAGACGGCATTGGGCCGCGCCCAGCGCGCCTGCGAACAGGACCAGAAAATGGCGGCGCTGCTCGGCATCAATGTCGACCGCACCATTTCGATCACCTTCATCATCGGCGCAGCGCTTGCCGCCGTCGCCGGCACGCTCTTCCTCATGTACTACGGCGTGGTCGTGTTCTCCGACGGCTTCGTTCCCGGCGTCAAAGCGTTTACTGCTGCCGTGCTTGGCGGTATCGGCTCAATCCCCGGTGCAGTCATCGGCGGCCTTGCCATCGGCTTCATTGAAAGCATCTGGTCCGCCTATTTCTCGATCGATTATAAGGACGTGGCAGCCTTCTCGATCCTGGCCATCGTGCTGATCTTCCTGCCCTCCGGCATTCTCGGCCGGCCAGAAGTCGAAAAGGTCTAAAGCCATGGCCGTAGCTGAATCGAGCAAACTCGCCGGCAGTGCAAGCAACGTGTCGGCGGGCCTTCGGGAAGCGTTTTACGCTGGCCTCATTGCCTTTTTCATGTTCGTGCTTTTGATCGGCCTCAAGACCGACCAGAACATCCACAACGAACTCATCATCGTGCCGAGATGGGGCCTCCTCGCGGTTGTCGTCCTGCTGACCGCGCTCGGACGTTTTCTGCAAGTCGTCTACCTCGCACCGTTCCTGGCGGCGCAGAAGGTAACGGACGCGAAAACCGGGCTGCGCCCGACCAGCGTCGCGCTTCGCTTCTTCAGCAAGCGCAACCTTGTGATCGCCCTGGTAATCGGCGCTGTCCTTTTCCTGGCCGGAAGCACGCTCGAAGCAGCCGTCGGCCCGTACTGGGCGGTTTATCTCGGCATGCTGCGCGGCGCAGCCATCATCTATGTGCTGGCCTGGGTTATCTTCTACTTCCGCAACTTCATCGGCGCGCATTCGTATTCGCTGGGCTTTGCACTTCTTGTGCTTTATCCGGTCGCCATGGTGCTGCTGTTCGGCTTCCAGGGGTCGCTGAAATGGGTCGACAATTTCGGGATCCAGATCCTCATCTACGTGATGCTGGCCTGGGGCTTGAACATCGTCGTTGGTCTCGCCGGACTGCTCGACCTTGGATACGTCGCTTTCTACGCAGTTGGCGCTTACTCCTACGCGTTGCTGGGTACGCATTTCGGGTGGTCGTTCTGGATCTTGCTGCCGGCGGCCGGCGCAATGGCCGCGATGTGGGGTATCATTCTTGGCTTTCCGGTGCTTCGCCTGCGCGGTGACTACCTAGCCATCGTCACGCTGGCTTTCGGCGAAATCATCCGCCTCGTGCTGATCAACTGGCGCGAAGTCACCAACGGCGCTGCCGGCGTCTCGGGCGTGCCGAAGGTGAGCTTCTTCGGGCTGATGTCCTTCAACGTGTCCGATCCGAATTACATCGCCAAGGTTTTGGAAATTCCTCAGTCCGGCGCTTACTACAAGATCTTCCTCTACTATCTGATCCTTGCGCTGTGCATCCTGACGGCCTTCGTCACGATACGCCTTCGCTCGATGCCGGTTGGACGCGCATGGGAAGCGCTGCGCGAAGACGAGATCGCCTGCCGTTCGCTTGGCATCAACACCACCACCACCAAGCTCACCGCCTTCGCCACCGGTGCCATGTTCGGCGGGTTTGCCGGCTCGTTCTTTGCCGCGCGGCAGGGTTTCGTCAGCCCCGAATCCTTCATCTTCCTGGAATCGGCGATCATCCTTGCCATCGTCGTTCTGGGCGGCATGGGATCACTGGGCGGCATCGCTGTTGCGTCGGCCGTGATGATCGGCGGCACCGAGATTCTGCGCGAAATGCAGTTCCTCAAGATGATCTTTGGACCCGACTTCACGCCTGAGCTTTACCGCATGCTCCTGTTCGGCGTCGCCATGGTGATCGTCATGGTGTGGAAGCCTCGCGGCTTCGTCGGCAGTCGAGAACCGACGGCATTCCTCAAGGAACGAAAATCCGTGTCAGGTGAATTTACAAAGGAAGGGCACGGCTGATGAGCACGAGTGCAGCTTCAACCAGCCCGATCCTTCAGGTCGAGCATCTGTCGATGAAGTTCGGCGGACTGGTCGCCATCGGCGACCTGTCCTTCGAGGCCCGGCGCGGCGAGATTACCGCCCTGATCGGCCCCAACGGGGCCGGCAAGACAACCGTGTTCAACTGCATCACCGGCTTCTACAAGCCGACCGAAGGCATGATCCGTTTTACCGGTAGGGCCGGTGGCGAGTTCCTGCTCGAGCGCATGCCCGACTTCCAGATCACGGCCAAGGCCAAGGTGGCCAGAACTTTCCAGAACATCCGGCTCTTTTCCGGCATGACCGTCCTAGAAAACCTTCTGGTCGCCCAGCACAACAAGCTGATGAAAGCCTCGGGCTATACGATCCTGGGCCTGCTGGGCATCGGCGGCTATCGCCAGGCCTCTGCGGAGTCGATCGAAAAGGCCAAGTACTGGTTGGAAAAGGCCAAGCTGGTGGATCGCGCTGACGATCCAGCCGGTGACCTGCCTTATGGAGCGCAGCGGCGGCTTGAGATCGCACGCGCCATGTGCACCGATCCGGAACTGCTTTGTCTCGACGAACCGGCCGCCGGCCTGAATCCGAGAGAGTCGCTGGCTCTCAACAGCCTGCTCAACGACATCAAGGCCAATACCGGAACATCCATCCTGCTCATCGAACACGACATGTCCGTCGTCATGGAGATCTCGGACCATATCGTCGTGCTTGAATATGGCCGTAAGATTTCGGATGGCGATCCGACGTCGGTGCGAACCGATCCACGCGTCATCGCTGCCTATCTCGGCGTCGACGACGAAGAAGTGGACGATGTGCTGACCTCTGTCGGCGACGAGGATGTCATCGAGCAACTGGACACCGGCCCCGATACCAGTCATGGCCCCAGTGCGTCTGCTTCCATGCTCGCCGGACCGCTTAGCGATACGGTGGTTCATGGCGATGGCGAACGCGTGACCGTCGAGCAAGGCGCTTCCAAAGCGGCACATGCAAAGCCTGCCGCTCAGGTGAAGCCTGCCGCCCAAGCAAAGCTGGCAGCCAAGGCACCTGCAAAGAAGGCAGCAGCACCGGTCGCCAAGGCAAAGCCGACTGCAACCAAGGCCGAAACGCTTAAGACTGCGACAGCTTCCGCCAAACCCGCACCGAAGACATCGGCAACGGCGAAGCCGGTGGCAAAGCCGGCTAAAGAGCCAGTTGCCGCCAAGGCAGCCCCGAGACAGGCAGTCAAGGCCACGCCTGCCAAGGCTGCGCCAGTCAAGGCGGCCGCCACCAAGCCCGCTGCCCAGAAACCTGAAAAGGCACCCGCAAAGGCGCCGGCCAAACCCGCTGCAAAAACGGCAGCAAAGGCGATCTCGAATCGTCTGGCAGCGCCGCGCGGTGGCAGGCCGGACGATCTTCTGGCCATCAACGGAATTGGCCCGGTCAATCTTCGCAAGCTCAATGAGCACGGCATTTTCCACTTCGACCAGATAGCCGCATGGAAGAAAGCCGACATCGAAGCCGTGGAGGCTTACCTCGCTTTTGACGGCCGGATCGCCCGCGAAGACTGGATCGGCCAGGCGAAAGCTCTGGAAAAGAAGGCCGCCTCGGCTGCGGCAGCTAAGCGCGGGGGGCGCAAATAATGGCCAACGCACCGCTGCTCGACATCAAGGGCGTTCAGACGTTCTACGGCAACATCAAGGCGCTAAACGGCGTCGACGTCTCGGTCTACGAAGGCGAGATCGTAGCGCTGATCGGGGCCAACGGCGCCGGCAAATCTACGCTGATGATGACCATCTTCGGCGCCCCGAGAGCACGCGCCGGCTCAATCACCTTTGCAGGAGCCGACATAACGCAACTGCCCACGCACGAGATTGCGCGGATGCGCATCGCGCAATCGCCGGAAGGCCGCCGGATTTTCCCGCGCATGACGGTGATGGAAAACCTGCAGATGGGGGCCAGCCTCGACAACCTCAAATACTACAACGAGGACGTCGAGAAGGTGTTCGCGCTGTTTCCACGCCTCAAGGAGCGTATTGGCCAGCGCGGCGGCACCCTGTCGGGTGGTGAACAGCAGATGTTGTCCATCGGCCGCGCCCTGATGGCCAGACCGAAGCTGCTTCTGCTCGACGAACCTTCGCTCGGTCTTGCACCGCTCATCGTCAAGCAGATTTTCGATGCAATTCGAGAACTCAATCGCACGCAGGGACTGACTGTATTCCTGGTCGAGCAGAACGCCTTCGGCGCTTTGAAGCTTGCCACGCGTGGCTACGTCATGGTCAACGGCAACGTGACCATGAGCGGCACCGGCAAGGACCTGTTGGCAAACCCGGAAGTGCGCGCTGCCTATCTCGAAGGCGGCAGGCACTGAATCTGGAGGTATCATCATGCAAGGCATTCTCTACGAAGAAGCCTCGATCTGGCAGTTCTTCTTTGTCACCTGCCTGCTCGGCGGCTGGGCAGCCTGGATGACCGGCAAGGCCTGCGCGCAAACCTGGCGGCCACCACTGGCTCTCTTCTTCTATATCCTCGGCCTGGGCATCGGCGTTCGCTTCATCCATCACGCCCTGTTCGAGGGCACGATGTTTTCGCCGCAATATTATGTCGTCGACACCATCGTTCTGATGATCCTGGCCTTTCTCGGCTACCAGTACACGCGCACCAACCAGATGGTCACGCAGTACAACTGGCTCTATGAGAAAGTCTCTCCCCTTAGCTGGAAATCAAAGAGTTAAGGTTCACCATTAACGTCGTTTCGAAGATGAATCGACGTGACAACTGCCTGAAAATCGGCAAAGTTGGCTTTCTGCGATTAGGGTGGGCATCGCATGAAAGTATCATCCACGCCCACCCCGTAAATGGGAGCGTTTAAATGAAGAAATCACTCTTGTCCGCGGTAGCCCTGACCGCGCTGGTCGCGTTCAGCGGCTCGGCGTGGGCTGACGTTCTGCTCGGCGTTGCCGGCCCGATCACCGGCCCGAACGCTGCGTTCGGCGCTCAGCTGCAGAAGGGTGCGGAGATGGCTGCTGCAGACATCAACGCTGCAGGCGGCATGAATGGCGAGCAGATCAAGGTCAGCGTCGGCGACGACGTTTCCGACCCCAAGCAGGGCATTTCGGTTGCCAACAAGTTCGTTGCCGACGGCATCAAGTTCGTGGTCGGCCACTTCAACTCGGGCGTGTCGATCCCTGCTTCGGAAGTCTATGCCGAGAATGGCATTCTCGAAGTGACGCCGGCTGCCACCAACCCGACCTTCACCGAGCGTGGATTGTGGAACACCATCCGCGTCTGCGGTCGTGACGACCAGCAGGGCCAGGTTGCCGGCGCCTACATTGCCGCCAACTTCAAGGATGCCAAGGTTGCCGTGATCCACGACAAGACGCCTTACGGCCAGGGCCTTGCCGACGAGACCAAGAAGGCTCTGAACGCTGCTGGCGTGACGGAAGTCATGTACGAAGGCGTGAACATCGGCGACAAGGACTTCTCGGCCCTCATCGCCAAGATGAAGGAAGCCGGCGTGACCCTGATCTATTGGGGCGGCCTGCACACCGAAGCCGGCCTGATCATCCGCCAGTCGGCTGACCAGGGCCTGAAGGCTCCGCTGTTCTCGGGCGACGGCATCGTGTCGAACGAGCTCGCTTCCATCGCGGGCGACGCCGTCGCCGGCACCTACAACACCTTCGGTCCCGACCCGCGCCAGAACCCGGCCGCCAAGGACGTGGTAGAGAAGTTCCGCGCTGCCGGTTTCGAGCCCGAGGCCTACACGCTGTACTCCTATGCCGCCACGCAGGTGATTGCACAGGCCGCAGCTGCAGCCGGCACCAACGACGCCCAGGAAGTTGCCAAGGCGATCAAGGAGAAGGGTCCGTTCAAGACCGTTCTCGGCGACCTGTCCTTCAACGAAAAGGGTGACCGTACCGACGCCGACTATGTCGTCTACCAGTGGAAGAAGGGCGACGACGGCAAGTACAACTACTTCCAGCTGAAATAAGCTCGGAAGAAGCTACGCTTCAGGAAAGTGCCCGGCGCTCTGCGCCGGGCATTTTCATTTTGGAACGATATATCCCTTACCGTGCGTCATTCCCGTTTGCGCCGCAGCAATTTCGCGCTATTCATGCGCGCCTTTTGATCCCTTGCCTGCGGAGTGCCCCATTGCCTATCGCGAAGATCCTTGTCGCCAACCGCTCTGAAATCGCTATCCGCATTTTCCGTGCGGCCAACGAACTCGGCCTGAAAACCGTGGCGATCTGGGCGGAGGAAGACAAATATTCGCTGCACCGATTCAAGGCCGACGAGAGTTATCAGGTGGGCCGCGGCCCGCATCTGACCAAGGATATGGGTCCGATCGAGAGTTACCTCTCGATTGAGGAAGTCCTGCGCGTTGCCAAGCTTTCCGGAGCCGACGCCATCCATCCGGGCTATGGTCTGCTTTCGGAGAGCCCCGAATTTGCCGACGCCTGCGCCGAGGCGGGCATCACCTTCATCGGCCCGAAGGCGGATACGATGCGGCGGCTCGGAAACAAGGTCGCCGCGCGCAATCTTGCAATAGAAGTCGGCGTACCCGTCGTTCCTGCTACCGATCCCTTGCCCGACGACATGGAAGCCGTGAAGAAGCTCGCCGCCGATATTGGCTATCCGCTTATGCTCAAGGCCTCCTGGGGCGGCGGCGGACGCGGCATGCGCGCCATTCGCTCCGAAGGCGATCTCGCACGCGAGGTGATGGAGGGCAAGCGTGAAGCCAAGGCGGCCTTCGGCAAGGACGAAGTCTATCTCGAAAAGCTGGTCGAACGCGCGCGCCATGTCGAAGTGCAGATACTTGGCGATACCCATGGCAACGCCGTGCATTTATTCGAGCGCGATTGTTCCATCCAGCGCCGCAACCAGAAGGTCGTCGAGCGCGCCCCTGCCCCCTATCTCGATGCGGCACAGCGGCAAGAACTTTGCGGCTACGCGCTGAAGATCGCCAATGATACCAGCTACATCGGAGCCGGCACCGTCGAGTTCCTGATGGACGTCAATACCGGCAAATTCTATTTCATCGAGGTCAACCCGCGCATCCAGGTCGAGCACACGGTCACCGAAGAGGTCACTGGCATCGATATCGTCAAGGCGCAAATCCACATCCTCGACGGCTTTTCGATCGGCCAGCCGCAGTCGGGTGTGCCGGCACAGGAAAACATCCGCCTCAACGGCCACGCCTTGCAGTGCCGCATCACCACGGAAGATCCCGAGCAGAACTTCATTCCGGATTACGGCCGCATCACCGCCTATCGCGGGGCGACCGGTTTCGGCATACGCCTTGACGGCGGCACGGCCTATTCAGGCGCAGTCATCACGCGATTCTACGATCCGCTGCTGGAAAAGGTCACTGCATGGGCGCCGACGGCCAGCGAAGCTATTGCGCGCATGAACAGGGCCTTGCGCGAATTCCGCATCCGCGGCGTGGCTACCAACCTCACCTTCCTCGAAGCGATTATCAATCACCCGCGCTTCGGCGACAATTCCTACACGACGAAGTTCATCGACACGACGCCGGAACTGTTTACGCATGTAAAGCGGCAGGACCGCGCCACCAAGCTGTTGAACTATCTGGGCGATGTTTCGGTCAACGGCCACCCGGAAGCGCGCGGCCGCCCCAAGCCCAACCCAGATGCGGCAGCACCGGTTATTCCGTGGTTTACCGGTCCCATCCCCGACGGCACGCGCCAGAAGCTCGGCGCGCTCGGGCCGCACAAGTTCGCGCAATGGATGCGCGACCAGAAACAGGTTCTGGTGACCGATACGACGATGCGCGACGGCCACCAGTCACTGCTTGCCACCCGTGTACGCACGCACGACATAACCCGTATCGCAGGCACCTATGCGCGCGCACTGCCTCAGCTGCTGTCGCTTGAATGCTGGGGCGGAGCGACTTTCGACGTGGCAATGCGCTTCCTGACCGAAGACCCGTGGGAGCGGCTGTCGCTGATCCGCGAAAGGGCGCCTAACATTCTGCTGCAGATGCTGCTACGCGGAGCAAACGGCGTCGGCTACACCAACTACCCTGACAATGTCGTCCAACATTTCGTCAAGCAGGCCGCCAGTGGCGGCATCGACCTGTTCCGCGTCTTCGACTGCCTGAATTGGGTCGACAACATGCGCGTCGCAATGGATGCAGTCGTCGCCGAAGGCAAATTGTGCGAAGCGGCGATGTGCTATACCGGCGACATCCTCGACCCTGCCCGCGCCAAGTACGATCTCAAATACTACGTTGCGCTTGCCAAGGAACTGGAAGCGGCAGGCGCGCATATCATCGCGGTCAAGGACATGGCCGGTCTGCTGAAACCGGCAGCCGCCAAGGTCCTGTTCAAGGCTCTGAGGGAGGCTACGGACCTCCCCCTCCACTTCCACACGCATGATACGTCGGGCCTGTCTGCAGCGACCGTGCTTGCCGCGGTCGAATCGGGCGCTGATGCCATCGACGCCGCAATGGACGCCTTCTCCGGCAACACCTCGCAGCCATGCCTCGGCTCCATCGTCGAGGCCCTGCGCGGCACAGATCGCGATCCGGGCCTCGATCCCAAATGGATCAGGAAGATTTCATTCTACTGGGAAGTGGTGCGCAACCAGTACGCTGCCTTCGAAAGCGACCTCAAGGGGCCGGCATCGGAGGTCTACCTGCACGAAATGCCGGGTGGCCAGTTCACCAATTTGAAGGAGCAGGCCCGCTCGCTCGGACTGGAGACGCGCTGGCACGAGGTTGCGCAGGCGTATCACGACGTGAACCTGATGTTTGGCGACATCGTCAAGGTGACGCCGTCATCGAAGGTGGTGGGCGACATGGCGCTGATGATGGTGAGCCAGGACCTCACCGTGGCGGACGTCGAGAGCCCCGCCAAGGACATCGCCTTCCCGGATTCAGTCGTTGCTATGCTGCGTGGCGATCTTGGCCAGTCACCGGGCGGATGGCCTGCAACCCTGCAAAAGAAGGCGCTGAAGGGTGGCAAGGCCGTGACGGCAAGGCCGGGCTCGTTGCTGAAGGCTGCCGACCTGACCGCCAGCCGCAAGGAAATCGAGACAAAGCTCGGCCGCAAGCTTTCCGACTACGAGTTCGCCTCTTGGCTGATGTATCCGAAGGTTTTCACCGACTTTGCGGCAGCCCAGGAAAACTATGGCCCCGTCAGCGTATTGCCGACGTTGACCTATTTCTACGGCATGCAGCCTACCGACGAGATTTTCGTCGATATCGAGAAGGGCAAGACGCTGGTCATCCGTTGCCTGGCCATCGGCGATGTCGATGACACCGGTATGGTGACTGTATTCTTCGAGTTGAATGGTCAACCGCGCAGGGTCAAGGTACCAGACAGGGCGCATGGCGCTTCCGCGATCAAGGCCCGACGCAAGGCCGAGCCGGGCAGCGACATCCATGTCGGTGCGCCGATGCCAGGTGTCATTTCGACGGTCGCCGTCGCGGCCGGGCAAGCGGTCAAGGCAGGCGATGTACTCTTGTCCATCGAGGCGATGAAGATGGAAACCGCGCTGCATGCAGAACGTGACGGCGTGGTTGCCGAAGTGCTCGTGCGCACCGGTGATCAGATCGACGCCAAGGATCTTCTGGTCGTGTTCGGCTGAAGCCGCCGATCATACCAAGAGAGACAGACTTCTCCACAGGCCTGCCCGCCGCCCGACAAACAGGCTTGACCAGCCAGTACCTGTCGGGCATCGAACCCTCGCAAAAAGTGGCTGCCGCTCTTGCGAGTCGCGGCAATTTCAAACACAGCGGAGAATGAAATGGCCGACGACATCACCGAAACCAGCCAGACCGTTGCTGCCGGCCAGTTGCGTGCCTTTATCGAGCGCATCGAGCGGCTTGAGGAAGAAAAGAAGACCATCGCCGACGACATCAAGGAAGTGTTCGCCGAAGCCAAGGGCACAGGCTTCGACACCAAGGCGATGCGCACCATCATCAGGCTGCGCAAGAAAGATCAGGCCGAGCGCCAGGAAGAGGAATCGATCCTCGATCTCTATATGGCCGCTCTCGGTATGGTGTGATGATGCCCGGCTGCAGATAGTCGATCACAAAGCCGCCGAAGCCCGTTTGGTCCCATTTCAGGGCATTTCTGCCGAAGAGCTACCCTTCTGCACTTGATCCGATTCCCTCTTTGACCAGCAACCGGGCCTGTCAGGTGCCGGCTTTCGCCATTTGGGGGGCGCCTGCGTTGCCGGGGCTTCGGTTGCGGTAGTCGGCGATGATTGCCGCTCCCGCTTGCTTGTCCTGGAAGGACCAATGCCCGCCTTCGGCGCCTTCGACGATCAGACAATAGACCGCCAGCTCGATCGCTTCACGAACCGCAAGCGTATTCGGCTCGTTGCGAGTCACTCCGGCCTCCGCTTCCAGGATTTCATCGGTTGCGACGTAGTTGAAGGCACTCCCCTGGATGCCCATTGAATAGATGGTCTTTGTCGTGGTGACACTTTCCAGGATACGGCCGCTGGACACTGAGACGGCACGCAGGCTGACTGTCACGGAGTCCCGACGATACTGGGTATTGGCGCCGATGCCGAGGTAGCGTGCGCCTATACCACCGGTCAGCGTATTGGCATCATAACCGACAATGCCACCCTCGATGATAATTCCCGCAAACCGCAATGCAGGCAAAGTCCCGGCACCCGTGCCTTCAATTTGCTGCCGGGTGGTGGAGATGATCTGACGTTCCTGCAACAGGTCCTGCAAACCGCTGCGTTCCATCACGTTGAACCAGTGTCCACCTCCTGCGTCGTGCAGGGCGGACACCGCAAAGGCCAGGCCACCTTGGGTAACGGCGCGCGAATACTCGGTGAATTCGCTGTTGGGTTTGTGCTGCCCGGTCAAGTCGGGAAAACTATAGATTGCGACGTCCACGGTCTGCTCAGGCGGCGGAAGATAGCCGAGCTTTGAACCCGTTGGCGTAACCTGCGCCACCTGGGGCGCTTCCGACAGAAATTCCCGGCTGCTATCAGTCGTGGCGCATCCAGCTACAGACAGGCACACAACAACAGATGCTATGCATCGAAAACTAAAAACCACGATCCCTTACCCCACCCCGTAACAACCCCCCGCAGGTTGTTTTTACGTTCCAGCCGGCACGACAATTTCGGTCTCCGAAAGACCGTCGTTGATGATCAGCCTGACGTTCGGGCCTTCGCGCACGAAGCTGATCGTGGTGCCTTCAAACTGAAACTGACCGGACTGTTGTGCGTTCTCACCAAATATCGAGTCAGTGATGTTGCTTGCGACCTGATAAAGCAGGCGGCTCTGCAAAGTCGCTATGAAGCGCTCAGCCGGCGTCTGCATCTTGCCGAGCGAGGACGCCGAGCTTTCCACGTGCTTGTTCTGGATCTTCGCGCTGTCGAGCAGATATCCGCCGTTGAGGGGACTTCCGCCGAAGGATGGATTGACCGGCTTGTAAACCAATTGGTCGGCAAATGCCGAGCCGGCCAGGAACACAAAACCGACCGCGACACAGGACAAAAACCGTGTCGACGCCTTGAGACATATGAATGTCATTTTCACCCCCAACAAACCGATACTCAACGCTTAGCGAGACTGAACGGTGATCTTTCCCCAATCGGGGTTGGAGACCTCAATCGGGCCAGACAGAGTTCCAGTAACTTTCGTCTCAACCGAAACCGGTTGGTAACCCCTCAGATCTTGTAGAACGGAAAGCGCATCCCCATTCACTTCCACCAGCGATTGATCAGATCCATTCTCGAGGACCGTCACTTCGTTCTGATTGCCTATCACGGTCGCCCTTGCCGCGTTCGCGTTCCCTGTTTGCAAAACAGTTGTCGCATTCTGCAGGCCGTGGATCGACACATCCGAAATGTTGAATGACCCCCGCTGTATGGTGAGGGAGTTATTGTAACTTCCATCCTGAAGCAGGATTGCACGGTTGCCCGTGTTCATTCCGCTGTTGCTCTCATCCGCACAGATCGGGCTGCACACTGGAAAAGAAGTACCGACGCTGTTGCTGGCAACATCAGGCTGATTTGCATCTGCCGCTTGCGCAACCACACCAAACCCGAGCCAAAAGGCGAGTGCGATGAGAAATGCGATCAGCCTTGTCATCGATCTACCTTTTGAACATTGCTTCACATGTTGCGGTTTGGTCGCCGAACCTCACCTGAAGTTCCGCTTCGACCCAACCCTTGCGGCGCAAGCTGACGACAGGAGGAACAAGAGACGCCTCGCCAACAGCATTGGTTGACACCGCTCCCGATTGCTTGGTCTCGGATCGACCGGCGGTGTCCTGTTTCAACACTTTCATCGAGTAACTGCCGTCAGATACCGAGGGACCACTAATCCTTGAAACGACCGAAACGGTGGTCGGCGCAAGCTGGATGGTCAGCTCGCAGGTGAGCGGAAGATCGGGCGTCCGAAAAGTCTCGCCATATGAATAGCCGACCGAACCCATCAAGGAGACCAAGACAACGAGCGTCACCCACCCCTGGAGACCGGCAAGATGGCAAGCATCTTCAAACAAATTGGCGACGTGAGACGGCTTCAGCATGGAATATGCCCAGCCCTTCCGGACGAATGCACGGAAGGGCTGGAACGGTCCTTGTTACTGCTCGACCGTCGACGTATTCAGGTTGCCCGTCTGCGTAACCTTCGCATAGTTTCCACTACCCCCTTGGCTCACGCCGGAGGCGTTGAACCCACCCCATTGCTGAACGTCCGCGCCGTTGTTGCTTCCGTCCTGCGCGACAGTTGATGAGTTCCACTGATCATTCTGATAGACAAGTGCGTAGTTGCTATTGCCATTCTGAACAGTTCCGGCGCTGTTGAAGCCGATCCCTTCCTGGGTGTGAACTGCATCGTTTCCGCTACCCGCCTGCCGCACATACGAAGTATTCGCAGTACTCGTCTGCGTAACGTAGGCTTCGTTATTGTCGCCTGCGTACGAACCAGTGGCGCTCAGGGCAACGAAGCCTGCGGCGATAATCAGCGAATGCAATTTCATAACACTCTCTCCTGTTTCCGAAAAAGAAAGCGTGGAGGGAAATCGACCCCCCGCCCATGCTTTCGCTAACGAACTCTAAAGGATGAAAGCGATTCTTCTATAGATACTTCGGTGGTCGAAAACTTGACTTTTCTCACCTAAGCGACCAACATAAATTCAATTTTTTCAACAGCTAGCAAAAATACTTCGATTATACAAAAAATTTACTATAAAACTTTCGATCTAGATATATTAGCAAATTCATATAGATATCGCAGAGATAATCTTTACCAGGAATAGTAAATCGGAAGAAGTCGCTGTATTGGTGCATCCATCTCGAAAAGTGCTTCGGGAGATCTCGGGCCGATTCTCACAGAGCATTCAGCCAAGCGGAGCTTTTGTGTCGCTTTGACGCGCCTTAAGGGCAGCTCGCCGGTAAGCGTCCGGAATGGACAGCGCCCAGACGAAGAGGCCGCCTGCGTGCCGCCCGATGAACGACTGGTCCGGCGTCGTCGTCATATAGGTCAGCACTGAAAATAAGGCGACGAACAACGCGAACACCAACCCGCGCGAAGCCTCCCGGATCGCGACGTGGCCCGCGCCCGGAAGCAGGATCGCTAGCGCCAGCACAGCATAGGGATTGATTGGCTTGGCCATCGCCTTCCTTCTACCAGTTGCCCATACAACTCAAACCCGGATCGGACCACCGAGCCGCACAGAGTTTCGGTTTTTCTCCAGTCCCTCACAAGAACCGGATTCTTGGTCCCGCAACGAGTACAGTCCTTCTGAAGCCGGCTCGTCCTCCGACAAGATTTGCCGCAATGCCTCGGCCTCGGAAATCGCAGCCTGCACGAGTTCGCGCGAAACTGCGGCAATCGGAAAACGAGTCTGCCGCAATAACAGATGGGAACCCCTCTCTCCCTGGGCAGCTTGACGGATCAGCCGCACACCCCGCGGCGTTACCGTTGCCTCCTTTACGGCTGGATCGGAAAACAGGCTGCGAAACAGAACTGAGACGCGTTCGAGTTGCTGTGCTGACGCCCGTCCATCTCCTCGCATCAAGAGCGGCGCGCCAGTATGGGGCGGCTCGATCCATTGGGGAAGGTCATGGACGGTAGAGTAGAATTCAGCCCCGGTTGGCCTTGCCAAGGCGCCTATCGAGGGGCGTGCCCGAACAGCGGTTTCGCCAAGCGTGACTTGAAGCCAAAGCTGTGGAAGCCGACGAAACACCAGCGTATCGGCAATGAGTTGGACTTTGATCGGGCGGCCGTCGGGCATATGGGCGCGCAGAACTGGAAAAGAGTCCGGCGCAAGGCTGATTTTGGCGTCACCGAACATACCTGCTACGGAGTCCAGCAGGCCCCTGCGCGTGGCCAGAGCACTACGATGGTCCTGCAAGGCTCGCGCAACCAGCCATGCAATGGATGCAACGGCGAAAATCACGAAGGCTATGTTGGTGGCCATGGGTATCCCTGGTCCTGACAATCGCGTGCTTCTGGAAACCGTTCAAATTATGTGCCGGTACCGGGCACATGCGGGATGGGCAGCGGGTTGCCGCTGCCCATCCTTTTTTCAGTAACCCTGAGGCCGGGGCCAGGGCATGGTGAACTGGTCGCCGCGCCGCACGTACTGGTACCGCCTGAAATGGAACCAGAGCGAGGCTACGATGTAGAAGCACATCATCGCAATGAGCTGGGTGCCATAACCCAGGAACACGGCGAAGAAAGCGGTCGAGCACAGTATCAGGAGAATGATCGTAGGCAGCGGATGGAATGGATGCACATACCCACGCTTGATCGTATCGAGCGGCCATTTGCGACGGAACATGACCATGTTGAAGGTCATGAATGTATAGCCGAGTAGTCCAGACAGGATCGAGAAGGTGACGACCTGGTCGAGCGGCGCGCCAAGAGCGAAGATGAGCGCGATCGGCACGAGGAACACGATTGACCGATATGGCGTGCGATAGACCGGATGGACGGCACCGAACCAGCTTGGCAGATACCGGTCGCGTCCCATCGAAAACCAGGCTCGCGACGCGTCGTTGATACAGCCATTGGCTGAAGCGAGCGTGGCGAAGATCGTGCCGATGAACAGGAGCACCATCAGCCAGACGCTGCCGGTCACACGCGCCGCATCGAACAGCGGTGTTCCTGCCTGACCAAGATATTCCCATGGAATCAGGCCCGAACACATGTACCAGGTCAAGGTAGCCGCAATCAGAAGCGTCATGATCCCGGCCATCGTTCCGTAAGGTAGCGAGCGCGCTGGCGAACGGACTTCCTCGGCCGCCTGACAGGTTCCTTCGATGCCCAGATAATACCAGAGCCCGAAATGCAAAGCGGCCACAATACCTAACCAGCCATAGGGAAGCGGCTCTTCCGTCACGGCCGAGAAGTCAAGCGGGACTTCCGAGCCTCCAAACTGAATGGCGAAGAACAGGACGCAGATGGCAGTGAATGCCACCGCCACGATCACCAGATTGAATGTCAGGGTCGCAAGAACGCCTCGATAGTTCAGCCATGCCAGGAACATGATTGCCAGGACGATGAAGGGTTGCTGGTGTAGGCCCGAATGCCCCGTCATGCCGGCAACGGTGTCCAGCAGGAAACCCACGGTTATGGCGTTCGCGGCTTCGAGCATGGTATAAGCCATGACGAGGAAAAGGCCGACGTTGAAAGCCATTAACGGGCCAACGATATGCTTGGCCTGAGCGTATTGTCCGCCGGCGGCCGCAACGGTCGAGGTCACTTCGGAATCGATCATCGCCACGCAGGTGTAGAGCAGGCCGGCAACCCAGCATGCAACCAGGCCGGCGATCATTCCGCCTTTGCCGACCGCGAAGTTCCAGCCCATATATTCGCCGACCAGAACGATGCCAACGCCAAGCGCCCAAACATGGGCAGGACCCAGCACGCGCAACAGTTGAAGCCGTTCCGGCTTCCCCGCATCAGTTGAGATGTTTGCCATTTTGCGCGCCCCTCAGATCGTGTGCCGTTCCTGCGTGGCTTCGATCTCGCCTTCGCGGGAAGAAGTTAGCAGGTCGTTGTCATAGGTGGTGTCGACACGAATGAGGTCGATGAGAAGAAAGGCGCCAAAAATCGCAGAGAGGGCCCAGGCTCCGTATTCCAAAAAGTTCCAGATATCCATGTCAGCCCCCTTTGCGCTTCGAGCCGAAGCGTTCATCCAGAACCTCTCGGTATTCCCGGTCTGACAGACGCACCACAAGTACGAAGTAACCGACGACGGATACGATCATGATGATGAGCGCCGCCCAACTGAAGCTGTAGTCGAAACGGGCGGTGATGATGTCATTCGCCAAGGCGGGATCGGTGATACCCAAGGCCTCCCACTGCCGTTGTTCAGCAGCGTTCTGGCCGAGCGCCTCCCACGTCGGATTCTCGATCGGATTGGGTGTCTTCGCAGCGCCCGCCAGACCCATATAGAGGGGAATGTAAAGTGCCCCCACAGTCAGAACGAGCAAAGTGACGACGTCAAAAATCTGGGCCGCCAAGCCCTGCTTTTTCGGTTCGTATGCCATTGGACCTAGCCTTTGCGCCTGCGCATCTCATCGAGATGCTTGAGATCGAGACCGTAGATGAAGTGTCGGTCTTCATCGTAGTGCCGCAGCATTGCAACGATCGCCGCAGTGTTGAGCAGGAGGACGAAACCTCCAGCCACTACCAGAATGATCTGAATGGCCGGCACAGATATGAAAGACCATATGCTGAAGAGCGTGAACAGGAGCGCGCACCACAGGGCAAGGACGAACATGACAAGCCCGGTTCTGTCGCGCGAATGCATTCTGGCAATACGTGCTTCCAAGTCGCTGTCGATAGTTGGATTTATGCCGACCGCTTCCATTGGTTTTCCTCCCTTAATGAATGCGTCAAGCTGTGGGCAGGTTGCATAAACCGCAAATTTCTTGCCCCGTAAGAATATTTTATAGGCTTTTTATTCTGTCAAGTGAAATTACTTTAGGCGCAGGAATTTTGGCGCGGCGCTTCCGACGAATTCGTAACCGATAGGTATTTCAGAATCGCGCGATGCGAGCAATCAGAAGCACATGGAGCACACGCATCCGCCCCGACCCGTTTGGCGCCGGCCTTTGAATCTAACACAACAAGACTAAACACTTTTTGGAGGCGAGCGATAGCTTTTCGCAGACGCGTCAAGTCGTGATCCAACCCGGAGCGCGCAGGAATCAGCGCCCCGTGGAAACCTTGCCGAAGACGGTTTGCAGGAATTCGCCCAGCCACCGTTTCAGGTGCATGTCCCATATCAGGCGCCCTCCCAGATGATCGCGACCAGGCTGCGCTCCGGGAAGCACGAAGCGATGCGCGCCACGCACCACCCAGCGATGCATCATCACTTGCGTCAACTCACTATGGAACTGAATGCCCCAAGCGTTCTGGCCGTAGCGGAAGGCCTGGTTTGGATAGGCGTCGGCCGTTGCGAGCAGCGTGGCGTCCTTGGGTAGCGAGAACCCCTCGCGGTGGAACTGGTAGACCATTTCGGGCCACTGCATCAGCTTCTTGCCCTCTTCGGTCGCCTTGATCGGATACCAGCCGATTTCGACAAGCCCTTCCCCATGCCCCTCGACCTTGCCGCCCAGATGATTGACCATCATCTGCGCGCCAAGGCAGATACCGAGCAGCGGCCTGTTCTCCCGCAAGGGTATCTTGAGCCAGTCGGTTTCACGCGTAACGAAATCATCCGGGTCGTTAGCGCTCATCGGGCCGCCGAACACGACGGCACCAGCGTGATCATCCAGCGTATCCGGCAACATGTCGCCGAGCGGAGGCCGCCTCACATCAAGCTCGAAACCCTTTTCGACAAGCATGTGTCCGACGCGACCTGAACTCGATGTCTCCTGATGCAGAACGATCAGAATTTTCGGTCGAGGTCTGGCAAGCATGGGAGAAGAACGTCCTGAATTCAGCGAAACATATCACTCATTGCCGGAAGCACCTGTTGCGCCGGGTACATTTGCCGCCGCTTTCCGGCGCGCCGCAATCCTGTCCTGGCGCTCGACGCCGATCAGTTCGGCAACACGCCACACGGTGTTGTCCTCGAGTTCGTGCAGTTCGCCGTCGGCATAGACGACATCCCACATCAGGCCGACAAAAGCTTTTCGCGCCTCAACGTCGAGGTGCCGTTTCAGGACGCTTGTGAAGGCATAGAAATCGACGGCCTCGCGGTCAGCTTTCTCACCGGCCTTTGCCAACTTCGCGAGCTCTTCGCCCTTAACACCATAGGTCTCGGCCAGCACAGCCTTGAAACGCTCCCACTCGACGTCCTGCCGAACGCCATCGACATCCATGACATGAAAGAGCAGCGCTGACGCGGCTATACGCGGATCGTCGTCCGTTTCGCGCTGGCCACTGCGGCTGCCAGGCAAATCCTTGAGAAATGATAGCACGCGATCGAGCATCGACTGATTCCCGTTGGTCGGAAGCTACCCACAAGCGAAACGATCCGCAAATGCAGCCTTGAGATTGTCTTGGATCAGACGCCGGTTTCAGAACGTCAATATCAGAACAGCCTGAACCGGCCGGGCGCCGCTGCAGCCTCCTCTTCACGTTCGACGCCGGGATCGTCAGGCAGACGCTGGGGCTGATCCACCGCGTCGGCCGCATCTTCAGCTATTTGATGATTAGGAGTATCCACGATGATCGGCCCTGCGACTGCGGCTCGACCCACCAAGCCCTTCCCGGATCGGTTCTTCACCTTTTCAGCCGCTTTTGCCGGCAGCTCGACCTCATCTCCCTTTGTCGACTCATGGTCATCTTCCTGAAGGTCTGCCGGCGGTGCCGGAATCGCGACGGAAATTTCCGGAGCGCTCGGCTGGCTGTCGATCAACTGGCCAAGCCGCTCGGTCGGCGCACGCCATTCGAAGGCATCGAGCTTGCCGGTGACAGGCGAAAGCGGCGCCCAGCGCTCGGAAACCACGCCATCGGCAACCCAGACCGGGTCGCGCGGCGCGCGCACGGCCTTGGCCAGCCACTGCCGCACCTTGCCCTCGTCCCCGGTTTCGGCCTCCTCGATGTCGGCAAGGAGCAGATACGCCCCTTCGCGCCGGTCGATGCGTATCGCAGCCTCGGCCTCTGCCCTGGCGGCTCTGTAATCTTGCGCATCGAGCGCCGCGCGCGCCACCGCAAGCGAAGCCTCTGCATTGTTCTTCTTCATGTCCTGCAATTTGCGGGCGCGGCCAAGGCGGTCGAGCACCGCATCCCCCGGACGTGCATGGATATAGAGGTCCGCCACCGCCGGATGAGGTTCCGCGCGCCAGGCGGTCTCCAGCACCTTGGAGCCCTTGCGAACGTCGCTTTGCTGGAAGAGCAGCTTGGCGGCGATGATCGCTGCCGGGACGAATTCCGGTTGCAGTCGATTGGCTTCCAGGGCAGCCGCCTTGGCTGCGGCAGGGTCCTGGTCCATCAGCCCTTCGGCCTTGGCGGTCAAAAGCACCGCGCGACGCCGGTTGGCCGCGTCACGTTCGATCTGATGCGTCGACTTCTGCGCATTGACGACAGCCAGCGCACCATCCCAATCGCCCCGTGCTGTGAGTTCCTCGAGCGTCGATTCCGCTGCCCAGGCTAGCTGCGGCGCTGCCGAAGCCGCGCGACCGGCATAGTGGCGCGCGGCGGTCCTGTCACCTAGCCTCTGCGCCTCGAGATAAAGCCCGCGCAAGCCGAGCAGCCGCATCTCGGGATCATCAAGCATTGCCTCGAATTTCTGCCGGGCGCCATCGTGGTCACCCTCGAGCAAAGAAGCCTGCGCTTCCAGAAGATATATCAGCGGCTCCTGGTCGGAACGGATCAGCTTGGCGGCTTCCTTGCTCTTCTTGCGCGCCAGCGCACCGTCGCCGGCGCCGGCGGCAATCATGCCGGTCGACAACGCCTGATAGCCCCGGTCCCTGCGCCGCACCCTAAAATGCCGGGCGATGGCATAGGGACTGTTCCAGATCGACTTGACCAGCCACCAGGCGATCATGACAGCCGCTACTGCTGCGACGACCGCGACCGCAGCTACCATAAGGCTGACCTGATATTGATAGCCATCGAAGGTGACGACCATGTCGCCGGGCCTGTCGGCCAGCCAGGCAAAGCCAAGTCCGAGGCCAAAGACGACAGCGAGGAAAAACAGGATCCGGATCATTGCCCCCGCCTCACGTCTTCATCGCACTGGAAATCAGCGCATCGATCTGCGCCTCGACTTCCATGCGGGCTTTCAGCCTGCCGGCAAATTCCGCTCCCGCGGCCTTTGCAGCGTCTGGCAGACTGTCATATTCGGCAAGCGCCTTGGCATAGTCTGCCTGCGTGACCGCCACCTCCATGCGCGCGACCGTTTCGGGAACGCCCGCGCCTTCTACGGCTCCGATGGGGCGCACCTTCACCAGCGATTCCGCGCTCGACATCAGCCGCTCGACAAAACCGGCATTCTCATCGACCGGCCTGACGGCCGCGACCATCGCATTGGCGGCGGCATCGGTCTCTGCCGTGATCTCGGCGCGGGTCGGCACACCTTTTTCAGCATAGGTCCGCAGCGTTGCCAGTTGCGGTGCGTCAGGGGCAATAGCCGCAAAGGTCTCAAGCTCGGCGGCGAACGGCGCACCACGGTCAAGCGCCGACTTCAAAGCCGAGGCCGCAATCGCCAGCGCGATCTTGGGCTGTGAGGCCTGTGCCTCGACCGTCGTTGAAAGCGACGACACGGATTGTTCCAGTGCGGTCAGCCGGTTATTCTGTTCCGTCGCGGCATCGATGGCAGATTTGCTCGCCGCCTCTAGCGCAGTGAGCTTATCGTTGACCGGCGCAAGGTCGACCGGCTCAACTTTTGCCGCCTCGCCAAGAGCCTTAACGGTCGCCTCGACCTGCTGGACCTTGTCGTTCAGCGCGGCGAGCTCTGTGCCATCCGCGGGCGTGCTTGCCTCTACAGACGATTTCAATGCTGAAACGTCTGCCCTGACCTGATCCAGCGATTGTGATAACCCGTCAACCTTGGCGGCAGTATCACCTCCGTTTTGAGATTCGGTAAGTGCGGTGATTTCCCTTTGCAGCGACGCGACCTGACTGTTCACGCCATCCAAGGCGGCTGACCCCGGCGCACCGAGAATGCCAGCAAACTGAAGTGCGCCGGCTCCGGCAAGCGCGACGACGCCACCTAGAATTCCCGCCGCAATACCACTCCTGCCTCCATGCGCGGCTGTTGGCTGGCGAGTGCCGGAAGCACTTGCATCCTCTGCCTTCCCCCGATTCGGCGACGGCTCCCCCGAGGCATTGCTCGAAGGCCAGTCCTCCGCCGACTTGGGAGACTGGTCCTCAAAGGAATAGTCGAAACTGCCGCGCTCCGGGCCTTCCTTTGCCTCGAAATCGCCCTCAGCATCGGCGGGCTCGGCTTCAACGGCCTTGCTCTGCCCGAGGCCGTCATCGACGACCATATCCGGTTGTGTCGTTTCTGCAGCCGGCTCATCGTTTGAAGTTGGAGCCTTGTCGTCGGCGATTCGCGAAACGGCGCCCGGCTCAAGGTCGATCGTCACCGGATCGCGTGCCCTTTTCGAATGGCGCGTTTTCGGCGTCTTCACCATGCCTGGCTCCCCAAAACTCGGTTCGTCTTTACCGCCAAGCGGCAATGGATTGCGAAAGAGGTCTATCACACCTCAAAGCCATGAAAAGGGGCGGTGTGATGACGCGCCTCAGCGCTGCACGTCCAAAAGCGCCAACAGCGACTCTTCCGTCGGCTCCGAGGCTACCGATGCAGTGGAGCAACCTTGCTGCCTTAGAGCCGATGCAATTCGCTCTGAAAGAACGAAAGAAGTAGCGTTTTCAAATAGATGGTGCGTTCCCGATCGTTCGGCCAACATGCCGAAGGCATGAGCCGCCTTGGCCGAATACAAAAGGACCGCATCTACGGGCTGATCAGCCAAATGATCGGAAACAGCTTCGTCAGAATACTCCAAACTGACAGTATCGTAGCTCTCCAGTGGATGGACCCTGACGCCTGAAGCCATCAGCCGATCCTCGAACCCGGCAAGGCGAACTCGTCCGCACAAATAGATCAGGGACCCGGAAAAGGACGCGACCATCTGGTCAGCCAATGCCAACGCATCGCCCGGACCTTCACGAACCCAGGAAAACCCAGCTGACTGCGCGGCGTGAGCGGTCTTTCTTCCCACCGCATGACACGGAAGGCTGGAAAGAGCGGAAAGCAATTCCGGTGCAGCGTGGCGGATTGCGTTGGCGCTGGTGATGGCAACGGCGGCTGCATCAGTCGGCACTGCGCTTCGTTCTGGAAACAGGGGCCTTGTCTCCGACAGCGGCAGCAACACCGGCTCGAAACCCAGCTCAGCTAGTTTCTGGGCCGTACAGCTGGCCCCCGGCTCAGGTCGCGTGATCAACACGCGACGCATGTCAGAACCAGCCTTCGAAGAACTGCGGACCCGCCTTGGCGCTGATGTCGGCACCCGCTTGCCTGCCGATAGCTGCGGCATCCCCAGCTTGGCCCTCCGCCGAAATCTCGTGCCAGAGGGTTCCGTCCGGCGTGATGATCAAACCCTTGAAGCTTAGTCTGCCGTCCGAAACCGTCGCATAACCGGCAATCGGCGTCCTGCAAGAGCCGTCGAGCGAGGCCAGGAATGCCCGTTCGCAAGCCAAGGCCTGCCCGGTTTCTACGTGATGGATCGGCTGGAGCATTTGCGCGACCACATCGTCGCCGATGCGGTTTTCGATGCTGATCGCCCCTTGGCCAGGCGCGGGCGGGAACGCATCCAGCGCCATCACATCGCTTGCAATATGATCCATGCCGAGCCGCCTCAAGCCGGCCAGCGCCAGTATTGTGCCTTCCGCAACGCCCTCGTCGAGCTTGCGCAGGCGCGTCTGCACATTGCCGCGAAACAGCACCACATCGAGATCCGGCCTGATGCGGCGGATCAAGGCCTGCCGTCTTAGCGACGACGAGCCAAGTTTCGCCCCTCTCGGCAAATCGGCGATGGATTTTGCGGTCTTGCCGATGAAGGCGTCGCGGGCATCTTCTCGCGGCAGGAAAGTCGATAGTTCCAAGCCGTCCGGCAGCACGGTCGGCATGTCCTTGGACGAATGAACCGCAATATCGATGCGCCGATCGTAGAGCGCCTCTTCCAGTTCCTTGGTGAACAGGCCCTTGCCGCCAGCTTCGGACAGTGGGCGGTTCTGGATGCGGTCGCCGGTTGTGGTGATCGGCACGATCTCGAACGCCGATTCAGGCAAATCGTGCGCCTTCATCAGCCTTGCGCGAGACTCATGCGCCTGCGCCATTGCAAGCTGGCTGGCGCGCGTTCCTATTTTCAATACAGTTTGCATGACGCGCGGTCCGTGATAACCCCCCGGCTGGCAAGGCTTGGCAAGCTTCCTCCTATCGGGGAAAGCCCGGCCGGGCAATGTTGAAGGTTTGCGACGAATTGATCCGTGTACTGGGCATTGAGACAAGTTGCGACGAGACGGCAGCAAGCGTCGTCTCGTTGGCGAACGATTCGAAGCCTGAGATTCTTTCCAACATCGTATTGAGCCAGATCGAAGAGCACGCCGCATTCGGTGGTGTCGTGCCCGAGATCGCGGCGCGCGCCCATGTCGAAGCGCTGGACGGCATCATCGAAGCCGCGCTTGCCGATGCCGGCGTTGACCTCGCCGATATCGACGCCGTGGCGGCGACCGCCGGGCCCGGCTTGGTGGGCGGCCTGATCGTCGGGCTGATGACTGCAAAGGCCATTGCTGCGGCGGCAGGCAAGCCGCTCATCGCCATCAATCACCTCGAAGGCCATGCGCTGACGGCCCGGCTAACCGAAGGCCTGGATTTCCCCTATCTGTTGCTGCTCGTATCAGGCGGCCACACCCAGATCGTACGGGTTGCCGGCGTCGGCGACTACCAGCGTTGGGCAACGACCATCGACGACGCCTTGGGCGAAGCTTTCGACAAGACGGCGAAGATGCTTGGCCTGCCCTATCCGGGCGGCCCCAATGTCGAAAAGGCTGCAGCCAAGGGCGACGCCTCCCGTTTCAGCTTTCCGCGACCGATGAAGGGCTCCGCCCAACCGGATTTCTCCTTCTCGGGTCTCAAGACCGCGGTTCGCCAAGCGGCGACGGCCATTGCCCCGCTGACCGAACAGGACGTTTGCGATATCTGCGCTTCCTTCCAGCTAGCGGTTGCGGACGCCGTCACCGACCGCGTTTTGCGTGCGCTGAACCGCTTCCGCGAAGAATATCCGAACTCTACCGCGCCGGCATTGGTGGTTGCCGGTGGCGTAGCGGCCAACTTGGCAATCAAACAAGCGCTCGAGAAACTGTGCCTTAGAAGCGGCTTCCGCTTTGTCGCGCCGCCTTTGAACCTTTGCACCGACAACGCGGCCATGATCGCATGGGCGGGCATCGAACATCTCAACGCCGGCATCGACGACGACGACTTCGACTTCGTACCGCGCTCGCGCTGGCCGCTCGATACGATCTCGACGCCCATCGTTGGCTCGGGTCGGCGCGGAGCCAAGGCATGACGGCAAGCGACCAAACCAACTGGCGAACCACGGTGCTTGGCGGCGGCGCCTGGGGAACGGCGCTAGGCCTCGCAATGTTGCGCGCTGGCCATTCGGTCAGGCTGTGGGCGCGCGACGCGGAAATGGCTGCCTCGATCAGGCGTGGCGAAAATCCCCGTTACCTTCCGGGCATTGCTCTCGACAAAGGCATCGCTGCGACTACGGATATTCGCGAAGCGCTTGCGGACACCGATTGCGTGTTGGTGGTGACGCCGGCCCAGTCGCTGCGATCGGTTCTGATGCAAGTCGCGCCGCACATCGGCAAGGGAACGCCACTCGTCCTCTGCGCCAAGGGGATAGAGCGCGAAACCGGCGCGCTTCTTTCCTCCATCGTCACGGAGATTTTGCCTTACAACCCTGTTGCCATCCTGTCCGGTCCAAGCTTTGCCGCCGATGTTGCAAGAGGCCTGCCGACGGCAGTCGTGGTGGCGGCGAACGACGAAGCGCTGGCAACGGAACTGGCGGCGCGTTTTTCCGCGCAGAATTTACGCTGCTACTCCAGCGACGACGTGACCGGCGTCGAAATTGGCGGTGCGCTGAAGAACGTCTTTGCTATTGCTGCGGGTGCAGTCACGGGTGCCGGCCTCGGCGCGAGTGCGCAAGCTGCGATGGTCACGCGCGGCTTCGTCGAATTGCGCCGCATCGGCGCCGCCATCAGCGCACGACCCGAAACGCTGATGGGCCTATCCGGTCTCGGCGACCTCCTGCTCACCTGTTCTTCTATCCAGTCGCGCAACTTCGCCTATGGGCTGGCCCTAGGCCGTGGCGAGTCCCTTGTCGGCCGGCCGCTGGCCGAGGGTGTAGCAACTGCCGCCATCGCCGCACGCATCGCTGCTGAACGCGGAGTCGATGCGCCTATTATCTCGGCCGCGGCCGCCATCCTGGATGGCACCATCACCATCGACCAAGCGGTATCGGCACTGATGGCCCGGCCTTTGAAAAATGAAAACGACCTTTAGACCTGACAAGGAGAAGTCCGAAAATGCTGTTTGCATTGATTTGCAAGGATAAGCCCGGTGCGCTGCAGATACGCATGGACACGCGACCCAGCCACGTCGCCTTCCTGAACGGCCTGAACGACGAAAAGAAGCTCGCCTTCGCCGGACCCTTCCTGGACGGCGACAGCAAGCCCAATGGCAGCCTGGTGGTCATCGAGGCTGCGGATCAGGCAGATGCCGAAAAGATCGCTGCGAGCGATCCTTATGCAAAAGCCGAGCTGTTCCAGAGTGTCGAGATCCAGCCTTGGAACTGGGTCTTCAACAAGCCGGCAGCATAACGGCTCGAACAAGCCAAAACGGGGAGCGCAGAATGAACTACTGGCTGTTCAAGTCCGAGCCGTTCAAGTTTTCCTTCGACCAGTTGAAGAAGCTGGGTTCCAAGGGAACGCAATGGGACGGCGTGCGCAACTATGCGGCACGCAACAACATGAAGGCGATGCAGGTCGGCGACTTGGGCTTTTTCTATCACTCCAATGAAGGCCTCAATATCGTCGGCGTCGCCGAGGTCTGTGAGCTTGCCCACCACGACACGACCACCGATGATCCCCGCTGGGAATGCGTCGACATCCGTGCCGTACGCGACGTGCCGAGCCCTCCGACGCTGGCCGACATCAAGGCCCATCCGAAGCTCTCGGAAATGGCGCTGGTGCGGCTTGGTCGCCTTTCCGTCCAGCCGGTGACACCGGCCGAGTGGAAGGAAGTCTGCCGCATGGGTGGCCTCGACCCGGCACCGTGAGGCTGACCCCGCAAACGGCCGAGCGCTTCATTCGCGACAACACGGCGCTGCTTTCTCCACCGCATGTGCCGGAAATCGTGCTTCATCTTGCAGATGAGGCGCACGACCTTTGGCGACGGACCGAGGAAGAGCTGGCCGAAATCGGCCTGCCGCCACCGTTCTGGGCCTTTGCATGGGCCGGTGGCCAAGGTCTCGCGCGCTACGTGCTCGACCATCCGGAGACGGTTCGCGGAAAGAAAGTGCTCGACTTCGCGTCCGGCTCGGGTCTCGTCGCCATTGCCGCTGCCAAGGCGGGCGCTGCCGAGGTGACGGCTGCCGATATCGACCCGTTCTGCGAAACGGCGATCAGGCTGAACTCGCAGGCCAATGCCGTCGATGTCGGCTTTGTCGGCACCGACTGCGTGGATACCGACGCAGGCTGGGACATCGTGCTGGCCGGCGACGTCTTCTATGAAAAGCCGTTCGCTGAGCGTCTCGTTCCGTGGTTCTCGGCGCTCGCAAACCTTGGCGCAACCATCCTCGTTGGCGATCCGGGCCGGGCCTATTTGCCGAAATCCGGTTTCGAGAAACTCGCAGTGTACGAAGTGCCGGTGACCCGGGTGCTGGAAGATGCCGAGGTCAAGAAAACCACCGTCTGGCGGTTCGCCTCAACCGCTACCTGACGACTTTCAGCACTGTTCGGTCCGACAGAAGCGGCAACAGCCGCGCCATCGTTCGCGCCGTGACGGCGACGCAGCCGAGCGTCGGGGTGAAGCCTGGCCGCGCCAGATGGAAAAAGATGGCGCTGCCGCGACCGCGCCTGCGGGGCGCGATGTTCCAGTCGAGCACCAGGCAGGCATCGTAGAGCCGGTCGTCGCGGCGCATTCGTTCATGGCTGGCACCATAGGGGATGCGCACCGGGCGGTTGTAGTTGCGGTCTTCCGGCACCTCGCACCAGCCGAGGTCCGGCCCTATCGGCGCCATCGGCAAGCGGGTCATGCGGCCCTTAGCAAAATGATCGTTGCGGAAATAGCCGCCGAGCAGGCGCATTGAAGCGAGCGGCGTCGCGCCATCGCCCTCGCGCTTGTTTGACGAGATGCCGCCCTTGCCGAGCGCGCAGGGAAACACCAGATTTCCGGCTTGCAGGAAGCCCTTGCTCTGGTTGCCCGGCTTCGCGCGGACAAGAAGGACTCGCAGGCCCGAACGGAAAGTTGCGTCCGCCACATTGCGCCCGCGATTTTTCAGGTATGATCTGGTCACGGAACAAATCACTTTGATCGGCTGTTTTGCCGGTCAGCTTCCGCATAAATAGGCAACGGTCAACTGATGGCTGCAAAAAACATTTCAAAACAACGGATTGATCCATGACTTCTCGGACCATACTGATTGTCGACGACGATGAAGATCTTCGTTCAACGCTCGTCGAGCAACTTTCGCTCTGCGAGGAATTCGACGTGCTGCAGGAAGCGACTGCCGCCAAGGGCATGTCGGCTGCGCGCACGGGCTTGATCGACCTGCTGATCATGGACGTCGGCTTGCCTGATCTCGATGGCCGCGAGGCGGTCAAGATGCTGCGCAAGGGCGGCTACAAGGCGCCGATCATCATGCTGACCGGCCATGACACCGATTCGGACACGATCCTTGGTCTTGAAGCGGGCGCCAACGACTACGTCACCAAGCCGTTCCGTTTTGCCGTCCTGCTTGCCCGCATCCGGGCGCAACTGCGCCAGCACGAGCAGAGCGAGGACGCCACCTTCTCGGTCGGCGGCTACACCTTCAAGCCGAGCCAGAAGCTTTTGATCGACCAGCGCGGCGGCAAGGTGCGGCTTACCGAAAAGGAAGCCTCGATCATCAAATATCTTTATCGCGCCGAACAGAAGGTGGTAACGCGCGATATTCTGCTCGAGGAAGTTTGGGGATACAATTCGGGCGTGACCACACACACCCTGGAAACGCATGTCTATCGCTTGCGCCAGAAGATTGAACGCGATCCTTCCAACGCGGAAATTCTTGTGACCGAAAGCGGCGGCTACAAGCTTGTTCCTTAAGCAATTTGGCGTTTATTGACCAAGTGCGATTCGGGGCGGTGTCGCGCTAAGAGGGGAAGCGACCTGTCGGTACGGGGACATAGCTGATGGCGCTGGATGACGACATTCGCATCCTATCTGGCGTGGAACTGTTCGCGGATTTCACGCAAGAGCAGTTGCGCCTGCTCGCCTTTGGCGCGGAAACGACCGTTCTTCACGCGGATCGCAAGCTTTACCTCGAAGAGGACGAGGCCGATTGCGCCTATATCGTCGTCAGCGGCAGCATCGTGCTTTACCGGGAGGCGGACGAAAACCGCGTTCCAATCACCAGGGCTGGCCCCGGCGCAATCCTTGGCGAACTGGCGCTGATCGCCGACACAAAGCGCCTGACCAGCGCCTCGGCCGCCACGGATTCGGAAGTCTTGCGCCTCAGCCGCAAGATGTTCCGGCGCATCCTCGAGGAATACCCTGCCCTCGCGGCGCAACTGCACCAACGCATCCTCGCGCAATTCCAGGCGCTCATAGAGCGGATCGAACAGGTCGCGCCGCGGTTCTCGACCTGAGTTGGTGGCTTGCGCCCTTCTTGTGAGCCGCGCCCTCATATTGTCTTACCTTCTCCCCTTGTGGGAGAAGGTGGCCGAGCGCCAGCGAGGTCGGATGAGGGGTGTTCCAGCCAGAAGATACCCCTCATCCGCCTTCACTTCGTTCAGGCACCTTCTCCCACAAGGGGAGAAGGTAGGTCGCCACATACTTATTCATCGCCACGCCCGGCACATGCCGTCTGGCCATTGTCAAAGAACTGACCTCATCTGAGAGGTCGGGAGGACGGGCGGCCGTTCGGTCGCTCGTTTAGTTAAATAGTGCGGCCTTGCGGCCGCCCGTCCGGTGGTCTTGCCTCACCAGGGGAGCAGCACTCACACTGCAAGACCCAGTCGAGGCCCGGACTTGGGGGCTCATCACCCAGCCGCACACCGTCATGCGACCAATCCGGCACCGACGCCCTTCCCTGATACCCGGTGCGCACCAGGTCTCCCGCAAGGGCGATGGGAGGATTATGGGGGAGGTGCAGAGGGTGGGGATAGATGAGGTGAAAGATTTTTGCGGAGGTGAGCAGGATCAAGGGGTTGGTTGGGAAGTGTGGATGGATTTGTCCACAGTTGCGCCTACCCCTCATCCGACCTCGCTCCGCTCGGCCACCACCCGGCCCTTCG
>CAZROU010000022.1:0-67830 GCA_964601795.1 uncultured Mesorhizobium sp. | reverse complement strand
CCTTCTCCCCTTGTGGGAGAAGGTGCCTGAACGAAGTGAAGGCGGATGAGGGGTGAATGGCAGAGCAAACCGTTCTGGACGAATTGGCTGCGGGTGTGTTGAACTGACGGTCATGATGGATCGAAAGATGAGAGCGTGGGCGACGCGGCGAAAGGTGCTTGCCGGAATGGCAAGCCTTGGCGTGGTCGGTGGGCTTGGCCGTTCTGCAAGAGCGCAGCAGGCAACGGTGGCGGTTGCGCCGATAGATACGACGTTCCTGTTCGTCTGCGACGTTCACGCCTGCCGGATGGCGAGCGGGCTAAGCCCGAACTGCCAGCAGGAAGGCAAGACGGACGCGGCCCTGCTGCGGAATATCGCAGCGCTGAATGGCCTGAGCGACAAGGATTGGCCAGCCGAGATCGACGGCGTCGCAACCGCCCTTCGCTCCGCCGGTAAAAGGATCGGAACGCCGCTCGGGCTTGTAGTCGGCGGCGACATGACCGACGATGGCGGCGGGCAGGTGACGCAGCCCAGCGAAGGCACGCAACTCCTGCAATTCAGCCAGCGCTACCAGCAGGGCATGGGGCCGGATCGCGTGCATGTTCCGGTCTATGCCGGCCTAGGCAACCATGACCTCGACCAGAACGGCCCGCCGCCGCATGTCGACTGGTACCGGCGCGAACTGCGCGACTATATCGAGGTCAACCATCGCCCCGGCGTGTTCTTCAAGCCGGCCGTGCCGGTAACGAACTATGACGCCGATTCAGATTGCTATTCATGGGATTGGGGCGGCCTTCACCTCGTGCAGACGCATCGTTTCGCCGGCGATACCGGGCACGGCGCAGTGAGCGGCCTGCCATGGCTGAAACAGGATCTGGCGACCTATGCCGGCGACGGCAGGCCGGTCCTGCTGTTCCAGCACTATGGCTGGGACACGTTTTCAATCGAGAACTGGGACCCGGCCAAGAAGACCTTCGACGATGAGGGCAGCGGCGCGCCACACTGGTGGAGCGAAGCCGACCGGGATGCGCTTCTGGACGTTCTGGCAGGCTACAACGTCATTGGCATATTCCACGGCCACCAGCATGAAACGCCGATGATCTACCGCCGAGGCAAACTCGACCTGTTCAAACCGAAGGCAGCCTACATGGGAGGCTTCGCCCTGGTGCGGGTAACCAACGAGGCAATGGACGTGGTGCTCGGCGAGGCGGCTGACGAGCAGGGCGGGGTGACCTTCACCAACGCGTTCAGCAAGCCGCTGGCATGAAAAAGGCGGCTCGGGCCGCCTTTTTCATGTTCGCCCGTTTCAGCTGGATCGCTCAATCCGGTTGTTTAGGCTAAAGCGCCTTCTTCACTTTTTCCTTCACGTCGCCATAGGTCTTCTGCACCTTGCCAGCGACCTTTTCCGCCGTGCCTTCCGCCTGCGTGCGCTTGTTGCCTGTAGCCTTGCCAGCGGCTTCCTTGACCGACCCCTTGACCTGCTTGGCCACGCCGGCGACCTGATCCTTGTTCACCATGTTCCGCATCTCCTGGGTTGAACGTGCCAAGAAAAACGGAGTGGGGCGGCTTCGGTTCCGCCGATTTTCGGCGCGCTCGCGATTATCAATCATCGCGTTCCGAAACGGCATGAAGCGGCAAAAAAGAACGCCTCCCGCACCGCTTAATGTGTAGGAGGCGTCCTTGCTGTCGTAAGCTGTTCTTCGGATTGCTCCGTCGAAATGCTTCGACGCCTTGATAATGCGAAAAAGAAGAAATGGTTCCGCAGAAAATGAAATTTTCTGCCGCTTCGCCACCAAGAAAAAGGGCGCCCTCAGGCGCCCTTATCTTTCATCCGGTCAGCGCTTGGCGATCGGAACGTAATCGCGCTCGGTTGCGCCCGTATAGAGCTGGCGCGGCCGCCCGATCTTCTGGTGTGGGTCCTCGATCATTTCCTTCCACTGAGCAATCCAGCCGACCGTGCGCGCAACGGCGAACAGAACGGTGAACATGGTGGTGGGGAAGCCGAGGGCCTTGAGCGTGATGCCCGAATAGAAATCGACGTTCGGGTAAAGCTTCTTTTCGATGAAATATTCATCGGTAAGGGCGATCTTCTCAAGCTCCATGGCAATATCGAGCAGCGGATCGTCCTTGATGCCGAGCTCGCCCAGAACCTCGTGCGCGGTCTTCTGCATGATCTTGGCGCGCGGATCGTAGTTCTTGTAGACGCGGTGGCCGAAACCCATCAGGCGGAACGGATCGTTCTTGTCCTTGGCGCGGGCGATGAATTCGGGGATGTGATCGACATGGCCGATCTCGGAGAGCATGTTGAGCGCGGCCTCGTTGGCACCGCCATGCGCCGGACCCCAAAGGCAGGCGATGCCGGCGGCGATGCAGGCGAACGGGTTGGCGCCCGAGGAACCGGCAAGGCGGACCGTGGAAGTCGAGGCGTTCTGCTCATGGTCGGCATGGAGGATGAAGATGCGCTCCATGGCGCGCGCCAGCACCGGGTTGAGCTTGTATTCTTCGCACGGCACGGCAAAGCACATGTGCAGGAAGTTGGCCGCGAAGTTGAGGTCGTTCTTCGGGTAAATGAACGGCTGGCCGATATGGTACTTGAAAGCCATGGCGGCGAGGGTCGGCATCTTGGCGATGAGGCGCATGGAAGCGACCATGCGCTGGTATGGGTCCGAGATGTCGGTGGAGTCGTGGTAGAAGGCCGACATTGCGCCGACGACGCCGCACATGACGGCCATCGGGTGAGCGTCGCGGCGGAAGCCGGAGAAGAACTTCGACATCTGCTCGTGCACCATGGTGTGGCGCGTGATACGATAGTCGAAATCGTCTTTCTGGGCCTTGGTGGGCAACTCGCCGTAGAGCAGCAGGTAGCAGACTTCGAGAAAGTCGCCGTGTTCGGCCAACTGGTCGATCGGGTAGCCGCGATGGAGCAGGATGCCCGCATCGCCGTCGATGAAGGTGATGCCGGATTCGCAGGACGCCGTCGAGGTGAAGCCCGGATCGTAGGTGAAGGCGCCGGTGGTGGCGTAGAGCGCGCCTATATCCACCACGTCTGGACCGACCGAGCCACTTCGCACCTTGAGTTCGTGAGTTTTGCCAGCAAGCTCCAGTTTTGCGGTCGATCCGGTCATTGCAAACTCCTTATTATTTCCTCATGCCCGTGCGGCAAAAATCATCCTGTAACGCAATATCCGAAAACGTGGGGGTGTTCGAAATTGCAGCCTTGACGTTGCGTCAGGCCAATTGGTCCAGTTGCTAATGTTGCACCGCAAAACGACGCTTTCAATGCCATTCTTCCTGGTCCAGAAGCCCTAATCGATTTGATCGGAAATGCGTGCAAGGCTCTCCTCCCGTCCGAGCACGGCCAGGACGTCAAACACGCCCGGAGAGGTGCTCCTGCCGGTCAATGCGGCGCGCAACGGTTGTGCAACCTTGCCCAGTTTCAAGCCTTCCTCCTCCGCGTAAACGCGAACCGCACCCTCGGTCGAGGCCGCGCTCCACTCCGTCAGCGCCTTGAATCGGGGAAGGATATCTCCAAGGACCTTCTTGGCGCCGGCGTCGAGAATGGACGCCGCCTTTTCATCGAATTGCAGCGGACGTTCCGCTATCAAGAAATAGGTGTTGTCGGCAAGTTCAACCAAGGTCTTGGCCCGGTCCTTGAGGCCCGGCATGGCGGCGAGCAGCCTTGCCTTGGCGGCATCGTCGAAACGGGCGGCCAGCGCCTCACCACCCGGCAAATGCGGCAGCGTTTCGAGGAAGATCTCGGTGAGCCTGACATCGTCCATCGCACGCATGTGGGTACCGTTCAGGGCCTCGAGCTTGGCGAAATCGAAACGGGCGGCACCCTTGTTGACGTCCTTGATGTCGAACCACGAGATCATGTCGGCAATCGACATCACCTCGTCGTCGCCATGGCTCCAGCCAAGGCGGGCAAGGTAGTTCAGCAGGGCCTCGGGCAGGTAGCCCATGGCGCGGTAGGCCTCGACGCCTAGCGCGCCGTGGCGCTTGGAGAGCTTCGCGCCGTCGGCACCATGGATGAGGGGGATATGCGCCATTTTCGGCACTGCCCAGCCCATTGCGTCGTAGATTACCGTCTGGCGCGCGGCGTTGGTGAGGTGGTCGTCGCCGCGGATGATATGGGTGACGCCCATGTCGTGGTCGTCGACCACCACCGCATGCATGTAGGTCGGCACGCCGTCGGAGCGCAGGATGATGAGGTCGTCGAGGTCCTTGTTGGGAAAGCGCACTTCGCCCTGAACCAGATCGTGGACGATGGTTTCTCCTTCGCGCGGAGCCTTGATGCGGATGGCGCCCGGCACGCCCTTAGGCGCCTCGGACGGATCGCGGTCGCGCCACGCGCCGTTGTAGCGCGGGGGACGTCCCTCGGCGCGGGCCTGCTCGCGCATCGCCGCAAGCTCTTCGGGGGTCTCGTAGGCATAGTAGGCCTTGCCCATGCGCACCAGTTCCTGCGCGACCTCACGGTGACGGTCGGCCCGCTGGAACTGCGAGATGGCTTCGCCGTCCCATTTGAGGCCGAGCCAGGAAAGGCCGTCCAGAATGGCATCTGTCGCCGCCTGCGTGGAGCGTTCGCGATCGGTGTCTTCGATGCGAAGCAGCATCTTGCCGCCGAGGTGGCGGGAATAGAGCCAGTTGAACAGAGCCGTGCGTGCGCCACCGATATGCAGGAAGCCGGTGGGCGAGGGAGCGAAGCGAGTGACGACCTTTTCGGACATGAAACTCTCGAGGAACAGACGGCCTGCTGCGGCGCAGGCTTTTATGGTTGGCGCGTTCATGTACCATAGGAGCCTTGGGTGCAAGGGGCAGACCCGATGGCTGGATCAGCTCGGGGCGAGAAAGACGTTGCAAGTGCATTGAGTGAGGTCAGTGAGCGCTCCTTTTTTGCCTCGGCACCCCTGAACGAGCTTCCCTCAATTTCCGTCGAGCGCCTGCCGAGCGTGGCTGAGTCGGGTGTGCCCGGTCGTGCTGAGGCCGATCTGGTGCCGGGGGTTCGGGCGGGCCGTCGCTTCCGGCGATTGCGCAGGCTCCCGTTGGCTGAATTGCGGGTGGAAACCGCCAAGGCGATGGCGACCGAGCTGGATCGCGGCATGGCCTTCCTGCTGGTGCCGGTGTTTCTCGCGGTCGGCGCGATCGTCTATTTCACGCTGGATGCGGAGCCGGACTGGTTGCCTTTGATTGTGACGGCCAGCGCGCTTGCGGCCTTTGCCTGGAGCGTGCGTGCGCGGCATATCGTCTTGCTTTGCGCCGTGGCGCTGCTGCTTTGCAGCGTAGGCCTGCTTGCCGGGAAGCTCGAAACCTGGCGGGCGGATACGCATATGCTCGGCTCCGAGGTCACGACGCGACTGACGGGAAGGGTGGTGTCCATCGACGACATGGCCAATGGGCGCACGCGGCTGACCGTCGATGTCGTTTCGACAGAGCGGCCAGCGCTTAAGTACCAGCCGGAACGCGTTCGCCTTTCGGCGCGCAAAGTTCCGCCCGGGCTGGTGGCTGGGTCGACGGTTACGGGACTGGTGCGGCTGTTGCCGCCGACGGGACCGGTTCGGCCGGGCAGCTACGACTATTCGTTCGAAAGCTACTTCGACGGCGTCGGCGGCAGCGGCTTTTTCCTTTCGGATATCGAGGTGAGTACCGACGCGCCAATGCCGCTGGGCGCACGTATAGCGGCTGGGATCGAGAGGGCGCGCGACGCCATCGCCGATCATGTGCGCGGGAGCGTGGGAGGGCCGGAGGGCGAGATCGCGGCGGCGCTGATCGTAGGCGTTCGGGCCGGCATACCCGAGGCGATCAACGAGGCGATGCGCAAGATCGGCATCTATCACATCATTTCGATTTCCGGGCTGCATATGGCGCTGGTGGCGGGCACGGTGATGAGCCTGATGCGCGGCGCGTTCGCGTTTTTTCCAGACTTTGCTTCGCGGCGGTCCACCAAGAAATACGCTGCTGCTGCGGCGCTGTTTGCGATTGCCGCCTACCTGCTCATTTCGGGGATGGTGGTTGCGGCCGAGCGCAGCTTCATCATGCTGGCGGTGATGCTGACGGCGGTTTTGTTCGACCGCGCGGCGCTGACCATGCGCAACCTTGCCATCTCGGCAATCGTGGTCATCGTGTTGTCGCCACACGAAGTGGTTGGGCCAAGCTTCCAGCTTTCATTCGCTGCGACGGCGGCACTGGTTGGAGCCTATGCCGGCTGGGCTGACTACCGCGCCTCACGTCTGGTCGCGGCGGTCATCCGGCGGCGATCTTTGCCGGATGCGTTGATGAACCGGTTTGCGATGATGATGGTGGCGCTGGCGGCGACGTCGATTATCGCCGGCAGCGCCACGACGCTGTTTGCCATGTGGCATTTCCAGCGTGTTGCGCCGCTCAGCCTGTTCGCCAATCTGGCTGTGATGCCGATCGTGTCGGTTATCGTCATGCCCTTTGCGGTATTTGCGTCGCTATTCATGCCGTTCGGTCTGGATGGCCCGTTCCTGTACGTGATGGGCAAGGGGCTTTCCGTGATGATCGCCATGTCGGAATGGATCGCGGCGCTTTCGCCACTCGATGCCGTCGGGCTTGTTTCCGCTTCATCGGTGGTGTTGGTGACGATTGCGCTGGTGATCGCGACGATCACGACGACGTGGCTGAGGCTTGCCGCAATTCCGCTGGCGGTTGCGGGGCTGTTGATGGTGGCGCAGGTGCGCACGCCCGATTTGCTGATCTCGGAAGATGCACGGCTGGTGGCCGTGCCGATCGGCGAGGAACAACTGGCGGTCAACCGTTCACGTCCGAATGCGTTCACGATCGACAATTGGCGGCGCGCGCTCGATGCGGAAACGGTTGTCAAACCTCACACAGGGAGCGATCAGACGCTTGTTTCGGTAGCTGATGCGCCGGGGGCTGGCGCGTTCCACTGCGCGAACGATCTTTGCGTGGCGAGGCACATGTCAGGAAAAGTCGTTGCCCAGGCGAAATCCGAAGCTGCGGCAAAGCCTGCCTGCAAGCTGGCGGTTGTGATCATCATCGACGATGCGACCGCTTCCGATCCATGCCACCTGCCGTCGGTAACGGTCATCACCAAGCGGCAACTGGCGAAAGCGGGCAGCGCCGCCGTCTTCCTACCGGACCAGGCGGAGGGTGGGCGTGCACAAGTCAGTTTTGCCGTCGAAGCCGACTATCGGCCGTGGCATGTCCAGCGCCGGTTTTCGCGCGAAGCGAGGGGGCTTGGTCCTTATGAGAAAGATCAAGGCAAAGCGCCTGATCGGCCCGAACCGGGTGTCAAAGGCTAGAGGCTTTCAGCTGGAATTCCGGCTAGTCCGTTTCGACACTGGTTTTGGATAGCTTCCTCTCACCGCGAAGAACTCCAAATAGATGCTCCGGCTGGCCGTGCATCGTATCGTAGCTGCGCTGACACCAAGGGCATCGAACGGCGGCGCGTGGGCGGGGTCCTGCGCATGAGTGACAGAACCGAGGGGCAGACATCGGAAACTCCTTCCACCCCGGTCATCTCCCAGAGTGCGCTAAACGGTGACATTGGATGGCGTAGAAGCCATCTGCCAAATTCATAATGAATGTCACGAAATTGTGGCGCTAGGCCTTTGTCTCAAAAGACAAAATGCCTCATTGCCAAATATGGGGCGATGAGGATGCAGCCGGGAGAAACCGGTTGTTTATCTCAAAAAAACCGGGCGTGTCAGCGCCCGGTCGATATGATGCGGCTATGTTCGATTCAGTAGCGCCGGATCAATCCGACCAGCTTGCCCTGTACCTTGACGCGGTCAGGGCCAAAAATGCGGGTTTCATAGGCCGGGTTGGCCGCCTCAAGCGCGATAGACGCCCCTTTGCGGCGGAAGCGCTTCAAGGTCGCTTCCTCTTCGTCCACCAGCGCGACGATGATTTCGCCCGGCGTTGCCGAATTGGCATTGCGGATGATGACCGTGTCGCCGTCGAAAATGCCGGCCTCGATCATCGAGTCACCCTTGACCTCAAGAGCGTAGTGTTCGCCGCCTGCAATCATGTCCGGTGGCACCGAAATCGAATGGGTCTTGTGCTGAATGGCATCGATTGGAACACCGGCGGCGATGCGGCCCATGACCGGAATGGAAACCGCTGCCGCTGCATCGTCGTCATTGCTCGCCGATTGCAGCCGGGAGGGTTCCTTCGACGGACGTCCGAGGCTGCCCTGGATGACGCTGGGCGAGAATTTCCTGGCTGCATTGAGGCCGGGCGCAATCGAATCCGGCAAGCGCAAAACTTCAAGCGCGCGCGCCCGGTTCGGGAGCCGACGGATGAAACCGCGCTCCTCAAGCGCCGTAATCAGGCGATGGATGCCAGACTTTGAAGCAAGGTCGAGCGCCTCTTTCATTTCGTCGAAAGACGGCGGGATTCCGCTCTCCTTCAGTCTCTCGTGGATGAAGAGGAGAAGTTCATGTTGCTTGCGCGTCAGCATTGCGGCCCCCGGTCGCGGTGGAATCCAGAATCGGAAAACAAACCCGGAACAAACACTATCTGTTCCAGTTGTGTTCCGCAACCGTTTAAAGTTTAGTGAATGTGTTGACGATTTGTTCAGCCTAGGCAGAGGATGCGACAGGGTGTACCTGCCTCGGCTGCCGGCGCGAAGGGTTCCCGCACGATGAGGCAGCCTGCTGTCGCCATGGTGCGCAGCATTGAAGAATCCTGGACGTTGAACGGGGTTGCGACCAGCGCGCTGCCTTGCCGGCTGAGAGTGGCGCGGACGTAATCCTGACGCAGATCGTTCGCTGCCATTGGCGTGCCCAGCAGGGCTTCGCGAATGTTCTGGCGGAAGGGGCGGCCGCCGAGGCGGGCGAGCAGAGGTTTCAGGAAAAGCTGGGAGCAGACCAGGCTGGCGACTGGGTTGCCGGGCAGGCCGATGCAACGGATGTTACCCAAGCGCCCGAACATCAACGGCTTGCCGGGGCGCATGGCGATTTTCCAGAAATCGAGTTTCATGCCTTCGTCGGTGAGAACGCCATGCACGAGATCGTGGTCGCCGACCGAGGCGCCGCCCATCGTCACGATGACATCGGCGTTTGCGGCGACGGCCTGCCTTACCAGCGCGGCAATCGCTTCCTTGCGGTCGGCGGCGATGCCGAGGTCGAGCGCGCGTGCGCCGACCGACAGGGCTGACCCCATGACGCCATAGGCATTCGAGGAAATGATCTGACCGGGTCCCGGTTCGCTGCCGGGGACAAGCAGTTCGTCACCTGTTGCAATGATGGCGACGACAGGCTGGCGCACGACATCGAGGTGGGATCGGTTTGCCGACGCGGCCAGCGACAAGGCGCTCGCGCCAAGCAGATGGCCTTGATCGAGCAAGGTGTCGCCGGCGGCAAAATCAAGCCCGGCACGCCTGACATTTGCACCGCTACGGGCGGGCTCGGCGAGTTCGACCAAACTGCCTTCCAGAACACTGACGTTTTCCTGAATTACGACGGTGTCGGTTCCTGCAGGCAAGGGCGCACCGGTAAAAATACGTGCGGCTTCACCTTTCCCGACCGTACCTGCAAAATTATGGCCTGCGGCCACTACTCCAACCACCTTGAGCCGGGAAGGTGCGGTCGCGACGTCAGCGCCGCGCACTGCGTATCCGTCCATCGCGGAAGCCGCGAAAGGCGGCTGGGTGCGCAAGGCGATGACCGGCTTGGCCAGCACCCTGTCATAGGCATCCGCCAGTGCGACGCTTTCGGACGGCAGCGTCTCGACGTCGTCGAGCAAACGCTTGAGAGCCTGGTCGACGGGCAGCAGGGCCATGTCACGCCTCCGATTTGTAATCGCCTGACTTGCCGCCGGTCTTTTCCACCAAGCGCACGCCGGAGATGACCATGCCGCGGTCCACCGCCTTGGCCATATCGTAGATGGTCAGGCAGGTGACGGATGCGGCGGTCAATGCTTCCATCTCGACGCCCGTCTTGCCCGTGACGCGCGCGAGCGCCGTGACCTTCAGGCCGGGCAAAGCGTGGTCGGGCTCGATGTCCACCTGGACCTTGGTGAGCAGGAGCGGGTGGCAGAGCGGGATCAGCTCATGCGCCTTCTTGGCCGCCATGACGCCGGCGATGCGCGCCGTGCCAAGCACATCGCCCTTCCTGGCGTTGCCGGCGAGGATCATCGCCAGCGTATCGGCCTGCATGGCGACGAACCCCTCGGCAATCGCCGTGCGCACCGTTTCGGCCTTGTCGCCGACATCGACCATATGCGCCTCGCCGGATGCGCCGATGTGGGTGAGCTTGGGCCCTGCGCTCATAGCCTCACCGCTTCCGCCGGAGCAGGCAGACCGAGCAGGGCGCGCGTCGCATTGGCAACGTCGTCCTGCCGCATGAGGCTTTCGCCAACGAGGAAGGTGCCGATGCCGCTGTTGGCGAGCCGCCTGCAATCGGCATGGGTGAAGATGCCGCTTTCGCCAACCAGCAGCCTGTCGGCGGGGACCATAGGCGCGAGGCGCTCGGAGGTTTCCAGCGTCGTTTCGAAAGTGCGCAGATTGCGGTTGTTGATGCCGATGAGCCGCGAGGAGAGTTTCAGCGCGCGCTCCATTTCAGGCTCGTCGTGAACTTCGACAAGCGCGTCCATGCCAACCGAGAATGCCGTCTCTTCCAGTTCGCGCGCCATCGCGTCGTCAACGCTTGCCATGATGATGAGGATGGCGTCGGCACCCCAGGCGCGGGCTTCGTGGACCTGATACGGATCGAACAGGAAATCCTTGCGCAGCACGGGCAGGGCTACTGCCTTGCGGGCATTGACCAGATATTCAGGCGCGCCCTGGAAGGATGGCGCATCGGTCAGCACCGACAGGCAGGCCGCGCCGCCTTCGGCATAGGCTTTCGCCAGCGCCGGAGGATCGAAATCGGCGCGGATCAGGCCCTTGGATGGGCTGGCCTTCTTGATTTCGGCGATGAGCGCGTATTGGCCAGATGCGGTCTTTGCCTCAAGGGCAGCGAGAAAGCCTCGTGGTGCTGCTTCGTCGCGGGCGCGCGCCTTGAGTTCCGCCAGCGGCAGGCGCGCCTTGGCGGCAGCGATCTCGTCGCGCTTGTAGGCTTCGATCTTGCGCAGGATGTCGGCCATCGCCCTATCCGTTGGAAACCTTGATGAGCTTGTCCAGGACCTGCAGCGCGCGGCCGCTGTCGATGGCTTCGGCAGCCTTGGCAACGCCGTCGCCAAGCGTCGTTACCTTGCCGGCGACAACCAGTCCGGCCCCGGCGTTCATCAACACTGTGTCGCGATAGGCACCGGGAGCGCCGGAGAGCATGTCGCGCAGCGCCTTGGCATTGTAGGCGGCGTCGCCGCCGCGCAGGGCTTCCTTGGTGTGCCGCTTCAGGCCGACGCTTTCGGGCGTGAGCGTGAAGGTGCGGATTTCGCCGCCGACCAGTTCCGCTACCTCGGTTTCGCCGGTCGTGGTGATCTCGTCGTAGCCGTCGCCATGCGCTACCCATGCGTGCTCCGCGCCAAGCGTCTTGAGCGCTTCGGCCACGGGCAGGATCCATTCGGGCGAGAACACGCCGACCATCTGGCGCTTGACGCCGGCCGGGTTGGAGAGCGGGCCGAGCAGGTTGAAGATGGTGCGTGTGCCAAGCTCGACGCGCGTCGGCCCGACATGCTTCATCGCCGGGTGGTGGGCCGGCGCGAACATGAAGCCGACGCCGCTTTGCTCGATGCAGCGGGAAATGGTTTCGGGCGTGACGTCGATCTTGATGCCGAGGCCCATCAGCACGTCCGCCGCGCCGGTCTGCGAGGACAGGCCGCGATTGCCGTGCTTGGCAACCGGCACGCCGGAGGCTGCGATGACGAAGGCGGAGGCGCTGGAGATGTTGACGCTGTGTGAGCCGTCGCCGCCGGTGCCGACGATGTCGATGGCGTTTTCGGGGGCCGCAACGCGCAGCATCTTGTCGCGCATGGTGGCAACCGCGCCGGAAATCTCGCTGACCGTCTCGCCGCGCACGCGCAGCGCCATCAGGAAGCCACCGATCTGGCCGGGCGTTGCATCGCCCGACATGATGATGTCGAAGGCCTCGCGCGCTTCTTCGAAAGTGAGCGCGCCGCCGGCGGCTACCTTGGCGATATGAGGCTTCAGGCCGTTCATCTGGCGAGCGCCTGCGAAATCGCGACCTGGTCGACTTCAACGCTGTACTGCGTCTGCAACTGGGCGACGAGCTGGTCGAGCAGGTCGTCGCTCATGCCGGAGGCAAAGGCCTTGCGGGTGTCTTCCTCGATCGAACTCGCCTCGGCACCTGCCGGTTCGAACACCTGCACGACCTTGAACAGGATCTGGCCGTCACCGGTGGGCGAGGGGACGACGCCTGTGCCGCCTTCACCGACGCCGAACATGGCGGCTGCGCCTTCCTTGCCGAAATCGGCGTCGTCGGCAGCGCGCTTCAGGCCGCGCTTGGTCTGCTTTTCAAGGGAGACTTCGGTTGCGATGGCATCGAGGTCGGTGCCGGCCTTGAGGCGCTGCTCAAGCTCGGTTGCCTTGGCGCCGAGTCGCTTGGCGGTTTCCGCCGCAGTCCAGTCGGCAGTGACCTTGGCACGAACTTCGTCCAGCGTACGGTCGCGGGCAGGGGTGATGCCGTTGACTTCATAGAACAGGTAGCCGTTGTCCTTCGTTGTCAGGCTTTCGTTCTCGACGCCGGTTTCGGCATCGAAGACCGCCTTGATGAGGTCGGCCGATTCCGGCAGGTCCTTGATGACGGTACCGTCCGGTGCCTGGCCGGCACGGTCGATCGCTTCCACGGTCACGACCTTGAGCTTCTGCTTGGACGCGGCTTCTTCCATGCTGTCGCCGCCGGCGCGGGCGTCTTCATAGGCATCGTGGGCGTCGAGGAGGACACGGCTGGCTTCACCAATCGCGATGTCCTTGCGGATCTGCTCGGAAACCTCGGCGAGGGGCTTTACCACTTCAGGCTTGATCTCGCTTACGCGCAGCAGGACGGGGCCGAAGGCGCCCTTCACGACCTGGCTGACCTGGTTGAGGCCGAGTGCAAAGGCGGCGTCGGCGACAGCCTGGTCGGCGATCTTGTCCTTTGAAAGCGTGCCGAGCAGCATGTCGGCCTCGGTCTTGCCCTCGGACGCTGCGATCTTGTCGAAGGTGGCGCCGGTGTTGAGGGAATCGTGCGCCGCCTTGGCTGCGTCCTCGGATTTGAAGACGAGCTGCTCGATCTTGCGCGTCTCGGGCGTCGTGTAACGCTCCTTGTTCTTGGTGTAGTCCTCCTCGACCTGCTGGTCGGTGACGGAGGTCAGGTCCATGATGTCTTCCGGCTCGAGGCGGATATAGGAGAACTTGCGGTATTCCGGCGCGGCGTAGGTCTTCTTGTTTTCTTCGAAATAGGTCGAAAGATCGGTATCGGACGGGGCCGGAATCGGTTCGACGAGCGACTTCGGCAGCATCAGATAGTCGACGGTGCGGTCTTCGCCCTGATAGAGCGCGACGGCCTTGAGGAAGGTGTCCGGCGCTTTAAGGCCGTCGGAAACGGCTTCGACGATCTGCTGGCGCTTGGCGACTTGCGAGCGGTTGAGGAGGTAGTCGTCGGGGCGCATGCCGATCTGGCGCAGAACGTAGTCGAAGGTCTGGCGGTCGAACTGGCCGCCGGCTCCCTGGAACGCAGGGTCCTCGCGGGTCAGCTGGGCCAGCCTGTCCTTGGAAATGCCGAGGCCCATCTTGCGGGCCTGCTCGTCCAGCAAAGCGCCGGAGACGAGTTGCGACAAGACCTGATTGCCGAGACCGAAGGCGTTGGCCTGTTCCTGCGTCAGCCGCTGGCCGAACTGCTGCGATACGAGGTTGACCTGCCTGTCGTAGGCGAGGCGGTAGTCGTTGACGGAAACCTTGGTGCCGCCCACCGTGACGACGGATTCGTGGCCGCCGATGACGCCCGAGATCTGGCCCGAGATACCCCAGACGGCGAAGCTCAGAACCAGGATAAGAAGGAGAGCCTTGGAGACCCAGGTGTTCGCCGCATTTCTTAAGCTACTGAGCATGATCACGTCCGGTTTCAGCTGTTGCAAGGGCAATAGCGTCCTTCTCCGCCAGTGTCGATTGCTTTGTGGTTTGATTTTGGTACTGAGTGGGCGCATCACGTATCCGTCGGAGAATGAACGCCATGACGCCAGGAATTCGCCCGCTTGTGGCTGGCAACTGGAAAATGAACGGCACCAGCGCCTCGCTCAATGAACTGAGGATGATCGGCAACGGCTTCATGGGCGGATTGGATGCGCAGACGGAAGCTCTCATCTGCGTGCCGGCGACGCTGTTGACGTGCGCCGCCGAAATCCTCTCGCGGACGCCGGTTCACACAGGCGCGGAAGATTGCCACGCCAAGGAAAGCGGTGCGCATACCGGCGACATCTCGGCAGAGATGCTGAAGGACGCAGGTGCCAGCCACGTGATCGTCGGCCACTCCGAACGCCGCACCGATCATGGCGAGGACGACGCCGCCGTGCAGGCAAAGGCGGTTGCTGCCTGGCGCGCGGGTCTGGTCGCCATCATCTGCATCGGCGAGACGCGTGCCGAGCGCGAGGCCGGAGCCACGCTCGACGTGCTTTCACGCCAGATCGCAGGATCGGTGCCGATGGGTGCGACGGCGGCGAACACCATTGTTGCCTATGAGCCTGTCTGGGCGATCGGCACCGGGCTGACACCCACGGCAGACGACGTTGCCAAGGCGCACGCGCATATTCGTGCACGGCTGGCCGACAGGCTGGGAACGATCGCGGACGGCGTGCGCATTCTTTACGGCGGCTCGGTGAAGCCTTCCAACGCGGTCGAGCTGCTCGGCATAAACAATGTCGACGGCGCGCTTGTCGGCGGCGCCAGCCTCAAGGCCGTCGATTTTCTCGGCATCGCCGAAGCCTACAATCAAATGTGATCGGCATTTCAGCAAGGGCAATGCAAACCGCTGCTCCAGTGCCATGTCCAGCCGATGCTTTGAAAAGCGGTGACGGGGCACCATATTCCGGGCGCGGGCTTGGAAATGCCATCAAAGCATTGTATTGAGCCGCCTCCAAAGAGCAGCCGCATCGGTGGCTGCCAGGCATTGCCAAGGTAGATTATGGAAACCGTACTTATTGTCGTCCACCTGATGATTGTGCTCGCCCTCGTGGGCGTCGTGCTGGTGCAGCGCTCGGAAGGTGGCGGCCTCGATATCGGCGGCGGCTCGGGTTTCATGACCGCGCGCGGCGCGGCGAACGCATTGACGCGGGCGACGGCGATCCTTGCCGCGGCGTTCTTCGCGACCTCACTGCTGCTTTCCATCCTGGCCCGTTATGGCGACAAGCCGACCGACATTCTCGACCGCGCCCCGGCCACGCAAGGCACCACTCAAGGCAAGGGCGTCCTCGACCAGCTTCCCGGCACGACAGCTCCGGCTGCTCCGGCGGCACCTTCCTCGACGAATGGTGCGGCGGCTCCGGCTCCTGCTGAAGCTCCGGCCAGCGGTGCTGCGCCGGCAACTGATTCGGCTACGACGCCTGCTCCGGCAGAGCCTGCCCAGCCGATGGCACCGCAGGTTCCCAATAACTGATAGTCGTCTTTCTTTATTAGGTTTGCGGCAACTGTTGTTCTTTGAACACAGTTGCCGCAAATGCGTTCGGGGGCAGGCAATCGCCTAGCCGGACTGGTTTGCGCCGCTTGATAAAACCTCGTTTATTCGATTATAGCAGGGCTGCGGTGGATGCGGTGCCTGCGGGGTGCCGAGCAGGGCCGTGGGCAACAAGCATTTCTTTGATCGGATTTTCGCCATGCAGCTTCGCAGCTTCATTTTAGCTGGCCTGTGCGCCGCTTTTTGCATGGGCGCTCCCGCCTATGCGGCTTCGCCGGCTTCCACCGCGGCAGCACCTGCCGTAGCAACGACAGACGTCGTTACAGTCGCGGCCAAGAGCCCCACTGCGGAATTGCGCGCGCTGAAGAAGAAAAAGAAACCGACCGACGAAGATTTGGTGCGGATCAAGGAACTCGAGGCCAAGATCAAGGCTGACCAGGCCGCCGCCAAGGTGAAGATGCTGGAAGCGAAGAAGCAGGCCATGCGCGACTCAGCCAAGGCCAAGGCAGACGCTTCGCGGCAAGCCTTCCTCGACAAGAAGGGCCAGAAGCCCGATGCCAAGGTTGCCGAAACCAAGTCGGCGAAGCAGATCAAGCCTGTCGAGCCGGTCGAGCCCATCCAGCAGGCTGAAGAGCCGATCCCCGCCGAGGCAATGAATGTTGCGCTCACCGGCAACAATGGCGAACTGCGCAGCGAGCCGAAGCCGGGCGAGAAGCAGGTGAGAAGCAGCGGCGGCCTGTTCGCCGGCCTTTTTGGCGGCACCACGCCATCGGCAACGATGCTGCCGGAGACGCGCGCCCTGGATTCGGTGCTGCGCCAGCAGCAGGCCAAGAAGCAGTTCAAGGTGAAGTCGGAGTTCGAGCCGCAGGAAGTGAGCTTCACTGGCTACAAGGCCGGCACGATCGTCATCGACACCAACGAACGCCGTCTCTATCTGGTGGAATCCGCTTTCACCGCCCGCCGCTATGCGATTGCGGTAGGCCGCGAGGGCCTGCAATTCAAGGGCATGACGACGGTCGGCGACAAGCAGGAATGGCCGCGCTGGATCCCCACCAAGGAGATGCAGGAGCGTGAGCCGAAGAAGTACGGCCAGTACAAGGACGGGATGGCAGGCGGACCCGAGAACCCGTTGGGTGCTCGAGCCATCTATCTTTACGAGGGCAGGAAGGACACGCACCTGCGCATTCACGGCACCAACCAGCCGCAGAGCATCGGAACGAGCGCTTCGAACGGCTGCTTCCGCATGATCAACGATCACGTGATGGATCTGTACCGGCGCGTGAAAATGGGTACCCAGGTCGTCATTCTCTGACGCCCTGACAGAGCAAGGCTCAAGGGCCGGCGGCCAGCCGGCCCTTTTGTTTTGAGAGCAGTCTTAGCCGGGAAAAACCACGCGCGGCGGTTTTTCCACTGGCGGAATCAGTCCAGCCGCGCTAAGCGATGGTTCCCATGGCGCGATATGTATTCATCACCGGCGGCGTGGTCTCCTCACTTGGAAAAGGCATTGCATCGGCAGCTCTAGGGGCGGTGTTGCAGGCGCGCGGCTATCGTGTGCGCCTCAAGAAACTGGACCCGTACCTCAACGTAGACCCCGGCACGATGTCGCCTTACCAGCACGGCGAAGTGTTCGTGACCGACGACGGGGCCGAGACCGATCTCGATCTCGGCCACTACGAGCGCTTCACGGGGCGTTCGGCAAACAGCCACGACAACATTACGACGGGTCGCATCTACAAGAACATCATCGAGAAGGAACGCCGAGGCGATTATCTTGGCGCGACGGTCCAGGTGATCCCGCACGTTACTGACGAGATCAAGAGTTTCATTGTCGACGGCAACGAGGATTACGACTTCGTGCTGTGCGAAATTGGCGGCACGGCGGGCGACATCGAAGCGATGCCGTTCCTCGAAGCGATCCGCCAACTCGGCAACGATCTGCCGCGCAACAACGCGGTCTATGTGCATCTGACCTTGATGCCCTATATCCCGACCGCGGGCGAGTTAAAGACCAAGCCGACGCAGCATTCCGTCAAGGAATTGCGCGGCATTGGCATCGCGCCAGACATCCTGCTTGTGCGTGCCGACCGGCCGATTCCGAAAGAGGAACGCCGCAAGCTTTCGCTGTTCTGCAACGTCCGCGAATCCGCGGTGATCCAGGCGCTGGACGTGGGTCACATCTATGACGTGCCGATGGCCTATCACAAGGAAGGCCTCGATTCCGAGGTGCTGGCGGCCTTCGGCATCGACCCGGCACCGAAGCCGCGCATGGAGCCGTGGCAAGGCGTTTCGGAGCGCATTCACAATCCGGAAGGCGAAGTGACCATTGCCATCGTCGGCAAGTATACCGGCCTCAAGGACGCCTACAAATCGCTGATCGAGGCGCTTTCGCATGGCGGTCTCGCCAATCGGGTGAAGGTGAAGCTGGACTGGATCGAAAGCGAGATCTTCGAGAAGGAAGACCCTTCGCCATGGCTTGAGAAGGTGCATGGCATCCTGGTGCCCGGCGGCTTCGGCGAACGCGGTTCGGAAGGCAAGATCATGGCCGCGAAGTTCGCGCGTGAGCGCAAGGTGCCGTATTTCGGCATCTGCTTCGGTATGCAGATGGCCTGCATCGAGGCGGCACGCTCGCTGGCTGGCGTGGAGCACGCCTCATCGACGGAATTCGGCCCGACCAAGGAGCCGGTCGTCGGCCTGATGACGGAATGGCTGAAGGGCAACATGCTGGAGAAGCGCCGCGAGACTGGCGACCTTGGCGGCACGATGCGGCTGGGCGCCTATGACGCTCGCCTTGCGCCGGACTCCAAGATTGCCGCGATCTATGGCAGTAGCGATATCTCCGAGCGCCATCGCCACCGCTATGAGGTCAACATCGACTACAAGCAGCGGCTCGAGGATTGCGGACTGGTGTTCGCCGGCATGTCGCCGGATGGCGTGCTGCCGGAGACGGTCGAGTATCCGGACCATCCGTGGTTCATCGGGGTGCAGTATCACCCAGAACTGAAGAGCCGTCCGCTTGAGCCACATCCGCTTTTTGCTTCGTTCATCGAGGCGGCGGTGGAGCAGAGCCGGCTGGTCTAAGCTTCCGGACAGAATACCAAAAGGGCGGGGCCGCTTGCGACCCCGCCCTTTTCAATTCTTGATAGTGTTGCCCTGCAGCGGATGCCGTCGGGCAAAATCATCAGGCAGCGCGTGCGGCTGGCCGCTTGCCGCCGAAACGGCGCTTGTTGTTGCCCTTGAAGGGCTTTGCGCCTTCAGGCTTGCGTTCACCGTTTAGCTTGCCGGCAAACGGTTTGTCGCCGAATGACTTGGCACCGGCAGGCTTGCCGCCGAAACGCTTCTTGCCGAAGCCGTTGTTCGGCTTGGCCCCGCCAGGACGCCTGTTGTCGTTGCGGTCATTGGCCGGTTCGAAAGTGCGCTCGTTCTTCTCGCGAGGATCGCGCTGCGGATCGGGGCTGTCCAGATGGTCCGCGATCACCGGCAGCTTGGTGCGGATGATGCGCTCGACTTGACGCAGCTTGGCGTTTTCCGAAGGATCGACCAGCGTGACGGCGACGCCGTCCTGACCGTTGCGGCCGGTGCGGCCGATGCGGTGAACGTAGCTTTCGGCCTCATCCGGCAGGTCGAAATTGACGACATGGCTGATGCCGGGAACGTCGATGCCGCGCGCGGCGATGTCGGTGGCAACGAGAATGCGCACCGAACCGGCACGAAACTCGTTCAGCGCCTTCTGGCGGGCGTTCTGGCTCTTGTTGCCGTGGATAACGGCAGCGTTGAAGCCGTCGCGCTCCAGATCGCGCACGACGCGGTCAGCGCCATGCTTGGTGCGGGCGAACACGATGACGGAGCGCATCGCGTCGTCGGCCAGCATCTTGGAAAGGACCTGGCGCTTCTGCTTGGTGCGGGCAAAGACGACGCCTTGCACGATCTCCGCGGCGGCGGTGCTTTGCGGGGCGACTTCGACCCGAACCGGGTTCTTCAGCAGGCCCTTTGCGAGATCGGCGATCTCGTCGGGCATCGTGGCGGAGAATAGGGCGGTCTGACGGTCCGGCGCGGTTGCCTTGGCAATGCGCTTGACGTCGTTGATGAAGCCCATGTCGAGCATGCGGTCGCCTTCGTCGAGCACCAGCCATTTGGTGTCGGCGAGATTGAGGTCGCCTTCGCGGACCAGATCAGTAAGGCGGCCGGGAGTGGCAACCAGAACGTCGACGCCGGGCCCGATCTTCTTGACCTGGCTGAAGCGGGACACGCCGCCGAGAACCAGTGCGGTGGAAACATGCGCGCCCTTGGCGAGCAGCTTGATGGTGTCCTCGATCTGGACGGCGAGTTCGCGCGTCGGGGCGAGGATCAGCGCACGCGCGGTCTTGGGCCGGCGCTTGGTGCCGAGCGCAATGATCTTCGAGAGGATCGGCAGGGCAAAGGCTGCGGTCTTGCCGGAGCCGGTCTGGGCGATGCCGAGAATGTCGCGGCCTTCGAGCTGGGCGGGGATGGCCTGCTCCTGGATCGGCTTCGGGTCGGTGAAGCCGGCGGCGTAGGTCGCCTTCAAAAGCTGGCCGGAAATTCCGAGTTTGGCGAAGCCGGTAAGCTCCGCGGTGTTTTCAATGGTCAAAACAATCTTCTTTCACGCGGCGCATTGGCCGCAAAGGGTTTCGCGACAGGGCGCAACCTGTCGTCGCTAGAATCTTCGTGGAACGACAAGGCGGCGGACGAAACCGTCCGCGCGGCTGCGCTGTCGTGCCCGCAAGTGTTGTCCTGCGGGGCTTTTCGCCGCTTCGCCGAAAGCCGGAAAAGGGAGAAACAGACGCAACCAGTCTCATTCGGGGAGAAAGCCGGCGTATCCGGCCCAAGCGCCTATGGCAGCGCATATGGAGGAGTTTGCCCCGAAAAGCAAGGGCTTTCATGTTGCAGTGCAACAAAACCGCGCGAAGGGCGGGGCCGGTACTCGACCAAAGCCACGCTTGCGCTTGGACGGCGGCACCGATACCAACACGCTGAATTTGCCGAAGGGAGTGTCGCGATGAAGGATGTGCTGAAGGAACTTGAACGCCGCCGCGAGATTGCGCGCGCAGGCGGTGGACCGGCACGCATCGAGGCGCAGCACAAGAAGGGCAAGCTGACGGCGCGCGAGCGCATCGAGATTTTTCTCGATGAAGGCTCGTTCGAGGAGTTCGACATGTATGTCGAGCATCGCTCGACCGATTTCGGCATGGAGAAGTCGAAGGTTGCCGGCGACGGCGTGGTGACGGGCTGGGGCACCATCAACGGCCGCCCGGTCTACCTGTTTGCCAAGGACTTTACCGTGTTCGGCGGCTCGCTTTCCGAGGCGCATGCCGAAAAGGTGGTGAAGGTGCAGGAAATGGCGCTGCGCAACCGCGCGCCGATCATCGGGCTTTACGATGCGGGTGGCGCGCGCATCCAGGAGGGCGTGGCAGCACTTGGCGGTTACGCTGAAATCTTCCAGCGCAACGTGCTGGCATCGGGCGTTATTCCGCAGATCTCGGTTATCATGGGACCGTGCGCGGGCGGTGACGTCTATTCGCCGGCGATGACCGACTTCATCTTCATTGTGCGCGACACTTCCTACATGTTCGTGACCGGGCCGGACGTGGTCAAGACCGTGACCAACGAGACTGTGACGGCGGAAGAACTGGGCGGCGCTTCGGTGCACACCACCAAGTCGTCGATTGCCGACGGCGCCTATGACAACGACGTCGAGGCGCTGTTGCAGATGCGCCGGCTGATTGACCTGTTGCCGGCGTCGAACACCGCCGAGACGCCGGAGATCGAATGCTTCCAGTCGGTGACGGAGCACGACTTGTCGCTCGACCGGCTCATCCCGGACAATGCGAACAAGCCATACGACATCAAGGAGCTGATCCTGAAGACGATCGACGAGGGCGATTTCTTCGAGATCCAGCCGAGCTTCGCGAAGAATATCGTGACCGGCTTCGGGCGGGTGGAAGGGCGCACGGTCGGCTTCGTCGCCAACCAGCCGATGGTGCTGGCGGGCGTGCTCGATTCGGATGCCAGCCGCAAGGCGGCGCGGTTCGTGCGCTTCTGCGACTGCTTCAACATTCCGATCGTGACCTTCGTCGATGTGCCGGGGTTCCTGCCGGGTACGGCGCAGGAATATGGCGGTCTCATCAAGCATGGGGCAAAGCTTCTGTTCGCCTATGCCGAGGCAACCGTGCCGAAGATCACGGTGATTACACGCAAAGCCTATGGCGGCGCCTATGACGTGATGGCGTCAAAGCATCTGCGTGGCGATATGAATTACGCCTGGCCGACGGCGCAGATCGCGGTGATGGGTGCCAAGGGCGCGGTCGAGATCATCTATCGCAAGGACATTGGCGATGCCGACAAGATCGCTGCGCATACGGCGGCCTATGAGGATCGCTTCCTGTCGCCGTTCGTTGCGGCCGAGCGCGGCTATGTGGACGAGGTGATCATGCCGCACTCGACTCGGCGGCGCGTAGCGCGGGCGCTCAGAATGCTGCGCAACAAGGATCTGACTAATCCCTGGAAGAAGCACGACAACATTCCACTGTAGGATTCAGCTGATCGCGGCCTGCTCGCGCTGAGCTGAATCCCCGCGCGCTCCAGGAAGTTGTCGCGGCCTGCGAACGGAGCTGGCCTGCTAACGATCAGCAGTCTCGACCTTTTTCCGGGGCACTTTGCGGCCGAAGCTCAAGGGTCGAGACTTCCAGCCTGTAAGAGTGGAAATCAGCCAGTAGCGGACCGGCTGCGGCATGATGCTGGCGAGCTTGAGCCCCCAAACCAGCCGGCGAGGAAAGGTTATCTCGAAACCACCGGAGTTGATGCCTTTGAACAGGCGTCGCGCGGCCTCTCCCGGAGGGATCATCGCCGGCAGCGACGCGGTCTGCTTGAGAAGCGGCGTGTCGACAAAGCCGGGGTTGGCGACCTGGATACGGATGTTGATCTTGTCGAAATCGTACTTCAGTGCCTGAGCCATGACGTTGACTGCTGCCTTGGAGGCACCGTAGGCGGCCGTGGTGGGCCAGCCGAACCAGGCACTGATCGAGCCTATGAACAGGACATGACCTTGGCCGCGCGCCTGCATGGCCCTCACCGTAGGGACGAGGCCGTTGACCACACCCAGCACATTAACCTCGAAGGTGCGGCGGAATTTGCGTACGGAAAGATTCTCGCCAGCAATGGGCACGTAGGCACCCGCGTTGAAGATGGCGAGCGTAATAGGGCCGATGCGGTCCTCGATTGCGCCGACTGTGTCAGCCATGCGGGCTTCGTCGGAAACGTCGCAAGGAAAGGAGAGGATTTTGCCCGGCAGAGGTGCTGCCTCGGCGATCAGCATATCGATGGGGTCGCCCTCGCGTGCGGTGACTGCCACGGTGTAACCTGCACTGGCGAGTTCCTTGGCGAGGGCCCTGCCTATGCCCGAACTACCGCCGGTAATCCAGGCGACGCCGTCCTGGGGGCTGGCCCGATAAAGTTTCATTCCACTTCCCGATGCTTGCTGCGCGATGGTCTAAACAGCCGAACATGGAAATGGAAGGGCGAGGTCGGGGAAATCCGGATCATGCATCGACTTTCGGCTACTGGACGCCGGCAAAGCCCAAATGCGACTGGTCCAGACAAAATCGTGCCTTGAAAGGTGACGTTCACATTTCTAGGGTCAGGCCGCACGCAGAAAATGAGGAATTGCAATGCACCGTTCGGTGATCGACGCTATCGGCAACACACCCCTGATCAGGCTGAGGCGCGCGTCCGAAGCGACGGGTTGCGAAATCTATGGCAAGGCCGAGTTCATGAATCCGGGCCAGTCGGTGAAGGATCGCGCCGGCCTGTTCATCATCCGCGATGCGGAAAAGCGCGGGTTGTTGGAACCCGGTGGCGTGATCGTGGAAGGGACGGCTGGCAATACGGGAATCGGCCTTACGCTGGTGGCCAAGGCGCTCGGCTATCGCACGGTTATCGTGATCCCCGAAACGCAGAGCCAGGAAAAGAAGGACACAATCCGCCTGTTGGGGGCCGAGCTGATCGAAGTGCCGGCAGTGCCCTACAGGAACCCCAACAACTACGTGAAGCTTTCGGGGCGGCTGGCTGAACAAATGGCAAGTACCGAAGCGAAAGGTGCAATCTGGGCCAACCAGTTCGATAATGTTGCGAACCGTGACGGACATGTCGACACGACCGCCAAGGAAATCTGGGAACAGACCGGCGGCAAGGTGGATGGGTTCGTCTCGGCAGTGGGCTCGGGCGGCACGCTGGCAGGCATCGCCGAGGGCCTGAGGAAGCGCGGCAGGAACGTGAAGATCGCGCTGGCCGATCCGCTGGGTGCCGCGCTTTATTCATTCTACACCGCAGGCGAATTGAAGTCGGAAGGCAGTTCGATCACCGAGGGGATTGGGCAGGGCCGCATCACGGCCAATCTGGAAGGTTTTGCGCCTGATTTTTCCTATCAGATCCCCGACGAAGAGGCGCTACCGATCGTCTTCGACCTTATTCAGGAAGAGGGTCTTTGCGTGGGTGGCTCAACCGGCATCAACATCGCCGGTGCGATCCGGCTGGCGAAGGACCTCGGCCCCGGGCATACGATCGTGACCATCCTTGCCGACTACGGCACGCGCTACCAGTCGAAACTTTTCAATCCGGAATTCCTGCGCGGCAAGAACCTTCCTGTGCCCGGTTGGATGGAAGGCAAAAGCGACATCAGCGTGCCGTATGAACAGGTCGCATGATGGCGCGTAAAACAGAGACGCTGTTTCGCGACGATTCCTATCTGAAAGAAGCCGAGGCCAGCGTCGTTGCGATCAACGAACGTGGCGGCATCATTCTCGACAAGACCATCTTCTATGCGACCTCGGGCGGGCAGCCGGGTGATGCCGGCTATCTCGAACAGGTGGACGGCAGCCGTATCGCCATTGCGGCAACCATTACCGGCGAGACGAAGGACGAGATCATCCATGTTCCCGCCCCGGAACAGCCGGGCGCGGCAATTGGTGAGCGGCTGAAGCTGGTGATCGACTGGCAGCGCCGGCATCTGCTGATGCGGATGCACACGGCCTGCCATCTGCTTACCGTCGTTTGCCCCTATCCGATCACGGGCGCTGCGGTGTCGGAAGACGATTCCCGCGTCGATTTCGACATTCCCGATACCGGGTTCAGCAAGGAAGACGTGACGGCCAGGCTGATGGAACTGGTTCGTGCGGATCATCCGGTTTTCATTCGGGAAATCAGCGATGAAGAACTGGCGGCCAATCCGGGACTGGTGAAGTCGAAGAATGTCAGGCCGCCGAGCGGAACCGGCAGGATAAGGCTGGTGTGCATAGGCAAGGACGGTGCCATCGACAGCCAGCCTTGCGGCGGCACGCATGTGAAAAGTACGGCGGAAGTGGGCGAGATCCACATCGGCAAGATCGAAAAGAAGGGCCGCGAGAACAGGCGTTTCCGCATCCGTTTCGGACCGCCGCCCGCCACTTGACCGCAAAGCCGTTCAGCGCGCAGTTTCATGCAGCAAGAGGAGATCACATGGCCGAGGACAGCCCGTTCACCGTCGATGCCGATTGGCTGCAGGAGCGGCTTGGCGAACCCGGCATAACCGTTGTCGATGCATCGTGGTACCTGCCGGCCCAGAAGCGCGATGCACGCGGCGAATATGATGCCGCACATATTCCAGGCGCAGTGTTCTTCGACCAGGACGCCGTGTCGGACAATACGTCGAGCCTGCCGCATACGCTGCCGTCGCCGCAGGAATTTGCCCGCTTTGTCGGCACGCTCGGAATTTCGGCGGACGACACCATCGTCGTCTATGACGGCCCCGGTTTCTTTTCCGCGCCCAGGGCCTGGTGGATGTTCAGGGTGATGGGCGTGTTCCAGGTCTATGTGCTGGATGGCGGGTTTGACGGCTGGAAGGCGTCGAGCCGGCCGGTTACCGCAGACATCACCAAGATCGCGCCTTGCGTCTTCCACGCCGAGTTCGACGAGGCCCGCGTTGCAAGCCTTGCCGACATGCGCCGCATCGTCGAGACCAGGGAAAGCCAGATCGCCGACGCGCGCGGTGCGGGGCGTTTTGCCGGTACCGAGCCGGAGCCGCGGGCAGGCGTCCGCTCCGGCCATATGCCCGGCGCGCGCAACGTTCCGGTGTCTGTGCTGTCGGAGAACGGGCAGTTGCTGCCAAAGGCGCGTCTGCGCGAGATTTTCGAGGCAGCCGGCATCGACCTTTCGAAGCCGGTGGTGACGTCGTGCGGCTCAGGCGTGACCGCTGCGGCGATCACCCTTGCGCTGGAGACGCTTGGCCACACCGACAACCGCCTCTATGACGGCTCATGGACCGAGTGGGGCGGGCTGGCCGATACGCCAGTCGCAACCGGCAAGGATTGATCTTGATGAATGAGGGTGTTCCTGAAAGCATCGAGGTGACGGTTACCTTCCTTGAGATGGAAGCTCCACCGGCATACCCGCCGGCGCTTCCCTATAACCGGCAGATCGCGCTGCTGAGGGCAAAGGACATGCCGCTGCATTTCTACCGCTATCTGGCGGACCGGGTCGGCAGGAAGTGGCACTGGGTGAACATCCTGCGCATGAGCGACGAGGAACTGGCGGCAGGCATTCACCACGAAGACCGCGAGATCAGCGTGCTTTACCTCGATGGATCGCCGGCCGGATTCTTCGACATCAAGCCGCATCTGCCCGACGAGGTGGAGCTTGCCTATTTCGGCATGATGGAACACGCGACCGGGCAGGGGCTTGGACGCTGGTTCCTTGGCACCGCGATCTCTGCCTGCTGGGCGCTGGGACCGAAGCGGGTGACGGTGCAGACCTGCACGCTGGACCATCCGGCAGCGCTGCCGCTTTACCAGAAGCTGGGGTTCAGACCGGTGGGACAGAAGAAGGAAATCGTGCATCCGATGCCATTTGCCGAACGATCGGCAAGCGTCATGCGAGCCTGAACAAGCCGTTCATTCCTGTTTCAGATTCGCTCTGCAATGTTGTCCACATGAACGAACCGGCGGGGTGCCGGGGTGACGAAAAGGAGAACATCATGCTGAACCGCCGTACCGTTGCGACTGGACTGCTTGCCGCGCTGATGATGCCGGGCGTTGCGTTTGCGCAGGCGACCACGCCTTCGGCAACGCAGATCGAACGCCAGCTCGAAGTTGCGCCGCGCATCCAGTTGCAGCCCAGCAAGCGGGTGACAGTGCGCGAGTTCAAGCGCCGCCCGGACCTGCGGCGCGCGGCACCTTCCATCGACATCCAGTCCATCAATTTCGAGTTCGGCTCGGCGGAAATTCCGTTCTCCCAATACCGCAAGGTCGAGAATATCGCAGATGGGCTGAACCGCATTCTGCGGCGCGACCGGCGTGCGACGATATTGATCGAAGGGCATACCGATGCGGTGGGTTCGTTTGCGTCCAACCAGGTGCTTTCCGAGCGCCGCGCCGACTCGCTGAAGCGCGTGCTCGTCCGCGAGTTTGGCGTTCCGTCGAGGTCGTTGGAGACGGTTGGATACGGCGAGGAATTCCTGCTGGTGCCGACCCAGAACGAAAACTGGCGCAACCGCCGCGTGACCTTGCGGCGCATCGACAGCTTCCTGCGCTGACAGAGCATTCTTTCTGGCACAATAATCTACCAGGGGCTCGGCTTGACTAGCCGGGCCCGATTGGTTTCCCGTTCTGCCAAAACAGCGGGAAGTGAAAGGAACGGGAATGGCGATCCGGGTTGTCATGGCTGGAGCGACGGGATGGGTCGGTAAGGCGCTTATTCCCGCCATCATTGCGCAAAAGGACTTTACGTTGGCAGGGGCTGTCTCTCGCAGCGCCGCAGGGCAGGATGCGGGCAGCGCGGCGGGGATAGATGCAAACGGCGTTGTCGTGGCCGGTTCGCTGGAGAAAGCGCTCGCGGTTCCTTCCGATGTGGTCGTCGACTACACCAAGCCGAATGTCGTGAAGGCAAACACCTTGCTGGCGATTTCAAAGGGCCGGTATGTGGTGATAGGTACATCAGGGCTTGGCGCGGCGGATTACGCGGAAATCGATGCGGCGGCGCGCGCCAACGGCGTTGGCGTGCTGGCCGCCGGCAATTTCTCGATCACGGCCACGCTGATGAAGCGATTTGCCTTGATGGCGGCGAAATATGTGCCAGATGTCGAGGTGATCGACTATGCCAGCGCCAGGAAGCCGGACGCTCCGTCAGGCACGGCGCGGGAGCTGGCCGAGGCTTTGGCCGAGGTTCGTGGCAAGTCCTCCGCGCGACCCAAGGGGGAAGTCTCCGGCGTGCCGGAAACGCGCGGCGGTACGGTAGGCGCCGGCGAGGGCGTGCAGGTACATGCGCTGAGGCTGCCGTCCTACATCCTTTCCTGCGAAGCGTTGTTCGGCCTGCCGGATGAGCGGTTGACGATCCGCCACGATGCCGGATCGTCGGCTGCGCCTTATGTTGCCGGCACGCTTTTGGCCATCCGGCGCGTCAGCAGCATCAAGGGACTGGTGCGTGGGTTGGATGCGCTGATGGACTGAATGTGCGAGGAAACGAATCGTTAACCATCGCGGTCCCAATATGACTTTACCTGTCGTATTGCCGTAACATTGCTTCGGTAGAACACGGGTGTCGACTGGATACCGACCGCGGATGGACCGGCGGCAGACCTCGACAGACGAGGAAGCGGGGCGTTTGCTCCGCTTTTTTGTTTCTGACCCTTGGAGCGACTGCATCCACGCAAGCCCGGCCGCTGAGCCAGCCACCGCGGAATGTGGTTTCTGCGTTACGTGGTGCGCGGAATCACGTAATGAGGGGCGAAACCCTCCGCGAGACCGACATGCCACGCATTTCCTACGTGAACGGGCGCTATGTCGCCCATAGAGACGCTTCGGTGCATATCGAGGATCGCGGCTATCAGTTCGGTGACGGCGTCTACGAAGTCTGCGAGATTTCGCGCGGTTTCATCGTCGACATGACCCGGCACCTCGACCGGCTGAACCGCTCGCTGACAGAGCTTTCCATCGCCTGGCCGATGACGCGGAACGCGCTCATGGTCGTCATACGCGAGGTCATTCGGCGCAACCGCGTGGTCGACGGCCTGGTCTATGTGCAGGTGACGCGCGGCGTCGCCGGCCGCGACTTTGTTTTCCCGCCGTCTGATCTTCAGCCTTCGCTTGTGGTGATCGCGCGCAAGGTGGATTTGGCTGCTGTCGCAAAGAAGGTCGAGAACGGCCTGAAGGTCATCACCGTGCCAGAGAATCGGTGGGACCGTGTCGACATCAAGTCGACCGGACTGTTGCCGAACGTGCTTGCCAAGCAGAAGGCCAAGGAAGCCGGCTGCCAGGAGGCATGGTTCGTCGATACCGAGGGCAAGGTGAAGGAAGGCGGCTCGTCCAACGCATGGATCGTTACCAAGGATGGCGTGCTGGTGACCAGGCCCGCCGATCATGGTATTTTGCGGGGCATCACGCGCACGACGCTTTTCGATGTCGCAACCAAGCTTGGCTACAAGATAGAAGAACGCGGATTTAGCGTGGCCGAGGCCAAAGGTGCGCGTGAGGTATTCCTGTCTTCAGCCACCACAATTGCGATGCCGATAGTTGAAATCGACGGCCAACCGGTTGCGAATGGCCATCCTGGCACTATAACACTTTCATTGCGGCAGGCATTTTTTGACATTGCGGAAAAAAGTCCGGCCTGATAACCGCAAAGGTGGAAACAACAGAAATATATCTCGTTCTGCTTGTCGTCACAGACGGCAAGGGCGTTTGCGAGCTTGACATGCGCTTCTTATTTTGGCGCACTGACTCGCAAATGGAAGGGGATCCGGCGGGAAGATAAGAACAATGGCGGAACGTTCGCAAAATCTCCAGGACCTGTTCCTGAATTCTGTTCGCAAGAGCAAAAACCCACTTACCATTTTCCTGATAAACGGCGTGAAGCTGACTGGTGTGGTGACCTCGTTCGACAATTTCTGCGTCCTTCTGCGGCGCGACGGTCACTCCCAGCTCGTTTACAAGCACGCCATTTCCACGATCATGCCGAGCCAGCCGGTTCAGATGTTCGATGGCGAGGAAAGCCAGGGCGGCTGATTGGCACGTACTGACGACGCGGCGGGAAATTCCGGAACGCGACCTGACAGCAATGGCGGGGATGGCAAGAAGGCGCCAACCCGCGCCGTTGTCATCGTGCCTGTTGTTACCCGTGCTACCGCGGACGATGGCGGCCGGCCACGCCTGAGCAGGTCGCCGGAGGCCCGTCACGACGAAGCTGTCGGGCTGACGCGGGCTATCGATCTTGAGCCTGTTCATTCTGCCGTGGTCACCGTCAACGACCCGCGCCCGGCGACACTGCTCGGCAGCGGCAAGGTGGCCGAGTTCGCTGATATCGTGAAGGACAAGCACGCGGAACTGGTCATCGTCGACCATCCGCTGACGCCGGTGCAGCAGCGCAATCTCGAGAAGGAAATGAACGTCAAGGTGCTCGATCGCACCGGGCTTATCCTTGAGATTTTCGGCGAGCGCGCCCGCACCAAGGAAGGCACGCTGCAGGTCGAACTGGCGCACCTCAACTACCAGAAGGGCCGGCTGGTTCGGAGTTGGACCCACCTTGAGCGGCAACGCGGCGGTGCGGGCTTCCTTGGCGGCCCTGGCGAAACGCAGATCGAGGCCGACCGGCGAATCCTGCAGGACAAGATCGTCAAGCTGAAGCGTGAACTCGAGACGGTGCGGCGCACGCGCGATCTGCATCGTGCCAAGCGCAAGAAGGTGCCGTTTCCGGTGGTCGCCATCGTCGGCTACACCAATGCCGGCAAGTCAACGCTGTTCAACAAGCTGACCGGGGCAGGGGTGCTTGCCGAGGACATGCTGTTTGCGACGCTCGACCCGACGCTGAGGCGCCTGCGCCTGCCGCACGGTACGCCCGTGATCCTGTCCGATACGGTGGGGTTCATCTCCGACCTGCCGACGCACCTGATCGCAGCGTTCCGGGCAACGCTGGAAGAAGTGGTGGAAGCGGACCTCGTCATCCACCTGCGCGACATTTCCGACCCCGATACGGCAGCGCAAGCGGAAGATGTCGAGCGCATTCTCGACGATCTTGGCGTCGACGCAAATGACGACCGGCGGGTGATCGAGGTCTGGAACAAGATCGATCTTCTGGACGAAGGCAACCGCTCGCGGCTTCTGGAAGAGGCACAGGTCCGCGAAGGCACAAAGCCAATTGCGATTTCGGCCATCACCGGCGAAGGCTTCGAGGCGTTAAAGGAAACGATCGAAGCTCGGGTATCCGGTGAACTGGCGTCGCTCACCGTGACACTGGCTCCAAGCCAGTTCGGAATGGTCGATTGGCTTTACCGCAATGGTGAAGTGACGGAGCGGACGGACAATGAGGACGGCAGCGTGACGATTTCGCTAAGGGCGACCAAGAGCGCTCGTGACGAAATCCAGAGCCGGTTGCGTCAGGGTAGCACCAAGAACCAGTAGGTCAGGCTTTGCCCTTGGCCTGCTGCCAAAGGGCTTCCATTTCCTCCAGCGTCGCCCCTTCCAGGGAATGGCCGTTGTCCTTCAACGCCTGCTCGACGTGATGAAAGCGCTGGCGGAACTTGTCATTGGTGCCGCTAAGCGCCGCTTCCGAGTCGAGTTTGAGGTGACGGCCAAGGTTAACGAGCGCAAACAGCGTGTCGCCGAATTCATCCTTGATCGAAGCGGTGTCGCCGCTGGCCAGCGCTTCGCGCAATTCTGCGATTTCTTCCTCGATCTTGTCGAGGATCGGCGCTGCCTCGCCCCAGTCGAAGCCGACGCGCGAAGCCTTTTCCTGCAGCTTCAGAGCGCGGGTCAGGGCGGGCAGGTTGACCGGCACGCTGTCGAGATATCCTTTGCCGTGATCTTCGGGATCGAGGCCGCGCGCAAGCCGCGCCTGGCGCTTTTCGGCCTTTTCCTCGGCCTTGATCTTTTCCCACATGCCCTTGGCCATGCCCGCACTGCGGGCCTTCTCGTCGCCGAAGACGTGAGGATGGCGGCGGATCATCTTGGTGGTGATGGCCTCGACGACATCGGGAAAGGCGAACTCGTTGGCTTCCTCGGCCATTTGGGCGTGATAGACGACCTGCAACAATAGGTCGCCGAGCTCCACACGCAGGTCATCGAGATCGCCACGCTGGATGGCGTCGGCCACCTCGTAGGCTTCCTCAATGGTGTAGGGCGCGATGGTATTGAAATCCTGCTCGATATCCCACGGGCAGCCGGTCTTGGGCGCACGAAGCGCGGCCATGATCTCGATAAGCCGGGAAATATCCTTCGAGGGTTTCATCGCCAGGACCCTTGCCTTAATCCAGTACCGACACGATGGCCTTGGCCAACCAGTCCAGCTTGTCTTCCGGCAGACCGGCGACGTTGATGCGGCTGTCGCCGACCATATAGACGCCGTGTTCGGTGCGCAGCCGGTCGACCTGGGCTTCGGTCAGGCCGAGGCGCGAGAACATGCCGCGATGGCTGGCGACGAAATCGAAGCGGTCCGAATTCGACTGGCGACGAAGCGCTTCGGAAAAAGCAACGCGCAGCCTCAACATGCGCAGGCGCATTTCCTCAAGCTCGGCCTGCCAGTCGGCCCGCAAATCGGGATCTGCCAGCACAATGCGAACGGCGGCGGCACCGTGATCCGGCGGCATGGAATACATGGTGCGGGCCGCAGACAACACCTGGCTCAACGCGATATCGGCCTCGGCTCCGGTCTTGCCCATGACAATGGCCGCACCGACGCGGTCGCGGTAAACGGCGAAATTCTTCGAACAACTGGCGGCCACGACCATTTCAGGCGCCTTGCCGGCAAGGATGCGCAGGCCCTCGGCATCGGCGTCGAGGCCTTCACCGAAGCCCTGATAGGCAATGTCGACAAAGGGCAACAGGCCGCGCTTGACCAGCAGGTCCGCGACTGACTGCCATTGCGCTGCTGAAAGGTTCGCGCCGGTCGGGTTGTGGCAGCAACCATGCAGCAGCACGATGTCGCCGCTGTTTGCCTGCCCCAACGCTTCCAGCATTGCCTCGAAGCGTACGGTTCCGGAGGCCGCGTCGAAGTAGGGATATTCGCGAACTTGCAGGCCGGCGCCGCGCATCATGGGGATGTGGTTCGGCCATGTGGGATTGGATATCCAGACGGTTGCGTCGGTCTTGGTACGCTTCAGCAGTTCCGCGACGAGGCGCAGCGCGCCCGAACCGCCCGGTGCCTGTGCGGCGCGGATACGCGAAAAGTCGGCCTGATCGCCGAAAACCAACTTTGCAATTGCGGTGTTGAATTCGATGTCGCCGGCAAGTCCAAGATATGTCTTCGATTTCTGCTCGTTCAACAGCCGCTTCTCGGCCTCGCGCACGGCGCGCATGACTGGCGTTGCGCCGTCGCGATCCTTATAGACGCCGACGCCCAGATCAACCTTGTCGGTTCTGGGGTCAGCGCGATAGGCGCTGATCAGCGCCAGAATCTTGTCGGCTGGAGCAGCTTGCAGGTCTTCGAACATGATGTGGGTTCCGTTCACTCGGCGCGGGAGTGATACGCAAATCACCGGTCAACCGCCAGCGCTTTTCGCTGATCACTGATCCTGGGCCACAGCGAAGCTGGATGTGAGCCGAATTATCGCCAGTTCACCACTCGTCGAGAGAGTCGTCGGCATGCCGCTATATCGGGTTGCGCCAGCGGTGGCCTTCCCTGGCGCGTTCCTTGACGTAGTCTTCGTCGACATCGACATCGACATCGAGGCCGGGCAATAGCTGCCGCGATCATCGAGGCCGACAGAGTGATTGGGTCGGTCAACGCACTTGTCAACCGGGCGAGCGGATCGCTCAACCTTCAGAGATTGCCAAAGCGGCTGTTTTCATGATCTCGAATGAGTGCCTGATCATGAATGCAGCTTGCCTGGTCGTTGATGGCGGACTGAGTATGCTGCAGCATGCTGTCTGAGCCGGGTTTTCAGGACGAAAAGACAAGGGAAGATCAAGCAAGTGACTAGGAAATTGCGCTCCCAGGCCTGGTTTGGCGGCATCGGCAAGGATGCTTTTATTCACCGCAGCTGGATGAAGAACAACGGGTTGCCTGACGATGCTTTCGACGGGCGGCCGGTAATCGGCATCTGCAACACGTTTTCCGAACTTACGCCCTGCAACGCTCATTTTCGCGGCTTGGTCGAACACGTGAAGGCGGGCGTGCTGGAGGCTGGTGGCCTGCCGTTGGAGTTTCCGGTGTTTTCCTGCGGCGAATCCAATTTGCGGCCGACGGCCATGCTGTTTCGTAACCTTGCCTCGATGGATGTTGAGGAATCCATACGCGGCAATCCAATGGACGGCGTCGTGCTGATGGCGGGATGCGACAAGACCACGCCTTCGCTGGTGATGGGCGCGGCGTCCTGCGATGTGCCGGCGATCGTCGTTTCAGGCGGGCCGATGCTGAACGGCCGCTTTCGCGGAAAAGCGATCGGTTCAGGCACCGATGTCTGGAAATTCTCCGAGGATGTTCGCGCCGGGGTCATGAGCGAACAGGAATTTGCCGCCGCCGAAAGCGCGATGTCGCGCTCGCCCGGCCACTGCATGACCATGGGTACCGCCTCGACGATGGCCTCGATGGTGGAAGCGCTCGGGCTGGCCTTGCCGGGTAACGCTGCCTATCCGGCGGTGGACGCCCATCGTGCGCGGCTGGCGAGGCTTTCAGGGCGGCGCATTGTAGGGATGGTGAAGGAGGATTTGCGCCTGTCGGCCATCCTGACGCGCAAGGCCTTTGCCAATGCGATCCGCGTCAACGGAGCGGTCGGCGGTTCGACCAATGCGGTGGTGCATCTGCTGGCGATTGCCGGGCGTATCGGCACTGAATTGTCGCTGGAGGATTGGGATCATTTCGGACGCGATGTTCCAACCATTTTGAATCTGATGCCGTCGGGAAAATTCCTGATGGAGGAATTCTGCTATGCAGGCGGTCTTCCAGCCGTGATGAAGGAGGTTGCCGACCTGCTCGACCTCGACGCCTTGACGGTTACCGGCAAAACAGTTGGCGAGAACATTGCCGGTGCAGAGAACTTCAACGACGAGGTGATCCTGCCGCGCGACAAGGCGCTGACGCAGCAGGGCGGCATTGCGGTGCTGCGCGGCAATCTTGCGCCCGACGGTGCGATCCTGAAGCCATCCGCCGCCTCGCCGGAGCTGATGCGCCATCGCGGGCGTGCCGTGGTATTCGAGAACATCGAACACTACAAGGCGCGCGTCGATCAACCGGACCTCGATATCGACGAGACCTGCGTGATGGTGCTCAAGAACAGCGGGCCCAAGGGGTATCCCGGCATGGCCGAGGTGGGCAACATGGCGCTGCCGCAGAAGCTGCTGCAAAAGGGCGTGCGCGACATGGTGCGCATATCGGATGCGCGCATGTCCGGCACGGCCTTCGGCACTGTCGTGCTGCACGCCGCTCCCGAGGCGGCGATTGGCGGCCCGCTGGCGCTGGTGGAAGACGGTGATATGATCGAACTGGATGTCGAGAACCGCCGGCTCCATCTCGACGTCTCGGATGAGGAACTGGCGCACCGCCGCGCTCGCTGGAGCGCGCCGCAAGCTGCCGTGCAGGGTGGCTACCAGAGCCTATATGTCGAGCGCGTGATGCAGGCGGACCGGGGTGCAGACCTGGACTTCCTGGTCGGTTGCCGCGGTCATGAAGTTCCGCGTGAGAGCCACTGACGAGTGCGCCCCTGAAGGACTTTCATATCTCCGACATGCATGGCATCGCAGCGCCTGGCCTTGCCACGGAAGTGTCGAATCTGGCCGATGCCGAGCGGCGAACGGTGATGGATAGGGTTGCCGAAGAAACAGGCGGACAGGCGCCGCTGGCGTTGACCATCTTCGGTTCCTCGGTCGTGGAGCAGGTGGCACAAGTGCGTCATGCCGAAAGCATCGGCTGCCGCGGGCTGATCCTTGCGCCAGACTGCATCGACTATGCGGTGGCGGCCTACATGGCTTTTCGCACCGGCGACAAGGAAAGTGCGCAGGAAATCTATCGCAGGATGCTACCTGCAGCCGTTTCGACCATGCAGGGTATCGAAAACCTGATTTGCTACGGCAAGCGGCTGTCGCCTTGCGTGGAGGCTTAACTGTCAGCGACCGTGCGCCCGCAATGCGACCCAACGCGACGGGGCTGACCATGGTTGAGCGCTTCGCTGCCGATCTGGGGCCATTGAAGCGGCAAGTTCCAATCTCAGCTTGAGGCTGTTGCTAGATGAAACTTTTTGGCGAGATCACTGCAAAGGGCTGTTGTTACAACAAGAGGCCGATGCAGAGCGCCGCCATCAGCAACGGAAACTGCATGCGCAGCCATTCCTGCGTCTTGCTGAGGGAAAACACCACTCCAGCGAGAACAACGAGAGCGAGCAAAGCGCCGTAGCTGCGCGTCGATGCAAACAGCAGCGCGCCTGCCGAAAGCAGTTCCGCAACGCCAACTGCAATGGGTAGCCACTTAGGATAGCCCCAGTGGGCGAATTCATCCTTCACAAAATCCGGCCGGGTAAGATTGAGGTAGGCCGATCCGGCGAGGATGAGTGCGAGCGACCATACGACTATCTGTTCAAGCAAGCTCATCCCCCTCTGGAATGGAAACTACCGGCTTCCGATACGGCTAGCAGGCCGTGGCACGATAAACGGCGTTTCCTGCACAGCCCGGACATTGCGGAGCGAGGATGCCGCCAGCCGCCGTGCGGATACGCATGGCCGACTTGCCGGCATTGCCGACGATGGCGGGCACATCCGCGCCTACAAGTTTGCCGCCACGCTTGAGGATGCGGCCATCGACCATGACGGTATCGATGTTGGCGGGTGTTGCCGACATCACAACCGTTGCCTCGATGTTTGCCAACGGAGCGATGTTCACATCGTCCGTGCGGATGAGGATGATGTCGGCCTGTTTGCCGGGGGTCAGCGACCCGGTGACGTCACCGAGGCCAAGGGCGCGGGCTCCGTTGATGGTGCCCATTTCGATGACTTCATGCAGGCCGATGGGCGAGAGGTGTTCGGTGTCGGTGCCCTGCCACGGAACCCCCATGTTCCAGGTGAGGCGCATGTTTTCCAACATGTTCGGCGGCGCGAGAGAGGTAGCGTCCGAGGAGAGCGAAATCATGACGCCAGCCTCGCGCATCTTGAGCAGGGCTCGGCGCGCGTCGCCGGTTTCGCCAAGGCGAAGTTCGGAGTGGGTCGCGTAGCTGAGTGGTGTTCCGGTGCGGGCCATTGCTGCGCGGTCGCTGTCCGTTGCCGCGATGTAATGGCAGAACAGGAAGTTGGGGCCGAGGAAGCCGCGGCGTTCATAGTCGGCCGCGTCGTCGGTATTGGGCGCGGCCTGACTGGCGTGAATGGCGACCGGAAGCCCAAGCTTCAGCATCGTCTCCATTTCTTCGTAGAAGACTTCGATGTTGCTCTGGATGGGGCCGCGCAAGTTGACGCCGAGGTGCACCAGGCCTTTCAGCCTTGACGGATCGGCAAACCATTCGTTCTGGACGCGCGGCAGGTCTTCGTAGCGGTTGACCTGATCGACGGGCAACTTGTCGATGTGGCCCATTGCGTAGCGGGCGCGCAGGCCGGAATCCCGATGCGCTCGCAGTTCACCGTCGACATGGGCCGGTGAGCGATTGTTGTGCGACCAGTTGTGCACGGTGGTGACGCCGCCATTGGCGAGTTCGGCCAAGCCGAGCCGGACGCTGTTGTAGAAGTCGTCGGCATCGTAGAGCGCGGCGGTCGCCCATTTGGCGGGGAAGTACTCGTAACCGCCATCGGAGATGAAGTTGCGGCCAAGCGCGCTCCACATATGGTAGTGGGAATCGATCAAGCCGGGCATGACGATCATGTTGCTGGCATCGATGACTTCGACCCCGGCAGCTTCGATTCCGTCGGCGATCTTCTCGATGCGGCCGTCGCGAACCAGCACATCCGCACGCGGCAACGTGCCGATCGCGCGATCGACGGTGATTATCGCCCCGCCGCGAATGAGATAGCTGCCTTTTGCCTGGTCGATGATGGCCGTCATGTCTGGAAGTCCTCGTGCGAATTACTTGATCCTGGGAGGCCAGCCGTCGCGCTGATGCCGGCCCCTGGCAATGAAAGGGCACGGTCGGGTGTTTTGCCTGAACCCGACCGTGCCTGCGGCAGATACCGCCTGGAAGGCTACTTCAGGTAGTCGTTCGTGACGGCTTGGCTGACATCGACATCGGCCGAGATCAAACCGTTCTCTAACATGAACTTCTCCTGCTTCTCCCAGACGGCCGGGTCCTGCCAGCCAATGCCGTTTGCTTCGGTTTCGGCGCTTACCGAGATGCGTGCGATCTCGGCGAGGGAAACCACCGCCTCTTCCTTGCTGATCGACGGAATCTGCTTGATGACGCCGTCAGCGGCGGCGGACTGGTTGGCGATCATCCACTCGACGCTCTTGCGCCATGCGCGCAGGAATTTCTTGTAGAGATCGGGATTCTTCTTCAACGCTTCCTCATCGCCAACGAGACCGAAGGTATAGAAGCGCGGCACGCCGTAGTCGGTGAAGGTGAAGTAGGTGTAGGTCGACTTGTCGTCGGCAGGCTTCTTGATCTGCACGTTGTAGATTGGTGGTTCGTCCCAGCTGATGGCGTCACCCAGCGCATCGATGCGATGGCTGAGCAGAAGCGGCATCTGCGTGAAGCCAACCGTGACGATGTTGACCTTGGAAAGATCCGCGCCACCCGCCTTCAGGCTGTGCTCAAGCATGACCTTGTTGAAGGGAATGCCGGTAATGCCGACGTTCTTACCTTCAAGCTGCTTGAGGTCTTTCACGCCAGCTTCGGCTGGAACAAGAATGCCGGTCGTGCCGGTCTGGTGGTTGGCACCGATCGAGATCACCGGCAGGCCCTTGCTGCGGGCGGTGATGACGTCGGTGGAATGTGCCGTGGCAAGTTCCGCACCGCCGGTGGCGACGAGCTTCAGGCCGTCGGCGGGGGAGGTCGGTGAAATCAGCTCAAGCTCAAGGCCTTCGTCGGCGAAGAACTTGTTGTCGATGCCGTTGATGACGGCCGCGTCCCATATGCCGGGCTTGGCGATCAAGGCATATCTGAACTTGGTGAGGTCAGCCGCCAGCACGGAACTGGTTAGCGCAAATGTTGAGGTGAGCGCAGCAACGGCGATGGTCCACGGCTTCAGTCTAAAGGCAGTCATATTTTGCTTCCCCTTGAATGCGACGGTTGTACGTCTTTGTTATGGTTGGATTTTCGTTTCTAGGCTGATGGAGAACTTCCAATTTGGCGGCGGTCACTGCCTGGAGCGAGCGACCGCCGCGGCGGGCGCTCTGGGTCTTTGGCTGGCGCGCAGCCACGCCATTGACGGGCGGGCATAAATCCACGGCATGGACAGGCGTTCGATCAATCCCACGAGGCCGAACAGGGCCATGCCGGCAATGCCGAGGACGGTCAGCGAGGCGAATACGCGGGTGGTGTTGAGGAGGGCGGTGTCCTGTGCGATGAGGTAGCCGATGCCCTGGCTCGCGCCGACCCACTCACTGATGGTGGCGCCGATAACGGCCAGCGTGGCGGCAACCTTCAATCCGCCGAAGATGCTGGGCAACGCAACTGGCAGGCGCAACTTGAAGAAAATCTGCGCAGGCGTCGCGTTGAGCGACCGGAAGAAGTCGATGAACTGCGGTTCGAGGCTTTTCAGGCCGGTCACGGCAGCGATGGTAAGCGGGAAAAAGGCGACAATTGCTGTGATGATGATGCGCGGCAGGCTGTTGTAGCCGAACCAGATAACCAGAACCGGCGCCATGGTGATGATTGGAATGGTCTGCGAGGCGACGACGAGCGGCAGCACACCTCGCCGGAATGTGGACGAATAAAGGATCAGCACACTCAGGATTGCCGAGATGATCACAGCCGCGAAATAGCCGGCCAGCGTCTCCATCAAGGTGACGTGCAACTGCGGCAGGATCACCGTGGGGCCACTGATGAGGAGTTCCTTGAAGATCTCGGATGGCGCAGGCAACACGAAGGGCTGGATTTTCAGCAGGTGGACGGCGGCCTCCCATGCGGCGAGCAGTGCCACGACAATGCCAAGGGGCAGCGCCGCATCGCCGAGATGCGAGAGGAGAGAAGCGTTTCTGCTTTTTTGCGCGGTCATTACGGTGCCTTCGTCGAATTGTTGGTCCGGCGGGTGGTTGCCCCCGATTTCAATGCAGGGCGTCGAGCGCGCCTTTATCGCCTCGCAGCAAGGCGAGAACCTGCCGTTTGTGGGCAGCAAATTCAGGGGTCATGGTGACGTCCCTGCCGCGGTCGTAGGGCAACTCGATCGGGACGATGCCGGCAAAGCGCATAGGCCGCGGCGTCGCCACATAGACGCGATCCGAAAGATAGATGGCTTCATCCGGGTCGTGGGTGATGAGGATCATGGTCTGCTGGAATTCACGCTGAATGCCGAGCAGCCACTCATGCATAGTTGCCCGGGTCAAAGCGTCCAGCGCGCCGAAGGGTTCATCGAGAAGCACCACGGAACGGTCGCACAGGATGGTACGCAACAAAGCCGCGCGCTGGCGCATGCCGCCCGACAGCGAAGAGGGATATGAGTTCTCGTAACCTTCGAGACCGAAGCGGCGCAGGAGTGCCGCCGCGCGGTTGCGGGCGGCCTCCATCGGCTTGCCGGCAAGTTCAGGGCCGAGCACTACGTTGTCGAGGATAGTGCGCCAAGGCAGCAACAGGTCACGCTGCATCATGTAGGCGACATGGCCCGGGCGGCCGACGATTGCCTTGCCGTCGAGAGCAACTTCACCGGAAGTCGGGCTGAGCAGGCCGGCGATGACGTTGAAGAGGGTCGACTTTCCACAGCCGCTGGGGCCGATGATGGATACGAACTCGTTGCGGTTCAGCGCGAGATCTACGCCGTCCACCGTGGGCACCAAGCCGCGATCAGGCGTCACGTAGCCGCTGTGCAAGTTGGAAATCTGCAGTCTTACGCCGTCCATACGCCCCAAACCTCGTTTGCTCGCAATGACGGAGGTAAGGCCAAGGGGACGATTGGCGCTTTTGCGCTTCTCATCGTTGGTCCTCCCACCAATACCAAGGACTGTATCATCGTCCTAAATTTCGGTCAACGAAATATTTTTCGCGCAACGTTGATTTTTTGAAAGGAAAGTTGAGCGGAGTGTGGGAGCCTGACGGCTGCTCCAAAAAGCAAAAAGCCGCCCGGGTCGGGATCGACCGAGGCGGCTGGGCCTGGCAGGTTCTGTTGGGTCTGGCGATGGGCAAGCCACTCTCAAGCCTATTCGTCGAAGGCCAAAATCTGTGCCGGCACTCCTAAAGCGTGTCGCGATCTTTCAGATTCGCTTAGCACGCTTTAGCCCCTTGATTTTATGCATGTCTTTATCCCGAAACCGATTCCCACTTTCGGGAGATATGCATTCGAACTGCAGCAAACTATTCGCCAACGGGCGGATAGTCGCGGCCTTCCCAATGTGCGAGACGCTTGGCGAAATCACGCTGAAAGGAGAGGGGGCCGAATTTCTTCATCCAGTCCTCATCATAGATGGCGATGAATATCGTCAACGACAGGAAGAAATGCGCTCCCATCTCGAACAGCGCCACAATATCGTGGTTGATCAGGGCGTCGCGCTCGAAGTCCGTCAATGAATGAACGGTCGAACGCTCCACGTCATTGAGCTTGGGCCCGATCGACTGTTCCCAGGTCGTGACGAGGCTTCTCGCGTCTTCCTTGTAACGGCGCAGCAGTTCCGGATCCCGGTCGACCGTGAAAAGGAACTTGTTGACGTAATATCTGCTCATTGCGCCGCTCCTTCCGGGTACCAGGTGATGTAGGCTTCCATCGTGTGGAATAGGCTGAGGCTGTCGGAATAAGCCGCCGGGATCGGTCCAGCGATGCCCATCATCAGGATCAGGTCCATGAAGCCATGTGTGGCGTTGCCGCTCCTAGACATGCTTTCATGGGTGACGTTGGCGAGAATGGCGTCGATGTTGCCGGTCGAGAGCCATTCGATGGCCTGTCTGTCGAACTCGGGATCGGGACCGGTTTCGCGGAATTGGCGTGGCCCGCCCAACTCAAGCGACAGGTGCCCGCTGCCGATCGCGGCGATGCGCTTGTCGGATGGATACTCGTCGATGATCTCGCGGATGGCGCGCCCCAGATCCCAGAAACGCTTTGGCGAGGGCAAGGGCGGAGCGAAGATATTGGTATAGATCGGCACGACAGGCAGATCGGCCTGCGGCCGTGTGGTGATGATCGGGCAGATGATGGAGTGGTCGAGCTTCAGTTCGTTGCTGAAGGCGAAGTCGAAACCGCGCGCCAGAAGGCCTTTGTGCATGAAGTTCGACAGGTCTTCATGGCCCTCCAGGACATATTTCGGAATGCCGAACTCGCGCTCCTCGTTATAAAAGGTCGCGTCGTAGCGAGGCGACTTGCCGATCAGGAACTGCGGATAATTGTCGAGGAAGAACTGGTGGAAGTGGTCGGCGCCGACCATGACCAGAAGTTCCGGCTCGGCCTTGGTCAAGGTTTCGCGATAAGCTTCGACCTTGCGCTTCCATTCCGGAGCTTCCGGAATCTGCTGGTCTGCTGGTGCGGTCGTCGCCTTCAGATAGAAGGGGTGGTGCGTCGTGGCCAGCACGGCTGCCAACTTTGCCATTGGTTCTCCTCCTGTTGGCCTGCTTCAGGCTATAGCTGCGCTGCTTGCCGGCGTTCTGGTTTCTGTTTCGCGCTCAGGCCATGCCTTTGGCGAGTGAGCCAGTGCCTTGCGGATCGCGTCACCATGCTGGTTGACGACCGGGGCGGCATTGACGTGCTGCGCCTTTTGGCCGTCGAACGAATAGGCCGGGCGCACGGATTTGTAGGCTCCTTCGACACGGTTCGCGACAGGCACGATCATCTCGAGGTGTTGCGCCTGCGGATCGCTGACCACGTCCGAGATCGAGTTGATCGGGGCGAAGGGCACATCGAAAGCCGAGAAACGCTCGTTCCATTCGCTGCGGTTGCGAGTCGCGAAGATGGCGTTCAACTCCGCGTTCAGCGCATCGTAGTTTTCGATGCGCAGGAGGCGGGTGGCGAAGCGCGGGTCGGCATTGAGATGCTGTGCATCGACGGCTTCGACCAACGCGTCCCAGAATTTTTCCAACGACGAGAGGTGGAAGGCGAAAAGCTTGTTGTCCTTGCAGCGCATGATGTAGGCCTGAGCAAGCCTGGGCCGGTCGGTGCCGCTCGGTTCTTCGCCGAGCGCGAAATAGCCCATGAACGGCTCCACCGCGAAGTGCATCATCGCTTCAAGCATCGAGATATCGATGCGCTTGCCCTTGCCGGTGCGGTTACGCTCGACCAGCGCCGCCGAGATTCCGAGCGAGGCATAGATGCCGGTTATGGCGTCGGCCAGGGCGGGTCCGATGAAACGCGGCTGCTTCGGATCGATGGCGACGCTCAGGAAGCCGCTGACCGCCTGGGCAACGGAATCATATACGGGCCGCTGGGAATAAGGGCCGTCCGGCCCGAAGCCGCTGATCGAGCAATAGATGAGCTTCGGGTTGATCTTGATCAGGGTATCGAAATCGGCGCCGAAGCGAGCGGCGGCACCGGGCCGGAAGTTCTGGATGTAGACATCGGACTGGGCGATGAGTTGGTAGAATACGTCCCTGTCGGCCGGAGCTTTCAGGTCAAGTCCGATTGCACGCTTGTTGCGATTGTAGGCTTGGAAATGGGCGCTGTAGAACCCTGTCTTGAAGGCGCGATAGGGATCGCCGTTGCCTGTCGATTCCACCTTGATGACGTCGGCGCCGAGGTCGGCCAACATCATGCCGGCACAAGGCCCGGTGATGAAGGTGCCTTGCTCGACGATACGGATTCCGTTCAATACGCTGGTCATGATGGGCCTTAATTTTCGTTGGCTACGAAGCCGGCCGGTGCGGGGCCGTCGTAGCTGATGACGCTTGCTGCGCCGCTGGACATGATGAAGCCGATGGAGCGCTGCTGTTCTTCAAGCAAATGGGCGACCAGGCTGGCGGTGCGCGCCAGAAGCGGAACGCCTTTCAATGCCAGCAGAGGATAGCCGGCATCGAGCAGCACACAGGGAATGCCGCCGGAGACATTCATCATCAGGGGCTTGCCGATGACGTCGGGCAGCACGCGTTCGACCGTTCGCGCGATCTGGGCGTACATGCCGGCGGTTTTGACTTTTTCGCCCAGGGAGACGAGCTTTTCGGCGCGTGGGTCACGGCCTTTATGTAAAGGGTGGCCATAACCAGGAATGGCGCGCTTTTCTGCGCGGTAACGACGAAGCACGGTTTCCGTCGCGGCTTCGACGCTGCCGGCGGCCGCCTTCTGCTCGTCGACGATATCCTGAAAAAGACGTCCTGCCGCTTCCGAAGCACCGAGGATGACAGAACCGCATCCCAGAAGGCCTGCAGCGACGGCTCCCTGCAGGGCCTCGGGGGCGGCGGCAAGGGTCATGCGGCTTACCTGGACGCTCGGCACCATGCCGTGCTCGGCGATGGCAACCAGCGTCGCATCGAGGATGCGCCGCTGCGCATCCGTCGGCATCTGGCCGGTAATGAGAAGCCAGATGTGTTCCGTGAACGAAATTTTCCCGACGAGATTTTCAACCAGATCGTGGCCACGCACGATGATCGTCTCGGGATTGGACGTGCAGATGGACTGGAAGGGCGAGGTCTGTTTGCCGATTTTCATAATTTTTCTCGCACGCTCAAACCGTCAGCCGAGGACCGGCTCTGCGACCCGGGAGTGGGTACGCACCCAGCGGTGGAATTTTTGCATATAGCCTTGCAGGAAGGCCTTGGTGGATTCGTCGGCAATCTCGCCGTCCGGCGTGATCATGCCTGCCGTCAATTGGAGGTAGACCTCGGGTTGCCCCATGGTGGGCATGTCCAGATAACCCAATATTGCGCGCAGATGCTGCTGCGCAGCAACCGTGCCTAATCTGCCGAGGGATGCACCGGCGATCGCCACCGGCTTGCCAGTCCAGGAATTGGCGTTTGCGGGCCGCGACAACCAATCGAGCGAATTTTTCAGGAGCGCGGTGATCGAGCGGTTGTGCTCGGGAGTCACGATCAAAATGCCGTCGGCGGCCTCGATCGACTTTCTGAGGCGAAGGACGGACGAGGGCATACCAGCCTCGAGAAGGCTCTGGTTGAACAAGGGCAGATCATCGAGGTGGGGAACGTCGAAGACGAGGTCTGTTCCTGCAAGGCGCATCATCGCCTGGGCAAGGCTCTGGTTTACGGAGCCGGGCCTTGAACTGCCAATCAGAACTGCAACGCGTAGCGGTGCCAAACTCTTGCCTCCCCAGTCGAGAAGCCGCCCTTATGGCGACATATCCTCAACTCAATAATTCGTCAGGCGAAATTATTTTCGGATTATGAAGATTCCGACATAGGGTTGTCAAGCGTTGGAAAGCGGTTTTTGTACATAAGTAAAATGAGGGCGAGGCGGTGCGGATGGCAGCAAACAGAACCCTCTGGCCCGGCGCGTTTTTATATGTGCGCAAAGCTTGGTGTGCTGATCCGGCGTAATGTAGGGGAAATTCTCGAAAGGGCCGATTTCGTGGTCGACCCATACTTCAGTTCATGCCGAGCGAATGGAGCAGGGCAGGGTAGCGAAGGAGCAGGTTTGAAACGCGAGCGGCTGCTACCTGCAGCTCCCCAAGGCGCTGCTCCAGAAGGTCTTGCGGCTTCAGTCGCGGCGAATAGCCGGATGTGTTGACCGCAGCCACCACCTTGCCGACACTGTCGCGGATCGGCACGGCGAGCGCCGTAATGCCGTAGTCGAGTTGGTCGACGGTGACCGAGTAGCCATTGACCCGAACATCGGCCAGGATCTTGCGCATCTCTTTTTCACTGGTGACGGTAACGTCGGTGAGTTTGCGCAACTCCGTTTTCTCAAAATAGGCGTCGATCTCTTCCGGCGGCAAATGTGCCAGCAGGACACGTCCCATAGATGTCGCGTAAGCGGGGTAGGTTACGCCGATACTGGCCATGCGACGGGCGGCCCGCGTTTCGGACACATGCGCAATGTAAAGAACGTTGGGGCCGTCGAGCACGCCGACGTTGGCTGCATCGCCAAATAATTCCGTGATGCGATGGAGTTCGGGCATTATCGCTTCGTCGACGCGAACCGCTTTGAGGTAGGCCGAACCCAGGGTGAGGATACGCGGCGCCAGCAGAAAATGCTTGTGATTACGGCGAACGAAGCCCAGCGCTTCAAGCGTATGCAGGTTGCGCCTGACCGTGGCCGGCGACATGTCGACCTTGCGGGCAAGCTCGGTCAGTGTCATTTCCGGGGTCAGTTCGTCAAATGCCTCGATAACGGCGAGACCCCGCGCCAGCGCTTCGACATATTCCGGGTTTTTGTCTTCGCTCATCGGCTGCTGCAATATCTCGGCGGGTTCGAAGGAATCTCAGTGACACAAAGAAATTCTATCAGGCAATGTCTTAACCGAATGGAATTTCGTGTAGCGAAAGCGGTGATACACTTTTTGCCGGGACTATGAAATCGCTTTTCGGAACCGTTGCGGAGCGATAGTGGAGCCATTCCTGAACTGAGCGCGCGGGCTGCGCATCCAATGTTTTGTACGTAACACTGCAAGGCTAATTTAAGTTCGTTGCATCTAAGGTAGCCGCGATACGCCATAGGTGCGTTTAACATCAGCGGTACGATGCGTTTGTCTATCGTTAAATTTCGTCAGCTTTGGCCCACCGTGGCCGCATGGTCGACTATCCCGGCGGCGATCGCAACGATCGTGCTTTTGCTGGCTGCGTTTTTTGCAGACTATCAGAATAAAATTGTTTCTGAACAATCGCTTCGGGCGGAAGTTGCGAGTCACGTAAATCTCATTCGCGCCAAGCTCGAAGGTAACATCAACGCCGATATCCAGCTTGTTCGCGGTCTTGTCGCGACAATCGTGACCGAGCCGGACATGAAGCAGGACCGTTTTGCCGAACTTGCGAAGAATGTGTTCCAGGAAGAAAGCCAACTTCGCAATATCGCTGGCGCGCCCGGTCTCGTCATCAGCCTGATGTATCCGCTTGAGGGGAATGAGAGAGCGGTAGGACTGGATTACAGCAAAGACGAAGAGCAGCGCGACGCGGCGCTGCGGGCGCGCGATACGCACCAAATGGTACTCGCCGGGCCGGTTGATCTGCGCCAAGGCGGTCAGGGGTTCGTCGGCCGGTTTCCGGTTTTCCTCAACAGGGGCGAGCCCAACGAGACCTTTTGGGGCATGGTCTCCGCCGTCATCGATATGCACAAGCTTTATCGGGATTCGGGTCTTCTCGATGAAAACCTGCCAATTGAAATTGCCCTGACTGGAAAGGACGCTCTAGGCGGTCAGGGTACTCGCTTCTATGGTGATGCTCGCATAACGCACGACAAACCGGTCACTGCGCAAGTTTTGCTTCCAACGGGATCCTGGCAGATAGCCGCGATTCCTGTGGGTGGCTGGGATTCCGCCCGAACCAATACGTGGCTGCTGAGAGCAATTATGCTCGCCGGCGGCCTACTGGTCGTCGGGCCGATAACGGTTGCCGGCAGGCTATTCAGGGAAAGACAGGAACATTATCGCGACCTGCACGACAGCGAACAACGGCTGCGCAGGCTGTCACGGCGGCTGGAACTGGCGCTCGATGCGTCGCAGCTCGGCGTATGGGAACTCGACCTGCAGACAAATGTGGTCTGGTGGGACGATCGCCTCAATGAAATCTACGGCAAGCCCGCAGATGGATTACCGAGACGTCTCGAAGATTGGGCGAATTCGGTTCATCCAGATGACCGGGAACGGGCGAAGATCGACTTCGAGCGCGGGATTGCTCAGGGATTTTACTCCTCGGAATACCGGCTGCTTTTGCCTGATGGACAAATCAAGCATGTGCGGGCGCGGGCGGTCCGCTATCAGGACGGGGACGAGACGCCCAAACTTGTCGGTGCCGAGTGGGATGTTACAGCCGATATCGTACTGACCAGAGAACTACAGAGTGCGAAGAACCTGGCGGAAATCCGGAATGCGGAACTGGTCGAGGCTCAATCGCGCATAGAACACGATGCACTTCACGATTCGCTGACAGGTCTGCCCAACCGGCGCTATCTGGATCACGAGCTCAAACGCACGAGTTCATTCGAGCCCAACAAGATCGCTATCCTTCATATAGATCTGGATCGCTTCAAACAGATCAACGATACGCTTGGCCATGCAGCGGGCGACGCAATGTTGATCCATGTGGCGTCGATCCTGAAATCTACCGTCAGGCCGACAGATTTCGTTGCGCGGATCGGAGGGGACGAATTTGTCGTCCTTTGCCGCTCGGGTTTCGATGCGGACCAACTGGGCGTGCTGGCTGACGAGATCATCTCTCAAATGCGCCAGCCCGTTTACTACCACGGTCATCAATGCCGATTCGGCGTCAGTATCGGTATTGCGCTGGAGGATGCGGATTTCCCCGATCCGCGTCGCCTGCTGGTGAATGCAGATATCGCGCTTTACCGTGCAAAGAGCATGGGTCGCAACCGGCATGAGTTTTTCAGCCGGACCCTGCAGGCCGAGATCGTCAGAACCAAACGCGTGGCGGACGAAATCCTTGGCGGCCTGGAGCGCAATGAATTCTGCGCGCACTATCAGCCCCAATTCGATGCCAGGACGCTGGAAATAGCCGGCGTTGAGGCGTTGGCTCGCTGGAATCATCCGCGAGAAGGGCTGTTGACGCCTGACGCATTCCTGGGCGTGGCCGAAGAACTGAACGTCGTTGCCGATATCGATAGGGTAGTCCTCGAACAGACGCTGGCCAATTTCGCAAGATGGAAGCTGTCGGGCCTGCCGATACCGCGAACATCGGTCAATGTTTCGGCGCGCCGGCTGCGCGATGAGGAGCTGATCAAGAACCTCAATAAGCTCGACATTCCATCGGGCGCGGTATCATTCGAACTCGTCGAGTCGATTTTCCTCGATGAAAACGACGAAGTCGTCGTGCACAACGTCGAGCAGATCAAGAAGCTGGGTATCGACATCGAGATCGACGATTTCGGCACCGGCTATGCCTCGATCGTCAGCCTGCTTCGCCTTCAACCTCGCCGCCTCAAGATTGCGCGGCAACTTGTGGTACCGATCGTGGAGTCGCCCAACCAACGGCAAGTGGTCGCTTCGATCATCGATATCGGCAAGTCACTCGGTATTGAAGCGGTGGCGGAGGGCGTCGAGACGATGCAACATGCCCGGACCTTGCGGGACATGGGCTGCGACTTGTTGCAAGGCTATGCGCTATGCAGGCCGCTGACCGAAGCGGCTCTCACCGAGTTCGCCCGGTACCGGAAACATCGCCGCGCAATTTGAAAGCGATATTTGTTGGGTAACGGTGTCGACTGAACCTGGCTCAATAAACCCGTGGTGGGATCGGACCTGCGCATCCGGTGCGCAGCGTTCTCGCAAAACCCGACAATGATCGCATGTACTTTGAAGAACCTCCTAGGTCGTGGTGGCGCTTTGGCTGCCGATGCTATTCGGCAGCCAAGGCAAGGGCTTTGCCAGTGTCGGCGCTGCCAGGTTCGGACGTCTCGTTCTCCGTTTTAGCCAAACGGTTCTTCGGCTCGCGGCCGAAAAACAGCGCATAGCCCGCGGGCAGGACGAGAATGGTCAGAACCGTCGCAACCAGAATGCCGCCCATCATGGAGTAGGCCAGCGGCCCCCAGAATATGCCGCGTGAGATCGGGATCAACGCCAGCACCGCCGTCATCGCCGTCAGCATGATCGGGCGGAAGCGGCTGACGGCAGCGCCGATGATCGCTTCTGTGCGTGCCATGCCGGCCGCGATGTTCTGGTCGATCTGGTCGACGAGGATGATCGAGTTGCGCATGATGATGCCGAGCAGTGCGATGACGCCGAGGATGGCGACGAAGCCGAACGGCGCGCCGCTGATCAACAGCGCTAGCGCAGCGCCGATGATGCCGAGCGGACCGGTCGCCAGCACCAGCATTGCCTTGCCGAAGTGCTGGAGCTGCACCATCAGCAACAGCACGATGACGACCAGCATGATCGGCGCCTTGGCCGCGATCGAGGCCTGGCTCTCGGCGGAATCCTCGGCACCACCCTGTACCTCGATCTTGTAGCCAGTGGGCAGGCCAGCGCGAAGGTCGGTCATTTCGCCGTAGAGCCTTGTGACGACGTCGTTCGACTGGACGCCGTCCGGCAGCGTTGCGCGCACCGAGATCGTCGGCAAGCGGTCGCGCCGCCATTCGATGCCTTGCTCAAGGACAGGTTCGACCTTAGCGATCTGCGACACGGGCACGAAGCCGCCGAAATCGGTCGGCACATATACGGAGTTGACGGCTGACAGGAGCGAACGGTTGCTATCCGGCTCGCGCGCCACGATCGACACCGTTTCTTCGCCGTCGCGGAAGCTGTCCAGCGGCGCGCCCGACATGGCTGCCTGCAGCATCTGGCGCACGCGCTGCGAGGTCACGCCGAGCGCCCGCGCGCGGTCCTGGTCTATCACCAGCTTCATCGCCGGCACCGGTTCCAGCCAGTCGTCGTGGACGGCGCCGAGCAGCGGATCGGCTGCAAAGCGCGCCTTGACCTGATCTGCGATGCGGCGCACCTCCTGCCGGTCCGGTCCCATCACGCGCATCTGCACCGGCCAGCCGGTCGGCGGACCGAGGAACAGGCGGTCGACCTTGGCGCGGATCGCCGGGAAATCCTCAGCGAGAATGGTGCGCAGCTTGACGATCAATCGTTCGCGTGCCGGCTCGTCATTGGCCATAACAAGAAGCTGCGCGAAATTCGAGTTTGCAAGCTGCTGGTCGAGCGGCAGGAAGAAGCGCGGCGCGCCTTCGCCGATATAAGTGGCGATGAACTTCTTGTCGGGGTCGTCCATCATCCTGGCTTCGAGCGCCTTGGCCTCCTTCTCGACCTCCTTGATCGAAGTGCCTTCCGGAAGCCAAAGGTCGACGAGGATTTCCGGGCGCTCGGACTGAGGGAAGAAGTTCTGCGGGATGAACTGGAACGACCACAGGCTGGCGGCGAACGTCACCAGCGTCAGCACCAGCACCATGATGCGGTGGCGCACGGCCCAGCCGATGGTCGACCTGAGACGGCGGTAGAAGCTGGTGTCGAACACGTCATGATGCTCGCCGGCATGGCGGCGCTGCTTCAGGATCATGTAGCCCAGCCAAGGCGTGAAATAGACCGCCACGAACCATGATACGACCAGTGCGATGCCGACCACGTAAAACAGCGAACGGACATATTCGCCGGCGGCCGATGCGGCAAAGCCGACCGGAATAAAGCCGGCTGTGGTGATGAGCGTGCCGGTCAGCATCGGGAAGGCGGTGGAGCTGTAGGCGAAGCTCGCGGCATCGAGCTTTTCCAGACCTTCCTCCAGCTTGCGCTCCATCAACTCTACAACGATCATCGCATCGTCGACGAGGAGGCCGAGCGCGATGATGAGCGCGCCGAGCGATATGCGCTGAAGGTCGATGCCAAGCTCGTACATGATGGCGAAGGTGGCGGCGAGTACCAGCGGAATGGCGATGGCGATCACCAGGCCAGAGCGCCAGCCGATGGACAGGAACGAAACGGCGAGCACGATGACCAGTGCTTCGCCCAGCGCACGCATGAACTCGCCGATGGCATCCGTGACGACGTGCGGCTGGTTGGCGATCTGGTCCACCGCGACACCATAGGGCAGGGCGGCCTCGAAACGCTGGTAGGTTTCCTCAATCGCTGTGCCGACGTCGGTGACCTTGAAGCCCTTCGCCATCACCACGCCGATCTGTACGCTGTCATGACCGTCGAAGCGGAACCTGCGTTGTTCAGGGTCCTGCAGGCCAGTCGTCACCGTGGCGATGTCACCAAGCCGGGTAACCTGATTGCCGGTGCGCAGACGCAATTCCTTGATGTCTTCGGCTCGCTTGACGTCGCCCTCGACGGAAATGCGCACCGAGCGGGTACCGGTATCGACCGCTCCGGCCGGGTCGACGGTGTTCTGGCCCTTGAGGGCATTCTGAAGATCGACGAGCGTCAGCCCGCGTTCCGCGAGCGCCTTGGACGACACGTCGATGTAGATGACCTGCGGCTGATCGCCGATGATAACGGCTTTTTCCACGCCCGGCGTGGTCAAGAGCATGTCGCGCGCCTGGATGGCGAATTGCTTGAGCTCGGGATAGCTGTAGCCGTCGCCGCTGATGGAATGAAGCGTGATGAAGGTGTCGCCGAACTCATCGTTGAAAAAGGGGCCGAGCAGACCCGACGGCAACTCGCTCCTGATGTCGCCGACCTTTTTACGCACCTGGTAGAAGGCGTCCGCTACTTGCGCGGCATTGGTGTCACCCTTGACTTGCACGAGGATGATTGCGCTGCCGGCGCGCGAATAGGATTTCACAAAATCGAGGTGCGGCGTCTCTTGCAGCTTGCGCTCGATCTTGTTGACGACCTGGTCTTCCATGTCCTGCAGCGAAGCGCCCGGCCATAGGGCCTGCACCACCATGACGCGGAAGGTGAACTCTGGATCTTCGCGCTGGCCCATGCGCATCAGGCCGAGCGCGCCGGCGACGATGATCAGCCCGACGAGGAAGCGCGCGATGCTGGGATGGCCAATCGCCCAACGGGATAGGTTGAACGGTTTCTTTTCGTCAGTCGAGGTCGTCATGACCGCCTCTTGTTCTTGCTTGAGGAGGATCGATTTAGCGCAGCGTGCTGGTTGCCTGCATGGCGACGGGTTGTTCCGCTTGCGACAGGGTGGCGTCGGGCAGCTTCACCTTCAGGTTCTCGGTCATGAATTGCGTGCCTGCCGAAACGACGAGGTCACCCGGCTGCAATCCATCACCAACACGCACGCCGTCTGGTGCGAAGTCGGCAACGGTGATGGCGCGCGCATGGACAGTCGACGTATCCCGATCAGCCACCCAGACGATGGGCTTGCCGTCCTTCTCGGCCAGCGCCTGCAGCGGAACCGACGCCAGCGGTTGCGTGGTGGCAACCGCCGCCTCGACCGTCGCCGTCATGCCGAGCAGCACGCGTGGATCGCCAGCCATGCTGATGCGGACGGAAAAGGTCCGGGATTGCGGGTCTGCGCTGCCGGCAACTTCGCGTACCTTGCCGGCGAGCTGTAGTTGATCGTCGGTCCAGAAGCCGACCTTGACGGCCTGACCCTGCTTGAAATGCGAAATGTCGGTTTCCGGCACAGCGATCTGGATTTCCTTTTCGCCATCAACGGCAACAGACGCGACCGGCGTGCCCGCACCCACGACCTGACCAGTGTCGGCGGAAATCGCGGTGACGATGCCCTTCCTGTCGGCTTTCAGTTCGGTGTAGGCGACTTGGTTTTTCGCCTGCTGCAACGAGGAAGCGGCGGCATCGCGGGCAGCGATTGCCTGCTGGTATCCGAGCTGGGCTTCATCGACCTGCGCCTGCGAGGCGAACTTCTTGCCGAACAATTCCTGCGCACGGCCCTGGGTCAGCCGCACCGTCTCGACCTGCTTTTCGGCGGCCATCAGGCTGGCCTCGGCAGCGGTGACCCCAAGCGCGTAGTCGGTCGCATCAAGGCGCGCCAGCACATCGCCCGGATTTACCCTGTCGCCGACGTCGACGAGCCGCTCGACGATCTTGCCGGCGACGCGGAAACCTTGATTCATCTCTGTGCGAGCCTTGACTGATCCCGAGTACTGGAGTTCGCGGGCTGCGCCGGCTTTGGCGATCTCGACCACCTTGACGGGACGTATCGTGGCGACGGGTTCCGTCTTGGCCTCGCTGCAGGCCGAAACCGACAGGGCGGTAAGACCGAGCAGGCCGAGTGCGGCGAGGGAACGGGCAATGCTTCTGGATTCCTTGAACGAAAACATCGTTCACGCTCCTGCATAGAGTTGATTTGGTTGGGGCCGAAGCCTCGTTTATTTCAAGGCTTTGATCGCGAAATCGACCAACTGTTCAGGGGTCGCGCGATTGTCTTTCATCAGGCACTGCGCCACCAGTTGCGGGTGGCAAAGCGTGGCAGTGCTGGCGCCAAAACAGCGTGCGGCGATTGCCGAATCCTGCTTGGTGAACTCACCTGCCTTGATGCCATCCTCGATGATATCGGCATGGATCAGGTTCAATTCGTCGATGTACTTGTCGATCACATGCCAGTCGCGCTCAATGGCGACGATCACCATCTCGTGCACCTTTTGCTGATCCATCATGGTCTCCACCGTCACCTTGTGCTGCTCCAGGATGCAGCGGCGCAGGCGTTCGGCGGCGGGCAGCGGCAGTGCGGCTATCGCGCGATGGAGGCTGATGGCTGCAGCCAACATGCGCCCGGCAATGGCCTGGTGGATTTGCTCCTTGGACGCAAAGAAACGGTAGACGTTGGCGGGCGACATGCCGAGATCGCGGGCGATGTCGGCGACGGTGGTCTTGCCGTAACCGTAGTGGCGAAACAGCCGCTCGGCCGCTTCGAGAATGCGCTCGACATTCTCCTGACGCGTTGCATCCAGTGTGATTTCTTCCAAGCTCATCGCCGACTATCCAAGTTTCGTAAATGCTGACGATTTTTAATTTTCGTCAGAATTAATTCGAAACTCGTTTCTCGTCAAGCCCGGAATGAATCGATATTCAGCCTAGGTCGATGAACCCGGCTTACACACCGGAATCGGCGCACACCCTCAGGAGTGCGGACGTCAGCCTGTATCCGAGGAGTTGGAGATGCTTTGGGTGCGTGGGGTAATACTCACGCCGTGAACATGTTGCGGAAGTTCGGGGGCGCTTTCGCCTGCTCACAGTTATCGTATGGCTTTAAGGAACAACTTGGTGCGCTCCTGCTGCGGCGAGGTGAATATCTGCTCCGGCGTTCCCACCTCGACCACCGCGCCTTGATCCATCATGATGATACGATCCGCGACTTCCCGTGCGAAGCCCATTTCATGTGTGACGATGATCATGGTGGTTCCGACCTCAGCCAGTTCCTTCATGACCTCGAGCACTTCTCCAACGGTTTCCGGATCAAGCGCGCTGGTGGGTTCATCGAAAAGCATCACTGCCGGCTTCATTGCCAGCGCGCGCGCAATCGCGACACGCTGCTGCTGGCCACCCGAGAGTTGCGAGGGATAGTTGTCTGCCTTGTCGGACAGCTTGACCCTGGCAAGTAGCTCGCGGGCCTCAGTTTCGACGACCCTGCGGTCACGACCTTGAACCCGCATCGGGGCGACCGTAATGTTGTCGAGAGCAGTAAGGTGGGGAAAGAGATTGAATCGCTGAAAGACCATTCCGATCTTCTGCCTCTGGGCGGCAATGCGCTTCTCGCTGTCTTCGATCAGACGACCTTTGTACTCACGATAACCGATCAATTCACCGTCGACAGCAATCCTGCCGGAATGAATTTTTTCCAGATGGTTGATGCATCGAACGACAGTTGTCTTTCCCGAGCCCGACGGCCCGATAAGGCACACCACCTCGCCTTTGCTGACATCGAAAGAGATACCCCGCAGGACCTCCCAGTTACCGAAGAATTTACGGACATCCCGCACCGAAACCAATGGGGTCTGGCTCTTGTCACTCATCTGTCAGCGTTGCCCCGATAGAAGCCCACGAAAGCCAGTTGACGCCTTGACCTCTGCGTTACCTGGTAAATCGTGGCGCCCGTAGTGGGTTTCGAGGCGCTTCTGGACCAAGCCCATTATCGAGGTTAAAACCAGATACCAGACGGCGGCTATGACAAAGAGTTCAAATGTCCGGAAGGTCGCGGCGTTCAATTGTTGTATCGTGCCGAACAGTTCACGAATGCCTATCACGGCCAGCAAGGAAGTCCCCTTGATCATCAAGGTGAATTCGTTGCCCAAAGGCGGGATGACCATACGAGCGGCCTGCGGCAGTATTATCCACCGCATGGCTGTAGAAGAACGCATGCCCAAGGCGCGAACGGCGTCGAACTGGCCTTTATCGATCGAGGAAAGGGCTGCTCGGAAAATCTCGGCCATATAGGCGGCTTCGTTCAGTGACAGAGCGATGAGCGCGGCCTGGAGCGGCCCGGTCAAGGTGAAGGGGCCGATCTGTATATCGGGATATTTATAAAAGCCTGCAGCAGCCACGCCCGTATAAATAAGCACCAATTGGACGAGCAAAGGCGTGCCACGCCATACCCAGACATAGAACCTTCCGAAGGCTCGAAGCCAAATATGTTTTGAGCGCATGCAGAGCGCAATCAGCAGGCCGACCGCAACCCCGAGTGCCTGCGCCACAACGGAAATCCATATTGTGAGCCACAATCCCTGCCATACGATGGCTGGTGGATTGAACAGGTATCGGAAGAAGAAAGCAGTATCGATGTTTACGTCGCCGACCATTCATCAGCTCTCATACTGGAAGGAAAAGCCCGGCCGAGATACGTGCCACCCCGGCCGGCGGAATCTCAGTTGATCCCCATTGCCTCGAAGCCCCACTTGGCCAGGATAGCGCTATATTCGCCGCTATCCCTGATTTCCTTCAGTGCCGCTTCGAAGGCGTCATGAAGATCCTTGTCCTTCTTGAGCGTCGCGAGGCCAATGGTCAGGGAAAAGAGTTGCGGGCTGGCAAGTTTCAGAAGCCCAGGCTTTTGCTTGTTGAAATAGCCGGCCTGATCCGTCGAACCCAGGTAGACATCGGCAAGACCGGCAGTTAGCTGTTGGAAGGCATCGGTGCCGCTTTGCAGCGACAGGATGTTGATCTCCGGCTTGCCGGCAGCTTTCAAGGTTTCATTCGCTTTTTTCAATTCGCCTTCAAGTGCCGAGCCGACAGCAACCGAAACTTTCAAGCCGGAAAGATCTTCGAGCGTTTTGAAGCTGGCCGGGTCATCGGCGCGGGTGATGAGGGCGTTTCCGGAAATCGCGTAATTCACGAAATCCACGACTTCGCGCCTTTCCGGCTTGTCGGCCAAGCCGGAAATGATTGCGTCGCACTGTCCTGCCTGGAGGGCGGGGATAAGGCCGTCAAAGGCAATATTCTTGTGTTCCGATTTGACGCCCATGGCTTTCGTCAGCGCGGCAGCGACATCGATATCGAAGCCTTCTGGCTGTTGTGTCTCGGGATTGATCATCTCCCAGGGCGCGTAAGCGAGTTCGGTGCAGAAAACGACCTTGCCTGCAGATGCGATTTTCTCCGGCGCTTTCACTTCGGCTTGTGCGGCTCCACCAAGGAGAGCACCAATTACAAAGCTGGCGAGACCGAGCTTAAAGCTGCGAGTTGTGTTCACGATGCTCATTACTAACCTCCCTAGATAACGCTTGCGGATCGACTTGCTGCTGTTGCGTATCTTTTCGAGTGAAAAGATACGTCTTTCCTATACAGGGGGCGTGCCGCTTGTTGCTTGCCGCCGGCTGTAATTGTTCATGACCTCTTTCCCTGCCTGGGAAACAAGGTTGCGGATTTCTTTGATTGCTCTTTTGCCGTCTCTTTGTTCGATCGCTTCGAGCAGAGACTGCTGGGCTTCCACCGGATATCCGGTCTCATCGAGATTCACGCCCAGCACTGACAGGATCTGCCGAACTTCGACAGTGATTTCATCGAACAGGCGAAGGAGTCGGACATTGCCCGATAGCGCGCAGATCGAGCGGTGAAACTCAATGATGGCCTCTATCAGTTCGGACTGCTGGCCCGACTGGGCGCGTGCCATCAAATTCTTATGCGTCGTCCGCAAGAGTTCCCGCTGCTCATCGGTCGCGCGCTTCACGGCCGCTTCAACGGCGGCTGCCTCGATCCACTCGCGCAACTCATAAAGATCTTCGATTTCGCGGGCCTCGAAATGACGCACGAAAAAGCCGCGTCGTGGCAGTGAGATCAGCAGGCCACTCTGCTCCAGAAGCCTTGCGGCTTCGCGTACCGGTCCCCTGCTAACTCCCAGCTTTTGGGCAATCTCCCCTTCCACCAAACGCTCGTTTGGCAACAATTCGCCGTTGGTGATCGCACGCTGAATCTGCTCCTTCACCTGGGTGACCAGGGTCAGTGTTGGGACGGCATGAAAAGTCTGCTCCAAAGTCGCTTCTCCATGACGCCCGCGGCTGAATGGCGTTTGACAGCGCACGAGAAATGAACCACAATCTTCTGATTACTGTCAACAGTTTACAGAAAACCAAAATGGAATATATGGAAACTGCTCGACAGCTTTGGCTTCCCTTGCGGATGGAAATCGAACGCAAATTCAAGGATTTGTGGGAAACGCCAGAGCTTGGGAACATGGAGTTCAAGGCTCAGGCCGCGCTTTGCGACTGGCTTGAAAATCATGATTTCCAAGTCGAGCGTGGAGTTTGCGGTCTTCCGACGGCTTTTCGCGCAACGTATGGGCGTGGCGGTAGCCGGATTGCACTATTGGCAGAATACGATGCCCTTCCAGGCACCGACAACGATGCGGTTCCCCATCGCAGCAGATCGGGCAGAGCGGCTGGCCATGCCTGCGGCCACAATCTTATTGGGCCTGCCAATTGCGGGGCTGCCATCGCCATAGCAAAAGCTCTCGAACAAGAAGGCTTGGCGGGTGAGATCGTTGTCCTCGGCACTCCCGCCGAGGAAATCGTGTGGGGCAAGGTGGCCATGCTCGGCCTTGGTGCCTTCGAGGGTATCGATGCAATCTTGACGTCCCACGGAGACTATCAGAACGGCGCGATTTCCCGCCCATGCCAAGCGGTGCTGAATGGTGAAATCATATTCGCTGGGGAATCGGGTCACGGCGGCAGCAGTCGTCGTCGCAATGCGCTGGATGCGGCAGAGCTTGCAGTGCAGTCATTGGAGCGACTGCGCGCCCACCATTTCGCGGATACGTCCGTTGAGCACGTTCTTCGTGTCGGCGGCCATATTCCCAATGTCACGCCAGATGAAGCCCGGTTGTGGATTACGTCCCGCCATGTCGATTTCGAGCGTGCAAAGGAAGTCTTTGATTTTGCCATAGGCGTCACGGAGCGTGCGGCAGAAATGACGGACGTCGGCTTCCGCCATCAGTTCATTGCCGGAACCCGCGGTTACCTGCCCAACGATGTCCTCGGGCGACATTTGGACGATGCCCTTCAAATTGTTGGCGCGCCCAAATGGACTTCCGAGGGGCGTGACTTCATGCGCGCCCTGGCCAAAGCCTGTCGGCCTGATGGCGCCTTCACCCTGGACGAAGGCCTGGGATTTTATACCGAAGGGGTCGATCCGTACGGGCAGGACGACGGCGAGGTCAGCTGGCGCATACCGCTCGGTCGCATCAATTGGGCTTTTCCTAGCGAAATCCCGCTGCACAACTGGGCTTTGACAGCGCTTTCGGGGCATTCTGCCAGCTATCCCGGTCCTTTGATGGCCTCAGAAGCCCTTGCGGTAGCTGCCATCCGCATGTTTGCGGAACCTGCCATTATCGATGCTGCGAAGGGGGAATTGAGAAAGCGGGCGGAACCTGCGCGTATCGGCTCTGCTATGTTCGGGGCACTCGAAACCATGCGCAGTCGGCCTGAAACCTTCTGGAACGCGAGTTGGGTCGAATGACAGTCCTGCCTGATCCTCGCAAGCTCGAACTCACGACCGAGAGTCCCATATCGGTCGCGGTACTTACCGGCTTCCTAGGCAGTGGGAAAACCACACTTGTCAAGAAACTGCTTGCTCTGCCGGAGGCGGCGGATACCGCGGTGGTGATCAACGAGTTCGGAGATATTGGCATCGACCACATGCTGGTCGAAAGTGTCGATGAAAATATCGTCGTTCTTCCCGGTGGCTGTCTTTGCTGTCAGGCACAGGGCGACCTTGCAAGGGCCCTGAGATCGCTGGAGGCAGGTTATGCGGAAAGCAGGATTCCCGCATTTTCCCGTGTCATTGTGGAAACCAGTGGACTGGCCGATCCAGCATCGATCCTGCGGGCTTTCCTCACCGATCCGCTTCGCCTGTCGCGCTACCGCTTCGGCGGGCTGGTCACCGTTGTAGACAGCGTTCTGGGTGCCGGCCAACTCTCACGTCACCCAGAGGCTCAAGCGCAGGCAATGCTTGCGGATCGCATATTGCTCACCAAGCTCGATATGGCGAACGTCTCAGATGAGCTAGCCGTGAGAGTTGCGCTCGGTTCAATCAGCGTTGCACCCATCGAATATCCTGCGAACGGTTCCGAACTGCTTTTCCAGCTTTTCGCCGGCTCGTCGCAAGGGCCATTTCAGTGTCTGCCTGCCTCGACCCCGCAGCACAGCGCGACCTTCGACAGCATGTCTATACCCACGAGCCGGAGGTTGGATATCAATGCACTCCTGCTTGGCATCACGGATATCTCCCAGCGATATGGAGAGAAACTCCTGCGCCTGAAAGGCATTGTGGATGTGATCGGCAGCGAACGTCCAGTGGTCATTCAAGCCGTTCAGCACATCGTCGGATTGCCACGGGCGCTTGATGCTCCAGCCACAGAAAAAGGTCGTGCCATCGTTGCGATTTTTGCAACGGAAGCGGGGGAGGAAATCCGCAAGGATCTGGCCGAACTGCTGAACAGAGCGACACCAGATCCAGCCAAATACTACAACTCGTTCGAAGCGCTGAGCCTGTCATGAAGATCAAGACCGTTGATCATTTCTCACTTGCAGTTTCGGAAATCGATTCTTCGATACGCTTCTATTGCGACGTCCTCGGCTATGAACTGCTCTTCATCGAGCGGGACATGGCGAAGGAAATCCGCAGCATGACAGGCCTCGAACAAGTGTCGTGCCATCTTGCCCAGATGCAGCATCAACAGGGTGGTTCGAGGCTGGAGTTGATTGAATTCCTCAATCACGATCTGCCGGCCTTGCCTCTCCCCCTGCCTGCCGGAGCTGGCCACCTAGCGTTCGAGGTTGAAAATCTAGACTCGGCACTTGAGGAAGTAAGGGGCGTCGGGGCGAATGCCATCGGAAATGTTACGGTTTTCCCGGAAGGGCGTTCGACCTATTGCCGCGAGCCCGGTGGCTCGTTTTTCGAGTTGCTGGAAATGAACCCGGCTTGATCATCGCGATCAATCCTTAACGTCACCGTCGTTTCTTCTCGGAATGGGAGTCATGAAGCTAAATCCGATCAACCTTTTTCGGACAATGGTCCGCATGCGGGCGTTCGACGAGGCTTGCCTGGAAGGGGTGCCGACCATGGAAATCCATGGCGAACTCCATACCGGCATTGGTCAGGAGGCCATCGGTGTGGCCATGGCCCAGTCTCTCACACCCAACGACGCCGTGGTCAGTACACACCGTAATCACTACCACGCGCTTGCCAAAGGTGTTCCGCCGCGCGCCCTGATGGCTGAAATCTTCGAGAAGGAGACCGGCTTATGCCGTGGCCGGGGCGGACATATGCATCCGTTCGATCCGGATCGGCATTTCTCCGCCACAGGGATCGTCGGCGCCTCGTTGCCGGTAGCGCTGGGCTATGCCTACAATTTCAAGATGAAAGGACTGCCGCATATCGCGGTTGGCATCTGCGGTGACGGCGCGACCAATCACGGCACTTTCCACGAATGCCTGAATATGGCGGCTGCCTGGCAATTGCCTCTGGTCTGCCTGGTCGAGAATAACCAGTACGCGATTTCGGTGAGGTTCTCCGATGTGTCGGCGACACCCGGTATCGCCGAACGGGCGGCTGCATATGGCGCGCTCGGGCAGCGTGTGGACGGAATGGATGTCGAGGAAGTCTCACTGGCTTTTGCGGAGGTTGCCAAACATACGCGCAAAGGTGGCGGGCCCAGCCTGCTTGAGGCTACCTGCTACCGCTTTCGCGGGCATTTCGAGGGCGATCACGACAATTATCGCGAACGAGCCGAGAAACAGCGGATGCGCAAGGAGATGGACCCGATTTCCCGCTACAGGAGCGTTCTCACGGAGCGTCGGGTGGCGAGCGAAGACGAACTCGACGCCATAGTGAGGGCCGCCGAAGACGAGATGCAGGCGATGCTGGCCGATGTCCGCCGTGACGCGATGCCCGACCCGGCCGGCGCCATGAACTACATTTTCGCCGAGGTGATGTGATGTCCGTGGAGACATTGTCCAACATTCGCAAGATCACCGCATCACAGGCCGTTGCCGAAAGCCTTATGCAGGAAATGGAACGCGACGATACGGTAGTGCTGCTAGGGGAGGATGTCGGCCGATCCGGCGGTGTGTTCGGCTCGAGCCGCAATTTGCTCGAGCGCTTCGGTCCTATGCGGGTGCGCGACACGCCGATCTCGGAAATGTCGTTCACCGGCATGGGGGTCGGCATGGCGATGGTGGGGTTGCGCCCAGTGGTCGAGATCATGTTCGTCGACTTCATCGGGGTATGCCTGGAGCAGATCTACAACGCGATGGCAAAGATCCCCTATATGTCAGGGGGCAGGGTCAAGATGCCGATGGTCATCAAGACGGCTGGTGGCAACATAGGTTCGGCAGCACAGCACTCGCAGTGCCTATGGGCGACTTTCGCGCACTTGCCCGGAATGCACGTGGTCGCACCCAGTTCGGTGCGGGACCACAAGGGCCTGATGGCTGCGGCGATCCGTTCGGACAACCCCGTGATATTCATCGAGCACAAGGGCCTGCTCCTGAAGAAGGCGAAGGACTTCCTCACTGGTTCCGACGTGCCGGAGAAGCCGTACATCACGCCGATCGGCCAAGCGGAAGTGGTCCGCAAGGGCAGCGATATAACAGTGGTTACGTTGAGCGCAAGCGTGGAATACGCGATGGAGGCTGCTGCGGATGTGGCTGGCGAAGGCATAGACGTCGAACTGATTGATCTGCGTTCGATCGTGCCGCTCGATACCGCAACGGTTGCCGCTTCCGCCGCCAAAACCGGAAGGTTACTTGTTGTCGATGAAGACTACCTAAGTTTCGGCCTGTCGGCAGAGGTCGTCGTGCGCGTGCTTGAGCGGCTGGGGCCTACCGCGTTGCGCCAATTGCGACGCCACGCGGTTCCGGATGTTCCAATACCCGCAGCCCTTTCCCTGGAAGAAGCCCTCGTACCCGGCCCGGCCTCGATTGCGCGTGTTTTGCGCGAAATGGCCACTGCTTCCTGACGCCTCCATCAAACATGAACAATGCAGGCATGACAGACATGGCCCGAACTATCTTTGATAAGCCCCACGTGACCGCAGTTTTCGGCGGTGGCGGTGCGATCGGAGCGGCCTGCGTCAGGGCATTTGCCGCTGCAGGTGCGACGGTCTGGTCGTTCGACCTCGGCGCCGAGGTTGCTGCGGGGGCGATCGCAGACATCTCCGGTCAACATCATTCTGCCTCCTGTGACGTCACGGACGCGGATCAGGTAAATGCAGCGGCAAGACAGATCGGTGCGGTCGACAGCGTGATCTACGCCGCCGGCCTGAACGCAGATGGCCCCGTCATGGACATGGACTGGGGCCTCTATCGCAAGGTGATGGCAGTAAATCTCGATGGCGCATTCCACGTCTCGGCGGCTTTCGCGCGGCAAATGGTGGCGAAGAAAACCGCCGGTTCGTTCGTTTTCTTGTCCTCGACGGCCGGCTTGCGGGGCGAGGGCGGAGCTTCGGTTTATTGCGCCAGCAAGTTCGGCCTGATCGGTCTCACGGAAAGCATTGCAGCCGAACTCGCCAGGTACGGCATAAGGGCAAATGCAGTCTGCCCCGGCAATGTCGACAGTCCCATGCTCAGGGATGTTGCTGCCAACATCGCCAAACGCACCGGTGCTGACGCAGGCGAAATATGGGCAGAAATGTCTCAAGCCGGCGCCGCTACCCGTCTGGTCGATCCAGGCGAGGTTGCCAATCTTTGCCTTCATCTGGCTTCACCGGCGAGTGCGGCGATCACAGGAACAACGGTTCGCATCGACGCAGGTGCGATGCTGAGCCTTTAACAGGATACCGGTCAGCATGTCAGAATCCGAGTACGCTTCGAATAACCTTCTGGAGGATGCGGCAGGTGGAATGCGCAACAGCACGTCTCCCGTGCCCAATATATTTCCACCGCCGGAATCGATGAGGCCAACGCTTGTCGGCGAGAACTATTCCGTGGTCGCCGGTCATCCCCTGGTTTCGATGATTGCGGCAGATGTTCTGGAACGCGGCGGTACGGCGATCGATGCGGGTGTAGCAGCAGGACTGGCCAGCAACGTCATTCAAGCCGACATGTGCAATCTTGGCGGTGTAGCTCCAATCCTCATCCGGCAAGCAGGTTCTGATGAGGTGTGGTCCATATCCGGTGTTGGAGTTTGGAGCCGCGAGGTTACCTTGGATGCCTATCTGGAACGTCACAAGGGTGACATGCCGCTGGGTGCCGCATGTTCCATCGTGCCAGCAGCGCTGGATGCATGGATATCCGCCCTTTCGCGTTTCGGCACCTGGTCGTTTGCCGACGTCGCCGCCCCTGCCATCCGCTATGCCGAGGAAGGTTTTGTTCTCGACCGGCGCACGGCCTTGGCCTACCAACTCATGGGCGCCACGTTCAAACACTGGGACAGCACTCGCACGATCTACTGGCCGAAGGGACGGCCGCCGCAGGAGGGCGATCGTCTCACGCAAACGGACCTCGGGCACCTGCTGAAACAGTTGGCCGGCGCCGAACGCGGCGGCAACCGGTCGTCGGCTCTCGAAGCCGTACGAGCAGCTTTCTACGAAGGTGAGCCAGCGCAGAGGATCGTCGAATGGGTGAACGCGGGCGGCGGCTGGATGACGCTCGATGACCTTGCGGAATTCCGCAACGAGGTAATGCCCGCCAAGACCTATGACTATCGCGGTTGGCGCATGTTCACCGGCGGCACCTACAGTCAGGCGCCCGTAATACTGCAGACATTGTCTGTTCTGGCCGGCTTCGAAATGGCCTCGCTTTCAACCAGCGAGGATTCTTATCTGCACCATCTCGTCGAGGCCATGAAGATCGCGTTTTCCGATCGTGAGAAATTCTATTGCGATCCGAATTTCTCGGATACGAGCATTGAAGAGATGCTGTCCGACGAGCATGTTGCCCGCCTGCGCGCCCTTGTGCAGCCAAACAGGGCGTTGCCGGACCTGCCGACGATGAATCTGCCTTTTCCGGGCAGCACAAAGCGGGGCAAGCGGCGCGATACGACCAATTTCACCATCGTCGACAAGCATGGTAACGCGTTCAGCTGTGCTGCCAGCGATACGATCGACGGCAATCCAATCGTACCGGGCCTTGGGATAATGGTTTCGCCGCGTGGAGTGCAATCCCGCCTGGACGCCGGCCACCCGGCATCGCTCGCGCCCGGCAAGCGACCGAGGCTTACACCTTCACCGGCCCTGGCGCTCAGTACCGGTGCCTCCGAAACGAAGGTAATGGCTCTCTCCTCGAGCGGAGGGGATGTCATTCCGCAAGGCATATTGCAGGCGTTTCTCAATGTGGTCGACAGGGACATGTCACCGCAACAGGCGGTCGAAGCGCCACGCGTCACGGCCCTGAGCTTCCCCGATTCCTTCTATCCCCACTTTCACGATGTCGGCAGGCTCAGCATCGAAACGCGGGTTCCGGAGGAGGTCAGGTCAAGGCTCTCCGAGCGTGGCCATCGGCTCCACTTGTGGCCTGACTACGAATTTGACGCCAGTGGCGTTGCCGTTTCCCTCGATCTTGCTGTTCCGTCGAGCGGACGGCGCGTGCTCGGCTCAGGAGCTGACCCACGTCGCAGCCATTATGCCATCAGCAGATAGGTTCGTGCATCTGCCAGGACGTCTGACAGCCTAAATGAAGGAAGCTTTGACATGAAGCCAACGGTTCTATCATTGCTGCGCACGGTGCCGGACGAGAAAATTGCGCTAACCGCGCCAGGGCGACCACCGCTGACCTATGGCGGCTTGCGTTCATGCATTGCCAGAGTTCATCGCCAGCTGGCAGCGAAGGGGATAGGTTCTGGAGATCGCGTAGCCATCGTACTGCCGAATGGCCCGGAAATGGCATCGTCCTTTCTCGCCGTGGCGTCCGGCTTGTCGGCTGCTCCCTTGAATCCCGCCTACAAGGAAGCCGAGTATGAATTCTATCTGTCCGATCTGCGCCCCAAGCTCGTTCTCGTCGAGGCGGGTTCGGAAAATCCCGTTCGTGCTGCCGCAGCCCGTCTCGATATTCCGGTAGCCGAACTGCAGGTAGGAGAGGATGCCCCTGCCGGCTTCTTTTCATTGTGGGAGGAAGAGTCAGGCTGCGTGCCGCCATCACCGGAATCCGAGGCGCTGGTGCTACACACTTCCGGCACAACCTCACGTCCAAAGGTAGTTCCCCTGTCTCAGGCCAACCTGTTCGCATCGGCAAACAATATCGCCACGACACTCAAGCTGGCCCAGGCAGACCACTGCCTCAACGTTATGCCGCTGTTTCACATACATGGATTGATGGCGGTGGTACTTGCCTCGATGACGGCAGGAGCGTCGGTGTGCTGCACGCCGGGTTTCAATGCCATGCGTTTCTTCGGCTGGGCGAGCGAGGAAAACCCGACTTGGTATTCCGCTGTTCCAACGATGCATCAGGCGATCCTCCAGCGAGCGGAACGGAATCCGGAAGCTGTCGAGGCTATGAAACTGCGTTTCGTTCGCTCGTCATCGGCTTCCCTGCCACCGCCTGTTTTCAAGGCGCTGGAGACGACATTCCGCTGCCCAGTCATAGAAGCCTACGGAATGACCGAGGCTTCGCACCAGATGGCATCCAATCCGCTTCCGCCCGGAGAGCAGAAGCCCGGTTTTGTCGGAATGGCTGCGGGGCCTGAAATCTGTATTCTGGACCAGGATGGCGGGGCGGTAGCTGTCGGCCATGAAGGGGAAGTCTGCATAAGAGGAGCAAACGTTACGACCGGGTACGAAAACAATCCATCCGCAAATGCGGCGAGTTTCGTAAAAGGTTGGTTCCGGACAGGTGACCAAGGCTATCTGGATGCCGATGGCTACCTCAAGATCACCGGCCGGATAAAGGAGATCATCAATCGTGGTGGCGAAAAGGTCTCGCCGCTCGAAGTCGACGATGTCCTGCTGGAGCATCCAGCGGTCCGCCAAGCGGTGACCTTTGCCATGCCGCACAAATCATTAGGCGAAGAGGTTGCGGCTGCGGTCGTCCTTGCCGAAGGTGCGAACTTGACGGCTTCCCAACTGCAGGATTTCGCGAGCAACACGCTTGCGGCCTATAAGGTGCCTCGCAAGATCGTGATCCTCGATGAGGTGCCGAAGGGCCCAACTGGAAAAGTCCAGCGCATCGGCCTCGCCAAGATCCTTGGACTGGGCGAGGCATAGATGACAAAGGTCTGTGTCTTTGGAGCCGGCGCCATAGGCGGCTATCTTGCGGCATCACTCGCGCAAGCCGGTGCGGATATCTGTGTCGTGGCGCGTGGCCCGCATCTGGAAGCCATACGCTCGCGAGGGCTCAAGTTACGCAAAGAAGGCGAGGAGCATACCTATCGCATACGCGCCACCGACGATCCGCGTGAACTGGGTGAACAGGATTACGTCATCATTGGAATGAAGGCCCATTCGGTTTCTGGTATTGTAGAACAGTTCGCTCCATTGCTGGGAAACGACACGGCGATAGTTCCTGCCGTCAACGGATTGCCATGGTGGTATTTCCACGGTGCGAATACGGGAACACCACTGGATGAAACTTGGCTGGAAAGCGTCGATCCGGGGGGCGCGCAATGGAAATTCTTCGGCCCGGATCGTGCGATAGGTTGCGTTGTGTACCCGGCATGCGACGTACCGGAGCCCGGCGTGATCCATCATTCCGCCGGTGATCGCTTCACATTGGGTGAACCGGACGGCTCTGACAGTTCACGGCTTCGCCTGTTGTCGGAAATGCTGATTGCAGGCGGGCTTAGAGCACCTAGAAAGGCCCGGTTGAGGGACGAGATATGGATAAAGCTATGGGGAAATTGCTCTTTCAATCCCGTCTCCGCCCTGACCGGCGCCAGCTTGGACACCATCGGCGCGGACCAGGCCTGCAGGTGTCTGATCCATGAAATGATGGTGGAGTGCAAACTTGTGGGCGAAGCGGTGGGTGCGCGCTTTGGCGTCAGTATCGAACAGCGTATCAAGGGCGGCACGGACATCATCGGACACAAGCCCTCCACCCGTCATGATGTAGAATTGGGGCGCCCGATGGAAATCGACCCATTGGTTTCCTCAGTCCTGGAACTGGCTCGGAAACTGGGAATCGATACGCCAAATCTGGATACGGTTGCCGCACTTTTGCGGCTGCAAGGACAAGTCCTCCACCTCTACAAGAGAACGCCGGCGCTAGAGGCGGCTATCATGCCGGGGCAATAGGGAAACACCGCTCAACTGTCGATGCAACGGCGTGGGTCACAGGCCGAACGCCGTGTGCACGATCCGATGGGTTGCAACGCTTGGCGTTGACTCTTATCTATTAACCAATTGAAAAATAAAGATAAACAGAGTGGCTGGGGAACCTGGATTCGAACCAGGACTAACGGAGTCAGAGTCCGTGGGTCT
>CAZROU010000021.1:0-68934 GCA_964601795.1 uncultured Mesorhizobium sp. | reverse complement strand
TCGTTCAGGCACCTTCTCCCACAAGGGGAGAAGGGAGGGCGACTATGCCTCAAACATGACAAAAATAATCATGTTTTTGCCAAGGCTTTTCAATGACTTGGCTCGAAAATTGACCAATTGATAAAAAATCAGGATGTGCTAGCATTTCGACAACGATAACAAAGGGGAATGTGGAATGGCGACAGGTCATTTCAAGGACGGCATTGCCGGTAATCGGCTTGCGCCGGAAGCCTACGCGGACAATTTTTCGGATTTGCATCCGCCGCTCGATCACCATGAAGCGCTGGTCGAAGCCGACCGCTGCTATTTCTGCTACGACGCGCCCTGCATGACTGCATGTCCGACGTCCATCGATATTCCGATGTTCATCCGGCAGATCGCGACCGGCAATCCGCTCGGATCGGCCAAGACGATCTTCGACCAGAACATTCTGGGCGGCATGTGCGCCCGCGTGTGCCCGACCGAGACGCTGTGCGAGGAGGCCTGCGTGCGCGAGGCCGCCGAGGGCAAGCCGGTGCAGATCGGGCGCTTGCAGCGCTACGCCACCGACGTGGCGATGGAAGAGGAAAAGCAGTTCTACAAGCGCGCTGCCTCGACCGGAAAACGGGTGGCCGTGATCGGCGCGGGTCCGGCCGGCCTTGCCGCCGCCCACCGCCTCGCGCGCCATGGGCACGACGTCATCATTTTCGAAGCCAAGCCGAAATCGGGTGGGCTCAATGAATATGGTATCGCGGCCTACAAGAGCACGGACGACTTTGCCCAGGCCGAAGTCGATTACGTGACCGCCATCGGCGGCATCGACATTCGCAACGACATGGCGCTGGGCCGCGACGTCCAGCTTTCCGATCTCGTCCAGTCCTACGATGCCGTTTTCCTCGGCATGGGCCTTGGCGGCATCAACGCGTTGAAGGCCGATGGCGAGGATGCCAAGGGCGTCGAGAACGCGGTCGAGTTCATCTCCGTCCTGCGGCAAACCGGCGATCTCGCCAAGCTGCCCATCGGTCGCCGCGTCGTCGTCATCGGCGGCGGCATGACGGCGATCGATGCCGGCGTGCAGTCGAAGCTGCTCGGGGCCGAAGACGTCACCATCTGCTACCGGCGCGGCAAGGAAGACATGAATGCGTCCGGCTTCGAGCAGGATTTGGCGGCGGCCAACGGTGTCACCATTCGCCACTGGCTCCAGCCCAAGCGGGTCATCTCGCACAACGGCAAGGTCACCGCCATCGAACTGGAATATACCGCGATGAAGGGCGGCAAGCTTGCCGGAACCGGCGAACTCCTCACGCTTCCGGCTGACCAGGTGTTCAAGGCGATCGGCCAGACGCTCGTACCGGCCGCGCTGAACGGCTCCAGTGCATCGGTCGAACTGGAGAACGGCCGCATCAAGGTGGATGCGGAAGGGCGCACGTCGATGGCCAAGGTCTGGGCCGGCGGCGACTGCATCCGCGGCGGCGAAGACCTGACGGTCACGTCCGTTGCCCAGGGCCGCGACGCAGCCGAAAGCATCCATCGCGCATTCACCTCGAACGGGAGGGCATGACCATGGCGGACATCCGCAATAATTTCATCGGCATCAAGTCGCCCAACCCCTTCTGGTTGGCGTCGGCGCCGCCGACCGACAAAGCCTACAACGTCGAACGTGCCTTCAAGGCAGGGTGGGGCGGTGTCGTCTGGAAAACGCTCGGCGAGGAAGGCCCGCCGATCGTCAACGTCAACGGCCCGCGTTATGGCGCGATCTGGGGCGCAGACCGGCGCCTGCTCGGTCTCAACAACATCGAACTGATCACCGACCGCGACCTCCAGACCAATCTGCGCGAGATGAAGCAGGTCAAGATGAACTGGCCGGACCGCGCGCTGATCGCATCGATCATGGTGCCCTGCGTGGAGGAAAGCTGGAAGGCGATCCTGCCGCTGGTCGAGGAAACCGGCGCTGACGGCATCGAGCTCAATTTCGGCTGCCCGCATGGCATGTCCGAGCGCGGCATGGGCGCCGCCGTCGGCCAGGTGCCCGAATACATCGAAATGGTGGTGCGCTGGTGCAAGCAGTATACGCGCATGCCCGTCATCACCAAGCTGACTCCCAACGTCACCGACGTGCGCAAGCCGGCAAGGGCGGCAAAGGCCGGCGGCACCGATGCCGTGTCGTTGATCAACACGGTCAACTCGATCACCTCGGTCAATCTCGACACGTTTTCGCCGGAACCTTCCATCGACGGCAAGGGCTCGCATGGCGGCTATTGCGGTCCCGCGGTCAAGCCGATGGCGCTGCATATGGTTGCCGAAATCGCTCGCGACGGCGAAACGCGCGGCCTGCCGATTTCTGGCATCGGCGGCGTCACCACATGGCGCGATGCCGCCGAGTTCATGGCGCTCGGTGCCGGCAACGTCCAGGTGTGCACAGCGGCAATGACCTACGGCTTCAAGGTCGTGCAGGAAATGATTGCCGGTCTCGAGAACTGGATGGACGAAAAGGGCCACCGCAGCCTCGACGATGTCGTCGGGCGCGCGACGCCGAACGTCACCGACTGGCAGTATCTCAACCTGAACTATATCGCCAAGGCGCATATCGACCAGGAAGCCTGCATCAAGTGCGGCCGCTGCCACATTGCCTGCGAAGACACCTCGCATCAGGCCATCACGTCGATGGTAGATGGCGTGCGGCACTTCGAGGTGATGGAAGACGAGTGCGTCGGCTGCAATCTGTGCGTCAATGTCTGCCCGGTCGAAGGCTGCATAACCATGGTGCCGCTCGAAGTGGGTGTTCTCGACCAGCGGACCGGCAAGCCCGTGTCGCCCAACTACGCCAACTGGACGACGCATCCGAACAACCCGATGGCCAAGGTGGCCGCGGAGTAGACTCCTCCCGAAGCAGACGAAACCGCCGCGTAGCGTATCGGCGGTTTCGTCTGCGAGGAGGAGTTTCCTTTTGAGGTTATCGGTGATAAAAATTATCCACGATATATTATATCCATGATTAGAAAGCCGACCGCATGAAATTGGGTGAAGGCGTCGAAGCTGCGATCCATTGCGCCGCAATGCTTGCCGGCGTGGATGGAAACGCCACCTTGTCGGGCTCGGCAATGGCTGAGGCCTTCGGGGTGTCTTCGAGCTACCTGCTCAAGCATCTCAATGCGTTGACCAGCGCGGGCGTGCTGGAATCTCTGCCGGGTCCTGCTGGCGGCTACCGTCTGGCTCGGCCGGCTGAACGCATCTCGCTACTGGATATCGTGCTGGCGGTGGAGGGGCCCTTGCCTGCCTTCAGGTGTGGTGAAATCCGCCAGCGCGGGCCGGTCAAGCTTCCGGCCTCAGCCTATGCGAAACCGTGCGGCATCAACGTCGCTATGCTGAGAGCCGAGAAGGCCTATCGCGCCGCGCTCGCCGCCGAAAAGCTTTCCGACATCGTGGCCGGTTTCCAGAATGACGCAGACCCGCGTTCGGTTGCGGCCAGTTGCGCCTTCGTGGCGCGCAATCAACGGCCGCAGAAAACAATCCTCCCAAGTAGCAAGTGAAAGGAAAGACGATGAAACAGCGACTCCAGTTTTTCGCCAAGGCGCCCAAGCTTATGGAGCAGGTGAGGGCACTCAATCAGGCTGTCGAGGAAAGCGGCTTGGAAAGGAGCCTGCTCCATCTCATCAAGCTGCGTGCATCGCAGATCAACGGATGCTCGTTTTGCGTCGACATGCACAGCCGCGAAGCGCGCGAAGATGGCGAGACCGAGCAGCGCCTCTATCTCGTGGCGGCATGGAAGGAATCGCCGCTTTTCTCCGAGCGTGAGCGCACCGCCTTCGCATGGACCGAAGCCGTCACCAATATCTCGCAAGGCGGCGTCTCCGATGCGCTCTACGAGCAGGCGTTGAAGCAGTTTTCCGAAGAGGAACTGACCAAGCTTACCGTTGCGGTTGGCATGATCAATGTCTGGAACCGGCTATGCGTCAGTTTCCACGCGCTTCACCCGGTCAAGGAAGCAAAGGCTGCTTGATTATCGAAAGAACTTCGTGGCGCTTCCTCACCGAGGCGTCACGCCGCTATCCATGATTGGCAGGAGTCGCACGGCGCAATTGGATACTCGGCGATGAAACTTCACCGATAACATCGACCTCGCCTGTCTTTCGGAGGTATTTTAGAAGCCCTCGTTTTCCGCATAAGTTTGGCGCCACTTTTCGAACCTCCTTTCCAAGTTGCGACAGTGGAACAGAATTCTTGGCGGATTTGGCTGAGTGATCTCGAATTAGCGTAGCAATTTGAGGGTGGAGTTTAATCTCGGGCTTGGGCGGTTCTATCGGCGCTTTGCGCTCGCCATCAAGAACGAAGAACTCGGTGCAATTCTTGCGGAACGCGGCATCGGTCTTGCTCTCGCCAAACCCATAAACCTGTTTTCCATGTTGGCGCAGACGCATGGCCAGCGGCAGAAAATCGCGATCGCTCGACGCAATGCAAAATCCGTCGACCTGTCCAGAGTAGAGAAGATCCATGGCCCGGATTGTCATGGCGATGTCCGTCGAATTCTTTCCCTTGCCGCCGGAAATTTGGAGAACTGGCTCGAGGGCAAATTCGCGGACTCCGACAATCCACTCCGAATTCCGGTTCTCGGAAAAGTCGCCGAAGATTGCCCTTACGATGGGATTTCCAAGGCCCTCGACGTGACGCAAAATGTCGGAGAGAAGTCGAAACGGAATGTTGTCGGCGTCTATCAGCAATGCAAGGCGCGGCTTGTCCACTTTGTTCTCCAGCCAATGCTGGACACACACTAAGACTTTGAGTTCAATTCCAGATTGCAAAAATCGCGCGTATTTGAACGAGTTGGCGCATGCGGCTTTCTAGCTTGCGGGTTTCAACCCGTTGATGATCAGTTGCTCCAGGAAACGGGCGGCGTCCTCGAAGCGACCGTCGCCGCCCCGGTCAGGACCAAGGACCGCCTGCACCTGCACGTCGAAATCGGCATAATGCTGGGTCGTCGCCCAGACCGCGAAGATGAGGTGATAGGGGTCGGTCTTGACGATCTTGCCGGCATGCATCCATCCGGTGATGACGGCGGCCTTCTCGTCGACAAGGCTTTTCAATTCACCTTTCAGCATCGGCATGATGCGTGGTGCGCCCTGCAGGATCTCGTTGGCGAAAAGCCGGCTTTGTCGTGGGTAGTCGCGCGCCATTTCAAGCTTGCGACGAATGTAGCTCTTGAGTTCGGTGATGGGATCGCCGACATCGTCAAGCTCTCGAAGTGGCGCCAGCCAGGTATCGAGCAGGCGTTGCATCAGGGTTTCGTGGATGTCTTCCTTGCGGCGGAAATAGTAGAGCAGGTTCGGCTTCGACATGCCCGCAGCCTCGGCGATCTGGTCGATGGTGGAGCCGCGAAAACCGTTCGCCGAGAACACGTCGAGCGCTGCTTGGAGGATAAGCTCGCGCTTTTCCTGCTGGATGCGGGTGCGGCGTGGAACAGGCGCTTCCATTTCTATGCTCACTTCAATCAAGCCAAGGCTTTGGCTCAAATCTGGACCAATAGTCTGGACCAGTTTTTACCGGCCTGTGGAGCGCGCTTTCAAGGGCGCAATTCAGCTACTAATGGCTTGACCGCCCCTGTGGCGGTGCTAACGTTTGTCCAATCGGTCAAAAAATTGCGTAGCACGGATTTATGCGAAGGACCAAGCGTTGGCCGTAACGAAACAAGAAACCAAAGGGATAGCTTGGTCATGTCTAACCGGCTCAAGGTAACGCCGAACGATCTTAGTGCATTTTGGATGCCGTTTACGGCAAACAGGCAGTTCAAGCAGACGCCGCGAATGCTGGTCGCTGCCAAGGACATGCACTACACTTCGAGTGACGGTCGCAAGATCATGGACGGCACAGCCGGCCTTTGGTGCGTGAACGCCGGCCATTGCCGCCCCAAGATCACCGAGGCGATCCAGGCGCAGGCTGCCGAACTTGACTACGCGCCGGCTTTCCAGATGGGCCATCCCATTGTCTTCGAATTGGCGAACCGGCTGGTCGATATTGCGCCCAAGGGCATGGACCACGTCTTTTTCACCAATTCCGGATCGGAATCGGTCGAGACTGCGCTCAAGATGGCGATCGCCTATCAACGCGTGAAGGGTGAGGGTGCGCGCACGCGCCTGATCGGTCGCGAACGCGGCTATCACGGTGTCAATTTCGGCGGCATTTCGGTCGGCGGTATCGTATCGAATCGCAAGATGTTCGGAACGCTGCTTACCGGCGTCGACCACATGCCGCACACGCATTTCCCGGACAAGAACGCCTTCTCGCGCGGCGTTCCCGAGCACGGCGCAGATGTCGCCAATGAATTGGAGCGCATCATCGCGCTGCACGACGCTTCAACGATTGCGGCTGTTATTGTCGAGCCGGTCGCGGGTTCCACCGGTGTCATCCTGCCGCCTAAAGGCTACCTGCAGAAGCTTCGCGATATCTGCACCAAGCACTGCATTCTGCTAATCTTTGATGAAGTCATTACCGGTTTCGGGCGCCTCGGCACTCCGTTTGCCGCCGACTATTTCGGTGTCGTGCCTGATATCATGACAACGGCGAAAGGTGTGTCCAACGGCGTTATTCCGATGGGCGCGGTGTTCGTGAAGAAGGAAATTCACGATGCCTTCATGAACGGGCCTGAACACCTCATCGAGTTCATGCACGGCTACACCTATTCGGGCAATCCGATCGCATCGGCTGCCGCGCTTGCAACGCTGGACACCTACAAGGAAGAAGGTCTGCTGACCCGCGGCGAAGAACTGTCTTCTCACTGGGAAGATGCATTGCATTCGCTGAAGGGTGAGCCGCATGTCATCGATATCCGAAATATCGGTCTCGTTGGCGCGATCGAACTGGAGCCGATTGCCGGGCAGCCGACCAAGCGGGCATTCTCGGCTTTCCTCAAGGCGTTCGAGCGCGGCCTGTTGATACGCACGACCGGCGACATCATTGCGCTGTCGCCGCCGCTTATCATCACCAAGGGCCAGATCAACGAATTGGTGGATCACGTCCGCGAAGTTCTTCGCGCGGTCGACTAAATAAAATCGACGCAACAGGCGGCGTCGGGAACCGCCGCCTGTTTTGAAATGGAATGAGAGGGAACTGCATGTCTGCACCGGGCGAGAATCTGCGCATCAATGCCGAACGGCTCTGGGACTCGCTGATGGAAATGGCGAAGATCGGCCCTGGCGTTGCTGGCGGCAACAATCGCCAGACGCTGACCGACTCGGACAAGGAGGGGCGTGACCTCTTCAAATCGTGGTGCGATGCCGCTGGTCTGAGCATGGCCGTCGACAAGATGGGCACCATGTTCATGACGCGTCCCGGCACCGACCCCGACGCATTGCCGGTCTATGTCGGCTCGCATCTCGATACACAGCCGACGGGCGGCAAGTATGATGGTGTGCTTGGCGTTCTTGCCGGACTGGAATTGGTGCGCAGCCTCAACGACCTTGGCATCAAGACCAAACATCCGATTGTCGTCACCAACTGGACCAACGAGGAAGGCGCGCGTTTCGCGCCTGCCATGTTGGCTTCTGGCGTTTTCGCCGGCGTGCATTCGGTTGACTACGCCTACGGACGCAAGGACCTCGAAGGAAAGAGCTTCGGCGATGAGTTGAAGCGTATTGGCTGGGTAGGTGACGAGGAAGTGGGCGCGCGCAAGATGCATGCCTATTTCGAGTACCACATCGAGCAAGGACCGATCCTCGAAGCCGAGAAGAAGCAGATCGGGGTTGTCACGCATTGCCAGGGACTTTGGTGGCTTGAATTCACGCTGAATGGCAAGGAAGCCCATACGGGTTCGACGCCGATGAACATGCGCGTCAACGCCGGTCTGGCAATGGCCCGTATCTTCGAGATGGTGCAGAAGGTTGCCATGGATGCTCAACCGGGTGCGGTCGGTGGCGTCGGCCAGGTCAAGTTCTCTCCCAACTCGCGCAATGTGTTGCCAGGCACGGTAATATTTACCGTCGATATTCGTTCTCCTGATCAGGCCAAACTGGACGGTATGCGTGCTCGCATCGAGAAAGAGGCCGCTGAAATCTGTGCTGCGCTGGGCGTCAAATCCTCGGTTGAGGCGGTGGGGCACTTTGATCCCGTCACCTTTGACCCGACCTTGGTCGGGCGGGTGCGCAAGGCTGCCGAGAATCTTGGCTACTCCCACATGAATCTGATTTCCGGCGCCGGGCATGATGCCTGTTGGGCGGCGAAAGTTGCGCCTGCGACAATGGTCATGTGCCCATGCGTCGATGGATTGTCACACAACGAGGCTGAAGACATTTCGAGGGAATGGGCCGCTGCTGGTTGCGACGTGCTCTTTCACGCGGTCGTGGAAACGGCCGAAATCGTATCTGATGGAACGGAGTGAGTTGAGAACGCTCAATGGATGTCGATGCGCTACTGCAAAGCGTAATCCGGTTTTCCAACTTCATGACGTCGAGACTGATTGTCTCCGGCGTGGTGTTTTACGTGGCGGCGGGCTTCACTCCGATAGGCAGCACATCAGCGGGGTTCCTGCCGGATGTCGAACTCGTCAACCAGGTCGTTCAAAACTACCAGACGATCTTCGACGTCCTGGGCGTTTCGGATTTTGCGCTTCTGTTGATCCTCTTCATGTTCCTGACCACGATCCACATCATTTATGTCGTGTTCAGGCGCATTGGGGAGTACTTGCCGCCGGCCATACTTCCACTTCCCGGTTGGACGGCAACGGACGACGTCACGCTGAGCGCGTTCGACATCTTGCGGGATGCTCGCGGAGAAGAGCATACCGAGGAGGAGAACCAAAGGCTCTACGAATTCAAGAAGAAGCTGAAAGAGATCGAAGAAGGTATCGAGGAGAAATACCGGGCCGAACTGGAGGGCGTGAACGCAGCTTTCTCGATATCAAAGGCCTTCATCCTCTTTTCGGCAGCGGCATGGGCTTATGCCATGATTTCGGGGGAGTATTCCGGCGACACAAATTTTCTGTTGCTGATCCTCGGCCTTGCTCTTCTGACCGCGCTCTACACGACGTTCGCGATTTTCCGGGCCAATCATTTCCGCATCGCCAATCTGCGCGAAGACATCATCGTTCAGTTTCTGGGCTTTGCGAGGATCTGGCTTACGGAGGACTATCAGCAGCAGATCGCAAAGGCCTGCACACCTTCGCGCAATCTTCGTTCGGCGCACTTCGCCGTCGTGGTTCCTGTCTATGGAACGCTCGACGTACTGATAGAGGACATGCGGCAGTGGCGCAGCCGGCGTCAGCGGAGGATTGCGAACTGAGCTAGCAGCGCAGACGCGCCAAAAACTCGTACGGTACGAAACCGACAAAGAACACTACGGAAATACGGGGAATAAGAACAATGTCCAAAGTCATCAAGAACGGCACCATCGTCACTGCCGACCGGACCTACAAGGCGGATGTGCTTTTCAAGCACGGCAAGATCATTGGCATCGGGCCAGACCTGCATGGCGATCATGAATTCGATGCAACCGGCTGCTATGTCATGCCAGGCGGCATTGATCCGCACACCCACCTCGAAATGCCATTCATGGGCACTTATTCGGCGGACGATTTTGAGAGCGGCACTCGTGCAGCACTCGCCGGCGGCACCACCATGGTGGTGGATTTTTGCCTGCCTGCGCCGCAGCAATCGCTGCTTGAAGCCTTGCAGATGTGGGACAACAAGACCTCGAAGGCTGCTTGCGACTACTCGTTCCACATGGCTATCACATGGTGGAGCAAGCAGGTTTTCGAGGAAATGGCGAGTGTGGTTGATCGCGGCATCACCTCGTTCAAGCACTTCATGGCCTACAAGGGCGCGCTGATGGTGGACGACGACGAGATGTACGCGTCATTCCAGCGTTGCGCAGGCCTAGGCGCGCTGCCGCTCGTCCATGCCGAGAATGGTGACGTCGTGGCCGCGCTGTCTCAGAAGTTGCTTGCCGAAGGCAACAACGGGCCGGAAGGTCACGCCTATTCGCGCCCACCAGAGGTTGAGGGCGAGGCGACCAATCGCGCCATCATGATCGCCGACATGGCCGGGGTTCCGCTCTATGTCGTGCATGTTTCGTGCGAGCAGAGCCATGAAGCCATCCGCCGTGCGCGCCAGAAGGGTATGCGCGTGTTTGGCGAGCCGTTGATCCAACACCTGACGCTCGATGAGACCGAGTATTTCGACAAGGATTGGGATCACGCCGCGCGCCGGGTCATGAGCCCGCCGTTCCGCAACAAGCTGCATCAGGACTCGCTGTGGGCCGGTCTTCAGGCCGGGTCGCTGCAAGTGGTTGCAACTGACCACTGCTCGTTCACCACCAAGCAAAAGCGGTTCGGCGTTGGCGACTTCACCAAGATCCCGAACGGCACCGGTGGTCTTGAAGATCGCATGCCGGTTCTGTGGACGAGAGGTGTCAACACCGGCCGGCTGACGATGAACGAATTCGTGGCCGTTACCTCGACCAACATCGCCAAGATCCTCAATATGTATCCCAAGAAGGGCGCCATCGTGGATGGTGCCGATGCCGATATCGTGGTGTGGGATCCCAAGCGCAAGAAGACGATCTCGGCCGGCAGCCAGCAATCGGTGATCGACTATAACGTGTTCGAAGGCATGGAACTGACGGGTCTGCCTCGGTTCGTATTTTCACGCGGTGAACTGACCATCCAGGAAGCCGAGGTCAAGGCGCATCCGGGGCATGGCGAATTCGTTGCGCGCGAACCCTACGCAGCGGTCAATCGTGCGCTGTCGACCTGGAAGGAAATCTCTGCACCGCGCAAGGTAGAGCGCACCGGCATTCCGGCGACAGGGGTTTGATTTGCACCTATTGTACCTTTTGGCAGCGGTCGCCACCGTGTCGGCGGCCGCGCCGAAGCCGGCGTTACTTGCTACAAACGCCCGAAAGCTTGCGAGGAGCCAGGAAAACCGTGACGTTCTGGGAGGAGCAGTCAAATGTCGATAGTGATCCCGGAACCCAAACAGGTTGCCGCCATGTCTGAGATCAAAAATCCCGTTATCGAGGCCAGCAAGCTCGGGCTGACGTTCCAGACCAATGACGGGCCGGTGCAAGCGCTGGCCAATGTAGATTTGACCATAGGCAAGGGCGAGTTCGTGTCCTTCATCGGGCCGTCCGGTTGTGGCAAGACCACCTTGCTCCGGGTTATCGCCGATCTCGAGAAGCCGACGTCGGGCAATATCTTGGTCAACGGCATGAGTGCCGAAAAGGCGCGTGAAGCGCGCGCCTATGGTTATGTCTTTCAAGCAGCCGCGCTTTTTCCCTGGCGCACCATTGCCGGCAATGTTGCGTTGCCGCTCGAGATCATGGGCGTATCCAAGGCCGAGCAGGCCGAGCGCATCAAGCGCACGCTCGATCTGGTCAACCTCTCCGGATTTGAGAAGAAGTATCCATGGCAGCTTTCGGGCGGCATGCAGCAGCGCGCTTCCATCGCGCGTGCGCTGGCATTCGATGCCGACCTGTTGCTGATGGACGAACCCTTCGGCGCGCTCGATGAGATCGTGCGCGATCACCTCAACGAGCAGTTGCTCGAACTGTGGGCGCGTACCGAAAAGACCATTTGCTTCGTGACTCACTCGATTCCGGAAGCCGTTTATCTGTCGACGCGGATTGTCGTGATGTCGCCGCGACCGGGACGGGTAACCGACATCATCGAATCGACGCTACCGAAGGAGCGGCCGCTCGATATTCGCGAGACGCCCGAATTCCTGGCGATTGCAGCGCGCGTCCGTGACGGGCTGCGCGCCGGCCATTCCTACGAGGATTGATCAGGATGGATCGTCTTCGCGACAAGATCGTCCCGGTCACCACTTTGTTGGCCATTCTGGTCGTGGCTTGGTACGCGTTTGCGGTTATTCTAAACGCACCATTCCAGCGCGATCTCGACAGGCGTGCCGGCGAAACGCCCGGCACGGTGGAGTTCATCGGCAAGACGCTGACGCAGGCGAAGCCCACCTTGCCGTCGCCCGACCAGGTGGCGACGAACTTTTTCGAGAACACTTTCCTGCGCAAAATCACTAGCAATCGAAGCCTCATCTACCATTCCTGGGTGACGCTCTCCTCGACCTTGCTCGGTTTCGCGTTCGGCACGGTGTTGGGAATCGTTATCGCGGTGGGCATTGTCCATGTGACGACGCTCGACCGCAGCCTGATGCCGTGGATCATTGCCTCGCAAACCATTCCGATCCTTGCGGTCGCGCCGATGATCATTGTCGTGCTTGCTGCCGTCGGAATAACCGGGCTCATTCCGAAGGCCTTGATATCGACCTATCTGTCGTTTTTCCCGGTTGCGGTGGGCATGGTGAAAGGGCTGCGTTCGCCTGAACTCATGCATCTCGATTTGATGCATACCTACAATGCCAGCCGTTCGCAGACGTTCTGGAAATTGCGGATGCCCGCCTCGGTGCCGTTCCTGTTCACTTCGATGAAGGTCGCCGTGGCCGCAAGCCTTGTCGGGGCCATTGTCGGCGAACTGCCAACCGGCGCTGTCGCCGGCATCGGCGCCAAGCTGCTTGCCGCGGCCTACTATAGCCAGTCGATCGACATGTGGTCGGCGCTGGTGGCAGGCTCGGTCGTCGCTGCACTTCTGGTGGTGGCGGTCGGCATCGTCGGGCGCTTCGTCGAGCGGTCCATGGGCGGGAGGCCGGCATGAACCGCTTCAAGCCCTCATGGCAAGCCGTGCTTGCGCTCCTGCTTTGCCTGGCCGCACTTGCATTTGGCTCCATCGCTGCGGCGGACCCGGCCGGTGTCTATCCTTATGAGGCGACCAAAGGCCTGATCCTCGCCTTGATCGCCGTTGCAGCGCTGGTTTCCATGCTGCGCATACCGGCGGTGCTGGAGGCCTTGGTTCTTTTCGTCGGAGCCCATCTCGCCGCATGGCTGCTGATCCGGGGAATTGCTGGCGTGGAGGGGACTGCCAAGGCCCCGTTCTACCTGATCATTGCCGCCGCGTGGCTGCTCGCCTGGCGTTGCGTTGCCGTGCTGTCGTCCATTCGTACCGGGTCGAAACAGGGCTCAATGGCGCTTCGGCTGATCGTTCCGACCATATTCGGCGCCTGGATCCTGATCATATGGGAAGCGGCGACGCGCGGAGCCGGCATTCCCTTCATCCTGTTGCCCCCGCCGAGCTCGATCGGTGTGCGCATCGTCAACTCGCTGCCGATCCTTGCCGCGGACATCAACCAGACGATCTTCAAGGCCGTGCTTTTCGGCTATCTGATCGGCTGCGGCACGGGTTTCCTCGTCGCCATCCTTGCCGACCGCGTGCCGTTCATGCGGCGCGGCCTTTTGCCGATCGGAAACATGGTATCGGCCCTGCCGATCATCGGCATCGCGCCAATCATGGTCATGTGGTTCGGCTTCGACTGGCAGTCGAAGGCGGCGGTGGTCATCATCATGACCTTCTTCCCGATGCTGGTGAACACCGTGACCGGGCTTGCGGCTTCCGGCCATATGGAACGCGACCTCATGCGCACCTACGCGTCCGACTATTGGCAAACGCTGTTCAAGCTGAGGTTGCCTGCCGCGGCGCCGTTCATCTTCAATGCACTGAAGATCAATTCCACGCTGGCGCTGATCGGGGCCATCGTGGCCGAATTCTTCGGCACTCCCGTGGTCGGCATGGGCTTCCGCATCTCCACCGAAGTCGGCAGGATGAACATCGACATGGTGTGGGCCGAAATCGCGGTTGCAGCACTGGCCGGCTCGCTCTTTTATGGAGTGGTCGCTCTCATCGAGAGAGCCGCCACGTTCTGGCATCCGTCTGTCCGAGGTGGATAGACGCGGTAGTGGGTGATAAGCTTCGAAAACTTAACTCCAGAGGGTAAAAACATGAAAAGACTTCTACTTCCTGTGTTGGCCGGTGCTTTCTCGCTGGCGGCATTTCAAGCCATGGCTGCTGACAAGGTCACGCTGCAGCTGAAGTGGGTGACGCAGGCCCAGTTCGCGGGCTACTACGTGGCGAAGGACAAGGGTTTCTACGAAGCAGAAGGCCTTGACGTCGACATCAAGCCGGGTGGCCCGGATATCGCGCCCGAACAGGTGATCGCCGGCGGTGGCGCCGACGTCATCGTGGACTGGATGGGCGGCGCGCTGGCTGCTCGTGAAAAGGGCGTGGCGCTGGTCAATATCGCACAGCCCTTCAAGAAGGCCGGAATGGAGCTGGTTTGCCCGAAGGACGGCCCGATCAAGACGGAAGCCGATTTCAAGGGCCATACGCTCGGCGTCTGGTTCTTCGGCAACGAGTATCCGTTCTATGCCTGGATGAACAAGCTCGGCTATTCGACGGAAGGTGGCGCGGACGGTGTGACCGTCCTGAAGCAGAGCTTCGACGTGCAGCCGCTTATCCAGAAGCAGGCGGACTGCATCTCGGTCATGACTTACAACGAGTACGGCCAGGTGCTCGACGCTGGCTACAAGCCGGAAGACCTCATCGTCTTCAACTATACGGCCATGGGCAACGACCTCCTGGAAGACGGCCTCTACGCGCTTGAAGACAAGCTCAAGGACCCGGCTTTCGAGGACAAGATGGTTCGCTTCGTTCGCGCCTCGATGAAGGGCTGGAAATACGCCACTGAGAATGTCGATGAAGCGGCAGGCATCGTCGTCGAGAATGGCGGGCAGGACGAGAACCATCAGAAGTTCATGATGGGCGAGGTTGCCAAGCTTATCGACAACGCCGACGGCAAGCTCATTCCGGAAGCTTACGAGCGCACCGCCAAGGCTCTGCTCGACCAGAAGATCATCACCAAGGCTCCTGAAGGCGCTTACACCACGGCTATCACCGACAAGGCCGTGCAGTAAGCCAACAGGCTGTCTGGCTTGATTTGAAAGGGGCGGGAAACCGCCCCTTTCTGCATGGACGCTTAGAGTTGCCGGATATTCCTCTCTCGCTTGGCTCGAAAGAGAGTTCCGGGATGACGAGGTTGAGGACTTAAACCTTTGCTTAGGCGCTGAAGCGGCTGCCTAAACCCGCCGTTCCTTGATCGTGTTCATGACAAGGCTGGTTTCGATCGAGGCGACGCATTTCAGGCGGGCGATCTTCTGCTTGATGAAGCGCTCATAGTCGCCAAGGTCCGAGGCGGCGACCTTCAGCATGTAGTCGCGTGAGCCGGTAACCAGATGGCATTCCAGCACCTCGTCCCATCCTTGCACGGCCTGTTCGAACATGACGATTTCGTCTTCGTTCTGCTGGCTCAAGCGAATGGTGGCGATGGCCATCATGGTCCAGCCGAACGCTGCCGGGTCGACCAGCGCCGTATAGCCGCGGATAACGCCGGTTTCTTCCAGCCGCCGCACCCGCCGCAGGCAAGGCGATGGCGACAGGCCTATGCGTTCCGCCAAATCGTTGTTGGGCAGGCGCGCATCCGCCTGCAGTTCGCGAAGAATTTTCTGGTCGAAATCGTCGGCAATTTTCTGCTGCATGCCTTGCCCCATGCGAGACTGGATTGCGCGAACACGTCCATAATGGCCACGAAATAGCAAGGACCCATCCATTGGGATCAGCTAAATTGTGCCGGCAATCTTATTTCGAGGACATCATGGCCGCGCCCAAACCTTCCAAGACCCATATCGGCAACCACAAGCTCCATCCCGAAACGCTGATGCTGGGCTACGGCTTCGATCCGCTGCTTTCGGAAGGTGCGGTCAAGCCGCCGGTCTTTTTGACATCGACCTTCGTGTTCAAGTCGGCGGAAGAAGGGCGCGACTTCTTCGACTACACGTCCGGCCGCAAGGAACCGCCGAAGGGTACGGCGGCAGGGCTCGTCTATTCGCGCTTCAACCATCCGAACAGCGAGATCGTCGAAGATCGCCTCGCGGTCTACGAGAATACGGAATCCTGCATCCTGTTTTCATCCGGCATGTCGGCGATTGCGACGGCGATCCTGGCCTATGCCCGGCCGGGCGACGTGATCCTGCATTCGCAGCCGCTTTACGGCGGCACGGAAACGCTGCTTGCCCGCACGTTGGCAGGGTTCGGCATCGGCGCGGTGGGCTTCTCCGACGGGGTCGATGCCGGCGCGGTTCGCAAGGCTGCGGACGAGGCAGCGGCCAAGGGCAAGGTTTCGATCATTTTGGTGGAAACGCCGTCCAACCCGATCAATAGCGTCATCGATCTTTCGCTGATGAAGGCGGTTGCCGACGAGCTTGGCAAGAAGCAGGGGCATCGGCCTGTCGTCATGTGCGACAACACGCTGCTCGGCCCGGTGTTTCAGCGGCCTATTGAATTTGGAGCGGACGTCTCGCTCTACTCACTGACCAAATATGTCGGTGGCCATTCCGACCTCATCGCAGGCGCGGCGATGGGCTCGAAGGCCGTGACCAAGCCGATCAAGGCATTGCGCGGCGCGATCGGGACGCAGCTTGATCCGCATTCCTGCTGGATGCTGGGACGTTCGCTGGAGACACTTTCGATCCGGATGGAAAAGGCCAACGCCAATGGACGTGTCGTCGCGGAATTCCTGCGCGATCACGCCAAGGTGGCGAAGGTGCACTACCTGCCGTTCCTCGACAGGAATTCACCCGAGGGCAAGGTTTTCGCGGCGCAATGCAGCGGCGCTGGCTCGACCTTCTCGTTCGACATACGCGGCGGCGAGAAGGCGGCATTCACCTTCCTCAACTCGCTTCAGGTGTTCAAGCTGGCGGTGAGCCTGGGTGGCACGGAATCGCTCGCCAGCCACCCGGCCGCGATGACGCATTCGGGCGTGCCCATCGAGGTGCGCCAGCGCATTGGCGTGCTGGATACGACGATCCGCCTGTCGATCGGCGTCGAGCATCCCGACGATCTGGTCGCGGATCTCGCCCAAGCACTGTCTGCCGCCTGAGCAGAGGACTTAGCGCTTGTCGCGGATGTCCGAGAGCGTCCGCGACGGCGTAATCGCCTCCGGGTCGAGCTTGATCTCGATCAGCGCCGGCTTGCCGGCGGCGCGCGCGCGTTCGAAGGCCGGCACGAAGTCGGCTGTCTTCTCGACCGTTTCGCCGTGTCCGCCATAGGCGCGGGCAAGGGCGGCGAAATCCGGATTGTGGAGCGAGGTGCCGGAAACGCGGCCGGGATATTCCCGCTCCTGGTGCATGCGGATGGTGCCGTAGATGCCGTTGTTGACCACGATGACGATGATCGGGAGGTTGTACTGGACGGCGGTGGCGAACTACTGGCCGTTCATCATGCAGCCGCCGTCGCCAGCGAAGGCGATGACCGTGCGGCTGGGGTAGAGCGCCTTGGCCGCAACGGCGGCTGGCGTGCCGTAGCCCATCGAGCCGGAGGTCGGCGCGCCTTGCGTGCCATAGCGGCGGAACTTGTAGAAACGGTGGACCCAGGTGGCGTAGTTGCCGGCGCCGTTGGTGAGGATGGCGTCTTCCGGCAAGGTCTCGTTGAGATAGGCGATGATCGGTCCCATCTGGACCGCGCCGGGGCCGGTTTGCGGTGGTGTCGACCAGTTCAGGTAATTGGCATGAAGCTGTTTTGTCTGATCAGCCCATGCCGGGGCGGTCTTCGGCTTGCGGCCTGAGAAGGCCCGGGCAAAGGCTGCGGGCGAGGCATTGATGGCAAGCGTCGGGCGATAGACGCGGCCAAGCTCGCTGGTATCGGGATGGATGTGGACGAGCTGCTGGTCCGGGTACGGGCTCTTGAGCAGCGTGTAGTCCGACGACGGCATCTCACCGAAGCGGCCGCCGACGAGCAGGACGAGATCGGAGCCCTTGATGTAGTCGCCGAGCTTCGGGTTGATGCCGATGCCGACATCGCCGGCGTAGTTGGGGTCGAGATGGTCGAACAGCATCTGGCGGCGGAATTCGACGCCGACCGGCAGCGACCAGTCGTGGGCGATCTCTCTGATGTCTGCTGCCGCCTGCTCGCCCCAGCGGGTGCCGCCGAGAATGGCGACAGGGCGCTTGGCCTTTGCAAGCAGTGTCTCAAGCTGGGCAAGTTCGGCTTCGCCGGGTCGGGTCTCGACCGAGGCTGAAGGCAGCGCGGCAGGTGCATCAACAAGGCTGGTCAGCATGTCTTCCGGCAGGGCGATGACGACCGGGCCGGGGCGGCCAGACGTCGCGACCGAGAAAGCACGGGTGAGGATTTCGGGAATGCGGGCAGCGTCCTCGATTTCGGTAGCCCATTTGGCGATGGGGCCGAAGAAGGCGCGATAGTCGACTTCCTGGAAGGCTTCGCGCTCGCGGGCCTTTTGGGCGATCTGGCCGATGAACAGGATCATGGGAACCGAATCCTGGCGGGCAATGTGAATGCCGGGCGAGGCGTTGGTTGCGCCGGGTCCGCGCGTGACGAAGCAGATGCCGGGCTTGCCGGTGAGGCGGCCGTGGCAGTCAGCCATCATCGCGGCGCCGCCTTCCTGCCGGCAGACGACGGTTTCGATCTTCGAATCGTGCAGCGCATCGAGGACGGCGAGATAGGATTCGCCCGGCACGCAGAACACGCGATTGACGCCGTTGGCCTCCAGCGCGTCGACGATCAGTTGTCCGCCGGTTTTCATGATTTCGTCTGCTCCAGTTCGGTAAGGATTTCGCCGGTGTGCTCGCCGAGCCGGGGCGAGGGGCGATTGTAGGTCAGCGGCGTCTCAGACAAAACGATGGGCGCGCGCACGGAGGGCAATGCGTTGCCGTGGCCGTCATCGAGGTCGAGACGCATGCCGCGCGCGATGACCTGCGGGTCGGCGAAGGTCTGGCCGATGTCGTTGATGGGGCTGGCCGGCACATGCGCTTTTTCCAGCGCGGCAAGGATGTCCTCGCGGTTGCGCTCCGCAAGGGCTTCGACCATGTGTTCGCGTAGCGCGACGCGGTTGGCGACGCGGGCCGAATTGGTGGCGAAGGCCGGGTCGTCGGCCAGTTCCTCGCGGCCGATGACGGCGCAGAATTTGCGGAACTGGTTGTCGTTGCCGGTGGCGAGGATGAAGTGGCCGTCCTTGACCGGCAGGACCTCGTAAGGCGCGATGTTGGGATGCGCGTTGCCCATGCGCTTCGGGGGGGTGCCGGAGACGAGGTAGTTCAGGTTCTGGTTGGCCAGCACCGAAATCTGGGAATCGAACAGCGCCATGTCGACGTGCTGGCCTTGGCCGGTCGCCTCGGCATGGCGAAGCGCGGCCTGTATGGCGATGACGGAATAGAGGCCGGTGAAGATGTCGGTTACGGCGACGCCGACCTTCTGCGGCTCGCCGTCGGCTGCGCCGGTGATCGACATCAGGCCGGACATGCCTTGCACGATGAAGTCGTAGCCGGCGCGGGGCGCGTAGGGGCCGTCCTGACCGAAGCCGGTTATGGAGCAGTAGACGAGGCGCGGGTTCACGGCCTTCAGGCTGTCGTAGTCGAGGCCGTATTTCTTGAGGCCGCCGAGCTTGAAATTCTCGATCAGAATATCGGCGCCGGCGGCGAGCTTGCGGATGGTTTCGGCACCTTCCGTGGTCGAGAAGTCGATGACGATGGAGCGCTTGCCGCGATTGCAGGAGTGATAGTAGGCGGCGGATAGGTTCTCGCCGTCCTTGCCGGTGACGAAGGGCGGGCCCCATTTGCGGGTGTCGTCGCCGTCGGGGCTTTCCACCTTGATGACGTCGGCACCCAGATCAGCCAGCAACTGGCCCGCCCAAGGACCGGCGAGGATGCGGGCGAGTTCGATTACGCGGACGCCTTTGAGCGGAGCTTCGGTCATGGATATCTGCGCCGTTGGTCGAGAGGATAGACGTGCTCTACCAACCCGTAGCGGCGATGTCACGGACCTTGCGCTGGGCCAGCACGGCAGGCGCTATTTCAGCACGCTGTCCAGCCATGCGGCGAAGTCGGTCATGACCTGATCGCGGTTGATCTCGTTCAAGCTTTCGTGCCGCGTTTGCGGATAAATGGTTGAAACGAGATTCGAAAAGCCCATCCGGCGCATGCGCTTGGCCAGATGCTCCATCGCCTTGCCGCCATCGGTCGCGGGGTCTTTCTCGCCGCCGACGAGATTGAAGGGCAGGGCCTTGCGGACTGCGGCGAAGTTGGCGTCGTCTGCTCCATCAAAGATGAAGCCGAACAGGTCGCGCCACAGCGAAACGGAAGCGGGCCAGCCGCAAAGCGGGGCGGCGATGTATTTGTCGACTTCGGTGGGGTCGCGCGACAGCCAGTCGAACAAGGTGCGGTGGCCGGCAATCTTGCGGCCCCACGCGCCGAACGTCAGGCGCGGCAAAAGCTGTGACGGGACATCGGAGCCGAGCCGGAAGCGCTCCCATGCGAGGATGGCGAGTGCGGCGCGACCGGGCAGGCCGGCGGTGAAGTTGGCATTCCAGATTGCGGCGGCATGGATGCGTCCCGAATGCCGGAGCACGAAGTTCAACGCGATGAGGCCGCCCATGGAATGGCCGAAGACGATGACGGGCAGGCCCTGGTGGTTTTTCGCGATGAGGTCGTGGACGGCGGCGACGTCGGCCAGAACCTTGGCTCCGCCATCCGTTTCCCCGAAGCGGCCCTGCGGCGCGTCGGGAGCGCGGGTGAAGCCGTGGCCGCGATGGTCATGGGCGTAGACATGGCATCCGCGCGCTGCAAGAAAATCGGCAAAGCGGGCGTAGCGGGCGGCATGTTCGGCAAGACCGTGGTTGATCTGGACGACGGCGCGCGGCTCGCCCACAGCGTGCTTCACATAAAGATTGAGCGCCGCACCGGTTGGTGAAGCCAAAGTGGTTTGATCGTCGAATGGCATTTTGCGCGCCCTTCTGCTGGGAGAGTAGATCGGGAAGGGATGGCGTCAAGACGGCGTCCACCGAAATCAGCGGCGACGAGTGGCGTTCTCAGTGGCCGTAATTGGCCGAAAGGGGCGGCTGGGCCTGTTCGCCGGCCGAAGGTTCGCCCACGATCCGGTCGCGCCCGCTGGCCTTGGCGTGATAAAGGCGCTGGTCCGCTATCGCGAACAGGTCAGGCAGTCCGGGGGTTGAACCCGACAGGGTGGCAATACCGGCGCTGATCGTCAGTTCGCACAGGTTTGCGACGTTCGCTGCCTTGACCGCATGGCGGATATTCTCGCCCAGCAGGCGGGCTACCGGATGCGGATGAGGGCAAAGGATCGCGAACTCCTCACCGCCGGTACGATAGACGCGATCGCCAGAGCCGGCGACGTCGCGCAGCAGGATGGCGATCGATCTCAGGACACGGTCGCCTTCCGCATGGCCAAAACGGTCGTTGATCGACTTGAAGTGATCGACATCGAGCACGATGAGGCTGAGCGGTTTTCCGGAAGCGAGGCTTGCGGTAACGTCCTGCTCGCCGTCGGTTTCGAAACGGCCGCGATGCCAGAGGCCAGTCAGCCCGTCACGCCCGACATGCTGGATCAGGGCCTCGTAGCGCTCGCGATATGTCAGCGTTTCGAAGATGTCGCCGAGGCCGCGTGGCGCGGGACTCGGGTGCGATTCCGCCCAACGGATATAGGTGACGAGCATCATGCTGTAGACGAGCGCAGCACCCATCTTGGCGTACCAGCCGCCGAAGTAGACTTCCGTCGGTGCGCCGGTGACGAAATGGAGCGCGGTGAAGAAGCCGATCTGGTCGAAGGTCAGCACGCAGGCGGTGGAGACCAGAATCCGGGCAAAAAGCGACTTGCGCAGGTATCTGCCGAGGCGCTCGTAGAGCAGGATGATGAGGATGGCGTCGACGAAGAGCAGGGTCGTGCCCCACACCATCAGCCAGCCCATCTGGTCGATGAAGGCGATATCCGGACTTTGTTCGTTGGGCAGCAGGGCGATGTCGTGCTGGCGCAACAGCAGGACGAGGCCGATCATCAGCGCGTTGCCGAACAGCAACCCGTAGATCGGTTGCCGGACGGTCGTGGCGTCTTCCTTCATGTAGACCATAAGCAGCATGACGAGCTTGCCGGAGAACAGCACGGACGAACCGGGGGAAACGATGCCGAACGGCAGGGCGACATAGAATGTGCTGGCAAGATAGGTCTCGAGGAAATGCATGACGCCGAGCGCGCAGAAGAAAACGCCGATGCCGATGCGCCTGCGAAGCCGGAACAGCGTCACCATCACGCCGAAATAGGCGGCTGCTTCAAGGAAGAGCAGAAGGCTGTTGTGCAATATTATCGGCTCCCAACTGCGGAAATCGCGAAGTGCCGGCATTTCCTTCCATCCCCTTTTGCCGGGGAAGGGTTAACTGCGCCTTTAATTTACATGCATTTGTAGCGGCTCACCCATGTGTTGATAGGGCGAATGCCGATATTGCGCCGCCTGCAGAGCAGGCCTGCAACGGCTGCCGAAAGCGATTGCCGTTTCGCGCCCTATCGCCTACATAGCGGCCAACCTCCGTCCAGCGTGACCGAGAAGGTCACCTTTTTCAGGGAAAGCGCGCGTGGCACGCCAGTTCATCTATCATATGGCCGGCCTTTCAAAGGCCTATGGCACCAAGAAGGTGCTGGAAAACGTCAACCTATCCTTCTACCCGGACGCCAAGATCGGCATTCTCGGGCCCAACGGCGCCGGTAAGTCGACGATCCTGAAGATCATGGCCGGTCTCGACAAGGAGTACACCGGCGAAGCATGGCTCGCGGAAGGCGCGACTGTCGGCTATCTCGCGCAGGAGCCGAAGCTCGACCCGGCCAAGACGGTGTTCGAGAACGTCATGGATGGCGTTGCCAAGAAGACCGCGATCATCGAGCGCTACAACGAGCTGATGATGAACTACTCCGATGAAACGGCGGAGGAATCGGCCAAGCTGCAGGACGAGATGGACAGGTTGAACCTGTGGGATCTTGAACAGCAGGTCGAAATGGCGATGGAAGCGCTGCAATGCCCGCCGGGCGATGCGGAAGTGACCAACCTTTCAGGCGGTGAGCGCCGCCGCGTGGCGCTGTGCCGCCTGCTTCTGGAACAGCCCGACCTGCTTTTGCTCGACGAACCGACCAACCATCTGGACGCCGAAACGACGGGGTGGCTGGAAAAGCACCTGCGCGACTATCCGGGCTCGGTGCTGATCATCACCCACGACCGCTACTTCCTCGATAACGTCACCGGCTGGATTCTCGAACTCGACCGCGGCCGCGGCATTCCCTACGAAGGCAACTACACCAAGTATCTCGACGCCAAGGCCAAGCGCCTGATCCAGGAAGGCCGCGAGGACGACGCTCGCCAGAAGGCAATCTGGCGCGAGCGTGAGTGGATCGCGTCTTCGCCCAAGGCGCGCCAGACCAAGTCGAAGGCCCGCATCCAGGCTTATGAAAACCTGGTCGAGCAGGCCCAGAACCGCAAGCCGACGGATACGCAGATCGTTATCCCCGCCGGCGAGCGTCTCGGCAATGTGGTGATCGAGGTTGATAGCCTGAACAAGGGCTTTGGCGATGAGTTGCTGATCGAAAACCTGTCGTTCAAGCTGCCGCCCGGTGGCATCGTCGGCATTATCGGCCCGAATGGTGCCGGCAAGACGACGCTGTTCAAGACCATCACCGGCCATGAGAAGCCGGATGCCGGTTCGATCCGTATCGGCGAGACCGTCAAGCTCGGCTATGTCGACCAGAGCCGCGATGCGCTCGACCCGAACAAGACCGTGTGGGAAGAAATTTCGGGCGGCGCGGAAGTCATCAAGCTCGGCAAGCACGAGGTCAACAGCCGCGCCTATTGCTCGTCGTTCAATTTCCGTGGCGGCGACCAGCAGCAGAAGGTCGGCAACTTGTCCGGTGGCCAGCGCAACCGCGTGCACCTGGCCAAGATGCTGAAGAACGGCGGCAACGTGCTGCTGCTCGACGAACCGACCAACGACCTCGATACAGAGACGCTGGGCGCGCTCGAGGACGCGCTTGAAGCCTATGCCGGTTGCGCGGTGATCATCAGCCACGACCGCATGTTCCTCGACCGCATGGCGACCCACATGCTGGCCTTCGAGGGTGACGCCCATGTCGAGTGGTTCGAGGGCAACTTCGAGGAATACGAGAAGGACAAGGTGCGCCGGCTGGGCGTCGAGGCGACGACGCCCCACCGCATGACGCACAAGAGACTTACCCGCTAAACTGCCCATACGCCCCGCCGACAAGCGGGGCGTTTTTCATTTCGAGGAAACGTTCATGGCCGACTGGTCCGCCGCCCAATACCTGAAATTCGAAGACGAGCGGACACGGCCGGCGCGCGACCTCGTGGCGCAAGTGCCGGTGCCGAACGCCATGCGGGTTGTCGATATCGGCTGCGGTCCGGGCAATTCGACCGAATTGCTGGTGGAGCGCTGGCCGGACGCCGAGGTCAGCGGCTTCGATACTTCGCCCGACATGATCGACAAGGCGCGCAAGCGTTTGCCGAATGTCCGCTTCGAACTGGCGGATGCTGCCGGGTGGAAGCCTGAAAAACCTGTCGATGTCATCTTCGCCAACGCGGTGTTCCAGTGGCTGCCGGAACATCCGGCAGTGTTCCAGCGCCTGATGGGCCTGCTTGCGCCGGGAGGCGCGCTGGCGGTGCAGATGCCCGACAATCTCAGCGAACCTTCGCACAGGCTGATGCGGGAGGCTGCGGCCGAAATGCCGTTTGCGACAAAGATGGCGGGCGCGGCGCGCGATCCGCTGCCGCCGGTTGCCTTCTACTACGACCTGCTGACGCCGTTGGCCGACCGGGTCGATATCTGGCACACCTATTACAATCATCCGCTGGCCAATCCAGAAGCCATTGTCGAGTGGTTGAAGTCGACTGGTCTGAAGACCTTCATCGACCCGCTAGACGAGGGCGAGAGGCAGGCGTTTCTCGCCCGCTATCTGGACAAGATCAGGCAAGCCTATCCGCCGGCCGCCAACGGCAAGGCGCTGCTGCGCTTCCCACGTCTGTTCATCGTGGCGAAGCGAGGGGCTTAAGCGCAGTCATTTGGCGGCGCAATTCTAGGCGTCGTCATCATCCGGGTCGAGCAGGCGGGTAGCCCGCCATTTGGTCAGCCACGCATTGATGTCGTTGACGACGAAAAAGCGGGCCGCATCGCGGTCGTAGCCTTCCACCAGAAGCTTTTCGTAGTCCGTGTGCACATGGCGAACATGGGCCACGGTGGCGAGCCAGACCGCGATCGTCGGCGGCAGCGTTTTCAGGTGTCGCGACGAGGCGTCTTCGCGAATCCTTTCCATGTCGGCATAGGGCGCGAGCGGCAAAAGCGCCGTCAGCGCCTTGCCGATGGCGCGCCGTCGCCCGGTCGATGCGTTCATCACCGGCTCTTGTCCGGCGTTATGGCGTCGGCAAGGGAATCGACCGAGGGAAAATACGGCTTGATGTCGATGACCGGGGTGCCGTCGAGCGCGTCGATGGCCTCAAGTTCGATCACGCCGGTTTGTTGATCGACGCCGAGCAATCTGGCCGTATGCAGCCCGACCGGGTTCGGGCGGATGGGCGAGCGCAAGGCGAAAGTACCTTTTTCTTCAGTGGCATGGCGCGGTTTTTGGACAATCAGATTCCGCGGCACCTTGTGCAACCATGTGAAGATATGGGCGTGGGTGTAGTCTTCGAGGCCGAGCAGGCCTTCGCGGTAGGGCGGGTCCAGCACCAGCGATGCGCGCTGGCCCGTTTCAAGGGCAGCCCGCATGTTCTTGGGACATTCCGAACGTTCGCGCCATGGAGAGTGAATGCGGCCGATGAAAACGATGTGGGCGTCGCCGGGCAAGGCGGCAGGATCGAGCGCCATCACCTTTTCATTGTCTCGCAATTCAAACATCGAAGCTGTTCCCGATTCGGAAGGGATGTGGTCGTGCGCCGGCAGCGTAGCAGGTGGAGACGCGTGGCGGCAGCGGTTCTCGGAGCGATATTGGTTGTTGTTTTGCGATCAGAAATGACATAAACATATCTTTATATCTTTTCGAAAGATGGCAGATGAAAGTTTCACTCGACACCATGGTGGATACATTGAAGGCTGCGGCTGAATCCAGCCGTCTGCGTATCCTGGCGCTGCTTTCGCGCGGCGACCTGACCGTTTCGGACCTGACCGAAATCCTCAACCAGTCGCAGCCGCGCGTCTCGCGGCATCTGAAGCTTTTGCTGGAGGCCGGGCTGATCGGTCGATACCAGGAGGGTTCGTGGGCGTTTTTCCGCCTGTCGGATTCGGATGCGGCGCGTGAATTTGTACTCGGCCTGATTGCCGGCATACGCGGCATAGATCCGCAGATCGAACGTGATCTTGAACGCTTGTCCGCCGTGAAGCGCAAGCGGCAGGAGCGGGCGGCGGAATATTTCTCCGAGAATGCGGCGAGCTGGGACGAAATCCGCTCGCTGCATGTGCCGGACCAGGCCGTGGAAAACGCGCTTTTGACGCTGGTCGGCAAGCGCCCGTTCCAATCCATGCTCGACCTCGGCACCGGTACGGGACGGCTTCTGGAGATTTTCGCCCCGCTTTACCGGCGCGGCGTCGGCATCGACATGTCGCGCGAGATGCTGACGGTGGCGCGCGCCAATCTCGACAAGGCGGGTGTAACCAACGCGCAGGTGCGGCAGGGCGACATCTTCGCGCCGCCGGTGGAGCGCGACGCCTTCGACCTGGTGACCATCCATCAGGTGCTGCACTATCTGGACGATCCGGCCCGCGCCATCAGGGAAGCCGCGCGGCTGCTCAGGCCATCCGGCCGGCTGGTCATTGTCGATTTCGCCGCGCACACGCTGGAATTCCTGCGCGAGGAACACGCGCACCAACGTCTCGGCTTTTCCGACAAGCAGATTGGCGAATGGCTGAACGAGGCCGGCCTCGACCTGGAGTCCAGCCAGGATTTCGAACCGCGCGGCAATAGCGAGGCGAAGCTCACCGTTAAGCTGTGGCTTGGCCGCGACAGGCGCCTGCTCATTGCCGATCCCTCCAACGGCAACCAGTCCATCAAGATCGGGGAAGTCGCCTGATGAGCCAGTTCCGTTTTTCGCGCCGGCCCGACATCGGCGACAAGATCAGGGTCTCCTTCGAGTTCTTTCCGCCCAAGACAGACGAGATGGAAGCGCGGCTGTGGGAGACCGTGAAGCGGCTGGAGCCGCTGAGGCCAAACTTCGTTTCGGTGACCTATGGCGCGGGTGGCTCAACGCGCGAACGGACGGCACGCACGGTGGCGCGCATCCTTGGCGAGACGTCGCTCAGCCCGGCGGCGCACCTGACCTGCATCGATGCAAGCAGGGAAGAGGCCGACAACGTGATCCGGCAGTTCGCTGCGCTCGGCATCACGCGCTTCGTGGCGTTGCGTGGCGATCCGGCAGCGGGTGCCGGCACGCGCTACCAGCCGCATCCGGACGGTTACGCCAACGGCGCGGAGATGGTCGGCGCGCTCAAGCGTCATGGCGATTTCGACATTTCCGTTTCCGCCTATCCGGAGAAGCACCCGGAGAGCCCGGATTTCGCCACCGACATCGACATGCTGAAGCGCAAGGTCGACAACGGGGCGACGCGGGCGATCACCCAGTTCTTCTTCGACAACGACATCTACGAGCGCTACGTCGAGCGGGTGCGGCGCGCGGGGATTTATATCCCGATCGTGCCGGGCATCCTGCCGGTTCACAACATCGCGCAAGTGGCGAGTTTTTCAGGGCGTGCCGGAGCCCATGTGCCGGCATGGCTGAGGGAGCGGTTCGACGGGCTGGAATCCGACCCGCAGACGCACGCGCTCGTGGCGTCAGCCGTCGCGGCCGAACAAGTGCTGGACCTGGTCGAGCGCGGGGTGGGGGATTTCCACTTCTACACGATGAACCGGGCCGATCTTGCCTTTGCCGTCTGCCATATGATCGGCATCCGCTCGCACAAGCCCGAGGCGAGCCCGAATTCAGCGGCGGCCTAGAGAGCAGCAGAAACAAAAAGGCCGGGGAAAATCCCGGCCTTTTCGTCTTCTCTGCTTTGTCAGGTGCTAGCCTTCTCCGCTTAAGCGGTTATGGAAGAACGCCCACGATAAGAGCGCCGATAAAAGCGAATGCAGCGCAGATCATTAATGCGTTGATTGGCCTCGTCAGTCCCATGGATAGCCTCCTCTTGAAAAGCTATGGCCGGAATCTAGAAGCATTTCGGCCACAGGCAAGCGGAAAATGTGCTGCATTGCGACGCAAATGTGGAATTTTCGACCTGATTTTCGTGTTAGGCGTTGAAATTCCTTGGCAAACGGCATCGACGCGACTGTGAATAAATTGTGGCGCGATCGTGTCATTTTTTGTGAAGCAGACGACCGTCGATGGTCACGAGGCCAAGGCCGATGATGGCCATGCCGACGATTTCGAACACCTCCAGATGCTCGCCGAGGAAGGCCACGCCGAGCAGGATGGCGCTGACTGGCACCACGAGCGTGACCAATGAGGCGTTGGTTGCGCCAGCCGACGCGACGAGGTTGAAAAAGAGAATATAGGCAAAAGCCGTCGACAGGATCGCCAACGCCAATACCGCTGCCCACACCGGCGGGCTTGCCGAGAACAGGCCGGATGGCCCCTGAATGATGAGGACGACCGGGATCATCATGATGGTCGAAGCCGTCAATTGGCCTGTCGCGACGACGGGCGGAGGAACGGTCCTGAACTTGCGGGCGATCATCAGCGCCACCGCGTAGGATATCGTTGCCCCGATCAAGGCAAACTTGGCCCAGACCGGGCCGCTGAGGCCGGATGACAGGCCGGGGCCGATCATGACGACGGTTCCGCCTATGCCGAGCGCGATGCCGGCAATCTTGCCCGGCGAGAGCTTTTCGTCATCGGTGAAAAAATTGGCGATGATGAGCGTCCAGAACGGCGTCGTGGCATTCAATATGGCTGCCAGTCCAGCGCCCAGTTCGGTCTGCCCGGCAAAGATCAGGGAGAAGGGGATGACGTTGTTGGTCAAGGCCAACGCGAAAAACAGGCCGGTGTGAGCGAAGGCAATGCGGAAAGAGGGCCCGCGAATGGCGAGGTAGAGGTGGAGTGCGACCGCGGCAATGGAGACGCGGAAAAACACCAGAACGAGCGGATGAACTTCCGCAACCGCAATGCGGGCAAAGAAGAAGGAGCCGCCCCATATCGCGCCGAGCACAAGCAATTGCACCCAGTCCTTCAGCGCCATCGGCTCGCGCTGGGTCGTCTCGGTTATCACTGTCATTGGGGCAGTCCTGAAAAAACGCGCCGAAGGTGTCGGTTCCGCCTTCTGAGGCACTTTGTGGCGCGTAGCCACCCGAAAACTGCAACCTTCAACTTGATTGGCGAGATTTAACCCCGCCAAGTGAGGAGAGCGAGGCATGGAGGGGTTTTCATTCTCCGTCAGCCGGGATTAGTTTTGCGCCCGAAACAGGGATTCGCTTGATGCAGCGATTCGAAAATGCGCGCGATGCCGCTCTGGCTCTGCGCCCGGACGAACCGGTCTATTGTTTCCGGCCCCAGGTGCTGAAAGCCGACACCGTACAGTTCATGGGCATGTTTCCGGGCAAGACCGCCTATGCCGTGAAGACCAATGGCGAGCCCATTGTCCTGAAGGCACTGGTGGAAGCCGGGGTAACGGCCTTCGACGTCGCATCTCCGGGTGAATTCGCGGCGGTGCGGGCGGTGTCGGACGATGCGGAGATGCTCTACATGCATCCCGTAAAGGCGCTGGCCGACATCAAGCTGGCTCTCGAAAAATACCGTATCCGTGTCATCTCGGTGGATCATGAAGACGAGATCGCCAAGCTGACGCGGGTGGTGCGGGCGCTAGATATCGATCCCGGCGCGATCACGGTATTCGTGCGGGTGCAGACCAAGGGCCATGCCGCCTACGAATTGTCCAAGAAGTTCGGCGCGGGACCAGCCTATGCCGTGGAGCTGGCGGAGCGGCTGGCCAAGACCGGCTACAAGGTGGGCCTGTGTTTCCATGTCGGCAGCCAGATCGAAGACCCGGACACCTATGAGCGGGCGCTGGCCTCGGCGGACTGGGTGCGCAACCGGTTGAGCTTCGAACTCGCCGGCCTCGATGTCGGCGGCGGCTTTCCGGCCGAGTACGGCCACGATCCGAACCGCAAGCAGGTCGAGATGCCGTCGCTCGGCCAAATCATGTCGCGCCTGGCGGGGGACATCAAAGAATACCAGTTCGACCAGATGCCGCTGGTGGCAGAGCCCGGACGGGTGATCGTGGCGCGCTGCCTGTCGCTGATCGTGCGCGTCTTGTTGCGCAAGGGCAGGCGGCTCTACATCAATGACGGCATCTGGGCATCATTGTCGGATTCGTGGACCGGAAAGATCACGCTGCCGGCTCGCTTCATCCCCGATCCGGCCATCCGCTCGCGTAATGGCTCCGAAAAGAACATCGTGCCGTTCAAGGTGTGCGGCGCAACCTGCGATTCCGTCGATATCCTGTCACGGCCATTCTGGCTGCCGGAAACGGTCGATACCGGTGACTGGATCGAGATCGGCCATATCGGGGCCTATTCGCTGTCGTTGCGAACGCGCTTCAACGGGTTTTATCCGGATACGTTTGTCGAGGTCACAACGCCGTTCGATGAAGGCGATGCGCCGGAAGGCTTCGCCAGCCTCGAAACGATGGCGGACTAGGGCAGTAGGGCAGTAGGGCAGCTGCCTCGTAAGCCTAAAGCTTGGCGAGAAGTTCCTCGGTCGGCCAGCCGTCGACGGCGAGGCCAAGCTTCATCTGTTCCTGCCGCACAGCCTCGCGGGTGTTGGTGCCCAAAATGCCATCGACGGTGCCGACATCGTAGCCCTTGGCTTCCAGCTTTGCCTGTAGCTCCTTCATCCTCTCGCCGGTCAGGCCGGGTTCGGCATTGCGCGGATCGTAGGGCGGCGCGCCTGCGAAGCGCGTGGCGAGCACGGCGGCCGTCAGCGCATAGGTGAAGGACCGGTTCCACTGCAGGTAGACGTCGAAATTGTCGTAGGCGAGGAAAGCAGGCCCCTTGCGGCCCATGGGCAGGGCAAGGCCGGCATTGAGGCCATTGTCGATCAAAGGCGTGCCGTCTGGCCTAGTTACGCCCCATTCAGCCCATTTCGACAGCGGCAACTTGTTGGTGCGGCCTGTCTGGTCCCAGGGCAGGTCGTCGGGAACCCGGACTTCCTCGACCCATGGCTGGTCGCGCTTCCAGCCGCGGGAAAGCACCTTGTTGGCGGTGGTCATGATGACATCCGGCGCACTGCCGCGCAGGTCCACGACACCGTCTCCGTCGCCGTCTACGCCGCGCGCGAGATAGTCTGACGGCAGGATCTGTGTCTGGCCGACTTCCCCGGCCCACGCCCCGCTGACGTCGGCCGGCAGAACGCCGCGATCGATAAGGGTGAGCAGCGGCACGAGCTGCGGACGGAAGAGTTGGGGCCTGCGGCAATCATGGGCGAGCGTGACCAGCGCGCTCAACGTGTGGAAATCGCCCTGCACCGCGCCGAAATCCGTCTCGAGCGCCCAGAAGGCGGTGATGATGGCCGGCTGAACGCCGAACTGCTGGTCGGCGCGGGCAAAGACATCGGCATATTTCTTGAGGTTGGCCGCGCCTTGCTTGAGGCGGTAGTCTGATATCATGCGGCCGGAAAACTGGACGAAGGTCTGCGAAAAGACGCCCTGCGCACGATCGCGCGCCAACACCTTGGGATCGATGTTCGCCGCTTCGAATGCCGACAGGCCTTTTTCGCCGACGCCCGCGGCCCGCGCTTCCGAGACGATGCCCTGTTTCCAGGCATCGAAATCGCCGCCGCATTGCTCGGCCATTGCCGAACCGGCCGCGGCTGAAAGCAGCGCCGCGAGAACAATCGAATGCAGTCGCATGACAACCTTCCGGCTTGGGACGGCGATTCGCCGCGTTTGCCCGGCGCGTCCTGTGCGCCAATGTTGTCGAAAAGCAGGCTGGTTCCGTGCTGTCAACGGGTGTTCTGCCGCAGCCACTTGTCCCATGTGGCCGCCGAACCGTTGAACACGTTGATATCGGCGTCGCCTCTTATGCCCGGCACAACGCCTGTGCCGGTGTATTGCCAGAAGGTGAACGGGTGGCTGCCATACTTCTCGGAGGGATGGCCGGCGACCGAGCGCAACCAGTAGGGGTAGCCCCTGAAGGTCGAGAGATTGTTGTCGTCGAAGAAGTCGATCGAGGTGTAGATGATCGGCTTCTTGCCGTAGTGGCTCTCGATGATCGACAGGAAGGTGCTCATTTCGCTGCGCACCGTTTCAGGCGGTGGCCGCAGCTTGCAGGTGGGCGACAGCGGATTCCATTCCATGTCGAGCACCGGGGGCAGCGCCGAGCGGTCGTTGGGAACGTTCTCGATGAACCAGCGTGCCTGCTCTGCCGCGGGGCGGCAAAAATAGTAGAAATGATAGGCGGCGCGCAGGATTCCGGCGCTTTTGGTTCCCCGCCAATGTTCATGGAAATAGTCGTCGACGCGGTCGCCGCCTTCGGTTGCCTTGATGAAGGCAAACGAGATACCGCTGGCCTTGACCTGCTGCCAGTCCACGGAAGTCTGGTATTTGGAAACGTCGGTACCGTGGACCGCGTAATGCCAGGGCGCGCGACCGGTCCATTCGTGAGGGTCCCTGTCCTGGAACCTTGGTGCGTGGGAGGTGCCGGAAGCGGACGGGCCGCTGACGGGAGCGAGGTCATCGATGGTGGTGCAGGCACTAAGCAGCGTCAATGCAACCAGCAGCGCAAATTTGCGCATCAGTTCCCCCAAGTTCCGTCAGGCCAAAGTCGAGATGAGGGGCGTGCATTGCCTGCCGCCACTCCCTGCTTCTATCGTCGCGTTGCCTCACCGTCATCTATCAACATGGTTGATATTCGATTGATGGCATTCGAGAGTGCGGGGGCGATTTGCGCAAGCGCCAGCGGTTTTGAAAAGGTTTGGAATGCGGATTCTGCTCAAGATCGTCGAATGGCTTCTGGTGCTGCTCATGCTTGCGATCATCGGCGTATTCGCATGGCTCTATTTCGCACCGCCGGACCTGATCCGGGTGGGATCGGGCTATTCCGCCAAGATCGTCTGCTCCAATGTGTTCCTTGCCGGCCGTGACCCGGACGAGGTGCTGGCGGTCGATGTCCAGGCGCCGGGCCACCCGTTGCTCAAGCTGATGTCGGTTTCCGTCGACAGGGAGGCCGGTGCCGTTTCGGCGGGCCTGTTCGGCGTTCTGGGCAAAAGCGTTGCCGTGGTGCGTGGCGGGCTCGGTTGCACGAATGTGCCGGACGGTGACGTGGCGAAGGCGAGGGAACTCGCTGGACCGGCGCTGCCGTCTTCTGCGCCTGCCGATGCGCTGTGGCCGGAAGGAGATCGGATCGAACCGTCACAGTCGGCAGACGTGGCGGCTATCCTCGATGACAAGGCGCTGACCGGCGTTGGAATGCGTGCGGTTGTCGTCGTCAAGGACGGCAGGATCGTTGGCGAGCGCTATGGCGAAGGTTTCGACCAGAAGACGCCGCTTTTGGGCTGGTCGATGACCAAGACGGTCAATGCTGCCATCCTAGGGACGCTGGTCAAGGGCGGCAGGATCGGCGTGGACGGCAGGAACCTTGCCAAGCCTTGGGGCGTAGACGGCCGCGCGGCGATCAGCGTGTCCGACCTGATGGCGATGTCGAGCGGCCTCGAATTCAACGAGGATTATGGCGACGTCACCGACGTCACGCGCATGCTCTACCTCGAATCGGACATGGCGGGCTTTGCCGAAGCCAAGCCGTTGGCGGGCGAGGTGGGTGCGGTGTTTTCCTATTCGAGCGGCACGGCAATGATCCTGTCTCGGCTGTGGCAAGATGCGCTCGCGAACCCGCAGGAAGCGATCGGCTGGCCGCGCAAGACGCTGTTCGATCCGCTCGGCATGCGCAGCGCCGTGCTGGAGACGGACGAGCGCGGCACCTTCGTAGGCTCCTCCTATCTTTACGCCACGGCCCAAGACTGGGCACGGTTCGGCCAGTTTCTGCTCGAGGACGGAAGATGGAACGGGCAGGAAATCCTGCCGGCCGGCTTCGTGACATGGATGCGCGAGGTGGCGCCGGCTTCCAATGGCACCTATGCCAAGGGCCAGCTATGGATTTCCGGCCCGGGAGACGAAGAAGTGTCCGGTGCCGGCGAGAGTTGGGGGCTGCCCAGCGATACATACTGGCTGGAAGGTCATGACGGCCAGTCGGTCGCGATCGTGCCTTCGGAGCAATTGGTAGTGGTGCGCATGGGGCTGACGCCGTCCAAGTTCAACTACCGGCCGCAGAGGCTGGTGTCGGCGCTTATTCTGCCGCTGCGCCAGCCGCGGTGATGACGGCGAGCGCAGCGTAGCCGCGATAGAGTGTTTCGAAACAAGGGCTTGCGCCAACGCGTGCAGATTCTGATTCCAGCACGTCACGCAGCCTGTCGCGCGGCATTGAGATCGAAGGCATCGATGCGGGCGGGCAGGCGCGTGAGGGTCGGATGACGGGGCTGGTTAAGCCTTTCCGTATCCGCCTGGTGTCGGTGTGGTTACGATAACGGCCTCGCCACGATCCAGCACGGTCTGGTCGCAAGCTTTCAGGGTCTCGACCGCACCGTCGTTGCGCCGCACCTTGGTCGAGCCCTGCTCGCCGTTTTCGCCGCCTGCCAGACCTAGCGGCGGGCGGTTGCGGTGCGAGGACAGGATGGCGCATTCCATCTTTTCAAGGAAACGAATGGTGCGCTGCGTGCCGTCGCCGGCGCTCCATTTTCCCTTGCCGCCGGAACCCTCGCGGATATGGAAATCTTCCAGCACGACCGGGAAACGCAGTTCCAGCACCTCCGGGTCGGTGAGGCGAGAGTTGGTCATGTGCGTGTGCACGCCGGAGGTGCCCGCGAAACCCGTGCCATCGTTTTTCAGGCCGGCAGGCGAACCGGAGCAGATGGTTTCGTAGTACTGGTAGGCGTCGTTGCCGAAGGTCAGGTTGTTCATGGTGCCCTGCGCGTTGGCAAGCGCCCCCATGGCCCCGAACAGCGCATTGGTGACGTGCTGCGAGGTCTCGACATTGCCGGCCACCACGGCTGCCGGATAGGAGGGCTTCAGCATGCAGCCGTCGGGGACGATGATGTTGATGGGCCTGAGGCATCCGGCATTCATCGGGATGTTGTCTTCCACCATGACGCGGAAAGCATAGAGAACCGCGGCGCGGGTGACCGGTTCGGGCGCGTTGAAATTGTTCTTCATCACCGGCGAGGTGCCGGTAAAATCGACAGTGGCCTCCCGATTGGCGCGATCCACGGTGATCCTGACCTTGATTACCTGTCCGGTATCGGTCGGGTATTCGTATTCGGAACTGTCGGGCAAGCGTTCCAGCACGCGGCGCACGCTTTCGGCGGCGTTGTCCTGAACATGGCCCATATAGGCCTCGACGACATCGAGCCCGAAATGGGCGACCATTTTCCTGAGTTCCGCAGTGCCTTTTTCATTGGCGGCGATCTGCGCCTTCAGGTCGGCGACGTTCTGGCGCGGATTGCGCGCCGGGTAGGGATGGTCGGTTAACAGAGTGTGCAGTTCCGCTTCGCGGAAGCGGCCGCGTTCGACGATCTGGAAATTGTCGAAAAGGATGCCTTCCTCATCGACGGTCGTTGCCAGCGGCGTCATCGAGCCGGGGGCTGTACCGCCGACATCGGCATGATGGCCGCGCGAGGCGGTCCAGAACAGGATTTCCTCTTGCCTGTCATCGAATACGGGGGTCACCACCGTGATGTCGGGCAGGTGCGTGCCGCCATTGTAGGGCGCGTTGAGCGCGAACACATCGCCGGGGCGGACATTGCCGGCGTTGAGCCGGATGATGGTTTCCACCGACCGATCCATGGAGCCCAGATGCACCGGCATATGCGGGGCGTTGGCCACCAGCGCGCCGGTGCGGTCGAACACCGCGCATGAGAAATCCAGCCGTTCCTTGATGTTGACGGAATAGGCGGTGTTCTGGAGCGTGACGCCCATCTGCTCGGCAATTGACATGAACAAATTGTTGAACACTTCCAGCATGACCGGATCGGCCTTGGTGCCGAGGGCTTCCTGACGGCGCTTCTTTTCGATGCGGCGCATCAGGACGTGGTTCTTGGGCGTAATCGTCGCCTGCCAGCCGGGCTCGATGACGATCGTCTGGTTCGGCTCGATCACCAGCGCAGGACCGGCAATCCTGTGGCCCGGCTTCAGTTGCTCACGAAGGAAAACGCCGGCATCGCGCCAGTCGCCCTCGACAAAAATCCTGCCGCTTTGCGAGGAGGTTGCGGCGATGTCCTCGATATCTGAATCAAGCTCGCCCAACCCCTTGGTGCTGGTATCAAAGCCCTCGACGCCGACGGCTTCGACGACCATTGGCTTGCCGTCATAGATGAAGCCGAAGCGGGCCTTGTGATCGGCCTCGAAACTCGTCCTCGCCTGCTCGATCGATCCGTGCCCGAAGTCTACCGGAAGCGAGCTATCCGTCCCGTCATAGCGAATGTGGAGGACCGGCTTCACGGCAATTGCCGTGCTGGCAACGCCCTGTTTTGCAAGTTCGTCCTCGACCGCCTGCTTGAGCGAGCCGATCAGTTGGTCGATTGCCGGCAAGGATGTGTCTTCCAGTGGTTGAAGCAGTGCTTGCTGGCGCGAGGCGAAAATCGATGACAAGCCGATGCCATAGGCGGAAAGCAGGCCCGAGAAGGGATGGATGAGCACGGCTTCCATGCCGAGCGCATCCGCCACAAGGCAAGCGTGTTGGCCACCGGCTCCACCAAAACAGTTAAGCAGGTATTCGGTGACATCGTAGCCGCGCTGGACCGAAATCTTCTTGATGGCATTGGCCATGTTCTCGACCGCGACGGTGACGAAGCCTTCCGCCACCGCTTCAGGAGTGTGGCCGTCACCGATCTCGGTTGCCAACTCCTCGAATTTCTGGCGCACGATGCCGGCGTCCAATGTCTCGTCCTGAGCGGGGCCGAAGATTGCCGGAAACAGGTCGGGCTGGAGCTTGCCCAGCATCACGTTGGCGTCGGTGACCGTGAGCGGTCCGCCCCGCCGGTAGCAGGCGGGGCCGGGGTTGGCGCCGGCGGAGTCGGGACCTGCCCGGAAGCGGCCAGCCTCGTAGTGGAGGATGGAACCGCCGCCGGCAGCGACAGTGTGAATGCGCATCATCGGCGCGCGCACCCGGACGCCGGCCACCTCTGTATCGAAGGCGCGTTCGTAGGTGCCGTCATAATGCGCAACGTCGGTCGACGTGCCGCCCATGTCGAAGCCGATGACCTTGCCGAAGCCGGCAAGCTTTGCGGTTTCCACCATGCCGACGACGCCGCCGGCCGGCCCCGACAGAAGCGCATCCTTGCCCTGGAACATATCCGCCGCGGTCAGGCCGCCCGAGGACATCATGAACATTAGTCTCGGGCTCACGGCCGAGCGCTCGCTTTGCTCGCTTGCCTCCGCCGGGGCGGCCGACGACGGCCGACGTGCGGTCGCACTTGCGGGCTCTGCCCGTGGGCCTGAAAGACCGAGCTCCTGCGCCACGTTGCGGACATAGCGCGACAGGATCGGCGAGAGGTATGCATCCACGACCGTGGTGTCGCCACGCCCGACCAGCTTGATCAGGGGTGAGACTTCATGGCTGACCGAGATCTGGCCGAAGCCAAGCTTGCGGCAGACCTTGGCGACGGCGTTTTCGTGGTCGGGATATTTCCACGCATGCATGAAGACGATGGCGACGGCATCGATGCCGTCGGCCTTTGCCTGTTCGATGGCTGGCATTACGTCCGCAATGTCGAGCAGCCGCTCGACGCACCCGTCGGCGAGGACGCGTTCGTCCACCTCGACCACCCGCTCATAGAGCTGCTCGGGCAGGATGATCTCTTTGGCAAAGATGTCGGGCCGCGCCTGATAGGCGATCCGAAGCGCATCGCGGAACCCCTTGGTGATGAGGAGCAGGACGCGGTCGCCCTTGCGTTCGAGCAGCGCGTTGGTGGCGACCGTCGTGCCCATCTTGAGGTCGCCGATCAGGTGCGACGGGACAGGCTGCGGGGGTTTCAGGCCGAGAAGGTCGCGGATGCCCTGAATGGCGGCGTCCGTGTAGGCCTCGGGGCTTTCCGACAGGAGTTTGCGGGAATGGAAGCGGCCTTGCGGGTCCCGGCCGATGATGTCGGTGAAGGTGCCGCCGCGATCGATCCAGAAATCCCACTTGGCGTTCGGCATCGCCCGCTCTCCGATGACATTTTCTATGCCTGTTAGACCGCAATGGATTGATCGACAACGGTTTTGACCGGTTGTTTGCGAGGAGACGTTGTTACAGATCGAAACGCAACGTTATGAAACGGATCGGCACGCCCGACATTACCTCCTCGACCGCCCGCCCAAACGGGGGCGTTATTGTGAAGGAGAGATATGATGAAGAAGCTCATTCTGGCGTCGGTTTCTGCCCTTGCCCTTTTCGGCGTTGCTGCCTGCAGTGACAGCGGGACAGACACGACGACCACCCAAAGCACCAATCCTCCGGCCGCCGAGCAGCCGATGACGCCGGCAACGCCGGATGCGACGACCCCGCCGGCTACCGATAACTCCACGACGCAGAGCATTACGCCTGCGCCTTCGGATGGTGCTGCCGATGATGGTGCCATGACGCCCGTGCAGCCTGCACCTGCGCCAGCACAGTAATCCGCTTCATATGTCAGGGAAGGCCGGCAATCGCCGGCCTTTTCTTTTTGCGCGGCCAATCCGCACGCAGAGACCGATCATAGCTTGATAGCGGCGGGGCGTTCGCTTTATGAAGCGCGCATGTCGATCTGGCTTCGCATCGGTGAATTCATCCAGCGCATATCGGCTTCCGCGTCCCATGGGGTGGTGGAAGTCGTGGAAGCCGTGCGGACGGTGTTCGCTGGCGACCCCGAATTGCGGCGCAGGGTTGCGTTCTCCGTGGCGATGATCGCGCTTTCAGCCAAGATGGCCAAGGCGGACGGCGTCGTCACGCAAGACGAGGTGCGCGCTTTTCAGTCCATTTTCGAGGTTCCGAAGGAAGAGGCGCGCAATGTGGCCCGCCTCTACGATCTCGCCAAGCGCGATATTGCCGGTTTCGAGGCCTATGCCGAGCAGATGGCCGGGCTGTGCGGCAACGGCGCGCACAACTGCATGATGCTGGAAGATATCCTCGACGGTCTCTTCTACATCGCGACCGCCGATGGCGTGTTGCATGAACGCGAAGGCCAGTTCCTGCGCCGTATCGCCGAAATCTTCGAGATCGAAGACGCGCATTACGAGACGATTTTGGCGCGCCATGTCGACCTGGGCGATGCGGACCCCTATGTCGTGCTGGGCATCGAGCGCGGCAAGACGCTGGTCGAGGTCAAGAAGCACTACCGCAAGCTGGTGGCCGACAATCATCCCGACAGGCTGATCGCGCGCGGCCTGCCGCAGGAATTCATCAAGATCGCAACGACCCGCCTGGCTGCCATCAACGCCGCCTACGAGCTTATCGAGCGGAGCCTGCAAGCGGCATGAGCGGTTTCCTGCCCGACCACGCCGGAGCGGAAGTCAGGGTTTCTCCGAATTTCGGACCGCGCGAAGGTACGCGCAAGCCCGACATGATCGTGCTGCACTATACCGGGATGGAAACCGGGCAGGGCGCGGAAGCCTGGCTGTGCGACCCGGCAAGCGAGGTGTCGTCGCATTACCTTGTTCATGAGGACGGCCGCATCGTGCAGATGGTCCGCGAAAGCGACCGCGCCTGGCACGCCGGAAAGAGTTCGTGGCGCGGCGTGACGGATACCAATTCGCGTTCGGTGGGCATCGAGATCGTCAATCCCGGCCATGCGCTTGGCTATCCGAAATTCCCGAAGGTCCAGATCGATGCGGTGATCGGTCTTTGCCGCGGCATCATCGGCCGCCACGGCATCGCGCCGGAGTTCGTACTGGCGCATTCCGATGTGGCACCTGGCCGCAAGGTCGATCCTGGCGAGAAGTTCCCTTGGCCGAGATTGTTCGAGGCAGGCGTGGGGCATCTGGTGAAGCCGGCGCCGATCAGGCGCGGGCGCGTGTCGCAACTGGGCGACGAGGGACACGCCGTCGAAGAGCTGCAATCCATGCTGGCTCTCTACGGCTATGGCGTGGAAATTACGGGAAAATTCGATCGCCAAACCGAAATCGTCGTCGAGGCATTCCAGCGCCATTTCCGGCCGCGCCGCGTGGACGGAATTGCCGATGGCTCGACGAGGCGTACGCTGGCATCGTTGCTCGCATCGGTTAAACCAAGTCTAAGCCAAGTCTGAAACAGAGCGGTTCAGATTACAACGTGTCACCCAAAGTGACTTGATCCGCCTTCTTTGGCACAATTTCAGCCTTCAAAGCGCAGGCCGAGCAGGTTCCGGGCGTCTTTTGCAAGATGTTCCAGCCTCGATGAAGCCCTTCCGTGTGAATACATTCCCACGGCCAAATTAGTATAGGATCTCATGAAGAAGTTGTCCGTTCTGACGGTGGCTATTGCCGCTGGTGTGTTCACTATTGCCACAAGCACGGCGCAGGCAGGGCGCATGGAACTGCCCGGCGTGATCGGGACCGCCCAATCGCAAGCTGCGGCCAAGAAGGCCGAGAAAAAGCAGTCTGCGGACAAGAGCGCCAAGGCGGACGCTGTCTCGCCCAAGAAAACCACCAAGGCTGCGGCCAGGAAGCAAAAGAACGAGACCAAGCAGGTTGCTTCCAATTCGGTGAGCGGGCCGCGTTTCAACACGATCATCGCGCGTTATGCGGCGAGCTACGGAGTGCCGGTTTCGCTGGCGCACGCGGTCATCAAGGTCGAGAGCAACTACCGCACGAATGTCGTCGGAAGCGCGGGCGAGATCGGCCTGATGCAGATCAAGCCGTCAACGGCCCGGATGATGGGCTACAGCGGCTCCGCCAAGGGGCTGTTCAATCCCGAGACGAACATCAAGTACGGCATGAAGTACCTCGCCATGGCGCACGACCTCGGCGGCGGCACGACGTGCGGGACGATCCTGAAGTACAATGCGGGCCATGCGGCGCGGCGCATGAACCCGATCTCGTCTGCCTATTGCAGCAAGGTGAAGGTGCAGATGGCGGCGCTCGGCTCGTCGATTTGACGGCTGCGGCTGCTTTTTAGTTGCGTTTTGGCTGGCTAGCCCCTTTATACGCGCTGCCAGCTGGCCGGGCGGCCGCACCTGCGAGAGCCGAAAGGCTGCGGGTGAGGAAAGTCCGGGCTCCATGGAAACACGGTGCCGGCTAACGGCCGGCGGGGGCGACCCCAGGGAAAGTGCCACAGAGAGCAGACCGCCACGAATTTCGTGGCAAGGGTGAAAGGGTGGGGTAAGAGCCCACCGCGCGACCGGCAACGGGAGCGGCATGGTAAACCCCACCGGGAGCAAGACCGAATAGGGGCGGTGCGAGGGGAAACCCTCGGGGGCTGTTTCCGGCTCACCGCCCGGGTAGGTTGCGTGAGATGCCTGGCAACAGGCGTCCAAGATGAATGGCCGCCACGTTTCCGCGCCGCAAGGGGCGGAGGCCATACAGAACCCGGCTTACAGGCCGGCTGGCATTTTTCCTTTTATTCCAGATGGATACGCTGGAAGGCGGTGACGGCGATTCAAGAGTGGCTTGAATCGCCGGACAGCCTTGCCGTGTCGCCTAATCGGAGAGGTGGTCAAGCGATCCCTTGATCGCTTCCCACAGTTCTTCGGCCGGCTCGCAGCCGATCGACATGCGGATAAAGCCGGGAGGCACGATGTCGCCGCGGCGCGTGCGGCGTTCGGCCGACGTGTGCACGCCGCCGAATGAGGTTGCGGATTCCATCAGTTCGCAACCGTTGATGAAATCCTCGGCGGCATCCTCGGAGGCGACGACGAAGCTTATCAGGAAGCCGAAGCGCTCCATCTGGGCGCGGGCGAGGTTGTGCGACGGGTCGCCTTCGAGGCCCGGGAAGCGGACCGTGCGCACCTTGGGATGGGCCTTGAGGCGCGGCGCGATGTACTCGGCGGTGTCGCACATGCGCTCGAAGCGAACGTCCAGCGTTTCCAGGCCGCGATGCACCAGCCATGCCTCGAACGGGCCGGGGATCGCGCCGCAGGTTTTGCGCCAATCCCTCACGGCTTCAATGATGTCGGGATTGCGGCTGGCGACATGGCCGAACAGCACGTCGGAATGGCCGTTAGGCGCCTTGGTGTCGGCGGCAACGACGATATCCGCGCCGAAATCGAGCGGGCGCTGACCGAGCGGGGTCATCGTGGTGTTGTCCACGACCAGCAACGCACCGGCGGCATGGGCCGCCTTGGCCACGGCGGCGATGTCGCAAATGTCGAGGCCGGGATTGGACGGCGTTTCCATGAAAGCCAGCTTGTAGCCGGCAAAGCCGCCATCGAGGAATGTTGCAGTCGGGCGGGTGTCGTATTCGACGCCGAACTTCTTCAGGAAGCGGTCGCCGATGCCGCGCGTGGTCGGATAGCCGTCGCTGGCGATGAGGACGCGGTCGCCGGCCTGCAAAAGCGCGAAGAAAACGGCGGAAATCGCGCCCATGCCGGAAGGGAAGCCGACGCAGGGCGCATCTTCCATGTGGGCGATCATGTGCTCTACCGCGTCCCAGGTCGGGTTGCTGAAGCGGCCGTACTGGTGGAAGCCGGTGGCGTCGCCCGGAGCATGGAAAACCGCGGCCATGGTCAGCGGCAGCGGGATGGAATCTCCCTTTTTGAGCGAAGCACGGCGAAGGTGGGAAAGGGCTGCGGCGCGGGACTTGGCGTTACCGGACCTCGACGGGGTATCGGACATTTATAGGCAACTTTCTTCATTCTGCAGAAACGCAGGCTGACGCTATGCCTGTGCTGCGTTCGCTGCAAGAGACAGGCGTTGCGCCAGACTGTTTCTAAACGGTTCGTTAGTCTTAATGGAACATAAAGGCGAGCATGCCGCACAAGTGCTTCGTGAGGTCGAAGCGAGCGGACAACCGAGCCTGTTCCCGTTGACGCCCATAGTTGCCCATGGTATCCCATATCGAGATTCAAGCCTTCGTTTCGTGTCAGGGTGAAGCGTACGCCAGACGGGCAGCCGCAGCGGCTTTCCGTGCGACGGAATTTGCCCTTTTGGACGGTGAGAATCGCCAACAGACGCGCCGCGGCGGCGTGAAGACGGGGAGGGATGCAGCGGCGCAAGCGGCTGTGGCGCGTAATGGACCGATTTCTGTCGAACTCAGTGAACAGGATAGACGCCAAGGGGCGCGTCTCGGTGCCGGCGCATTTCCGCTCCGTCGTGCAGAAGCGCGGCTATACCGAGCTTTACGCGCTGCGCTGTCTCGATGTTCCTGCGATGGATGTCGGTGGTCTCGACCTGCTCGACCGTTACGAAGAGCGCATCGCGCAGGAGGACCCGTTTCTCCAGACCGCGGACGACATGTCGTTTTTCTGTCATGGCGACGGGACGTTTTTGAAGCTCGACCAGGACGGGCGCATCACGGTTCCGGACTTCATCAGGGAACATACCGGAATTGGCGCGGAAGTGGCCTTCGTCGGCCGCGGCCAATTCTTTCAGATCTGGGAGCCTGGCCGGCTTGCCGCCTATGGGGCGGAAGCGCGGGCGAGGCTGTTGAAGCTTCGACAGGGGACGAAGCCTGGGGAGCGACCGGAATGATCACGGGTCGCGGCGATGACAACAGCGCCGTTGGCGGACTGACCCGTCACATTCCGGTCCTTCTTGCCGAGGTGCTGGAAGCCTTGGCGCCGAATGAGGGCGACGTCATCATTGACGGGACCTTCGGTGCCGGCGGCTACACCAGGGCAATCCTGGACAGCGGCGCGTCCGTGGTGGCGATTGACCGCGACCCCGATGCAATCGCTGCCGGCAAGGCTTTGGAGACGCAGTCGCAAGGACGCCTGCGGCTGGTGCAGGCGCCGTTCTCATCGCTTGCCGAGCAGGTAGACGAGGCTGACGGGGTGGTGCTGGACATCGGCGTGTCGTCGATGCAGCTCGATCAGGCCGAGCGGGGATTTTCCTTCCGGACCGACGGTCCGCTCGACATGCGCATGGCGCAGGCCGGGCCGAGCGCCGCCGACATCGTCAACAGGCTCAAGTCCGGCGACCTCGCGCGCATCTTCGGTTTTCTTGGCGAAGAGCGCCACGCCGGCCGCATTGCCCGCATGATCGAGGCGCGTCGCGAAAAGAAGCCGTTCGAGCGCACGCTCGACCTGGCGGATGCCATCGAGACCCACATCGGCCGTGCGCCCAAGGACAAGATCCATCCGGCAACGCGCGTTTTCCAGGCGCTGCGCATCTACGTCAACGACGAGCTTGGTGAATTGGCCAAGGCGCTGATCGCTGCCGAAAAAGTGCTGAAGCCGGGCGGACGTCTGGCCGTGGTGACGTTTCATTCGCTGGAAGACAGGATCGTCAAGCGCTTCATCGCCGACCGCGCCGATGCCGCCGCCGGCTCACGCCATATGCCTGAGGCGCAAGCGCGGACTGCAACTTTCCAGAAATTGGGCGGCGGGATCACGCCGGGCGACGCCGAAGTGGCGCATAACCCGCGCGCGCGTTCCGCCCGCTTGCGCGCCGCCATCCGCACCGAAGCTCCGGCGCGCGGTGAAGACTTTTCGATTTTCGGCCTTCCAAAGCTTCCCGGCATCCACCAATCGGGAGAGAGGTAAGCACGTGTTCCGCACCAGTGACATCGTCCTGATAGCAGTCATGGTCGCTTCGGCGGCGATGACCTATACGATCAAGCGAGATGCCGAAGAGCAGCTCGATAATGTTCGCAAGCTGCAGGTGCAGATCCGCACGGAAGAAGACACGATCGACCTGTTGAAGGCCGACTGGAGCCTTTTGACCCAACCGTCGCGGCTGCAGCGGTTGGTGGAGCGGTATCAGGAGCAACTGGGACTTGAGCCGGTCAATCCGCACCAGTTTGCGGGCCTTGATGTGTTGCCGCCGCGCCCTTTGACGATTGAAGACATCACGTCGGCGGATGCCGCAGGCACCGGTGATGAACTGCTTGACCCGACCAAGACCGGAGCGGTGGAATGAAGCTCAGGTTGAACCCGTTCAAGCGAACCCGGGCCGTCAGCGAAGACGGTTCGATTGTCGTCGATGCCGCCCGCAAGGCAACCGGCGGTAAGACAAAGACGCGCGTCGTTCTCACCATGGCGGTGTTCTTCGGCATCTACGCCACCATCGGCGGCCGCCTCGTCTATCTCGGTTTCCAGGATCCGGACACATCGGGCGCGCCGGCCAGTCGCGTCACGGCCTCTCGTCCGGATATCGTCGACCGCAATGGCGAAGTGCTGGCGACCGATATCAAGACGTCGTCGCTCTATGCAGAACCGCGCCATATCGTGGATGCTGACGAGGCAATCGAGAAGCTCGCGACCGTCCTGCCGGAAATCGATTACGAACAGACCTACAACAAGCTGAAGAGCGGCGCGGGCTTCGTATGGCTGCAACGCCAGTTGACGCCGAAGCAGCAGGCCGAAATCCTGCAACTGGGCATTCCCGGCATCGGTTTTCGGACGGAAAAGCGCCGCTTCTATCCCGCAGGCGAAACGGCAGCCTACATCGTCGGCCTGACCAACATCGACAACCAGGGCATATCCGGCCTGGAAAAGTACATTGACGGCCAAGGGCTGGCTGACCTTCAGCAGTCGGGGCTCGCCATTGCCAAGGACCTAGAGCCCGTCCGCTTGTCGGTCGATCTGCGCGTGCAGCACATCGTGCATGACGAGATTGCCGCCGCCCTTGAAAAATACCATGCAATCGCTGCCGGCGCCGTCGTTCTCAACGTCAAGACCGGCGAGGTCGTGGCGATGGCGTCGGTTCCGGACTTCGATCCGAACAACCCCTACAACGCCCAGGACAAGGACCGGCTGAACCGCATGTCCGCGGGGCTCTATGAGATGGGCTCGACCTTCAAGAGCTTCACGACGGCGATGGCGCTGGATTCCGGCAAGGTGTCGCTGGACAGCACCTTCGACGCGACCCGCCCGATCACCATCGGCCACCAGACCATCCGCGACTTCCACGGCAAGCATCGCGTGCTGACGGTGCCGGAGGTCTTCATCTATTCCTCGAACATCGGTTCCGCGAAGGAAGCTGACGTGGTCGGCATCGAGGGCCACCGCGAATTCCTGCACCGGCTGGGCATTCTCGAGAAGATGCAGACCGAACTGCCGGAAGTCGCGCGCCCGACCGAGCCGAAGGTCTGGAAGAAGGTTCACTCCATCACCATCGCCTTCGGACACGGCGTCTCGACGACGCCTCTGCAAACTGCTGTCGGCTGCGCCGCCTTGATGAACGGCGGCTACCTGATGGAGCCGACATTTTTGCCGCGCACGCAGGAACAGGCGATGGCAGAAGCCAAGAAGGTCGTCAGCGAAAAGACGAGCAACGACATGCGCTATCTCTACCGGCTCAATGCCGAGAAGGGATCGGGCAAGCGGGCCGAGGTTCCGGGCTATCGCGTCGGTGGCAAGACCGGTACGGCCGAAAAGGTCGTGAACGGCCGCTATTCAGGCGACAAGCGTTTCAATGCGTTTGTGGCGTCGTTCCCGATGGATGATCCACAATATATCGTCCTGTCCATTGTTGATGAACCGCAGCCGGAAAAGCCGGGCATGGGTGCGACTGCCGGCTCGAACGCCGCGCCAATCGTTGCAAACATCATTCGCCGTTCGGCTTCGATGCTTGGCGTTGAGCCGGATTTCAGCCATGAAAATGCGGCAACGCTGGTTTCCTACGAGTGATTCTACGGGCGCGTTGGTGCCCATCTGCTATTGCGACTGGATTTAGATGAAGCTGAAAAATCTAACCGGCATACTGCCTGTCGAAGGGGCGCTTGCCTCCGACACGGAGATTACCGGGATTTCGTCGGACTCGCGACAAATCCAGCCCGGCATGCTGTTCTTTGCCCTTTCCGGCACTAAGGCCGATGGTGCGACATATGCCTCGGACGCAGCCAAGCGAGGCGCGGTTGCGATAGTAACCGGCAAAGGCGGCGCACTTTCCGACCTGTCAATTCCCGTGGTGGTCGTTGACGATCCGCGTTTGGCGCTGGCGCTGTCGGCGGCGAGCTTCTTCGGCAAGCAGCCGGCAACGATGGTTGCGGTGACGGGCACGAGCGGAAAGACATCCGTTGCCGCCTTCACGCGCCAGATCTGGGAACATGCCGGGTTTGCCGCTGCATCTATCGGCACCACCGGGGTGGTTGCGCCGGGCCGCAACGAATATGGCTCGCTGACGACGCCTGATCCGGTGGCCTTGCACCTGCTGCTCAAGGAACTGGCCGACGCGGGCGTGACGCACGCCTCGATGGAAGCGTCCAGCCACGGTCTCGACCAGCGCCGCCTCGACGGCGTGCGGCTCTCCGCCGGCGGATTTACCAATCTTGGCCGCGACCACATGGACTATCACCCAACGGTCGAGGACTATCACCGGGCCAAGCTTCGTCTGTTCGATACGCTGCTGCCGAAGGGCGCGCCGGCGGTGATCTTTGCCGATGATCCGTGGTCCGAGCCTACGATAAGGGCAGCGCAAGCGGCCAAGCTCGATGTGCGGACCGTGGGACGCCACGGTTCGTTCCTGAAGCTGAAGCGGGTGGAACATGAGCGGCACCGCCAGCGGGCCGAGGTCGAGGCCGACGGCACCCTCTACGAGATCGACCTGCCATTGGCGGGCGATTTCCAGATTTCAAACGCGCTTGTCTCGGCCGGCCTTGCCATTTCGACCGGAACTCCGGTCGCCAAGGCGATGATGGCTCTGGAAAGACTGCAAGGTGCGCCGGGCCGTCTCGACCTCGTCGGCACGACAAGGGAAGGCGCGCCGGTCTATGTCGATTACGCGCACAAGCCCGACGCGCTCGAGAATGTGCTGACTTCGGTGCGGCCGTTCACGACAGGCCGCGTCGTCGTCGTGTTCGGCTGCGGCGGCGACCGCGACCGCGGCAAGCGCCCGATCATGGGCGAGATTGCCACGCGGCTGGCCGATGTCACCATCGTGACGGACGACAATCCGCGCTCGGAGGTGCCGGCCGATATTCGCGCTGCGATCATGGTCGCGGCACCAGGCGCGGTCGAGATCGGCGACCGCCGCAAGGCGATCCATGAAGCCGTCCAGATGCTTCACGCCGGCGACACCCTGATCGTGGCCGGCAAGGGCCATGAGGAAGGCCAGACGATCGGGGCGGAAACCTTTCCGTTCTCCGACCACGAGGAAGTGCGGGCGGCGCTGAAGGATCGCGCGGCATGAGTTTCTTGTGGACCTCGGATGCGCTTGTCGCGGCAATGGGCGGACGCCCGCTGGGCTCCATGCCGGAAGGGATTTCGGGCATTTCCATCGACAGCCGCAGCCTGCAGCCGGGCGACGCCTTTTTCGCCATCAAGGGCGAGGCGATGGACGGTCATGATTTCGCGACAGCGGCTGTAAAGGCGGGCGCCGCCGTCCTCGTCATCGCCGAAGGCAAGTTGCCGGCGCTTGGGCGTCTTACCGCGCCGATGATTGTCGTTCCCGACGTGCTTGTTGCGCTGGAAAAGCTCGGCATGGCCGCGCGGGAAAGGTCGAAGGGCAAGATCATCGCCGTTACCGGTTCGGCCGGCAAGACGACGACCAAGGAAGCGCTTCGGCGCGTGCTTGGCTCGGTTGGCTCTGTCCATGCGTCGGACAAGTCGTTCAACAATCACTGGGGCGTGCCGCTCACGCTGGCGCGTCTTCCCGAACATACGCAGTATGCGGTGTTCGAGATCGGCATGAACCATCCCGGCGAAATCAGGCCGCTGGTCAAGATGGTGAGGCCGCATGTCGCCATCATCACGCTGATCGCCGCGGCGCATCTCGGCTTCTTCAAGAACCTCGACGAGATCGCCAAGGCCAAGGCCGAGATATTCGAGGGCATCGAACCGGAAGGCGCGGCCTTGCTCAACCGCGACGACCAGCGCGCCAACATCCTGAACAAGATGGCGCGGGCGGCCGGCGTGCAGCGCGTCTACGGTTTCGGCGAAAATGCGCGCTCCACCTATCGCCTGATCGATTGCGTGCAGCACGCCGACCATTCGACGGTGACGGCCAAGATCGCCGGCAAGGAAATGGTGCTTCGCATCGGCGCGCCCGGCCGCCATATGGTGCAGAACGCGCTTGCCGTGCTGGGCGCAGCCCATCTCGTTGGCGCGGATGTCGCTAAGGCGGCATTGGCGCTGAGCGATCTTTCTGCCGAGCAGGGCCGTGGCAAGCGGCATTTGTTGCACCATCCGAAAGGCCCGTTCACGCTTATCGACGAAAGCTACAACGCCAATCCCGCTTCCATGAAGGCGGCAATGGAACTGCTCAACACGACGCCGGTTTCCGGCGACGGTCGGCGTGTTGCCGTGCTTGGCGACATGCTCGAACTTGGCGACCATTCGGCCAAGCTGCACGCAGCCCTGAGCGAACTCATCGTCGGCACCGAGACGTCGACGGTGCTGCTTGGCGGGCCGCAGATGCAGCATCTTGCCGAGGCGCTTCCTGCCGATATCCAGGTTGCCTACCGCGCTGGGACTGAAGATTTGAGACCGGTTCTGATCGATACGATCAAGCCAGGTGACGTTGTTATGATCAAGTCGTCGAAGGGGATCGGCTTTTCGAAGCTGGTCGACGCCTTGCTCAAGAAATTTCCGGCCGAAACTGAATTTTCAAGACAGACCTGACAGGTCTGGGGGACGAACAAAGCATGCTGACGCTGCTCGTTGAATTTGCGGACCGGTTCACGGCCTTCAACGTCTTTCGCTATATCACCTTCAGGACCGGCGGCTCGCTGATCACCGCGGCGTTGATCGTGTTCATCTTCGGACCGACCATCATCAATTCGCTGCGCATCAGGCAAGGCAAGGGCCAGCCGATCCGCGCCGACGGTCCGCAGACGCACTTCAAGAAAGCCGGCACGCCCACGATGGGCGGCCTGATGATCCTGACCGGCATCGTCATATCCTCGCTTTTGTGGGCAAACCTCACCAGCGTCTATGTCTGGGTGGTGCTGTTCGTGACGCTGGGCTTCGGCGCCATCGGCTTCTACGACGACTACCTCAAAGTCACGAAGCAATCGCATCTCGGCTTTTCTGGCAAGGCGCGGCTCGCCTTCGAATTCCTGATCGCGGGCATCGCGGCATGGATCATCATGCGCAACGGGCAAGCGCCGTTCTCGTCGTCGCTGACCTTCCCGTTCGCCAAGGAATTCCTGCTCAATCTCGGCTGGTTCTTCATTCCGTTCGCCGCCTTCGTCGTCGTTGGCGCGGGCAATGCGGTCAACCTGACCGATGGGCTCGACGGCCTCGCCATCGTGCCGATCATGATCGCGGCGGCATCCTTCGGCGTCATCGCCTATCTCTCGGGCAACGCGGTGTTCGCGGAATATCTGCAAATCCATTTCGTGCCGGGAACCGGTGAACTGGCGGTGATCCTTGGCGCGGTCATCGGCGCTGGCCTCGGCTTCCTGTGGTTCAATGCGCCTCCGGCGGCGATCTTCATGGGCGACACCGGCTCGCTGGCCTTGGGCGGCCTGATCGGCACCATTGCGGTCGCCACCAAGCACGAAATCGTGCTGGCCATTGTCGGCGGTCTGTTCGTGGTCGAAATTCTCTCGGTCATCATCCAGGTCGGCTATTTCAAGATGACCGGCAAGCGCGTCTTCCTGATGGCCCCGATCCACCACCATTTCGAAAAGCTCGGATGGACCGAGAGCCAGGTCGTGATCCGCTTCTGGATCATCGCCGTGATCCTGGCGCTCATCGGCCTTTCCACTCTCAAGCTCCGGTAGCAGCAACTTGATCCCAGCATCGGTATTTTCAGGCAAGCGGGTTTCCCTTTTCGGGCTTGGCGGTTCGGGAACCGCGACGGCGCGCGCGCTGATGGCGGGCGGGGCGGATGTGCTTGCCTGGGACGACAATCCGCAAAGCGTCGCGAAGGCCGAGGCGGAGGGTATTCCGACCGCCGACCTGCGTAGCGCCGATTGGGCGGCGTTTTCCTCGTTCGTGCTGTCGCCCGGCGTACCTTTGACCCACCCCAAGCCGCACTGGACGGTGGAGTTGGCGCGGGGCGCGGGCGTCGAAGTGATCGGCGACGTCGAACTGTTCGCGCGTGAGCGCATTGCGCGTGCGCCGGATGCACCCTTCATTGCGATCACCGGCACGAATGGCAAATCGACGACGACGGCGCTTGCCGCCCATATCCTGAAGTCGGCCGGCCGCGATGCGCAAATGGGCGGCAACATCGGGCGTGCGGTGATGACGCTCGATCCGCTTGCAGCCGAGCGGCACTATGTCGTCGAATGCTCGTCCTACCAGATCGACCTCGCGCCTTCGATCAATCCGACCGCCGGCGTGCTGCTCAACCTGACGCCCGATCACCTCGACCGTCACGGCACGATGCAGCACTACGCTTCGATCAAGGAGCGTCTCGTCGCCGGCAGCGATACGGCGATCATCGGCGTTGACGATAGCTGGTGCGCCCAAATTGCGGACCGGCTCGAGCGCGCCGGCAAAACCGTCGTCCGTATTTCCAAGCGCCTGCCTCTGACGGATGGCTATTTTGCCGACGGCACCAACCTGATGGAGGCCGTGAATGGCCGCTATAGCCGGATAGGTTTTCTGGAAGGCATTGGTTCGCTGCGTGGCCAGCACAATGCGCAGAACGCGCTGGCTGCCGTTGCGGCCTGCCTGAAGGTCGGCCTCGAGCTTGGCGAAATCCAGACCGGCCTCGAAAGCTTTCCGGGTCTCGAGCACCGCATGGAACAGGTCGGCCGCAAGGGTCATGTGCTGTTCGTGAACGATTCCAAGGCGACCAATGCCGATGCGGCGGCACCGGCGTTGTCCAGCTTCCCGCGCATCTACTGGATTGCCGGAGGGCTTCCGAAGGAAGGCGGCATCGAACCATTGCGCGGTCTGTTTTCGCGTATCGCCAAGGCGTATCTCATCGGCGAGGCAGCGCCTGCCTTTTCGGCGACGCTTGGCGAAACCGTGCCTTATGAAATCTCCGGCACGCTTGCAGCGGCGATCGAACACGCGGCGCACGACGCCGAGCAGGACGACAGCGGCGAGGCCGTAGTGTTGTTGTCACCGGCCTGCGCGAGCTTTGACCAGTTCAAGAATTTCGAGGTGCGGGGCGAAGCCTTCAGGCAAGCTGCGCATGCCATAAAGGGTGTAACGCCCATTGGAGGGGCACGCTGATGCAGAGCCGTCTCGACACTAGCCCGGTTTCCAACTGGTGGTGGACGATCGACCGCTGGTTCCTTGCTGCCTTCCTGTCGCTGATGGGACTGGGCATCATCCTTTCCTTTGCGGCGAGCCCTGCTGTTGCGGAGCGCATCGGGCTTGATTCATTCCACTTCGCCACCCGGCAGATCATCTTCACGATTCCTGCGCTCGGCGTCATGCTGGCCGTGTCCTTCCTCAATGCGCGGCAGATCAGGCGATTGGCCGTAATCATGCTTTGCCTGATGCTGGTTCTGATGGTCGCCGTTCTTTACATCGGCGTCGAGGTGAAAGGTGCGCGGCGCTGGGTGTCCCTGGCGGGGTTGTCGATCCAGCCTTCCGAGTTTCTCAAGCCTGCCTTCGTGGTCATCTGCGCGTGGCTTTTTGCCGAGCACAAGCGCCAGCCGGATATTCCGGGCAATCTGTTTGCAATGATCCTGCTCGGGCTGGTGCTGGCGCTGCTGGTGGCCCAGCCCGACCTTGGCCAGACCATGCTGGTCACCGGCACCTGGGGCGTCATGTTCTTCATGGCCGGATTGCCGTGGATCTGGATCATTGCGCTGGGCGTCATCGGCGTCAGCGGCATGTTCGCGGCCTATGAGGTGTTTCCCCACGTCGCCGGGCGTATCGACCGCTTCCTGACCGGGGAGGGCGACACGTTCCAGGTAGATATGGGACATGAGGCTTTGGTGAATGGCGGCTGGCTTGGGCTTGGGCCGGGTGAAGGCACGATCAAGCGTCTCATTCCCGACAGTCACGCCGACTTTGTCTTTGCCGTTGCAGGCGAGGAATTCGGCCTCATTATGTGCTTCGGCATCATGCTGATCTTTGCCTTCATCGTGCTGCGGGGCCTCAGCACCGCGCTGAAAGAGCATGACGACTTCACCCGCTATGCCATCGGCGGGCTGGTCACGGTTTTCGGGCTGCAATCGGTCATCAACATGGGCGTCAACCTGCAATTGATGCCGGCCAAGGGCATGACGCTGCCGTTCATTTCCTATGGCGGCTCGTCGCAGATCGCCATCGCCCTTTCGATGGGCATGGTGCTTGCCTTGACTCGCCGCAAACCGGAAAAGCGCAAACAGGCCGAATACGGCTTTCTGCAACGGGCCATGCCGGCAGAGTAAATGGCAAAAGGCGTTATTCTTCTTGCCGCCGGAGGCACCGGCGGTCACCTGTTCCCTGCCGAGGCACTGGCTCACGAACTGAAGGAGCGGGGCTGGACGATCCATCTCGCAACCGACGATCGCGCAGAACGGTTCGCAGGCCATTTCCCCGCCGAGACCATTCACCAGATCCGTTCGGCAACTGTGGGCTCGAACAACCCGCTCGCCTTGCTGGCTACGTTCTGGAAGCTGTGGGGCGGCGTGCGCCAGGCTTCGGCGATCATCAGGCGGATCAAGCCGGCAGTGGTGGTCGGGTTCGGCGGCTATCCGACATTGCCGCCGCTCTACGCTGCGACGCGCCGTGGCGTGGCGACGATGATCCATGAGCAGAACGCAGTCATGGGGCGGGCCAATCGGGCGTTGTCGAGACGGGTGACGGCGATTGCCGGCGGCTTCTTGCCGGAAGATACCAGCGCCGCCGGGGCAAAGACGGTTACGACCGGAAATCCGGTCCGGCCGCAAGTCATCGCTGCTTCGGCAACGCCATACTCCGTTTCGCGATCCGGTGACGCATTCCGCCTTCTGGTGTTCGGCGGAAGCCAAGGCGCACAGTTCTTCTCCGACGCGGTTCCTGCCGCCGTCGCGCAGCTGACCAAGGACCAACTGGCGAGGCTTTCCGTCGTGCAGCAGGCTCGCGCGGAAGACGTTGCGCGCGTCAAGGCGGCTTACGAGAAGATCGGGGTGAAGGCGGACGTATCGCCCTTCTTCACCGACATGGCGGCGCGCATGGCCGCCTGCCATCTGGTGATTTCGCGCTCCGGCGCTTCGACCGTTTCCGAAATCGCGGTGATCGGCCGGCCTGCCTTGCTTGTTCCTTATCCGCACGCGCTTGACCATGACCAGGCTGCGAATGCAGCGGCACTTGCTGCTGCCGGCGGTGCCGAAGTTCACGCGCAATCGACGCTTTCAGTTGAGAAGATTGCCGGGCTGATCGGCGGCCTGATGAACGACCCCGACAGGCTCGCTTCAATGGCCGCTGCGGGAAAGACCGCCGGCAAACCAGATGCCACGAGGTTGCTCGCCGACCTAACAGAGGCTATTGCGTCCGGCAAATCAGTCGAACAATTCAGGAAGGAACTGCACGCATGAAGATGCCGCAATCCATCGGCCTCGTGCATTTCATCGGCATCGGCGGCATCGGCATGAGCGGCATCGCCGAGGTGCTGCACAACCTTGGCTACAAGGTGCAAGGCTCAGACCAGGCCGAGAGCGCCAATGTCCAGCGTCTGCGCGAAAAGGGCATCGAGTGCTTCGTCGGCCACCGGGCCGAAAATCTAGGTGATGCCGAAGTGGTAGTTGTCTCGACGGCGATCAAGAAATCCAACCCGGAACTGAAGGCTGCGCGCGAAAGGCTTTTGCCCGTGGTGCGCCGGGCCGAAATGCTCGCCGAGTTGATGCGCTTTCGCCAGGCGGTGGCCATTGGCGGCACGCATGGCAAGACGACCACGACGTCGATGGTTGCCACGCTGCTCGAAGCCGGCGGGCTTGATCCTACGGTTATCAATGGCGGCATCATCAACGCCTATGGCACCAACGCCCGCATGGGCGATGGCGAATGGATGGTGGTGGAGGCCGACGAGAGCGACGGTACGTTCCTGAAGCTGCCGGCCGAAATTGCCGTCGTTACCAACATCGACCCCGAACACCTCGATCATTACGGCAGCTTCGACCGGGTGCGCGAGGCTTTCCGGCAGTTTGTCGAAAACGTGCCGTTCTACGGCTTCGGCGTCATGTGCATCGACCATCCGGAAGTGCAGGCGCTGGTCAGCCGCATCGAGGACCGGCGCGTCATCACCTATGGCGAGAACGCACAGGCCGACGTGCGCTTCAGCAATCACCGCATGCACGGAGCCATTTCCGAATTCGATGTCATCATCCGTAACCGCAAGACGGGCGCCGATATCGCCATTTCCGGCCTGAGGCTGCCGATGCCGGGCCGCCACAACGTTTCCAACGCCACGGCTGCCATCGCCGTTGCGCATGAGCTTGGTCTTTCGCCCGAGGCGATCAGGAAGGGCCTGTCGTCGTTCGGCGGCGTGAAGCGGCGCTTTACCCACACCGGCTCATGGGACGGGGTCGAGATATTCGATGACTACGGCCACCATCCGGTCGAGATCAAAGCCGTACTGCGGGCGGCGCGCGATTCGACCAAGGGCCGCATCATCGCGATTGCGCAGCCGCATCGCTTCACGCGCCTGCACGATCTTTTCGACGAATTCTCGGTCTGCTTCAACGATGCCGATACGGTCATGGTCGCACCCGTCTATGCGGCAGGTGAAGAGCCGATAGAAGGTGTGAGCAGCGACACACTGGTTGCGCGCATGCGCGCCGGCGGGCACCGCGACGCCCGCTACATCGAAGGCCCGTCCTCTATCGCGCCACTCGTTCGCGATCTTGCAAAGCCCGGTGATTTCGTTGTTTTCCTTGGTGCTGGTAACATCACGCAGTGGGCTTATGCATTGCCCAAGGAACTTGGCGAGGCGAAGATTTGAGCCGTGGCGAAGCACTGATAGAAAAGCTTGGTGACAAACTTGCCGGTTTGCGGGGGCGCATCACGCCGAATGCCGAGATGGACAAGATCACCTGGTTTAGGGCAGGCGGCCTTGCCGATGCGCTGTTCCAGCCCGCCGACGAGGAAGACCTCGCCGCTTTTCTTAAAGCAGTGCCTGAAGACGTTCCGCTGACCATTGTCGGCGTCGGCTCGAACCTTCTGGTCCGAGACGGCGGCATCGGCGGATTTGTCGTTCGCCTTTCCGCCAAAGGTTTTGGAGAGGCTGAAGCCATCTCGCGCACCCGGATCAGGGCAGGCGCAGCTGTGCTGGACAAGCGCGTTGCGGCAGTTGCGCTCGAAGCCGGCATTGGCGGCTTCCACTTCTATCACGGCATACCGGGTGCAATCGGCGGTGCGCTTCGGATGAATGCCGGCGCCAACGGCGTCGAGACGCGCGAGCGCGTGGTGGAAGTGACGGCGCTGGATCGCAAGGGCAACCGCCACACGCTTTCGAATGCCGACATGGGCTATGCCTACCGGCATTCGTCCGCACCTGCGGATTTCATCTTCACCTCGGCGTTGTTCGAGGGCTATCCGGAAGACAAGGCGGTTATCAAGGCCTCCATGGACGCGGTCCAGCATCACCGCGAAACGGTGCAGCCCATTCGCGAAAAGACGGGCGGCTCGACGTTCAAGAACCCCGAAGGCACTTCGGCCTGGAAGGAAATCGACAATGCCGGATGCCGCGGGCTGATGATCGGCGGCGCGCAGATGTCGCCCATGCACTGCAACTTCATGATCAATACAGGGTCGGCTACCGGATACGATCTTGAATATCTTGGTGAGACCGTGCGCGCCCGCGTGCTCGAACATTCCGGCATCCGCCTTCAGTGGGAGATCAAGCGGATCGGCAATTTCCGGGCCGGACATACGGTCCAGGAGTTCCTCGGACAGTTGCTCTGAAGACTCACTTCCGCAGTTTTTTCGCTGTTTTCGCAGAAAGTGAATCTCTCGGAATCTTAAGCACTTGTCACGGAATCAACTCTCTGATTCTCTGCTTCCGAAGCGTTTCCTGATTTGAGTCGTTTAGCGCGTTGTTTTTCTGGTGGGGCAGCCCGCCGGGCGCTGGGCTTTTGTTTCAGGAAGCAGAGTTGCTAACCCGCCAAGGGGATGACGGGGAATGAAGAACAAGCACGTGGCTGTCTTGATGGGTGGGTTCTCGTCAGAGCGGCCTGTGTCCTTGTCTTCCGGTAAGGCTTGCGCGGATGCGCTTGAGGCTGAAGGCTATCGTGTCACCCGGCTGGATGTTGATCGCAACGTTGGCGCAGCGCTTGCCGATCTCAAGCCGGATGTCGCCTTCAATGCCTTGCATGGCCCCTTTGGCGAAGACGGCACGATCCAGGGGATTCTGGAATACCTCGCGATCCCGTACACGCATTCAGGCGTGCTTTCCTCGGCGCTGGCGATGAACAAGGGGCAGGCCAAGAAGGTCGCCAAGGCTGCCGGCTTGCCGGTGGCGGAATCGAAAATCGTCAACCGGTTCTCGATTGTCGACAAGCATCCAATGCAGCCGCCCTATGTGGTCAAGCCGGTCAATGAAGGATCGAGCTTCGGCGTGGTCATCGTCAAGGAAGGGCAGTCCCATCCGCCGCAGGTGATTTCCTCGCCTGACTGGAAGTATGGCGATGTCGTCATGGTCGAGCGCTACGTCCACGGGCGAGAGTTGACATGTGCCGTGATGGGCGATGTGGCGCTCGGCGTTACCGAGATCATCCCGACCGGGCATGCCTTCTACGATTACGATTCAAAATACGTGGTCGGCGGATCAAAACACGAATGCCCTGCAAAAATTTCACCGAATATTTACCAAAAAATACTGACACTGTCGCTCAAGGCTCACCAAGCGATCGGTTGCCGGGGCGTATCCCGGTCGGACTTCCGTTACGACGACCGTCACTCCGAAAACGGCGAGGTTGTCTGGCTTGAGGTCAATACCCAGCCGGGCATGACGCCGACGTCTTTGGTGCCTGAAATCGCCGCACATGCGGGGCATTCGTTCGGCGATTTGTTGAGTTGGATGGTGGAGGACGCTTCGTGTCTGCGTTGAAGTGGGGACAAAGTAGCGGAAGGGGCGTCTTTGGCGCTGCGCTGACTGATGTCTTTGCGCCGCTTGGCCGTTTCGTCCCGCGTCGCTGGCTGCGTCGGCCGCTGCGCATGGTGTCGAGGCTCGGTCAGGGAGCGTACAAGGCTCCGCCCTATGCCGCGACGATGCTCTCCGCCGTGCTGCTTTCGTCCAGCGCGACTTATGGCGCCTATCTCGGCGGCCATCTCGACAGCTTTGTGCAAAGCGTTACGGCGCGGACCGGCTTTGCCGTCGACCAGATCAAGGTGGTCGGCAACGAGCATACTTCTGAAATCGATATCCTCGACAAGCTTGAACTGAACGGCTGGACGTCGCTGATCGGGCTCGATGTCGAGGCTGCGCGCGAAAGGGTGGCTTCGCTGCCTTGGGTCGAGGTTGCGACCGTTCGCAAGGTCTACCCGCACACGCTGGAGATTCGCATCGACGAGCGACAGGCCTTTGCGCTTTGGCAGCAAGGCCCGACGCTTGACGTGATCGAGCGTTCCGGCCGCATCATTGCGCCGTTCACCGGCGGGGATCTGGCGAAGCTGCCGTTGATCGTCGGCAATGGCGCGCCTGATCATGCTCCTGATCTGATGGCGCAGGTGCAGCAATTCCCGACGCTTGCCGCGCAGGTCAAAGGCTACATCCGCGTCGGCGACCGGCGCTGGAATCTCAAGCTTGGCAACGGCATCACTGTGAAGCTGCCCGAGAACGATGTTGGTCAGGCTCTTGCCGACATTGTTCGGATGGACCGCGAAAATGGCCTGCTCAGCCGTGATGTCGTCGCTGTCGATTTGAGAATATCCGATCGCGTTGCCGTGGAGCTGTCGCCGGATGCGTCAGCCGCGCGCATGGCGGCGCTGAAGGAAAAGCCGAAAGGCCTTGGCAAGCCGGAGAAGAAAATATGAACTGGCTTGGCGGGCATGGCGATTCCTCATCGCGCCGATCTGGCATCCTTACGGTGCTGGATGTCGGTTCAAGCAAGGTTTGCTGCGTCGTCGCCAAGCTGAAGCCGAATGAAGACGGCAAGCTGCTGCGCGGCCGTTCGCACCGCGTTCAGGTCATCGGCATAGGCCACCAGAAATCGCAGGGCGTGAAGTCCGGCGTTGTCGTCGATCTCGACCGCGCCGAACATGCCATTCGACTGGCTGTCGATTCCGCCGAACGGATGGCGGGGCTTACGGTTGATTCGCTCATCGTCAACATGACGGCGGGTCGTCTCAAGAGCGAAACCTTCTCCGCGACCATCAATCTGGGCGGGCACGAGGTCGATGAAAGCGACATCAAGCGGGTTCTTCTGGCCGGTGCGCGGCAGGCGCTGAAGTCCGAGCGCGAGGTGATCCATTCGCTGCCGGTCGGCTTTGCGCTGGATGCCGAGCATGGCGTTCGCGATCCGCGCGGCATGGTGGGCGATACGCTTGGCGTCGACATGCATGTGTTGACGGGCGATGCGGCGCCTTTGAAAAATCTCGAGCTTAGCATCAACCGGTCGCACCTGTCGGTCGAGCGCCTTGTCGCCACGCCATATGCCAGCGGTCTGGCGGCGTTGGTCGATGACGAACTCGAAATGGGCGCGGCCTGCATAGATATGGGTGGTGGCACGACGACCATCTCGATTTTCTCGGAAGGGTCTTTCGCGCATGGAGACGCCATTCCTGTTGGCGGCAACCACGTTACGCTGGATCTGGCCAAGGGCCTGTCGACCACGATCGAGGCGGCTGAGCGCCTGAAGGTGATGCACGGGTCCGCGTTGCCGGGAAGTGCCGATGACCGCGATCTGGTCACCATCCATCCCATCGGCGATGACAACGAGGCTCCCCAGCAAATCCCGCGTTCGGTCATGACGCGTATCATCCGCGCCCGCGTCGATGAGACGCTGGAATTGCTGCGCGACCGAATCAACAAATCAGGCTACGGCGGTGCCGTTGGAAAGCGCATCGTGTTGACGGGCGGCGCGAGCCAGCTTGCCGGCTTGCCGGAAGCGGCAAGGCGTATCCTTGGAAGGAATGTCCGGATAGGGCGGCCGCTGGGTGTTGCCGGCCTTCCCGAAGCTGCAAAGGGACCTGCATTTTCGACCGTGGTCGGACTTTTGATCTACCCACAGGTCGCAAGCTTCGAGAGTGCTTCAGCAAGTAGAGTGTCTGGTCTGAAGATGACCGGAACCGACGGACGATTGCATCGCATGAGTCAGTGGTTGAGGGACAGTTTCTAGAGTTGACGGGGACAGCCCCATAGGCGGCCGCTAGGGCGAGGCGGCGGGAAAAGGCAAAGGACGAGGACAATGGCAATCAATCTGCAAAAGCCGGATATTACCGAACTCAAGCCACGAATCACCGTATTCGGTGTCGGGGGCGGCGGCGGCAACGCGGTCAACAACATGATCACGGCGGGCCTGCGCGGCGTCGAGTTCGTGGTGGCGAATACGGATGCGCAAGCGCTGACCATGTCCAAGGCCGAGCGGCTTATCCAACTCGGTGCCCATGTGACCGAAGGCCTTGGCGCTGGCTCCCAGCCCGAGGTCGGCCGCGCGGCAGCGGAAGAATGCATCGATGAGATCAACGACCATCTGTCGAACACGCATATGTGCTTCGTCACCGCGGGTATGGGCGGCGGCACCGGCACGGGCGCTGCTCCGGTGGTTGCCCGCGCTGCCCGTGAAAAGGGCATCCTGACCGTCGGCGTCGTCACCAAGCCGTTCCATTTCGAAGGCCAGCGCCGCATGAAGACGGCTGATCTGGGTATCGAGGAATTGCAGAAGTGCGTCGATACGCTGATCGTGATCCCGAATCAGAACCTGTTCCGTCTGGCCAATGACAAGACCACCTTTGCCGACGCCTTCGCCATGGCCGACCAGGTGCTCTACTCGGGCGTTGCCTGCATAACCGACCTGATGGTCAAGGAAGGCCTGATCAACCTCGACTTCGCCGACGTTCGCTCTGTGATGCGCGAAATGGGCAAGGCGATGATGGGCACCGGCGAGGCATCCGGCGAGGGCCGCGCGATGGCCGCAGCCGAAGCTGCCATTGCCAACCCGCTGCTCGACGAAACCTCGATGAAGGGCGCCAAGGGCCTGCTGATCTCCATCACGGGCGGTCGCGACCTTACCCTGTTCGAGGTCGATGAAGCGGCAACCCGCATTCGCGAGGAAGTCGACCAGGACGCCAACATCATCCTCGGCGCCACCTTCGACGAGGATCTGGAAGGCGTCATCCGCGTGTCCGTTGTCGCCACCGGCATCGACAAGTCGGCTGCTGATATCGCTGCGGCGCCGATTGCGATCCGCTCGGCTCCGCCAAAACCGCAGCCACGCCCGGCTGCCGCCGCGGAAGTTCGTCCGGCTCCGTTGCAGCCCGCCGTTCAGCAGGAACAGCGCGCGCATGATCCGATTGCCGAAGCAATCCAGATGGCCGAGCAGAACGCCGCTGCAATGGCTCATCGGCCAGCTCCGTCTGCCCACGCCGAAGACTTCCGCCCGCAGAGCAAGTTGTTCCAGGCACCGCCTGCGCAGACACATGTCCAGCATGTAGCGCCTCAGGCGGCGCAGCCCGCTCCGCAGCCGCGCGAGATGCCGCAGCCGGTGGCCGCGGCACCGCAGCGCATGCCCCGCGTGGAGGATTTTCCTCCGGTCGTGAAGGCGGAAGTGGAAGCGAAGGCGCATCCGGTCGATCATGAGGATCGCGGCCCGATGGGCTTGCTGAAGCGCCTGACCAATGGCTTGACCCGCCGCGAAGAGGAGCCGGCACGCTTGCAGCCCGCCCAGCCCCGCGAGCCGAAGCTGCGCCAGGCTGCTCCGGAAGTCCGCCGTCTGCCGAGCCAGGACCCGCAGCTTTACGCGCCGCGCCGTGGCCAGCTCGACGATCACGGCCGCCTCGCATCTCCGTCTCGCGCCGCGCACGAAGAGGACCAACTGGAAATTCCGGCCTTCCTCCGACGTCAGGCGAACTGACCGTTAACTGGTCGCAAAACTTATCAACAGGCAGGCGTGAAAGCGCCTGCCTGTTTTTGTATAAATGCCTTTGAATCAAGAGGTTGCCGCCGCCTCCACGAAGGAGGCGCCATTACACGAGGAAAGAAAGCGTGATTTGGAGTCTGTCGGGCGCATTATTATCTTCGCGCTGCAATAACTGACTGTGGGTTGGGATGGGACCTGCAGTCATTGATATGTACAAAGCCGGCTGGACTGATAAAGCTGGCAATGTGGGCTTGGGCACACGGGGATCGTTTTGAACGATTATCAAACGACAGTTAAAGCGCGCGTGACGCTGGCCGGAACGGGTGTCCACAGCGGCAAGCCGGTTTCCGTGAGCTTCGTGCCAGCGGATGCGGACACGGGCATCCTGTTTCACTTCGTAGGTGAGGGGGCGTCGGACAAGGAAGTCCGCGCACTGGTGTCGGAAGTCGGTGCCACCGACCTGTGCACACTGCTGGGAGATCCAGCCGGTGAGCATGTGGCGACCGTTGAGCATCTGATGGCTGCGCTGCTTGGCATCGGCATCGATAATCTCATCATAGAGATCGACGGCAACGAGATTCCGATCCTCGACGGCAGCGCCGCCATGTTTGTCGACGCGATCGACCAGGTCGGCATAGAAACGCTAGCGGCAAAGCGGCGCTTTATTCGCATCGTCAAGTCGATTCGCATTGAAAGCGGAGCTTCATGGGCCGAGTTCAAGCCCTATGCCGGCACGCGTTTCGAAGTCGAGATCGACTTTGAAAGCCCGGCCATCGGACGTCAGCAATTCGCTTCCGATCTGAATGCCGATGTTTTCCGCCGCGATATTGCGCGCGCAAGGACATTCGGTTTCATGAAGGACGTCGAGCGGCTGTGGGCGGCGGGCTACGCGCTTGGCTCGTCGCTGGAGAATTCGGTGGTGATCGGCGACGACAACCGCATCATCAACATGGGCGGCCTTCGGTATCCGAACGAATTCGTTCGCCATAAGACACTCGATGCGATGGGCGACCTGGCCCTTGCCGGCGCGCGTTTCATCGGTTGCTTCCGCTCCTACCGTGGTGGCCACAGGCTGAATGCGGCGGCACTGCGGAGGCTTTTGTCCGACCGTACCGCCTTCGAGATCGTCGAAACGACGCGGCCCGAACGGGGGCGCGGCGCCGAAATGCGGGCGGTTCGCTCGCCCGTCTATGCACCTTGGGTAATCTGACCTCAGGCCGCTGCCACAAAAATGTGCGATTGCCGGCTGATAGCGTTGCCGCGTGATGCTGTTATGGTCTATGGCTGCTCGCTGATGACTGAAATGGTGCCGAAAGGGCCGACTCCAATCATGTTGTTCAAACGGGCTGATCGATCGATGGCACCCGCGAAGCGTATTCTTCTGGCCCTGTCGGTTGCAACGGCGCCCTTTTTGCTGTCCGGCTGCATGTCGTCTGAAAAGGACATCGATCTCTCGACCTATGTCGACCAGACCGAGCCGGCCGACGTGCTTTACAACCAGGGTCTCGCCAACCTCAATGCCGGACGTCTCGCCGAGGCGAGCAAGAAGTTCGCGGCGGTCGACCGGCAGCACCCGTATTCCGAGTTTGCCCGCAAGTCGATGGTGATGGGCGCTTTCGCCAACTATCGTCAGGGCAACTACGAGGAAGCGATCGGTTCGGCCAAGCGTTACCTGACATTGTATCCTTCGACCGAAGACGCCGACTACGCGATGTATATCATCGGTCTCAGCTATTTCCGACAGATCAGGGACGTGACCCAGGATCAGAAGGAAGCGCGCCAGACCGTACAGACCATGCAGGAACTGGTCACGCGCTGGCCCGACTCGGAATATGTCGAGGATGCGAAAGCGAAAATCCGTTTCGCCAACGACCAGCTTGCCGGCAAGGAAATGCAGATCGGCCGTTACTATCTCGAACGGCGTGAATATCTGGCTGCGATCAAGCGTTTCCGCAGCGTCGTCGAAACCTATTCCAACACCCGCCACATCGAGGAAGCGCTGGCCCGACTGGTCGAGGCCTATTACGCGATGGGCCTGACCGACGAGGCGCAAACGGCTGCCGCCGTGCTTGGCCAGAATTATCCGGATAGCCAGTGGTACAAGGATTCCTACAAGCTGCTGCAGGGCGGCGGGCTCGCGCCGCGTGAAAATGCCGGTTCGTGGATTTCCAAGGCCGGAAAGCTCATCACCGGCTGAAGGTCCTGATGCTCGCCAGACTGTCGATCCGTGATATCGTTCTGATCGAGAAGCTGGACATAGACTTTTCGCCGGGGCTCTCTGTGCTGACCGGCGAAACGGGTGCTGGCAAGTCCATCCTGCTCGATGCTTTGTCGCTCGCGCTTGGTGCGCGGGGCGATGCCTCGCTGGTTCGCCACGGCGCGACGCAAGGCCAGGTGACGGCCGTTTTCGACGTGCCTCGCAACCATCCCGCCCGCCTGCTTCTTGCCGAGAACGCGATCGAGGATGATGGTGACATCATCCTTCGCCGCTTGCAAACGGCGGACGGGCGCACGCGCGTCTTCGTCAACGACCAGCCAGCCAGCGTTACCTTGATGCGCGACATCGGCCGAGCTCTTGTCGAAATCCACGGGCAGCACGACGACCGCGCGCTGGTGGATGCTGGCGCACACCGGGAACTGCTGGACGCATTCGGCGGCCATGCAGGCGCGGTTCGCGAGACCGCCGAGGCATGGCGCACGTGGCGCGCGGCGGAGCAGGAGCTTGCGCGCCTTCGCGCCAAGGTGGAGGCTGCGGCGCGGGAAGCTGATTTTCTCCGGGCATCGGTGGCGGAGTTGGTCAAGCTCGATCCGCAACCGGGCGAGGAAGGCGACCTTGCGGAACTTCGCGCCGCCATGATGCGGGCCGAGAAGGTCGCCTCTGAAATCCACGATGCGCAGGATGTTTTGTCCGGTCCGTCTTCGCCCCTGCCGCAATTGGCAAGCCTGCTGAGGCGGCTGCAGCGCAAGGCAGGCGAAGCACCCGGCCTGCTGGACGATGTCGTGAAATCGCTGGATGAGGCGATGCTTTCGCTTGATGCCGCGCAGGCTGGCGTCGAGGCAGCGCTTCGTGCGACCGAATATGATCCGCAGAAGCTGGAAAAGGCCGAGGAGCGGCTGTTTGCGCTGAGGGCCGTCGCACGCAAGCACAACGTCGCCGTCGACGACCTTGCACGCTTGCGCGACACCATGTCGGCAGACCTTGCCGACCTCGATGCGGGCGAAGACCGTTTGCATGGGCTGGAGAAGCAGGCGGTGGCAACGCGCGCCCTTTATGACGAGACGGCGGCGCATCTTTCAGAACTTCGCCATGCGGCTGCAACCGGCCTGCTCAAGGCGGTGATGGCGGAGCTTCCGGCACTCAAGCTCGAACGGGCAGAGTTCCTGGTCGAGATGTCGAGCGAAGCCGACAACCGCATGGAAGAGGGCATCGACCAGATCGAGTTCTGGGTGCGCACCAATCCGGGCACGCGCCCCGGCCCGATGATGAAGGTGGCCTCCGGCGGCGAACTGTCCCGGTTCCTGCTGGCGCTCAAGGTTGCTCTGGCCGACCGCGGCTCGGCACCGACGCTTGTGTTCGACGAAATCGATGCCGGCGTGGGCGGCGCGGTGGCGGACGCCATCGGGCAGCGGCTGGCGCGCCTTTCCAGGCGTGTGCAGGTGTTGTCGGTCACCCATGCGCCGCAAGTGGCGGCGAGGGCGGCTACGCATTTCCTGATTTCCAAGTCTGGTGGAGCCGACAAGGTTGCGACAGGCATAGCCGAGATGGATATGACGGCAAGGCAGGAAGAAATCGCCCGGATGCTGGCCGGTGCGACCATCACGGCGGAAGCGCGTGCTGCGGCCGAGCGATTGCTTAGCGAGAACGCCGCAGCGGCTTCCTGAAAGAGCGGCGATGACGTGATAAATTGATTCAGGAGATGGCAGCAGCCTGTTGTTCTCCTGCGATTTTTTATCAGTGCCGTGCAGCCTATATGGTTTAGTGTTGTTTCCGATTCCGTCTGGACCGAAACCATGCCCGAAAAGAGCGTCGATAGCCTGACCGTTGAGGAAGCCGTTGCGGAACTGGCGCGCTTGGCGAAGGAAATCGCCGAGCACGATCGTCGGTATTATGCCGACGATGCGCCATCTGTTTCGGATGCCGAATATGATGCGCTGCGTATCCGCAACGCCGAGATCGAGTCGCGTTTTCCCGAACTGGTGCGGGCGGATTCACCTTCGCACAAGGTGGGCACGGCTCCTTCCGGTACCTTCGGCAAGATTGCACATGCCGTGCCGATGTTGTCGCTGGACAACGTCTTTTCCGACGAGGACGTGCGTGACTTCGTTGTCAGTGTGAGGCGCTTCCTCGCCTTTCCGGCGGACAGGGAGATCGTCTTCACCGCAGAGCCGAAGATCGACGGCCTGTCGATGTCATTGCGCTACGAAAACCGCAGGCTGGTGAGTGCGGCGACGCGCGGCGACGGCAGCACGGGCGAGAACGTTACCGCCAACATCCGCACCATTGCCGAAATCCCTGAGACCCTGCCGGGAGATGCCCCTGAAGTGGTGGAGGTGCGCGGCGAGGTCTATATGCGCCGCGACGACTTCTTCGCACTTCAGGCGCGGCTTGCGGAAACCGGGCAATCGATAGCCAACCCGCGCAACGGAGCCGCTGGCAGCCTGCGCCAGAAGGATCCGGAAGTGACGCGCACGCGGCCGCTGCGGTTCTTCGCCTATGCCTGGGGCGAGGTGAGTTCACCGCTGGCCGAAACACAGTACGATGTGGTCAAGCGCTTCGGCGAATGGGGCTTTCCCATCAACGACCGTATGGTGCGCTGCCGCTCTATCGAGGACATTCTCGCGCACTATCATGCCATCGAGGCAGAGCGGGCCGAGATTCCCTACGATATCGATGGCGTCGTCTACAAGGTGGATCGCCTTGATTTGCAAGACCGGCTGGGTTTCCGCTCCCGCAGTCCGCGCTGGGCGACCGCGCACAAGTTTGCCGCCGAAAAGGCGATGACGGTTCTTTCCGGCATCGATATCCAGGTCGGTCGCACCGGTGCGCTGACGCCGGTGGCGCGGCTGGAGCCGGTTACGGTGGGCGGCGTGGTGGTGACCAACGCCACCTTGCACAATGAGGATTACATCAAGGGCATCGGCAACAGCGGCCAGCCGATCCGCGACGGCCGCGACATCCGCGTCGGCGACACGGTCGTCGTCCAGCGCGCTGGCGACGTCATTCCACAGATCCTCGACATCGTGCCGGAAAAGCGCCCGGCACATAGTGCCGCCTATGAATTTCCGCATCTTTGCCCCGCCTGCGGCAGCCATGCGGTACGCGAGGAGGGCGAGGCCGTGCGCCGCTGCACCGGCGGCCTGATCTGCCCGGCGCAGGCGGTGGAACGGCTACGCCATTTCGTTTCGCGCAATGCTTTCGATATCGAGGGGCTCGGCGAAAAGCAGATCGAGTTCTTCTTCAATGCCGAGGACCCGGCCCTGCAGGTCCGCTCTCCGGCCGACATCTTCACGCTTAAGGCGCGGCAGGCAAACTCGCTGACCAAGCTCGAAAACATCGATGGCTTTGGCGCTACCTCGGTGCGCAAGCTGTTTGCGGCGATTGACGAGCGGCGCGAGATCGCCTTTTCGCGGTTTCTTTTTGCCTTGGGCATCCGCCATGTCGGCGAGACAAACGCCAGGCGCATTGCCCGCCATTTCGTGTCCTTCAACGATTTCCGCACGGCGGGAGAGAACGCGGTCATGCCGGAAGGCAAGGGTGACCCCGGCAATGCCGCATGGCAGGAATTGAACGGCATCAATGGTATCGGCAGTGTGGTGGCCGAGGCGGTGGTGGAGTTCTTCGGCGAGGCGCACAACCAGCGGGTGCTGGATGCGCTGCTGACGGAAGTGACGCCACTCGACGAGGAACGTGTTGGGGTGGTGGAAACCCCGGTTTCAGGCAAGACGGTGGTGTTTACCGGCGCGCTCGAGCAGATGTCGCGCGACGAGGCCAAGGCCATGGCCGAGAAGCTGGGCGCCAAGGTTGCCGGATCGGTGTCGAAGAAAACAGACCTCGTGGTGGCCGGGCCGGGGGCCGGCTCCAAGCTCAAGCAGGCTACGGAGCTTGGCATCGAGGTGATCGATGAGGACGAGTGGTTCGCCCGCGTCGGGAAAAGGTAGGCTTCTTGTCGCGACGCGGCCGGTGTGCCTGGAAAGCGCCCGCCACTGTGGACAGGTTCACTCCCTTCGCCGTGCCAATCCCTTGATTATGCTCGTAATCGCAAGAAATTTGCCGCCCGCTCATCCACGTTCCTGCGCCTCTCGCATAATGAGCCCGTCCCTTCCACCGGGAACACCTGTCATGACGGTGATTGCGTGGGGAGGGATCGGTGCCCCGGAGGCGAGGCTAACGTGGTCTTGTTCCGGGGAGGTTTGGCTGCTCCCCCACGAAGGGGCCGGTTGTGCCCTGTGCAGCGTTGAAAGGGGACGCGCTAGGCCTGCCGAGCGTTGCCCTCACCTTAGCAGCGGCATCTTTTCGGAGAGCCTGTGAGGGGACACGGCGGGTCGATGAAAGCGGAGCGGTTTGAAACCTTAAGACACCGGACGGGCGGCCGAAAGGTCGCACTATCTATCTAAAACGAGCGTCCTTGCGGCCGCCCGTCTTCCCGACCTTGAGCTTCACAAGCAAAGGTCAGTTCTTTGACAATGGCCAGACGGCTTTAGCCGGGCGTGGCAACCATAGTGTGCGACCTCCGTCAGCCGTCTGGCCATTCCTCGGGGCCCCCGCCAGCGACGAGCGAAGCGAGGAGCTTAAGGGCGGGGCAAGGACGCGTCCCCGCCAGCGACGAGCGTAGCGAGGGAGCTTAAGGGCGGGGCAAGCACTCCCAGGGCCGAAAGGCAGCGTGGCAATGAATAAGTATGTGGCGACCTACCTTCTCCCCTTGTGGGGTGAGACGTGGTGCGCGAAGCGCACGAAAAGCCCCTGAATGGGCTTTTCGAACGACGAACGCCCGGAGCCATAGCGAAGGGCAGGGCGGTGGCCGAGCGCCAGCGAGGTCGGATGAGGGGTGTTGGACGGAGCGCTGAAACCCCTCATCCGCCTTCACTTCGTTCAGGCACCTTCTCCCACAAGGGGAGAAGGGAAGGAGAGTGAGCTTAAAGCCAGCGCAAAGACTTCAGACGCTAAAGCGGGCGTGGCGACCCTCCCCGACACATCACTTCCGCTGAAGGGTTGGCTCAACCGAATTCGTGTGACAGGGCGGGACCGGCAACCTACATACCGTGCT
>CAZROU010000020.1:0-71298 GCA_964601795.1 uncultured Mesorhizobium sp. | reverse complement strand
TGGCTGGGGAACCTGGATTCGAACCAGGACTAACGGAGTCAGAGTCCGTGGGTCTACCGTTAACCTATTCCCCAAAAAGCATCTGAAACGATGTCTTGGTAGCGTGCGGAAGGCTGGTTTTCCAGCATATCCGCCAGCGCGGTGCAGAACCACGCTCCGGTAAGTGGCCGCGTTTTAATCGCCGCCATAAAATAGTCAAGCCCAAGACTGGCTTCAACTGCTGCCGTTGTCGAATTGCGAGCGCTCGAACAGGAGAACGACGATAAGGCCGATGACCAGCGGGATGATAAGGTAGAACAGGCGGAACACGAGCAGGGCGGCCAGAACATCCACCGGCTCCATTTCGGACAGCCCGGCCAGGAATACGACTTCAAGCACGCCAAGCCCGCCGGGAGCGTGGGAAATCAGGGCGGCGGAGAACGACACGAGGAAGACGCCCAACACCACCAGGTAGCCGGGATTCCCGGCTTCAGGCAATGCGAAGTAGATGATGGCCGCCGCCGCGAGCAATTCGAGAGGGCCGACTATCAACTGGCGTGCCACGATGGGCAGGCGCGGATAATGCACTTGGAATGAACCGATCTTGAGGGGGCGCAGATGCAGCCAACTGCCGAAGATATATGCAATCACCGGCAAGAGCATGATCACGCCGGTCGCGCCGGAAAAGCTGTGGAAGCCGATACTGGAAAAGCGGTCGAACAAGCCGGGCACGAGAATCAGCACAATCGCGCCAACCAGCACTGAGGACAACACGAAGGTGAACCAGCAGACGGCGACGAGTATGCCGACTTCATGCCCGGTCAGGCCCTTGGTGCCATAGGCGCGGTAGCGGATCACCGCTCCTGAAAAGACTGAGCCGCCGATGTTGTGGGAGAGGGCGTAGGTGGTGAACGAGCATAGTGTCACAAACAGCCAGGATACCCGTTTGCCGATGTGAAGGAGAGCGATGTGGTCGTAGCCGGCAAGCGCTGCATAGGCGACAATGGCGCTCAGTGCGGAAAGCGCCCACCCGTGTACGGGTATGGCGACAAGGCTGTCCCAGACATCGTCAAGCGAGATGCCTCGCAACTCATCCAGCAGCAGCCAAATTGAAAACGCAACTGCGGTCAGGCCGACGGCCGGCCAGAAATATCGTTTCCAATTCATGCGCTGCCTGTCATGCGCGACGAACGCCTCCCCCGAGGTGCGGTACAGGGCGGCTCATGCCGGGGCCGCCTTCCGAATCGTGCATTTCAGCAATGCCTTATCGAAGCCGACTATTCAACCTTACGGGTCTTCAAATGGCTGCTATCAAGGTCGGAGCCTATTGAAATCATCGGCAATTGGCCTCTTCCGAGTCAATTCGACCGGTCGTGATCTTTCGACGCTTTGCTCTTGGTGATTGGCCGTCGCGCTGCTAAATTGGCGGCAACTTGAAACATATGCGCGTGCTGCGTCCGGAATTCCGGTTCGCGCGGCGTTGGAAGGAACGACCTGTGACAGACCGCAACACCAGCGCCGGGGTGCTGGAGGTTGGCGAGTCCGGGGAGGCGGCGAAGCCGGCAGGCAACGCAGCCTTTTCAGTTGGCCACCGTGGTGATGGTGAGCCGGCGGCCTTGGCCGGAAACGGGCAGGCGGGACACGCGGCCAACACTGAAATTGCCAAAGGCAAGACGAGGAAACGGCGCAAGCGCAGACGCGGGCGAAAGGTTTTTGCGCGCGATGGCGAGGCCATTGCCCCGGCCACACCGGTGCCATGCGGACCGCTTGCACCGCCCGAAAATCATGCTGCCAACATCAAGGAAGGCGGCGCTGAACCTGCTCAGGCTCCTGCCAGTGGCGCCCGTCGCCATCATGCGAATGATTTGCCGGTTTTTGCAGCGCTGGATCTCGGTACCAACAATTGCCGGCTGCTCGTTGCGATTCCATCGCGCAACGGCCAGTTCCGCGTCATCGATGCGTTCTCGCGCATTGTGAGGCTGGGCGAGGGCCTATCGGCGAGCGGCAGGCTGTCTGACGCGGCCATGGATCGAGCAGTCGAGGCTTTGAAAATATGCGGAGACAAGCTGCGCAGCCGAAAGATCGCGCGCTCGCGCCTGATAGCGACTGAGGCTTGCCGCAGCGCGGACAATGGCGCTGAGTTTCTTGGTCGGGTCGAGCGCGAGGCCGGCCTGAAGCTTGAGATCATCGATCGACGCACCGAGGCGCGGCTAGCGGTTTCCGGTTGCGGTTCGCTGGTCGAGCGCGACACGCAAGGTGTGGTGCTGTTCGACATTGGCGGTGGTTCGTCGGAAATCGCATTAATTGATCTGACCAAGCGACGCTCGTCGCGATTGGCAAACCATATCGTCTCGTGGACTTCGCTTCCGGTGGGCGTCGTGTCGCTGGCCGAAAGGTTTGGCGGCAAGACGGTGACCCGCGAGGTGTTCGCGGCGATGATCGACGATGTCGCCACGCGCCTTGACGCCTTTGAAGGTCGCGACCGGCTGAACCATGTGCTGGCCACGCCTAAGTTCCATCTTCTGGGCACGTCCGGTACCGTGACCACGCTAGCCGGCGTTCATCTTGAACTGGACCGCTACGATCGCCGCCGCGTCGACGGCTTGTGGATGGACAGCGACAATGTCGATCGCATGGTGGAAAAGCTGCTCGGCTGGGATTTCCAGCAAAGGGTGGCCAATCCCTGCATCGGTGCAGACCGGGCCGATCTCGTTCTGGCGGGTTGCGCTATTCTCGAGGCGATCAGGGCAGTTTGGCCCGCTGACAGGCTTCGGGTCGCGGACAGGGGCCTGAGGGAAGGCATACTGAGCGAACTGATGGCTGACGATGGCGTCTGGAGAGATGGACGGCCAAGAGGGGGGCGGCCATGACCAAGAAACCTGCCAAGCCGGGCGCCGGAGGAATGCGCGTATTGCGCACCCGGGTCAAGAAAAAGAGCGGGCTTAAGGAATCGTCGCGCCGTTGGCTGGAACGCCACATGAACGACCCTTACGTGCAACGCTCCAAGGCGGATGGCTATCGCTCGCGTGCCGCCTACAAGCTGATCGAGATCGACGACAAGCATCATCTGTTGAAGCCGGGAATGCGCGTCATCGATCTTGGCGCAGCACCCGGCGGCTGGTGCCAGGTGGCGGCGGTGCGCACCAAATCGATGGCCGAAGCGCCTCATGTCGTCGGTATCGACTATCTCGAAATGGATGCTGTACCGGGCGCCGATGTCCTTTTGATGGATTTCCTTGACCCCGAAGCGCCGGCCAAGCTGGCCGAGGCGCTGGGTGGCGATCCGGACATCGTGTTGTCGGACATGGCAGCGCCGACCACGGGTCATCGCCGCACGGACCACATCCGGACCATGCACCTGTGCGAAGTTGCAGCCGACTTTGCCATGTCGGTGTTGCGCCCAGGTGGACATTTCCTGGCGAAGACGTTCCAGGGCGGGACGGAGGGTGGGCTGCTCGATGCGCTGAAGCGCAACTTCAAGTCTGTCCATCACGTCAAGCCGCCGGCTTCTCGCGACGAGTCCGTCGAGCTGTATCTGCTGGCCAAGGATTTCAAGGGCAGGGCGGAAGCCGACGACGACCGAGACGCCTCGTAGTCAGGAAGAGGCTTCGCTCTCGAGCACCTTGGCTGGTCGAACACCATGGCCGGAAACGGCGCTGCCGGCATCAGCAGAAAGCCTCAGGAACGACAGCGACGCGAAAGCGGAAATCGCCGCTACGATAAAGAACGCCGTGTGGAAATCGGCCAGCGTCAGCGGACCGCCATGGACGGTCGTGGCGACTTCGAGGATGCCGCCCGCCACGGCTACGCCGAGCGCTATGGACAATTGCTGGCCGACGGCGGCAATCGGCGTTGCCTTACTGGTGTCCTCTGCCGAAATGTCTGCGTAGGTGAGGGCGTTGACGCCGGTGAAAAACATCGAGCGCAGGAAGCCGCCGACCAGAAGTATCGTCAAGATAACGAGATAAGGGGTCTCGGGCGTGAACAGCCCGTTGACCGCGACCGACGCGGCCGAAATCAGCGAGCCGAATACAAGGACTCGCCGGAATCCGGCCATTCGAAAGACGCGTGTCGTGACGAGCTTCATGCCGATCGCGCCGATGGCCGAGACAAAGGTGATAAGGCCGGACTGGAACGGTGTAAGGCCGAAGCCGATTTGCAGCATGAGAGGCAACAGGAAGGGCACCGCTCCAATGCCGATGCGGAACAGCCCACCGCCGAAAACCGAGGTTCGGAACGTCTGGTTCTTGAGAAGATCAAGCGCAAGCAGCGGGTTTGGCGTGCGGCGCGCATGGACCAGATAGAGCAACCCCGCCACCAAACCGGTAACAAGCGTAAACACGCCCACCATGGGCGGAAGCGCGGGCATGCTTACGACCGAGAGGCCGAATACAACCCCCGATGCGCCGATGCCTGCCAGAAGAAAGCCGATCAGGTCGAGCCGGGGCGTGACCAGCCTCTCTGTCTCGGGCAGATAGCGCGTGGCAAGCCAGATGCCGATGAAGCCGATCGGTATGTTGATGAGGAAAATCCAGTGCCACGAAAAGTAGGTGGTGATGAAGCCTCCGATAGGCGGGCCGACCAGCGGTCCAACCAGGGCCGGTATCGTCAGCCAGGACATGGCGGCGACAAGCTCGTTCTTGGGCGTGGAGCGCACCAGAACAAGACGCCCGACGGGCGTCATCATGGCGCCGCCCATGCCTTGAAGAAGGCGTGAGACCACGAAGGAGCTCAGTGAGTTGGACATGGCGCAAGCGACGGATCCGGTCATGAAGACAACGATTGCCGCGCGGAAGACGTTCTTGGCGCCGAACCGGTCGGCCATCCAGCCGCTGACGGGAATGAATATGGCCAGAGCCACCAGATAGGCTGTCAGCGCCAGCTTGAGGGCAATGGGGCTGGTATTGATGTCTGCGGCGATCGCGGGAAGGGATGTCGCAATGACGGTCGAATCCATGTTTTCCATGAACAGGGCGACCGCAAGAACAAGCGGAATGATGCGATTCACGATCAGAATCCGGATGCCTGGAATCGGGCGCCGACCGGGGGCTGTCGACTTGCCTGCCGGTTATCACGCCACGGTGTCGATGTCGCGTTACAAAGATGCAAGGTTGCAACAACAATAACTGATGATGGCGTGCTTTTCATCGCCCGTGAGACGTGTTACGAGCCACCGCCAATCCTGAAAGGGAAGATGACGAGTCGGCGCGGTCCATTCGGGTTCCCGCGCCTTTCATGCATTCCGGGAACTGGCTATGGCAAAAATCATCGAAACGTCCACCGGCGCATTGGCGCTTACCTTCGACGACGTGCTGTTGCAGCCGGGTCATTCCGAGGTGATGCCGGGCGAGACCGACATCAGTACGCGAATTGCCGGCGATATCGATTTGAATTTGCCGATAATTTCGGCGGCGATGGATACCGTTACCGAAGCCAGACTGGCGATCGCAATGGCGCAAGCGGGCGGCATCGGCGTCATCCACCGGAACCTGAACCCTGTCGAGCAGGCTGAACAGGTCCGGCAGGTGAAGAAGTTCGAGTCCGGCATGGTGGTGAACCCGGTCACCATCGGCCCGGATGCCACGCTGGCCAATGCGCTTGCCTTGATGAATTTGCACGGCATTTCGGGCATTCCCGTTGTTGAGAACGGCGGTGTCGGCGGGCATACGGTTGGGCGCCTTGTCGGCATCCTCACCAATCGCGACGTGCGCTTTGCTTCCGATCCGACGCAGCGTGTCTATGAACTTATGACTCGCGAAAACCTGATTACGGTGAAAGAAAACGTCGACCAGCAGGAAGCCAAGCGGCTTTTGCACCAGAATCGCATCGAAAAGCTGGTGGTGGTCGACAAGAAGGGCAATTGCGTCGGCCTGATCACCGTGAAGGACATGGAAAAGTCCCAGCTTAACCCGCATGCCAGCAAGGATGCGCAGGGCCGGCTTCGCGTCGCGGCTGCGACGAGCGTCGGAAACGATGGGTTCGAACGCGCTGAACGCCTGATCGAGGCGGGCGTCGATCTACTGGTGATTGATACGGCGCATGGGCATTCGCAGCGCGTACTGGATGCGGTGACGCGGGCGAAGAAGCTGTCCAACTCGGTCCGTATCATGGCCGGCAATGTCGCCACGGCGGATGGCACGCAAGCGCTCATCGATGCCGGCGCCGATGCGGTCAAGATCGGCATTGGTCCCGGCTCGATCTGCACCACCCGTATCGTGGCCGGCGTTGGCGTGCCGCAGCTGTCGGCAATCATGGCGGCTGTCGAAACAGCGCAGAAGTCCGGCGTTTCCGTTATCGCCGACGGCGGCATCAAGTTCTCCGGCGATCTGGCCAAGGCGCTGGCGGCAGGCGCCAGCGCCGCGATGAACGGATCGCTGCTAGCCCGCACCGAGGAAAGCCCGGGCGAGGTCTATCTGCATCAGGGCCGCTCGTTCAAAGCGTACCGGGGCATGGGATCGGTCGGCGCGATGGCGCGCGGCGCGGCGGATCGTTATTTCCAGGCAGAGGTTCGCGACACGCTGAAGCTGGTTCCGGAAGGCATCGAAGGCCAGGTCCCATACAAAGGCCCCGTATCTGGCGTGCTGCATCAGCTTGCAGGCGGCCTAAAAGCCGCTATGGGTTATGTTGGAGGCCGGAATCTTGCCGACTTCCGCGAGCGCGCCACATTCGTGCGTATATCGAATGCCGGCCTTCGTGAAAGCCATGCCCACGATGTCACGATCACCCGTGAAAGCCCCAATTACCCAGGCGGAATCTGAGCAGCACGGCATTCTGCATTCGCTGGTTGCAGCAGTGGCGCAATTACCGCGCCACGCGGGGGCGCTGTTGCTTTCTTCGGCTGCTGTGTTCGCAGCCATGACGGCACTGGAGTTCCTGTATTTTCAGCGTTTGAGCGGTGGATTGGCGTCCTTGGACATACGCGCCTTCGGCTTTACGCCGGACGAGGGCATGGCCTGGATGACGGCGCTTGGGCGAGGCGGCAGCGAGACGATAATCGTCTGGCATTATCTGACATTTGATTTGTTGTTCCCAGCTCTTTTGTCGCTGACGATGGTGAGCCTTTTGATGGCAACAGGGCGGCGGCTGCCGGGATTTGCGTCTCTTTCCCAACGGGGACAGGCACTCGTTTCGATAGGGTTGGTGCTTCCCTATACATTGGCCGACTACGGCCAAAACCTCGCGGTTGTTCGCCTGCTATCTGATTTCCTATCCGCCAATCCCGATTCGCTTGCGCTCGCCTCTGCGTTGATCGTGACGAAATTTGCGCTGGGTGCGATCCCGATCGTTGTCATCGCGGCATTTGTGCTCGCCGGTCAACGACGGCATCGCGATGACAAACAGGGGCAGGACCACAACGTATGAATCCCATCGCAATCTTCTGGCCCATGGTGGCGCACTTTGCGCTGGTCGGCGCGATCTATGTGTTGCTGGGATGGCGCAGGCGTCTTGCCGTAACGCGTGACGGGGCCAAGATCCGCCAGTTCAAGGTTCGGACTGAGGAACCAGCCGCCAGCGTCACGGCGGCAAACAATCTGATGAACCAGTTTGAATTGCCGGTCCTGTTCCATGTCGTCTGCCTGGCCTTGTTCGTGACCAACGGCGTGTCGTTCGTTGCCGTTCTGCTGGCCTGGGTATTCGTGGCGCTGCGCTACTTCCACGCCTACATACATGTGACCAGCAACAATCTGCGCGTCCGCAGCCTGACTTTCGCAGTCGGATTCATCGTGCTGGTTCTGATGTGGGCATGGTTCGCCCTGCATCTGGCTGGTGCGGTCTAGCCGAGTCTCAAGGATTGACGTCGAAGACCGATATCCGGCGATTGTCGAACTTTATGGCAATGTCGCCGCGCACAAGCCGAAGCGCGTGGTCGCCGAAAACGGCCCGACGCCAGCCGTGCAGGGCAGGAACGTCCGCCGCCTCTCCCTGGGCCGCTATCTGGTCGAGATCGTCGCTTGACGCCAGGACTTTGGTGGCGACGCCCTCCTTCTCCGCGATAAGGCGCAGTAAAACCTTCAGCAATTCCGAGGCGGCGCTCGATCCCTCCGGCGGTTGAAACTGCTTGGGCAGCTTCGGCATCATTTCCTTGGGTATGGAAAGGGCCCCGTTGACAGCGCTGAGCAGCGCGGCGGCGCTGGACGAACGCTCCCAGCCTTTTGGCGTGCTGCGCAAGCGGCCGAGCGCGTCTGTATCGCGTGGCGCCTGCTGCGCTATCTCATAGATGGCGTCATCCTTCAGGATACGTCCGCGCGGCACGTCCCGCTCGCGCGCCTCACGTTCGCGCCATGCAGCCACGGCCTGCAGGATGGCAAGTTCCTGTGGCTTGCGTACCCGCATCTTAAGCCGCTTCCACGCATCGTCGGGATGCGGGTCGTATGTTTCGCGCGACGTCAGCACGCGCATTTCCTCGTTGAGCCAATGGGCGCGATTCTCGCGATCGAGTTCAGCCTTGAGGTGCTTGTAGACGTCGATCAGGTGGGTGACGTCGGCCAAGGCATATTCGAGCTGCTTGTCCGACAGCGGACGATACTTCCAGTCGGTGAAACGCGAGGATTTGTCGAGCCGAGCGCCGGTGATCTTCTGCACCAACTGGTCATAGGAAACGCTGTCGCCGAAACCGCAGACCATGGCCGCAACCTGTGTGTCGAAAACGGGGTGTGGCACGAGGTCGCCGAGATGGACAATGATTTCAATGTCCTGCCGCGCGGCGTGAAAGACCTTTTCGACCTTTTCGTTGGCCATCAGTTCGAAGAAGGGCTTCAGATCAAGACCGGGCGCCAATGGATCGACAAGCGCGGTGACACCGGGTGCCGCCATCTGGATCAGGCAAAGGATCGGCCAGAACGTCGTTTCGCGGATGAATTCGGTATCGACCGTAACGAAATCCGACTGCTCGAGTGCTTTTATGGCGGCTTCGAGTTCGCGTTGGGTAGTAATGACGTGCATCAAATCGCTTTTTTTGACCGGGTGGTCTCTTTCAATTTCAGCCGGCAGTTCATTCGTCAAGGCGCACTGCAATATGGATTGAGCCCGGCTAAGATAGACGAAGCCCGGTTGGTGCTGCTCTCGCCTTGACAAAAAGCCATGCCCATGCGCTTTTCGCGCCAATTTTCAGGCCGGGCAAGTGCTTCGGCTTTACCGGAACTTTCTGATCGGATTCAGGCAATGCATCGTTACCGCAGCCATAACTGCGCTCAATTGAGGAAAGCCGACGTCGGCTCCACCGTCCGTCTCTCTGGCTGGGTGCATCGCGTGCGCGATCACGGCGGTCTCCTGTTCATCGACCTGCGCGACCATTATGGCCTGACGCAGATCGTAGCGGATCCGGATTCACCGGCCTTCAAGTCGGCCGAAACCGTGCGCGGCGAGTGGGTCATCAGGGTTGATGGCGAAGTCAAGGCGCGCTCCGCCGAAGCGGCCAATGCGAACCTGCCGACTGGTGAGATCGAGGTGTTTGCGCTCGATATCGAAGTGCTGTCGGCTGCGAAGGAACTGCCGTTGCCGGTGTTCGGCGAACCGGATTATCCGGAAGATATCCGGCTGAAGTACCGTTTCCTCGACCTGCGTCGCGAAACGCTGCACAAGAACATCGTCGCGCGCACGCGCATCATTACTGAGATGCGCAAGCGCATGGGCGAGGTCGCCTTTACCGAGTTCTCGACGCCGATCCTGACCGCCTCCTCACCGGAAGGCGCGCGCGACTTCCTGGTCCCGAGCCGCATTCATCCCGGTACCTTCTACGCGCTGCCGCAGGCGCCGCAACAGTACAAGCAACTCATCATGGTGTCGGGCTTCGATCGCTATTTCCAGATCGCGCCATGCTTCCGCGACGAAGACCCGCGCGCCGACCGTCTGCCTGGCGAATTCTACCAGCTCGACCTCGAGATGAGCTTCGTCGAACAGGACGACGTGCTTGGGACGATGGAACCGGTCATGCGCGGCGTGTTCGAAGCCTTTGCCGAAGGCAAGCCGGTGACCAAGGAATTCCCGCGCATTCCTTATGATGTCGCGATGCGCAAGTATGGTTCCGACAAGCCGGACCTGCGCAATCCCATCGTCATGGAAGAGGTTTCGAACCACTTCCGCGATTCCGGCTTCAAGGTGTTCGCCAACATCCTTGCCAACGATACCAAGGCTGAAGTCTGGGCAATTCCCGCCAAGACGGGCGGCAGCCGCGCTTTCTGCGACCGCATGAATTCATGGGCGCAAGGCGAGGGGCAGCCGGGTCTCGGCTATATCTTCTGGCGCAAGGAAGGCGAGAAGCTTGAAGGCGCCGGTCCGCTTGCCAAGAACATTGGCGAGGAGCGCACGGAAGCCATCCGTCAGCAGCTTGGCCTCGCAGATGGCGATGCGGCGTTTTTCGTTGCCGGCGACCCGAAGAAGTTCGTCAGCTTTGCCGGTGCTGCGCGTACGCGCGCCGGTGAGGAATTGAACCTCGTTGACCGCGAACGGTTCGAGTTGTGCTGGATCATCGACTTCCCGTTCTACGAATGGAATGAGGAAGAAAAGCGTGTCGATTTCGGTCACAACCCGTTCTCCATGCCGCAAGGCGGCATCGATGCGCTGAATGGCCAGGACCCGCTGTCGATCAAGGCCTACCAGTACGACATGGTCTGCAACGGCTTCGAGATCGCGTCCGGCGGCATCCGCAACCACCTGCCGGAGACGATGGTCAAGGCGTTCGAAATCGTCGGTCTGGACCGCGCGACGGTCGAGGAACGCTTCGGCGGTCTCTATCGCGCATTCCAGTATGGCGCTCCGCCGCACGGCGGCATGGCGGCCGGCATCGACCGCGTCGTGATGCTGCTGGTCGGGGCAAAGAACCTGCGCGAAGTCACAATGTTCCCGATGAACCAGCAGGCCTATGACTTGCTGATGAACGCACCGGCGGAAGCGACGCCGCAGCAGTTGCGGGAACTTTCACTGCGCGTTGCCGCGCAGAAGAAGGACGCCTGACAACAACGTTTTGGCCGGGCTTTGGCCCGGTCGAGTGCTTTGTTTCCGCGTTCGGTCTGGCCTAGTGCCGGACCTGATGCTTCGGCTCGTATCGGCCATCCGGGCTTTTCAGGAACATTTCCCGGATCTGGGGATGGCGCACCGGTTCGCCGGTAGAGTCCTCAAGCAGATTTTGCTCGGAAACATAGGCGACGTATTCCGTTTCCGAATTCTGTGCCAGCAGATGGTAGAAGGGCTGGTCCTTGCGCGGGCGGACTTCCGCCGGGATGGACTGATACCATTCCTCCGAGTTCGCGAACTGCGGATCGACATCGAAAATGACGCCGCGGAACCCAAACAGCCGGTGGCGCACGACCTGACCGATCGAGAACTTGGCCGTTTTCATTGTACTCATCCTAACCACTGACTCTATTTGGCGCATACACCACGGCAATTCAATCCCGTATGGCTTGACGGGCGTTAGACCAACAGGCTAGCCCGGTTCAAGATTTCGTGCGGTGATTGCATATGTTGGAAGTCGTTGGCCTTGTTATCCCATTCTTTGGCCTGATCTTCCTTGGCTATATCGTTGCCAGAATTACCCGTCAGCCCTTGGACGCACTCGGATGGATGAACACCTTCATCATCTATCTGGCCCTTCCGGCCCTGTTCTTCCAACTCCTGGCAAAGACACCCTTCGAACAGCTGACGGAGTGGCGCTTCATTGCCGGCTCGGTCCTGTCGACCTTTGCCATTTTCATGATGATGTTCGGTGGTTCGCTCATCGTTGCGCGGGGCGCGATCGCCGAAGCCACGATCAAGGGGCTTGCCGCTGCCTACGGCAATATCGGCTATATGGGTCCGGGCCTTGCATTGCTTGCGTTTGGCGAGACGGCAGCGGTTCCTGTCGCGCTGATATTCTGTTTCGAGAACATAATGCATTTCGCCGTTGCGCCGATGATGATGGCGCTTTCCGGCGATGACAAGAGCCCGCCGCTGCAACTCGCTGGGGAAGTCGTCAGAAAGATCGTCCTGCATCCTTTCATTATCGCCACGGCGTTTGGCGTTGCGGCGGCCTTTTTCGAACTCAAGCCGCCTGTGCCCGTGGAGCGGCTGCTTGTCTATTTGTCGAGCGCTGCCGCGCCCTGTGCTCTCTTTGCCATGGGGGTCACGTTGGCCTTGCGGCCTTTGAAGCGCGTGCCGCATGAGATGGCGCCAATCGCCATCTTGAAACTGATCGTGCATCCGCTGCTTTGCTACGTTGTCTTGAACGCGGTCGGCAATTTTTCGGAAACATGGCTGTTTTCGGCCGTGCTTCTCGCAGCCTTGCCGACGGCGACGAACGTGTTCGTCATTGCCCAGCAATATGGGGTATGGGTCGAGCGCGCCTCCGCAAGCGTCCTCATAACCACCTGTCTGTCGGTGGCGACTGTAACAGGCCTGCTCTACGCCATCACCCACGGCATATTGCCGCCAGACCTATTTCCGTAGGGTACTTGTCAGGGCGGAAAAGCCGCTGCCCGGCCGCAACCCTTCGCGCATGAAGAAAGCGCGCAGCGGGGCGAAGGCGCGAAGCACATCCAATCCGGCACTGCGGGCCATCTGGGCGGGCAGCATGTTGGAAAGAAGCGTCATGTTGAGCAGGTTTACCGCGCTGCTGCGCGCGAGGATATCCGGGCGGCGTTTGAAGTCATAGGCCGATAGCGCTTTGGCATTTCCAGGGTCAGACCTGTTTTTGCTAGCAACATCAATAAGATCAGAAATATCCCTGATGCCCAGATTGAGCCCTTGTGCGCCAATTGGCGGGAAAACGTGTGCCGCTTCCCCGACCAGCGCGACCCGGTTGTTGGCAAAGCGCCAAGGTGTAGTGGCGGAAAGCGGGTAGATCTGCCGCCCGCTGCCCACCGTCACGCGGCCAAGCATCGACTGCATCTTTTCCTCGATGCGGGCTGACAGCGTTCCCTCATCGAGTGCCGCCAATTCCTGCGCGGTTTCCGGCTCGACCACCCAGACAAGGCTGGAACGTTTGCCCGGTAGCGGAACTTGCGTGAACGGCCCGGTTTCGGTGTGAAACTCGGTCGATGTGAAAGCATGGTCGCTGGTGTGGGCAAAATTCAGCACGAGAGCAGCTTGCGGATAGCTGCGCGTGGAAACGGCAATGCCCGCCGCCTCCCGGGCCTTTGATAGCCTTCCGTCCGCTGCAACGGCTAAAGGTCCGCTGATCTCGCTGCCATCGGCCAGCACAGCGACAGCGTGGTCAGCTTCGAGCCGCCATGCAGAAACGAGAGATTTGTGCCACTCGATTGCTGGCTGCGATGCCACCGTTTCCGCGAGCGTCTGGTTGAGAACGGCGTTTGGCATGTTCAGCCCAAAACGATGCTCGTCGATCTCACTGGCGCGAAACGTAACGACGGGGCTGCGAATCAGCCGACTTGTCGCGTCGACTATGCGCATGGTCTTGAGCGGTGCTGCCTTGTGGGCCAATGGTTTCAGCACGCCCAACCGATCCAGCATCGCAAGAGCCGGGTTCATCAGCGCTGTTGTGCGGCCGTCCTGGGCGTTTGCCTCAGGTCCCACCAACGACACACCAAAACCGGCATCGGCAAAGGCGAGCGCGGCGATCAGTCCGGCAGGGCCGGTTCCTGCCACGATGACGCGCTGGTCCAGTTTCTGGTTAGACATGAGAGTGGCTCCGTATGCACCAAGTATAGCCCACAGGCCACGACCTTCAACGCGACGTTTCAGCCGATGGATTCACCGAGATCGATCGACGAAAGATATTTTCTTGTGTGGCCAGCTTGCCTGCTATTAGGTTCACATTGACCGGAGATGGTGGCTGCCCGATCAAGGCAATCGTCTGACGCCATTGCAAACTGGACTGGCGGGCTGTGAGCAAGAATGTAACTGGCAAGAAAATCCGGGACCGTATCCCGAGACCCAAGAAGAAGGTGACATGGCCGCAAGCGCGCGCCTTCTCGGTTCACCTGCTTACAGCATCAGGTTCGTTCCTCGCATTCGTTTCGCTCGTAGCTGCCAGCGAGGAGCGTTGGACGGCAATGTTCTGGTGGCTGGGTCTTGCCTTGTTCGTCGATGGTATCGACGGGCCGATCGCCCGTAAGCTCGAGGTCAAGGAAATCCTGCCGACTTGGTCGGGTGAATTGCTCGACAACATCATCGACTATGTGACCTACGTGCTGATCCCCGCTTTTGCGCTCTATCAATTCGGATTGATGGGCGAGGGGCTGTCTTTCCTTTCGGCCGCGATCATCGTGGTTTCCAGTGCGATCTACTATGCAGATACCGGCATGAAGACGAAGGAGAACTTCTTCAAGGGCTTCCCGGTGGTCTGGAATATGGTGGTATTCACGCTGTTCGTCGTCGGCCCCGGTGAATGGGTTTCCTTCGCCGTAGTGGTTGTGGCGGGCTTGCTCACGTTCGTACCGATCAATTTCCTGCATCCGGTGCGGGTCAAGCGCCTGAGGCCGATCAACCTTACCGTCACACTGCTCTGGTGCGGCTTCGGCGCTGTCGCGCTGGCGGAATCCGCCCTTGCCGTGTTCTACAGCCAGATCGGCGTGCTCGCCGAAAATGTCAGCCAATTCACGAAGATAGGCATCACCGTAACCGGTCTCTACCTGTTCTGCATCGGCGGCATCATGCAATTCTTTCCTAACCTCGGTGCCAAGAAAGCCTGATCATGTCCAAAGCAATTCGCGTCTACGCCCACGGCGGGCCGGGAGCCCTCGTCTATGAAGATTTCGAACCGGGTCATCCCGCCAAGGGGCAGATCAGGGTCAGACACACCGCGATAGGTCTCAACTTCATCGACGTCTACTACCGCACCGGGCTTTATCCGGCCCCGGACGGGTTGCCGCTGATACCTGGCGGCGAGGCGGCAGGCGTCGTCGGCGAAGTGGGGGAAGGCGTCGATTGGCTTAAGCCGGGCGACCGCGTTGCCTACGCAGTGAAGCTCGGCGCTTATGCCGAGGAGCGCGTGATCGAAGCCGATCAGGTCGTCAAGGTTCCCGCTGGAATCAGCGATGAGCAGGCAGCGGCGATGATGCTGAAGGGCATGACGGCGGAATATCTGCTGCTGCGCACTTTCAAGGTCAAGGCGGGCGATACCATCCTCTATCACGCTGCTGCCGGCGGCGTCGGGCTCATACTTGGCCAATGGGCCAAGCATCTGGGGGCCCATGTCATCGGTACGGCAGGCTCGCCCGACAAAATCGAGCTGGCCAAGGCGCACGGCTTCGACCACGTCATCGACTACCGCAAGCAAGATTTCGTGGCAGAGGTGGCGAAGCTTACGGGCGGCCGGAAATGCGATGTGGTCTACGATTCCGTGGGTAACGACACGTTCCCAGGTTCGCTCGATTGCCTGCGGCCGCTGGGGACTTTCGTGTCGTTCGGGCAGTCGTCGGGACCGATCCCGCCATTCAGCATCAATCTGCTTGCCCAGAAAGGTTCGTTGTTCGCAACCCGGCCGACGCTGTTCGTCTACAATGCGAAGCGCGCCGATCTGGAGGCTTCCGCAAAAGCCTTGTTCGATGTCGTGGTGAGCGGAGCAGTCCAGATCAAGATAAACCAGCGCTATGCGCTGAAGGATGTCGCGCAGGCGCACGCCGATCTTGAGGGCCGCAAAACCACCGGAACGACCATCCTTCTCCCATAGTAGCATTCCCAACTGGCCCTGAAATTCTTGAAGCTCTTTCAAGTTGCGGGACGCTTTGCGTAATTTCCCAGTCGCGCCTACGATAGTCGCGGGAACACAGAACATATCTGGCACACCGGATGGGAGGCACTGTGAGTGTACAAGAGAACGCTGTGAACCTGTTGGAGGTTCGCGGCCTTACCAAGATATTCGGCTCCCTCAAGGCTTGTGATCATATCGACTTGGCAATCGCCAAAGGCGAAATCCATGCCTTGCTTGGGGAAAACGGCGCTGGCAAGTCCACGCTGGTCAAGATGCTGTTCGGTTCGCTGGAGCCGAATGCGGGCGATATCTTCTGGAATGGCCAGAAGGTAAGCATTCCAAACCCCGGTGCTGCCAAGAAGCTCGGCATAGGCATGGTGTTCCAGCACTTCTCGCTGTTTGAAGCCTTGACGGCGGCTGAAAACATCGCGCTATCGCTGGATGACGGCGCGCCGATCGGTACGATCGCGGCCAAGGCGAGGGCGCTTTCCTACAGCTACGGGCTGCCGCTCGATCCCGATTCGCTGGTGGGCGACCTGTCTGTAGGCGAACGCCAGCGCATCGAAATCATCCGCTGCCTGTTGCAGACGCCGCAACTCATCATCCTCGATGAGCCGACTTCCGTGCTGACACCGCAGGAAGCGGACAAGCTGTTCGAAACGCTGGAACGGCTGCGTTCTGAAGGCAAGTCGATCCTCTACATTTCGCATCGCCTCGAAGAGGTGAAGCGCATGTGCGACCGAGCGACGGTGCTGCGGCATGGCAAGGTGGTGGGCCATTGCAATCCACGCGAGGAAACCGCCTCTTCACTTGCACGTATGATGGTCGGCAACGAGGTTCATGCCGTCGTGCGCCAGCCTGTCGAAGGTATCGACAAGGCGCAATCCCTCCTTGAGATCGTCAGTCTCAACCGCCAACCGGCGACGCCCTTTTCCATTCCCTTGAAGAACATCAACCTGTCGGTTCGCGCCGGCGAGGTCATCGGCATCGCCGGCGTGGCCGGAAACGGCCAAGGTGAATTCTTTGAAGCGGTTTCCGGCGAAGTGCTGCAGCAGGATGCTGGTTCAGTGCGCCTTCGCGGCAAGAATGCCGGTGGGCTCACCATAACGGGCAGGCGGCTTTTGGGAGCTGCCTTCGTGCCTGAAGAGCGGCTTGGTCACGGCGCCGCGCCGCGCATGAAGCTGTCGGAAAACCTTTTGCTGTCGCGTCATGCGACCGACGGAAAGGTGTTCGTTGGATCAGGTGGCACGGTCAACAGCAGCAGCATCTACAGCGCTGCCCAGCGGATCATAGAGGTGATGGACGTTCGCAAGAGCGCTCCTGATCCCGAGGCCGCCGCGCTATCGGGCGGCAATCTGCAAAAATTCATTGTCGGGCGCGAACTCGACCGAAAGCCCGCCGTCATGGTGGTCAACCAGCCGACCTGGGGCGTCGACGCGGGCGCTGCCGCCCATATTCGCCAGGCACTGATCGAACTGGCGCGCAGCGGATCGGCCGTCCTGGTGATAAGCCAGGACCTGGATGAACTGTTCGAGATATCGGACTCGATTGCCGTCATGCACAATGGTGAGTTGTCGAGACCTCTGCCCATTGCCGAAGCCACCTTTGAAAAGGTTGGACTGCTTATGGGTGGTGCGGAACCCGGCCATACCGAACATGCAGCGGAGGTCGCGTGATGCGTCTCGAACTGGTAAAACGCCCGCAGCGCTCAATGCTGTTTTCAATGCTGTCGCCGTTCATTGCCTTTGCGCTGACAGTGATCGCCGGTGCGCTCATGTTCGTTTTTCTCGGTGTCAATCCGGCCTCGGCGCTGTTCACCTACTTCATTTCGCCGATCACCGAGGTGTGGCAGATTCACGAACTGGCGATCAAGGCCGCGCCTTTGATCCTTATCGCTGTCGGACTTTCGGTCTGCTACCGGGCCAATATCTGGAACATCGGTGCGGAAGGGCAGTTCGTTGTCGGCGCAATTGCCGGATCGATCATACCGGTCCTCTATCCGGAGATGCAGGGGCCGTTCGTACTGCCGATGATGCTTCTCATGGGCATGGTTGGCGGCGCGCTCTATGCCGGCATCCCGGCATTCCTGAAGGCCCGTTTCGGAACCAATGAAATCCTGACCAGCCTGATGCTGGTTTATGTGGCGCAATTGTTTCTCGACTGGATGGTGCGTGGCCCCTGGCGCGATCCGAAGGGATTCAATTTTCCGCAAACGGTGCAGTTCAACAGTTCCGCGGTCCTGCCTGAACTGATGCCGATGTCGGGCCGCGCCAATTGGGGATTTCTGTTTGCCCTGATCGCTGCGCTTCTGGTCTGGTTCATGATGAGCCGCATGTTGAAGGGCTTCGAGGTGCGCGTTCTTGGCTCCAGCCCACGGGCAGGGCGCTTTGCCGGCTTCAGCATGAACCGCATGGTGTTCTTCGCCTTCATGCTTTCGGGCGCGCTGGCGGGTCTGGCCGGTATTTCCGAAGTTTCGGGCGCGATTGGCCAGCTTCAGCCGAGTATATCGCCCGGCTACGGCTTCACAGCCATCATCGTTGCCTTCCTTGGCCGCCTGAACCCGCTTGGCATCGTGGCCGCAGGCTTGGTGCTGGGCCTAACCTATCTCGGCGGCGAGGCAGCTCAAAGTGTGCTGGGCATTTCCGACAAGGTTGCCCGGGTGTTCCAGGGCATGCTGCTGTTCTTCGTGCTCGGTTGCGACACGCTGATCCACTACCGCATCCGGCTGGTTGGCCTTGGGGCATCCAAACCGCAAGTCGCGGCAAAGCTTGAGGAGGCACGCTGATGGATATCACCGTCAACATACTGATGACGATTGCCACGGCCGCTACCCCGCTGCTGATCGCTGCAATCGGTGAACTGGTGGTCGAGCGTTCCGGCGTTCTCAACCTTGGCGTCGAAGGCATGATGGTGATGGGAACCATCGGCGGTTTCGGTGCGGCCTATCTCACCGGAAATCCGTGGATCGGTCTGTTCGCAGGCATTGCGCTCGGCGCGTTGTTCTCGCTGCTGTTTGCGGTGATGACGCTGTCGCTTGCTACCAACCAGGTGGCGACGGGGCTTTCGTTGACGATCCTGGGCCTTGGCCTATCCGGCATGATGGGTACGAATTTCGTCGGTCTTCCCGGCGAGCGCCTGCCCAATCTCTACATTCCGGTGCTGACGGATATCCCGGTGATCGGCAGGTTGCTGTTCGGCCAGGATCCGATTTTCTACATGTCCATCGTTCTGGTGATCGCCGTCGCCTGGTTCCTGTTCAGGACGAGGACGGGCCTTACGCTGCGCTCAATCGGTGATAGCCACACTTCCGCCCATGCGCTTGGCATCCAGGTCATCCGCTACCGCTATCTGGCCGTGATCTTCGGCGGGGCTTGCGCCGGTCTTGCCGGTGCTCACCTGTCGCTGGTCTACACACCACAGTGGGTCGAGAACATGACCGCGGGCCGCGGCTGGATCGCCCTTGCGCTGGTGGTGTTCGCCTCATGGCGTCCGCTCCGGGTGCTCGCGGGCGCATATATCTTCGGCGCGGTGTGGATCGGCCAGCTTCATGCACAGGCTTTTGGCATTCCTGTGCCTTCCCAGTTTCTTTCTTCGCTGCCCTATCTGGCAACCATCGTGGTTCTTGTTCTAATCTCGCGTAACAAGCGCCTGACCATGATGAATACGCCTGCTTCCCTTGGGCAACCATTCGTGCCAGATCGCTAATAACAAGCAGAAGCCTAGTGGCTAAACACAGAGAGGTAACATGATGAAAAAACTGCTTATTGCGCTTGCAGCCACGGCTGCGACGCTTTCCTTCGCTGCGGCAGCGCAAGCGCAGGAAAAACTGAAGGCGTGCTGGGTCTATGTCGGGCCGATCGGCGACTTCGGTTACTCTTATCAGCACGATCAGGGCCGCCTCGCAGTCGAGAAGCAATTCGGCGACAAGGTCGAGACGGCTTATCTCGAGAACGTGGCCGAAGGCCCGGATGCTGAACGCGCCTTCGAGCGCCTTGCGCGCCAGGGCTGCAAGATCATCTTCGGAACCTCGTTCGGCTTCATGGACGCCGAGGTCAAGGTCGCCGCGAAGTTCCCGGACATCAAGTTCGAGCACGCCACCGGCTACAAGATGGGCGACAATCTCGGCATATACAACGCGCGCTTCTATGAAGGCCGCTACGTAATCGGCCAGATCGCTGCCAAGCAGTCGAAGGCGGGCGTCGCCGGCTACATCGTGTCGTTCCCGATCCCGGAAGTCGTGATGGGCATCAACGCCTTCATGCTGGGCGCGCAGTCCGTCAATCCTGACTTCAAGGTCAAGATCGTCTGGGTCAACTCATGGTTCGATCCCGGCAAGGAAGCCGATGCCGCCAAGGCCCTGTTCGACCAGGGTGCCGACATCATCGTGCAGCACACCGACTCCACGGCACCGCTTCAGGTCGCCCAGGAGCGCGGCTTGCACGGCTTCGGCCAGGCTTCCGACATGATCACCTTTGCGCCGAAGTCGCAGTACACCGCGATCGTCGACGATTGGGGTCCGTACTACATCGAGCGTGTCGGCGAAATGCTGGCCGGCACCTGGAAGCCTGAGGATCGCTGGGAAGGCATCAAGGAAGGCGCAGTGCACATGGCGCCGTACACCAACCTGCCTGACGATGTCGCGGCTGCCGCGAAGGAAACCGAAGGCAAGATTGCTGGGGGCTGGAACCCCTTCACCGGACCTGTTGCGAAGCAGGACGGCAGCGAGTGGCTGAAGGACGGCGAAGTTGCCGACGACAAGACGCTGCTCGGCATGAATTTCTACGTCAAGGGCGTGGACGACAAGCTGCCGCAGTAAGGCACGCGGTCAACCGCAGGAATGAAAAGGGCGCCTCGCGGCGCCCTTTTTGCGTTTATGGATTTTGTCCGAGGGTCAGACGGCGGTTCCGTAGAGGTCGTAGGCGTCGCTGCGCTCGATCTTGACGGTTACGATGTCGCCGGTGCGCAGCGGGCGGCGTGACTGGATATGGACCGATCCGTCGATCTCCGGAGCGTCGTATCTGGTGCGCCCTTTTCCTGCATTGCCGTGTGCCTCATCGATGATGACAGGCAGGCGTTTGCCGACCTTCTTGGCCAGCTGAGCTGCGGAAATCTTCTGCTGGCGCTGCATAAACCGGTGCCAGCGCGCTTCCTTGATCTCCTGCGGTACCTGCTCGAGGCCCAGATCGTTGGAGCGCGCGCCGTTGACAGGCTCGTATTTGAAGCAGCCGGCACGGTCGATTTTTGCCTCATCCAGCCAGTCGAGCAGCATTTCGAAGTCTTCGTCGGTCTCGCCGGGAAAGCCGACGATGAAGGTGGAGCGTATGGCAAGGTCCGGGCAGACCTCACGCCATGAACGAATGCGATCCAGTGTCTTTTCGCCATGAGCGGGCCGGCGCATGTTCTTCAAAACTTGCGGTGAGGCGTGCTGGAACGGGATATCGAGGTAGGGCAGGATCTTGCCGTCCGCCATCAGCGGGATGACGTCGGCGACGTGCGGATAAGGGTAGACGTAGTGCATGCGCACCCAGACGCCGAGCTTGCCCAGTTCCTCGGAGAGATCGAGAAATTTCGCGCGAACCTCTCGGTCCTGCCAGACGCTTGTCTGGTATTTGATATCAACGCCGTAGGCGCTGGTATCCTGCGAGATGACGAGGATTTCCTTCACGCCGGCTTTGGCGAGCTTTTCGGCCTCGCGCAGCACATCGGCTGCCGGACGTGAGACAAGATCACCTCGCAGCGCGGGGATGATGCAGAAGGTGCAGCGGTTGTTGCAGCCCTCCGAAATCTTCAGATAGGCATAGTGGCGCGGGGTGAGCTTGACGCCTTGCGGCGGCAAAAGGTCGAGATAGGGATCATGCGCCGGCGGGGCGGCCTCGTGCACGGCCGCCATTACGCTTTCATAGGCTTGCGGACCCGTGATCGCCAGCACGTTGGGATGCTTCTCGCGGATCAGGTCCGGCGTCGCGCCCATGCAGCCGGTGACGATGACCTTGCCGTTTTCCTTGAGCGCCGTGCCGATCGCGCCGAGAGATTCTTCACGCGCCGAATCGAGAAAGCCGCAGGTGTTGACCACGACGAGGTCTGCTCCGTCGTGCTTGCGGGCGATCTCGTAGCCCTCGGCGCGCAGGCGGGTGATGATGCGCTCGGAATCCACGAGTGCCTTTGGGCATCCGAGGCTGACGAAGCTCACGCGGGGGGTGGACATGCGAATTTTCCAGAAAAAGTGATTGCGGCGGGCCTGTTATCACAGTTCCCGCCGCATGAATATGCTTTACCGACCCGCTAGGCGAGGGCAACGCTGAGGTGTGGCCAGACCTCGACCGTGCCGCGGTAGATCATGTCGAGCGCAACATAAAGAATTATGAGCAGACCGACATAGGCGATCCAGCGGTAGCGGTGCAGGAGCTTGGCGATGAAGGAAGCCGCCAGCCCCATCAGCGCGATCGACAGGACAAGGCCGATGATCAGCACTGTAAGGTGGTCACGGGCCGCACCGGCGACTGCCAGCACGTTGTCAAGCGACATGGAGACGTCGGCGATGACGATCTGCGTCGCAGCCTGGGCAAGCGTCTTTTTCCTTGCCTTGCCGGCCACTACCTTGTCGCCATCCAGGTCGGCGTCGGACAGCGCCTCGGTCGCTTCGTGTTCATCTTCATGCGACGTGCGCAGTTCGCGCCACATCTTCCAGCACACCCAAAGCAGGAGGATGCCGCCGACAAGCAGAAGACCCAGAATAGCCAGAAGCTGGACGGTGATGACGGCAAAGCCGATACGCAGGACCGTCGCGGCGATAACGCCTATAAGGATCGCTTTCTTTCGCTGCTCTGCAGGCAAGCCTGCGGCGGCAAGTCCGATGACGATCGCGTTGTCTCCCGCCAGCACTAGATCGATTGCAATTACCTGCAGGAGTGCGGTGAACCCTGCCGCTGTGAAGATTTCCATTGCTTGAAAGCCAATCTGAGGTGGTGAGACGTGATATCACGGCCTAACGCGCGATATACAAGCACGTCAAGGGTTAGTGGTATCGAGCGCAATTACCCGAAAAGGTGTCGCCTGTGCGGCGCCCTGGAAGCCGAGGCCTCCGCCAACCCCGTTGTACTTGGAGTGCATGATGGACGTGTCGAAAACCTCGAATAAAGGTTCAACGATCCGGATTTGCCGAAAATAGAAGTGCAATCTGGCGGATGGGGTGGGATTCGAACCCACGGTGAGTTGCCCCACGCCGGTTTTCAAGACCGGTGCCTTAAACCGCTCGGCCACCCATCCAACACTGATTTCGCAAACTTCTGCACATTCTGCCGCCGCTATTGGGCGAGTGCAGCCATTTTGCTATCAAATTGCCTTTTGCAGCCTCGCCTTTAACGCGCTCGCGATTGAAGCGTCAACCTGTTCTACAGTCGCTATCTCAACTCGCTCGAAATAACGGTCGGCACCTTAACTGCTTGTCTCCACCCGTGAGGAAGCAATCATGGCTTGGAAGCGATGCCTCAGAATTCGTGGTCTTGGGCTCAATGCAAGACTGTCCACTAGGGTCTTAAGGCCTCAAACATGGCGCGTTGGCGAGATTTGCCACAATGCTGCCGGTTTCCCGTCACATTCGATTAATAAGGAAATAAACAATTCCTGCGCAAATGAGGGTGCGGATTTAGGAAGCGGGTAGTTTTGTCAGGGCGGTTGCATGTGTTGCAACGACGCTCACGATGAAACCTACAGGGGATAATCTTACATGCAGGCTGTGGCGCGACTGCGTCTTCGTCGCACTATGACCATCGTGTCGTTCACGGCATGTGCAGCTTTGCTTGCCGGTTGCGGAACGCCGCAGCCGAAGCAGGTTGCCCAGCAGACCCGTTCGAAGGAATATTTTCCGGAATCCAAATATGGCGTCAAGGCCAGCCCGCGCGTTGCCTTTGGCCGCGACGGCATCAGGCGAGGCGGCGGTCGTGACCAATTGGGCAAGCCCTACCAAGTCGCCGGCAAGTGGTACTATCCCAAGGAAGATCGGAAATATTCCAAGGTCGGCGCCGCATCCTGGTATGGCGATGCTTTCCACGGCCGCCTTACCGCCAATGGCGAGGTTTATGACACCGAGCACCTCACGGCGGCGCATCCCACCATGCCGTTGCCCAGCTACGCTCGCGTGACCAATACCGCAAACGGCAGTTCTATCATCGTGCGTGTAAACGATCGCGGCCCCTATCACGGCAACCGCATCATCGACCTTTCCAAGCGTGCGGCCGAGATGCTCGACTATGCCAGCATCGGAACCGCAAAGGTCAAGGTGGACTATATCGGGCGCGCACCGCTGGACGGCGATGATGACCAGTATCTGATGGCCTCCTACAATCCCGGCAATCGGCCGAACGATCCTTCGGTTGGACTGCCCACCGGTGTCATGATCGCCATGAACGGCTCTACGCCAAGTGCGGCGCTCAGCTCGCCGGCGGTTCCGTTTCCCGGACAACTTGTCGATTCCGCACCTGCGCAGCCAACTTTCATGACGGCGCAGGCACCCGCACTTGGCTACGTCGTACTGCCTGATTTCGGGCCGATCGTTCAGCAAAGACCGGATATGAACCTGCCCGAACAGACGCCATTCGCCATTGCCACGCTCTCTTATGCAGACGAGCGCATCGAGCGGGCCGTAGGCGCCTTTGCTAAGCTGGACACGGCAAGGATGACAGCGGCAGACGTAACTGCCTCCTGGAAGCGCCTAAACCCCGCCGTTTCGTCTGACGCATTGCCGGCTGGCGACTATGTTGCTGCAGGCTCCTTCGAAAACGCCGCCGATGCGATGCGTGTTGCCGAGCAGCTTCGGCCATTCGGCAAGGTAGAGGTTCAGAAGGCTGAACTCGACGGCAAGACGTGGCATTCTGTCAACCTTTATTCGGACGGCCACGCCGGGCTCGACGCTATGCTCCAAGCGGCATGGACGCACGGTGCGCCGGACGCGCTGGTGGTGCGCAACTAATCTGACGATCGGATTTGATGTCAGAGGCCGAAGAACTGTTATCGTCGGTTGATTTGCAGGGCAGGGGGCTGGTAGTTTCCCGCATCCCGCCGGATGGCTTGCGACCGAACAGGGCAACTTTTCTATGAAAAATGGTTTGCGCACACCAATGGCCGGTTTGTTGGCTGTTGCGCTGTTCGTAGCCGCGACCGTGAACGAAGCTGCAGCCCAACTGTTCGAAACCAAGGCAACGCAAGCTTTCATGATCGATGCCGAAACCGGCACCGTACTTTTTTCCAAAGATGCCGATGCGGCGATCCAGCCAGCCTCGCTTGCCAAGCTTATGACGCTGGAACTCGCCTTCAACGCCATCAAGTCAGGCCGGCTTACGCGCGAGGATACATTTGTCGTCAGCGAGAATGCCTGGCGCACCGGCGGTGCGCCTTCCGGCACGTCGACCATGTTTGCGGCGGTAAAGTCGGCCGTTCGCCTCGAAGACCTGATCCGGGGCATTGCGGTGCAATCCGCCAATGACGGCTGCATTGTCATTGCTGAAGGCGTCGCCGGATCGGAAACCAATTTTGCCTTGCAAATGACCGAGCGCGCACGAGAAATCGGGCTGGCGAAATCGACCTTCGTGAATTCGACCGGCTTGCCGGCCGAAGGGCAGGCGACCACTGTGCGGGAACTTGTGCAACTCTCGCATCATCTCTGGCGCGAGTACCCTGACCTCTACCGCTATTTCGGCGAGAAGGATTTCACCTGGAACAAGATTTCACAGCGCAATCGCAATCCGCTTCTTGCCATGGAGATTGGCGCGGATGGCTTGGCGGTGGGAGCAAGCGAACAGAACGGTTTCGGTATCGTCGGTTCGGTCAGCCAGGGCGGCAAACGCGTTATCGCGGCAATGAGCGGCTTCGCGTCCGATCGCGAACGTGCCGAAGAGGCGCGCAAGCTGCTCGAATGGGGCCTGCGGTCATTTGAAAAAACGGAGATATTCGCCGCTGACGAGGTGGCAGGCGAGGCGCAGGTGTATGGTGGTACGAAATCCGGCGTTGCTCTCAAGGCCAAGGGCCCGATCGACATTTTCCTGCCCATCACCAATCGCGACAAGGTCACGGCCCGCATCATCTATCAGGGCCCGCTTTCGGCTCCTGTGGAAGAAGGGCAGCCGGTCGGCACCTTGCGCGTTTGGATTGGCGATACGCTGAGCCAGGAAACCCCGCTCTTCGCCGCCGAAACCGTTGAGGTCGGCACCTTGCAAAGCCGCGCGCTAGACGCGGTCGAGGAACTCGCCATCGGTTGGCTGCGTTAATATCCGCGCCGGCAGATCGCCCCACGGATTGGCCACAGATTACTCTGACAGCGTAGACCTTTCGATCTGCCCGCACTAAGAGGAAGACGACAACAGGACGAAGCGTCGACCAGTGGCAAAAGGCTTCTTCATAACTTTCGAGGGCGGCGAGGGCGCTGGCAAGTCAACTCAGATCGAGTTGCTTGCAGCAAAGCTGCGCGCCAAGAAATACGCCATCCTGGTCACGCGCGAACCGGGTGGCTCGCCGGGGGCGGAGGCGGTGCGCCACGTGTTGTTGTCGGGTGCAGCCGAACCGTTCGGGCCGAAGATGGAGGCGCTGTTGTTTGCGGCCGCCCGTTCCGACCACGTCGAGCAGGTTATCCGCCCCGCCATCGAACGGGGCATGATCGTCCTTTGCGACCGCTTCATCGATTCCTCGCGCGTCTATCAGGGCGTGACCGGCGGTCTCGATCCAACCTTCATGGAAGTCGTCGAACAGGTCTCCATCAATGGCATGGTGCCGGACATGACGCTCATCCTCGATATCGATCCCGTCGAGGGCCTGAAGCGGGCAGCGGTTCGCCGCTCACCCAGTGACATCCCGGATCGCTTTGAGAAGGAAACCGTTTCCGTTCACCAGCGGCGGCGTGAAGCGTTTCTTGCGATCGCCGCTTCGGAGCCGGAGCGCTGCGTGGTGATCGATGCGTCCAGATCCCCGGGCGAAGTGGAAGATGCCATAACTGCGGCGGTGTTCGGCGGGCTGGAAGCCCGCACAAACGCCGGCATGAAGCAGGCGGCGCCCGCATGATCTTCGAACGGATCGCGCCCGAGCAGCATGACACGCTGGAAGGTGTGCCGGAGCCGTCGGAAACGCCCCGGCTTCTCGGCCATACGGACGCGGCCAACATGCTGGTCGCCGCGTACCGTTCCGGCAAGATGCCCCATGCCCTTATCTTTGTCGGGCCGGTAGGCATCGGCAAGGCGACGCTGGCGTTTCACCTTGCAAATCACCTGCTGAAATATCCACAAAGCCAGACTTCACCTGAAACGCTTGCGGTTCCGGACCCCACATCGTCCCTTTTTCGCCAGATCGCGCAAGGCGCGCATCCATCGGTGTTGCATCTCACCCGGCCGTTCAACGAGAAGACCAAGACCTACAAATCGGTGATCACGGTCGACGAGATCCGCAAGGTCAGCAGTTTCCTGTCGTTGACCTCCCATGACGGCGGCTACCGGGTGGTCATCGTCGATCCGGCCGACGACATGAACACAAGTGCAGCCAACGCCTTGCTCAAGAACCTCGAGGAGCCGCCGGCACGTACACTGTTCATTCTTATCGTGCATGCGCCGGGCTCTCTGTTGCCGACCATTCGCTCGCGTTGCCAGATCGTAAGGCTTGCACCGCTGGATACCGGCGATCTTGCCAGTATCCTTGGCCACATGGCACCGGAGGCCTCCGATCCTTCAGCCCTCGCTTCGCTTGCCGAGCGGGCAGGGGGCAGCGTGCGCAACGCCATCCTGCTCACCCAGTATGGCGGGCTGGAGATTGCGGATGCGCTAGACACGCTTGTTCGGTCCAGGCGCGCGAACACGGGCGAAGCGCATCGCCTTGCCGATGCCGTCGCCGGCCGCGATCGGGCCATCCCGTTCGACATCTTCAACCGCCGAGCGCTTGATCTTCTATCGAGCAGCGCCAGCGAAGCCGCGCTTGCGGGTGATCTTGGCCGCGCCAAAGCGTTGACAGACACTTGGCAGAATGCGCGTGACGCGATAATTGAGACCGAGACCTACAATCTCGACAAGAAACAACACGCACTGACGATGATCGACCGCCTGAATTCTGCGCTGCGAATGTGATGCTCGGCTTTGCTTCGGGATGGCAATTGCTGCCCCGATGCGATATCCACCGCCCATTCCTCCCCGCAGGTTCATACGGTCCCTTTCATGTCACGTGACACTTTCTACATCACCACTGCGATTTCCTATCCGAACGGCAAGCCGCATATCGGCCATGCCTACGAACTGATCGCGACCGACGCCTTGGCGCGCTTCCAGCGCCTCGACGGCAAGGACGTGTTCTTCTTGACCGGCACCGACGAGCACGGCATCAAGATGCTCCAGACGGCAAAGAAGGAAGGGATTTCTGCGCGCGAACTCGCTGACCGCAATGCTGCGGAATTCAAGCGCATGGCGACGGTGTTGAACGCCTCCAACGACGATTTCATCCGCACCACGGAAGAACGCCACTACGCGGCTTCGCAAGCTATCTGGAAGGCGATGGCGGCAAATGGCGACATCTACAAGGGTGGCTATGCCGGCTGGTATTCGGTGCGCGACGAAGCCTATTACGGTGAGGAAGAGACCGAGGTGCGCGCGGACAATGTTCGCTATGGCCCCCAGGGAACGCCTGTCGATTGGGTCGAGGAGGAAAGCTATTTCTTCCGCCTGTCTGCCTATCAGGATAAGCTTCTCGCGCTTTACGAGGACCAGCCCGATTTTATCGGTCCGGCCGAGCGGCGCAATGAAGTCGCAAGTTTCGTCAGGTCTGGCCTGAAGGATCTTTCGATCTCGCGCACCACATTCGATTGGGGCGTGCCCGTGCCGGGCGACGAGAAACACGTAATGTATGTGTGGGTTGATGCCCTCACGAATTACATTACAGGCGTCGGCTATCCTGATGAAAAAGACACGAAATGGCGGTTCTGGCCTGCCGATGCGCATATCATCGGCAAGGACATCGTCCGCTTCCATGCCGTCTACTGGCCGGCTTTCCTGATGTCGGCGGGCATAGAACTGCCGAAGCGCATCTTCGGCCATGGTTTCCTGTTCAATCGCGGGGAAAAGATGTCGAAGTCGTTGGGCAACGTCATCGATCCTTCCTCCATGGTCGAGCACTACGGCCTCGATCAGGTGCGCTACTTCTTCCTGCGCGAAGTGCCGTTCGGACAGGACGGCAGCTATAGCCATGAGGCGATCGTCAATCGTACCAATGCCGATCTGGCCAACGACCTGGGCAACCTTGCACAGCGCTCGCTGTCGATGATCGCCAAGAACTGCGGCGGCGTGGTGCCAGCGCGCGGCGAACTGGCGGATGCCGACAAGGCAATCCTCGGCCAGGCGAGCGAAGCTCTCGCCATTGCTCGCAAGGCAATGGCGGAGCAGGGGATCCATCATGCGCTCGCCGCGATCTTTGCGGTGGTTGCCGAAGCCAACCGCTATTTCGCGGCGCAGGAGCCGTGGGCGCTGAAGAAGACCGATCCGGCGCGCATGGAAACGGTGCTGTGGGTTACCGCCGAAACGATCCGGCGCGTGGCGATCCTGTGCCAGCCCTACATTCCGGGCTCCGCTGCGAAGCTGCTCGACATATTGGCTATCGACGAGGATGCGAGGAGCTTTGCGCATGTCGCGGAGGCACATGGATTGACGACAGGCACGGCATTGCCCGCGCCACAGCCGGTGTTTCCGCGCTATGTTGAGCAGGAAGCTAACGCCTGATGCTCGTTGACAGTCATTGTCATCTAGATTTTCCGGATTTTGCCGAGGAGCGGGCGGCTGTCGTCGCCCGCGCCAAGGCAGCCGGAATCGGACTGATGGTGACGATCTCGACGCATGTCAGGAAATTTCCGCAAATACTTGAAATCGCGGAGGCATTCGACGAGGTGTTTTGCTCCGTCGGCACGCACCCGCACAATGCGGGCGAAGAGCTTGATATAACAGCGGAGATGCTTGTCGAATTGGCCAAGCACCCAAAGGTCGTGGCAATCGGCGAGGCGGGCCTCGACTACCACTATGACTATGCGCCGCGTGAGGCCCAAATCCAGGGATTTCGGACCCATATCGCCGCCGCGCGCGAAACGGGCCTACCGCTTGTGATCCACGCCCGCAGCGCAGACGACGACGTCGCCACGATCCTCGAAGAAGAAACAGGGAAGGGTGCTTTCCCCTTCATTTTACATTGTTTTTCGTCGGGTAGGCGCTTGGCAGAGGTAGGCGTCGCCTTGGGCGGCTATATTTCATTCTCGGGTATCGTCACCTTCAAGAATTCGGCCGAGTTGCGCGAAATCGCCGCCGGCGTGCCGCACGACCGCCTGCTGGTCGAAACGGATGCACCTTATCTCGCTCCGGTGCCGCATCGCGGCAAGCGCAACGAACCGGCATTCGTAGCGCACACCGCAAAGGTGCTGGCTGAGACGATAGGCGTTACCGGCGACGAAATCGCTACGCTCACGACCGACAATTTCTTCCGGTTGTTCAAGAAGGTGCCGCGTCCAGACAGGCAAGGTGGCTAGACGTGTCCGATCGGCTGCGCTTGACGATTTTGGGGTGCGGATCGTCGCCCGGCGTGCCTCGGATAACCGGTGATTGGGGCAATTGCGACCCGCAGAATCCGAAGAACCGCCGCATGCGGACCTCGGCTCTGGTCGAGCGTATTTCGGCCGACGGCAAGAAAACGACCGTCGTCATCGATACCGGACCGGATTTCAGGTCGCAAATGCTGATGGCGAACGTCAAACGCATCGATGCGGTGCTCTATACGCATCCGCATGCCGACCATATCCACGGCATCGACGATCTGCGCGGCTATGTTCTCGAGCAGAAGCGCCTGATCGACATTTATGCCGATCACCACACGATGAACCGTCTACGCGAGGCATTCGGCTACTGCTTCGAGACACCGCCTGGCAGTTCGTATCCGCCGATCCTCTGGGCGCGAACGATCGAACACGACAGGCCGGTTGTGATCGAAGGCGAGGGCGGCGCCCTCACCTTTGAGCCGCTACCGCAGGTCCATGGCGACATTGTTTCGCTCGGCTTCCGGATCGGCGGCCTGGCCTATTGCCCCGACGTCAGCGGGTTTCCCATAGAGACAGCAAAGCGTCTGGAAGGCATGGACATGCTGATTATCGATGCTTTGCAGTACAGGACGCATCCGAGCCATTTTTCACTCCGCGAAGCGCTTGAATGGATCGATAAGCTGACGCCGGCCAAGGCCGTGCTTATACACATGCACGTACCGCTGGACTACGTGACGGTGCTGGCAGAGACGCCGGCGCATGTCGAACCTGCGTATGACGGCATGGTCATCGAACTGCCTTATGATTCAAATTGATGAGTGCATGAGCTGATGTATTTCCGTCGTGCAGCGGCAACGCTGCACGACGCGTACAGCAGGCAAGTGTGGCACTTCGGCTGCTTGAGTTCCTTGGCATCTGGCTGGGCGATACAGACGAAAACACCGCAAAAGCCCGGTATTTTGGCTAGCAATAGTTCCAAAGAGTGCGGTTTCGCTATCCGTTGTTTTGGGTATGATCTTCTAATTCCTTGGTATTCTCGCAATCAAAACGACGATGTGTGTTGCATAGTGAAATCGGTGCTGTTTGTAGCGCAGCGTTCAAAGCAAATATAGCAACGGACAAGGCCGCGTAGCGGCCCTCATTCTTTCTCCTGTTGCGTCATAAGGCGAAACCGGTAGTGGCCGTGCACAGGGACGGGCCGGCGCGCTTTCAAATGGCGCCGTAGCCGGACCGTCCCTGTGTGCGGGCACGGATTACATTTCATCTTGTCCAGATATATATATTCTCCGCCAGGAGAACAATTATGAACCCGTTGCACCGAGAGTACACGCCGGCGGAGGCGGCCGCCGTGATCGGGATTAGCGTCAAATCGGTCCATAACGCCATCGACAAGCAGGTCATCTCGATGAGAGAGCCCCGGATCGGCAGGCGGACGCTCACGGATGACGATCTTCTGCGTCTCAAACTCTGGTATGGCGTTGGCTCGATCCTCTCCGCCGAAAGGAGGAAACGCCTTTTTGAGACGATCGCGAATGATCCCGAAATAGAGACCTTAAGAACCGACGATTATCTGATCGTCGACGTTGCTCGGGCTCGGACGCAACTTGCTGCGCGCGCGGACACGCTGCGGGAAGCTGAGTCTGCGATCTATAGCACCAAAGGCATCTTGGGCGGCGAACCGGTTTTCAAGAATACCCGCGTCCCCGTTCGCGATATTTCCGCCATGAGATCGCAAGGGAATAGCGTCGAAGAGCTGCTTGAAGGCTATCCCTCCCTTACCGCACGCATGATCGAATTCGCGGAGATCTGGACGGCGGCTCATCCGGCACGCGGCAGACCCAAGACCCTCTCTGAACGAGGGTGGAAGGTAAAGTCGACAAAGAGAATTTCGCTGAACGCCATCGGCAAACTTAGTCGCCCCAAGAATACTTAGGAGGCGGCGGATCCCCTTCTGGATCGGCGAGGTCGTCGATGTCTGGGAAAAGATTCTGCGTCACCAGATGGGACGTCAAAACGTCGATGCGATTTTGCGCTTCCAGATGCGCAAGCCGTTGTTCTGCCCAAGCAATCATTTTTAGGTACTCTGGGCCAGCATGCTGCAACGAGCTGCCAGATTGGGCGATCGTCGCTCGAAGATCGGCAGCCTCTTTTTGGTAGTCGGCAAGCTGACGCAAAAACGCCAACCTCTTCGCCTCGCGCTCCTGACGCTTCTTATGCAATTCTCGCCTGTGCGCCATATGCTGGCGCCGCCGCTCTTGTTCCTCTCTTTCTTCCCGCCGGGCTTTATCGTAGGCGAGATGAAAGACCACGCCGTCCGTGATTGCGTCGAGCATCGATTCCAGACTTTGATGCTTGCCGTCGCCCCAGCGTTTCCTGGCGCCATCAGCCCAATTCAATATCTCGAAGGTCAGCTTTCCTGAGTAGATATAATCGTACTCTGGCCAGAAACTCTCGGGATACAGCCATTGCCCTCGACGTTGTGCTGCTTCGCGCCGTCGCTCATGGTCGTCGTGCTTCTTTTGCTCAGCTGGCGTAGGGTTGTGTTTCTCGCGGCTCCGGCTCTCACTGATCTCAATGCGTACGTCGTCCGGCGGAATGGCTGCTTCAATCCCTTTGTCGCTGCAGTCGACAACCACATTCCTGGACTCAAGCGCAATGACGAGATGGTGGAGGACGGAAATCACACGGGTCACTGAGCTCTTGTGGATCCGGATGCCGGGCACTGACACCTCGCCGTGATCGTCAGCCTTTGCGGATCGAAGAGCGGTGACCAAACCCGATATGGATGCATGGGGGCGTCTTACGGGATCGAGGACAACTGGCGTCTTGCCACTGCTTTCTTTCGCAGTATCGGCTTGTTTCCGCTCTACTTTTCGTTCGACCTTTGATTGCTCGACAGCTTCCGCCGCCTTCTGAGTGGCGAAGGCGACATATGGATTAACGGCAGGCTTATGTCCGCCTATGTGTACGGGTTCGAGAGCAGGATTCTCCAATTTCCAAAGGGGTGTTTTTGTGGGCTGCTGGCCCGCCTCTATCTTTGCCCAATAGCCACGACTAGGCACGGGGATGTGATACCGAAGGCAGGTCTTGGCCAACCCGCGGTCAGAGATATCGAACTGCTTGGCAAGCGTGGCGATCGGGGTCGACCAAACGAGATCATACAGCTCTTGCCGGCTAAAAGTACGCTTCATCACGCCGCTTCTTTTTACTGCTAGTCCATCTTTGACGACGCTCTTGATCGTCGCCTTCGATTTCTGCAAGGCGCTTCAACAAGATGTCGCCTGCGTCTTCAACCCTTCAAAATCGTTCATTCAAATGCGGCATTGCGTAGGGGTAACTTTCGCCAGGCTTCCGCGTTTTTCTCCTCTCACTGTTATCCAGTGACGAGGTTGAGGGTACGTGCCGATGGAGCGACGGTGAGGCGGCGACCCCAGTCGAAGGCAATCCGGTCCTGCTCCATGCCATCCGCGAAGATCGTGCCGCCCTCGTTCATGCGCGAGGTGATCGTCAGACCGCCGTCGGAGAGTTTTCCGGCACGCAGTGTTGTTCCCGTGGCCACGCTCGGAAACGGTTCGCGCACGAAATAGGCGACGGCCTTTTCCTGCGGCTCCAGCGGCAGATGGAGTCCGGTCGCCTCCATGATCGAGCGCGCCCAGCCTGTGGCGCCCGTACCGGAGGTGACGATCAGGCCGCTTGAGCTATGGTTTTCCTCCGCTGAGCCCATCGCGATGCGATAGCGCGCGGACTGATGGCTGCGGTGCCCGACGAAAACCTCGTTGAGGGCGAGGATGCTTTCGCCGTTCTCCATGAGCGCCTCGACCATCGTGCGGCGCTCCAGCGCCACGTCATCGTGGGCGCTGGCCGGCAGCAGCCTCGCAAGACGTTCGGGTGCGATGCGCACCAGAACGCCGTCATAGAGATCGGGAGCGGGATTGATACCCAGCACCGGCTGGCCGTCGAGATATTTGGCGACGTTAGCGACGAGCCCGTCCTGCCCAACCGCGACCACGACATCCTCGGGGCCGAACAGGAATCTGTCGAAATCGGCCCGTCGCACCAGCGCCTGCCGCCATTCGGCGGGAACGGCCGTACGGGCCTGGCGTAGCACGTCGACGAAGCGTTCGTGCCGCGCCTGCACCTCGGCGAGCTTTTGTCCGCGCGTCTCCAGAAAGAAGCGGGCCTGTTCGCGCGTGGCATGGCGCGCGAGCAGAAGCTCGTAATCGGTCTCGCGCGTTACGAAGACGGCGCGAGGGGCGTTGGTCGTCATGGCCGATGCTCCCTAGCGCGCGTCGACCACCGGCGGCATTTTGCGGAAGCCCTCGGCGAGGCTTGCCAGCAGGTCCGGCGTCACGTTGACATGGTCGATCCTGTCCAGCTTTGTCGCCAGTTCGCGCGCAGCGAGCCCTATCATCACCGCCGGCGGCAGGTCGCGGTAGATTGCCATGCGGGCAAGCTCGGCCTCCGACTTCGCGGTTTCCAGCGTGCGGATTCGCTCAGCTTCTGCTGCCGCTTCCACCTGCATCGCCTCGGCTTCCCCGGTAGCACGGGTGCGTGTGTTCTCGACTTCCTCGGCGATCAGCAGCTTCTCGCGCCGGGCGAGCTCGACCTTGTTGGCAAGCTCGTTTTCGGCGATGGCACGCTCTTTGTCGACTGCAAGTGCGCGGCGCTCAAAGGTTGCCTCGTCGGCCTTCTGCTGCAATGCCTCGAAAGTTGGCGTCTGGAGGGCGCGTTCCAGTTCGCTGCTGGGGGCGAGGCTGGCGAGTCGTACGGCGACCACGGCAATACCGATCTCCGCCAGGCTGGGCGCGTCGGCCAACGCCGTTTCAACCCTTGCACGCAACGGCTCTATGCCCGCATCGAGTAGGGCTCGCACCGGGGCGCCGGCGAGATACTCAAGCGTAGTCTGACTGACGAGACCAGCCAGCCTCGTCACGATGCGCTCGATCGGTTCGCTGCGGGGTTGCCCGTTGGTCATCACGATGCTGAAATCCACGCGGCTCGCCAGCAGTTCGGGATCTGCAACGCGCCAAGTCAGCATGCCTTGCACGGTAACGGCCTGGAAATCCTGGCTGCGCCCCTTAACGAACAGCGTAGCCTCGCGATCGTCCATCGGTACTTCAGCGATGCTGGAGGTCCTTGGTCCGAACCAGAAGACGAGACCCCTTCCGCTTTGGCGGATGCCTGCGTTCCCGTAGCGGATGACATGGCTGCTGGCATCGCTGCGAAGCCGTGCGACAGGGCCGAAATTGCGAATCTGGGCCATAGTTTTATATCCTTGCTAGTGTCTGGCGGTCTGTCCTGAAACGGTAGAGTTCGGCAGGTCGGAAGGATGCTCCGGTTTCACGCTCTCCAGTTGCCTCCAGCCATCTCCTGTCGAGCATGCGGCGCCGAAAGGCGGGCTTGTTGAGCTGCACGCCCAGGATAGCTTCATGGACGTCCTGAAGCTGGCGCAGGGTGAAGCGCTCAGGTAGGAGCGCGAAGCCGACCGGAGAATAGTCGAGCTTGCCGCGTAGTCGCAGCATAGCGAGGCCGAGCATGTCGGCATGGTCGAAGGCGAGGGGCAGGGGACCGTCCTCGCCGACCGCGGCTACCGGCCCGCCGGTCTCGCCCGGCCAGTCGACCGCAACGCGGGCAAGCGTCAGGTCTCCCGCAGAGTTCTTCAACGCGGCGGCATAGCGATCCGCCGGCAGCAGGGCGAAATAGGCCACGCTGATGATGCGCATGCGCGGATCGCGATCGACCGCACCGAAGGTATAGATCTGTTCGACATAGGCGTCGTCCATCCGCGCTTTCTCGCGCAGCACGCGATGCGCGGCGTCGTCGAGCGACTCGTCCATTCCCACGAAGCCGCCGGGCAGGGCCCATTTGTCTTTCGCTGGTTGCTCGGTGCGCCGGATCAGCAGGACGGCCGGCGCGCCATCCACAACCGACATGAGGACCAGATCGATGGCGACAGAGGGGCGCTCGTAATCGGCGGGGTAATAGGCCTGCAGGAACTGAGTTTCTGTGTCGGTCATGGCAGCAACTTATATCCAATATGCGCATTAGATAGACGCACTATGCATATAAGTCAACGGACGCAGATAAGGCCATGCGTCTGAACCGACGTAGGAGGCCTATGCGCGGTGTTGCACTTACAGATCAGGCACGAGGCGGAGCTATCCTCGTCCCGTTTGGTCCAGCGCATCAGGCGGCCAAACCGCCGAGCAAAGTCAGCTCTGAATCGAAATGGAGAACAACGTAATGTTCATGGACCCGGCAATGATAATCGTAGGGTTGGCAGCTGCCAACAAGGAGCCGCCTGGGCTGAATGCCATCTGGCTGTCCGCTCAGAAGAGATCCCGTGCTATCGTGGGGAAAACCATTCCCCTAGCTGATGGAGGCTGCCTTCACGAACGACCAAAACGACCAAACAATATCAGTGGTGATCGAGCTTCGCTTTTCGCCTGAAGAACTGGCCGACATCGACCGGGCTGCTCAGCATGAAGGCCTCGACCGAGTTACCTTTTTACAACGCGCAGCCATTCCAAGCGTGAGAGACGCGTTGCGTATGTCTGACATTCTGCAATCTCTCAAGGGGGAGGGAGGTGACGACCCAATCTTCCATTGGCCGTCTCCGGAGAAAGAGAAGTGATGACGAAAGCAATCGGCCGTTTTCCCCTAGTCAGTACAGATCGAGCAAATGGCCGACGGCTCTAACGATATTGACTGGCTCCGTCGTCCGCTTTGCGCCGCCATTGCGGACGCTTAGCGGCGAGGTAGCCTGTCCCGAAAGCGGAACTCTGCTTATCCGCCCGTCTTTTTCCCTAGTGTCTAGAGCCAGCGGACAATCTAGGAGACGCGCTTGCGGCACATCGGGGCTCGATCTGGTTAATCATTATACGCCTGACGCGCCAACCCATTTCACCCGAATCAGCAGCGCGCAGATAGTCGTGGCGCGCTCTGCGAGGCGAAAGGGATGTTGCCTGCTCCTGCATCGACCTGAATGAAGAAGGCGAACTAGCCTCGCTTGCCGCTCGCGAGGTTCATTACATCCGCTGGCAGCCAGAAGTGCTGCGGTCAGTGCCCGGCGGGCCTGCGGCCGCGGCCCTTTTGCAGCATTGCTTTGATCCTGCTCGAGGTTCGCGCAACACACGGACGTATTCCATTGACAATTCAGTCCCGCTTATCTCTGACTGAGGAACGAATACTTACATTTCGCGGATGCCGGGGGGCAGTATGGCGAAAAGCAGGGGATTTTCGATCTACCTTCTGAAGGAAGGCTACAACGCAACGAGCGCGCTGCGGGAGGATCATGTGCTCGACGATGATGTCGGTGCGCAGGGGTTGCCGGAGAATGCGTCTCTTTTTGTGTTGGACAGCGCGCCGCGCCCGCCTTGGTGGAAGGGGTACTTCAATATCGAGAAGGAGTTGACGCAGGTCACGAAGGGCGCGCTGATTTTCATGCCGGTCGGCAACAGGTGTTTTGCGCTGTCCTTCGGACATGTCGCTCACAACCTGCTCGATTCCAGCTATGAATATGACTTCGGGCTGCGGGTTACACTCAATAGCCTCGACCCGCGCAAGCTCAAGAGCACTGACACACTCGACCCGGGCCCGGCTAAGCGCCAGCGCACACAACTGCCCATCGAATCCGAGCTCACGCTGTTTGATTTTGATCGGGACAGCACGATCCTGCGCAGCCTAACGGGAAAGGTGCGCGACGAGCATAGGGACCTGTTTGGGCACGCCACTGGTGCGAGCAACCTGCGCATTAGCACCGATGTGGAGGCTGGCGAACTGCCCGACCTGTGCGAGAAGCTCCTCGCGCTATACCAGAGCGACGCCTATAAGACAGCGTTCCCGGAAATCCAGAACATCGTTCCGGTGCGAGACCCAGCGCAGATCGAGGCGCTGAACGGCCGCATCTTGGCCGCCTTCCGTGCGCGCGATCCCGACCTCAACATCACGGTCCCGGAAATCATAAACTACAGCGATAATCTGTATGTCACTTTCGTCGGCGCGGGACGCGGCCTCGTCTATGACGATGTCTATATCGGGCGCTACTTTGCCTATCTTGATGAGCACGAGGTCGATCTCAATGGGATGGGCATAGAGGATTTGCGGCGGCACGTGCTGGTCCTGACGGACGAGGACGGAAACAGCCGCGACCGCTACAGCATCTACAAAAGCCTTGTCTTCGACACGACGCTCGATGGCGCCGAGAGTGAAACCTTCCATCTGTGCGAAGGCACCTGGTACCGCATCGAAAACGCTTACATCGCGCGGCTCAGCTCCTATCTCGACCCGCTGTTCTCCGCCAGCGACCTGCCGGCCTACGCCCATGCCAGCGAAGGGGCATACAACGCGGCGGTGGCTGCAGGCGATGCCGCCATCGCCTGCCTTGATACGCAGAACATCAGTCCGGACGGGCAGAGCGCCGTGGAACCATGCGACCTGCTGACCGTCCGTGACGGCATCGCTGTCTTCTACCACGTGAAAGTCTCGACCTTGTCGGCCCAACTGAGCCACCTGTTCAACCAGGGGGTAAACGCGGTCGAACTCATGCGACTGGAGCCGCAGGCGGTGGATAAGTTGGAGGCGCTTGTTCGCAACCTTCTGGCCGGCGGCGACCCTAACTCACTGGTGGCCCTTGTGCGGGACCGTAAGTACCGTGTCGTCTTTGGTATCGTGACACGCAAGGATCCGGTCGGCAGGTCCCTGAACCTGCCGCTGTTCTCCCGCATAAGTCTCATGCGGGGGATGAAGGCGCTGCAACTTATGGATGTGAAGGGAAGCGTCATTTTCATCGAGGATCAGGCCGTTGCCGCCGACGGCCGGAAGAAGAAGCGAAAGAAGAAAGATGTGGCAGAAGGGCCGCAGGAAGTGCAGGCTCACGCAGCGGAGTAACTCAATGGCTTACGATGATTTGGTTGCGACGCGTTTGGCGCTCACCCTGCGGACGAGGCCCTAAGAGATGTCATACCAAGGTCACTTCTTGAGAGAGAGGCGCTTGTGAACGATGATGACTTTCTGGCTCTGATTGCCCTCGTTCAAACGGAGTTGCGAAACTCCGGTGCGGCTGCGGTCACCAACGATCGCCACTATCTGATTGACGAAGCCGTTGCGGACGAAAAACGGCTTCTGCCGCCGCGGAAACACCTCCTTGCGCTGCTCGAAGCCTTCGGCCGCCACATGGCCGTACGCGATTATCGGACTTATCTTTCGTCGATCGAGGGAATAAACCGCCATCTCGACCGCCCGACGTGGATAGAACGAGCGGTCGTTGTTCCGGCCCAAGGAGAAACCCCACGGGACGAGATCGACCTGTCTCACGCTCCCGATCTCAGTGGTCTCAGGGAAGCATTGTCGCAGCTAGTCAGTCGCCTTCGGGAAGCACCGACGTCGAGGGCCTTCGAATGAACCGTGCTCAGGCCGAGGCCGAAATCAAGAATATTTTCAGCGGATACCGGGCGGCGCAACCAGGAGACGCTGCATTGTTGCAGTGCCTCTCCGACGGCAAGCTTTATGAGCTGTTCGTGCTCAGTCATGTCGTCGAAGATCTTGCGAACCGAGGCTTCACGCTACGCTTCATCGGCACCTCGCTCAAATTCAAAGGCTCCCCAGGCATGATTAAGCCGAGCGACCCACATTTCGAAGTGGGTGCCCCCAGTATGTCGGGAAACCCGGCTTTGTGGCTCTACGTTGACATTGAATTCGATACCCTGGGTCATCACCTCGGAAGCGTTACCGACAACAGTCGCCGGCATGAAATCGACATTGTCGTTATCACATCTGGCTCTTCGTATCCCTCCCATCATGAAATTGCGCTCGGCGTCGAGTGCAAGGCGGTCGCCAATTTCGGTAAGGACCTGTTGAAAGAGGCCTTAGGCGTTCGACGGGAGCTTGGCGTTCTTCAAATGACAGCGTCAGACTCGCTGCTGACGTTGCACGGAGGAACGCCTGCCGTAACGGTGTCGATGAATCCGCCGTCTGAATATTGGCTTGCACACACCGACCCTAGGGGCGGTAATTACGCACAAAGTCCCGCGCAGTTCGGCGTCACCCTCAAGCATCTCGAACCATAATGAGACTTCAGTGGCGCAGCCGCGTGGCGCTGGGCGAGTGGCTAAGTCAGAAAGTCGGCAAACGTCGAAAATGCCTTGAGCAGGAGTTACCGTGCCTAAGAACATCGTTATTCTGCTTGACGGAACATCGAACGAAATCTCTGCTGATCGTACCAATATCCTGCGACTTTACGGGACGCTTGAGAAAAGCGACAAGCAACTTGTCTACTACGACCCTGGGGTAGGAACGTTTGGTGCCGAGAATGCATGGCTGCGGTTCTGGAGAAAGGCCATTGAAGTTTGGGGTCTGACCACCGGGTGGGGCTTGGATCACAACGTCAAGGAAGCCTATCGATTTCTGGTAGAAAACTATGATGACGGGCGAAGTGGAGCAGGAGAGCAAAGAGGCCGGGATACTATTTATATCTTTGGCTTCAGCAGGGGGGCCTATTCGGCACGTGTGCTTGCGGGATTCATCCATGCTGTCGGTCTGATTGAGAAGCGAAATCTAAATCTGCTCGACTATGCCTATCGCGCCTACAAAAGCATCGGAGAGAACGGCGAGGACAAGTTCGGCGAAGTCCGGCTCTACGAACGCATCCTTGCACCGGATCGTCCGCCAATCCGTCTGCTTGGCCTTTTCGATACCGTCGCCTCTGTAATTGAGCATGGTCGCTATGGACCCCGGCTGCGTTCTCACGCACATACCAAGCGCAACCGGAGTGTTGAAAGTGTGCGCCATGCTGTCGCGATCGACGAGCTGCGCACAATGTTTCGGCCACAGTTATGGCCGCAAGAAGAGGAGTACTGGGGCAACCCATTTAACAAGGCTGCCGCCAAACCTCAGGACGTCCGAGAAGTATGGTTCGCTGGTGTGCACGGTGATGTCGGAGGCGGTTATCCTGAGACCGAAAGCGGCCTAGCCAAAATTGCGCTGCAATGGATGATCGAGCAGACGCGACCCACTGGATTGTTCTACCGGACGCAGACCGTCAACGATCTGGTCTTGGGCCGCAATCCCGAAAAACCTTATGTTCCGCCGGATCCCCATACCCATCAACACAATTCGATGACCTGGGGATGGAGTTTGCTGGAGTTCATTCCTCAATGGCGACGAGAGGTCGAGGGCGGAGTGCAGAGGCGAAAACTGATCATTCCCTTCTTTGCTTGCCGCGTTATACCATCCGGTGCACGTATTCATCAGTCTGTGATTGACCGTGCCAAAGGTGGGAAAGCACCGCAAAACATGCCAGAAGATTATTCGATAGAGTGAGTGGGTAATAATCTAATAGCCGTGTCGGATTCATATGATTTGAATGTCTGATTTACGATATCATCCTGAATATATGAGACATCGCAGTGGCTTTATTATTTGATCAAAATGCCTTGTGTTTGCGGTATAGCTCTGCGAGGCAGAGGACCAGCGACGCCCTCCCCCTGACCTTGGGTAGAGGTGGCGCCAGCCAGACTGGACCATGTCCAATTGCTGTGACCAAGCAAGAAGCCTCCTACGAGGATTTGCAGATCTGGTTGCACTATAGATCTCAAACAACGATACGTTTGGTCGGTGAGGACCAGCGATGTGGCCATGGACGAACCGGAGGGTTCTCTGCATGATTCCGTGGTAGGATCACGCGACTTAGGAGACCCACGCGATGTATGTCCGGAGACTCGGCGTTGCCAATTTGCGCTCTGTGGCAAAGGGCAGTCTCGACCTCGTCTATCCGGGACGACTCAACGACGGCCCATTTCGGAAGGGTTTTCAGAGCTGGCCACCCAAGCTACCCAACGTGAATGTATTACTAGGCGTCAATGGCGCAGGTAAGAGTACTATGCTCGATGCCATAGCGCTGGCAGCAATGGCGCCCATCGTGGCGGAATCGTCCGGTTTCCGACCCTACGCGCTTATCCGCCGCGTCACCTCGGGCGATAGCCCTCGGTCGGCATCCATCACAGCGGACGTCGTCGTGCATCCGCAGGACTTGGACGGTGGCCTGAAGGGACTTAAGGAGGCGGTCAGGACGTCGGGAGCCAACGTCGAGAGGCGGGGTGACTTGGAGATACTGAAGGCCAACCAGGATTCAGATCCCGCGTGGAATGGGATGTACGACAACAGTTCTCCCGCCTTTCTGATGGTGGGGTACGGTGCGACGCGGCGAGTCGAGACAAATGCACAGGTGGACGAGGGCTTCCGCGCCAGGACGCGCTCTCCTCGTTACGAGAGAATCGCATCGCTCTTCGAGGATCACTACACCCTTCGTCCGCTCTCGAGCTGGCTGCCCGACTGGCAATTCAAGAACCCCGGCCGCTACAAGCAGGTCGTGACGCTGATCAACAAATTGTCCATGGAGCACATCAAGTTTACCGGGCGCATTGAGGGCGGTGAATACCTCTTCGAAGTAGGCCGGAACCTCGTGCCGTTCAGCGCAATGTCGGACGGGTTCAAGGCCTTTATCGGCTGGATCGGCGATATGCTTTATCACGTGTGCATGGGTTGCCCCACCGGCAAGCGTCTCGTGGACAATAAGGGCGTCGTACTGGTGGACGAGATCGACCTGCACATCCACCCGGAGTGGCAGCAGACCATGATCCCCATCCTGGCCCGTGCTCTTCCTAACCTTCAGTTCGTATTCACGTCGCACAGTCCCTTGGTCGTTGGATCCCTCGAGCGGGCTAACGTCATCCATGTTGTCACGGGCGCGAATGGCACCGCGAAGATGGTGAGACCCGACGAGGAGATATTTGGGAAGACCGCCGACCAGATACTGAGGTCGGACATGTTCGGTCTGAGCACCACGCGGGCGCCGGCCTTTCGCGCTCAACTAGACAAGCTCGCAGCTGCAGCGACGGCGGGGGATCGCGACGCTGCGCTCAATTTCATGCGGCAAGCGGCACGTGGCAGCGGCGCGGAGGACGCGACGCTGCCTTCCAAACGGCGGGAGATGCCGAGTTGGTTGAAGCGATGACCGGTAGGGGAGGTGCGAGATGATCCGCTATCCCGGCGCCACGCTAGCCAATGTTAATGCTCTCGTGGACGCGGAGAAACCCGGATGGCGTGCCGACGCCGATGCAAGAACCGCGGCGATTGTGGCTGCTGGTGAGTTCAGCAAGGGCCCTCCTTCCTGGAGCGACATAAAAGTCGTGTTCATGCGCCTGCAGTCCAACAAGTGCGCATTCTGCGAATTTCCTCTCGGAGGCGAGTTCGCTGGCAAGGCTACGCAGGACGTCGAGCACTACCGTCCGAAGAACGCGGTCAAGGCGTGGCCGAAGAAATCAAAGACCCCAAAATACGCATTCGGCACCGGTGGAGAGGGAGAGGGCTACCACTGGTTGGCCTACGAACTGTCCAACTACGCTGCGGCGTGCAAGGCCTGCAACACGGCTCGAAAGTCCAACTACTTCCCCATTGCCAATGTCAGGGGCGCAGTTGGCGCTACGGCTGCGGAGCTCGATGCCGCGGAGTTGCCCTATCTCATCTTTCCTCTTGGCGACGCCGACGAGGATCCGGAGACGTTGATCGCGTTCGAAGGATTGGTCGCACTGCCGGCCCGTCCGGCGGATAGCCACGCTCATAGACGGGGGCGGATCACCATCGATTTCTTCGGATTGAACAAGCGGGAGGAGCTCTGGGAGGATCGTTTCCGCGCGATTTCGGCACTGTTCGAAGCGGTTGACGTAGCGAAAACCAACCCAGATCCGGCTCGGGTCGAGATGGCGCGCCGACGGATCTCAGACATGACCTCCACGTCAGGTCCCCAGGCGGCGTGCGCGAGATCTTTCCTTCGCCTTCTCGAACAGGATCCCGCGAGAGCGTGGGACTATTACGTAGAGGCCGACGCGTTCGTCCTCAAAGAGCGCGAGAAGAGAGCACCTAAGCTGCCATGACGAGCCACTTGCTCGTTATGTGTGTAGCTGGGGCGGGAATGGGCTACGAGCAAGCGGGGGCGAAGCCATTAGCCGCGTGGCCGTTGTGCAGGCAACCCGCTTTTCAACGAGCTGCTTCGCGACAAGAGCGCGGCGGTCGGTACGACTCAGTCGGACTTCACCGCCAACCTAGTAAAAGCCATCGACGACGCGCCAGTTTCTCGTAATAACTGCTAAGCAACAGAGATTTATACGGGCTTGGGACATGAGGAAGTAGGAGTGGTTGACACAAATTTACTGGCACCGCTTTCCTTAGCAGACTTCGAGCAGGCGATCGCCTCCAAAGCCGAGTTAACCCCGAAGGGCATTTGAGTACCCGGCAATATGCACGGCTGGTCGATGAGTGGGTGACACTCAAAGATATGCCTTTGAAAAGCGCCGCTGTTGGCCGGGTACGAAGGGGCGTGCCGATGACCGCCAGGCTCAGGCCACAGGTAACGGTGTCGGCAACAGGTCCAATGCATCGGCCTGAAGGGCATGCGAGCCGGCCAGCTGGCCGACCGCCAGCTCGATGAAGAACATCGCGGCATTTATGGCGATGACGGTCCAGAGAATGCGCTTGTAGCGCGGATCGACACCGTCGAAGATGGGCACACCACCGGAGCAACAGATATAGCCACCTTCTTGAACCTGTGCCTGCCGTTTCGGTAGCAGCACCAGCGGCGGCGCGTTTGCGGGAGGGATCACGGCTGGCCCAGTGGATGCTGCCCCGTGACAGAGCGCAAACGCATGGCTATACGCTCAGCCCCATCCTTTTTCGCTCTCTCAATTGCGGCATCGACCTCTGCCAGATTGGCGATGCAAAGCTGAACTCTCGCGGCCGGAAGGTCAGGGAGATCGAGGTTCATCCGCTTGATGAAGTAGTACGCCATGGAGAGTCGAAGTTCGATGTCCCGTTGACCTTCCGACATATCGTAGTCGCGCTGGATAGCGAGCCTTTGCTCGGGGGTCAGGCCGGGATGTGGGCAAAGCTGTAGAAGCACCTTCCGGTTCCAGGCAACGTCATCTTCCGGATCGTACTCCACCTCGTGCAGTTCACCGATGCTGTCGATCCGGCTTAAAACGAAGTCGCGAAAGTCCTCACGATCGCAAGCCCAGGCGCGCAGGTGCCAACGATGGCCGTCGAATGCCAGTGCGTGTGGTGCGATACGGCGCCACCTGCTGTTGGTGAGGGACTGATACTCGACATCGACGGCGGACCGCGTGCGTAGAGCCTGAAGAACTTTTCTCAGACATTCGGGATCGACGTGACGCACGAGGTCCGGGACCATGTCGACGGCTGGCAGCGATCGGAACCACAAGTCGCGTCGCGAAAGAGCCGATGAGAGCAGCGCTCGTAGTTGGAGCAAGAGCCTGTCTGCCGACGGCTTCAGGAAATTCGGAACTAGCTTAGATGAAGGGACGAACGACTTTTCGGTGCCATCGTACTCGATATTCCCGTCGGCCAGTTCCCGGTAGCGCTTCAAGTCGACGGAAGCCTGTGGCGTCGAGATGTCGAACTGCGTTTCCAGGTCCTTCCTGTTGAGGTGTCCCTCCCAGAAAAGCTTCCATTCGATGAACTCGAACCGCTGGTTCTGCGTCCAAGGTCGCTTCTGATTTTTCATCATGAGTGACCCCTATAGGATCTTGACGGGTATAGGAACCCTACCCATCTATGGCGTAGTATTTTATTCAATTCATACGGCTTCAGCCAGCGCGGGACGGCGGTGGGTGTATCCGACATTCGGAGAGGTCCAATGGCCAACGCAGTCGTGCCCAGGTGGCACGGAGACAATTACCAGTCGCGCTTCTTCTGGATGCATGCGGCTGCGCTTCGCGATCCGCAGCGGCAGGACGTCGTCGAGGTGACGTTCGAGGCAGATGGGCCGAAGGCGTTCGACGACGTGGTCGTCTATTATGACCCCGGGCGACCCAGCATGGGCCCGCACCGCATTACCGTCGATTTTCATCAGATCAAGTGGCACGCCGACTATAGCGGCCATTTCGGATTCAGGGATCTCGTGAATCCTGACTTCATCAACGCGACCACCTTCTCGATCCTTGAGCGCCTGGCTGAGGCGAAGGCCAAGCCCGGAGTTCCGAAAACGGCAGCCTTCAGCTTGGTAACTACGGACACGTTCACCAATGGAGATCCTCTCGCCGAACTGATCTCTCCTGCGGACAACTCCCTGCGTATCGAGAAGCTCTTCTCGACCAAGACCGACAACAGCCGCATGGGCGAAGTGCGAAGGTGCTGGCGCGAACACCTTAAGCTGGACGACGATGAACAGCTAAAAGAACTCCTTCAAGGGTTTCATATCAAGGCCGGGCACATGTCGCTGGAGGACATGCGTGCAAGGGTGAGCGAGCGTTTCAGGTTGGTTGGGCTGCTTGGCGAAGAGCGGGCATCCGACTTTCGCTATGACGAAGCCGCCCGCAATCTCGTTGTCCGGAAGATCAACCGCCTCACACGCGATGCATTCGATCAGCTTTGCCGTGAAGAAAGCTGGTTTCAATCTGAACCCGTCTCCCATCGTCTCAACGTCGCCCTACGCTCGTTCTCGCGCGGGGTCACCGCAGCGGACCTCCTGGATGCGGCTCCGGATAACACCCTGTCGCTGGTTGAAGGATTCGATGGACGCCACCTAAAGGAGGGTGTCAGCTGGGAAGACCTGAAAACCGAAGCTACGGCTTTCCTCGAACGCGTGCCGGAACGCGGAAAAGCGTTGCGCCTTTTCCTAGACGCGCACAGCTCGCTCGCATTCCTGGCCGGATCAATTCTCGGCTTCAAGGCAGGTGTCGACGTCGAGGTCCTGCAGAAGGGTCGGGCCGCCAGCCTGGTCTGGCATTCCGGCGACGAACGCGATGGCCCTGAACCCAAAATCGAAGAGGAAGTGATCGGGAGCGGAAAGGACATCGCCGTGTCTGTTGACATCACGCGCGACGCGCTCGCCGATGTGCAGGAACACGTTCGCGCAAACCTTCCGACTGTCGGTAGAATCCTTCGGGTTGTGCCCGACGGCGGCTCCGGCCAGCAGTCGGTCAACGGCGGCGCGCACGCTGCTTGCATAGCCGATGCAGTGGCCAAGGCCGTATCAAAGGTTCGCAAGCCTGGCGGGACCGTTAACTTTTTCATTGCAGCCCCGAACGCTTTCTCCTTCCTTCTTGGACAGCACGCTGAGTCGATGGGCATCTGCATGCCATACGAATTCGACTTCGGTGGCCGTGTTGACGGCCTCTATCGCCCCACCTTCAAAATCTGAGGCTCATCTATGGAACTCCGCCCCCAATTCAATCAGTTCCTTCAGGACATCCGTCCGACCGAGCGCCACAAGGACGAATGGCGGACAGGATCGGGCACGCTCCGTACCCGCCTCCGCGCCGATGCCGCCCTTTCGCCCCTGATAGTCTCGTCATTCCTTCAGGGTAGCGTCCGTCGATCTACCGCGGTGCGTCCCACTGGAGGAAAGCGCTCGGACGTAGACGTAGTGATCGTCACTACGATCGACTATTCGAAGGAGCAGCCGAACGTCGCCATGAAGCGGTTCGAACCATTCCTTGAGAAGCACTACTCCGGAAAGTGGCGCAGGCAGGATCGCTCATTCGGCATCGAGCTGTCGTACGTGGATCTCGACCTCGTGGTCACGGCCCTTCCTTCTGATCCGGAGGATCGTCAGAAACTGATGGAAATCTACCGTTCGAATGCGGTCGAGACGAGCGCGACGCTGGAAGAACGGTCGGACTGGAACCTGAGCAAGGACTGGAGTCCTTTCGTCAACATCCTGTCCGAATCCGCTCACGCGATGACCGACGCGATACCCGATGCCGAGTGGAAGCCGCATCCGCTCATGCTTCCCGACCGTGCGGTCAAGGACTGGGGTCCGACGCATCCGCTTGCGCAGATCAAATGGGCGGCCGACAAGAACCGTGCCACGAACGGCCACTACATCAATGTCGTCCGCGCCTTGAAATGGTGGAGGCACACGAATTCCGAGAGCCTGCCGAAATATCCTAAGGGGTATCCCTTGGAGCACATGATTGGATATGTATTGCCAGACGGCATACTGAGCATGGCTCAAGGCGTCACGCTCGCATTCGAGAAGCTTCGTGACACGTTCTCTCCATATGCCCGTATGGGAACAGTCCCGTATCTTCCAGATCACGGAGTTCCATCGCACAACGTCCTGAAGCGGTTGAGCCTCGAAGATTTTACCGCGTTCGTCGCTGCCGTGACGGCCGCCGCCGACAACGCCAGGAAAGCGCTGGATTCGCAGGATGCCGGCGAAAGTGGTCGCCTGTGGCAAAAGCTCTTTGGCACCAGCTTTCCGTTGCCCGGACCGACGGGTGGAGACCGCCCGAAGGGTTTCGCGCAGCCGACCTCGTCTGCGCAGCCCAAGACGGACCGCTTCGCCTAGACAATGTGGCTGCCAGCGCCCCTCACATCGACAATCGTCGACTGGCCCGACGACCCACGCGTGGTCGTCGGCGGATCATGGATCGATCGGGGCGACGGAATCTGGTCGCTCCAGTTCCGAGCACGCTTGTCGGTTCGGGAAACGGCACACATGCCGGAGTGGTCCGAGTGGCATCTGGTTATCGGTGCAAATGGTCAAGGGTTCGACATTAATGTGTTTCCGGACTCGATCGCCGGAATTCGAGACCAGTTCCCGCACCAGGCTCTGAACGCGATGGCCGCGGAAGGCAGGCCGTGGTGGACTGGCGCTCCCTGTCTGACCCGCCCGATTTCAGCGTTTCGGCGTGGGGCATGGTCAGACGAACCGCGTGAACTGGCCGACCGTGTCATCTGGCACATCGGGCGGCTCCTGGCATGGATCGACGCGGCCGCCAGCGGCCGCCTGATGGCGGAAGGCGATCCGCTCGAACTTCCCGTTCTTCCGCTGATCGTGCCTCGGGCGACGATCGGCTTCTGGGAGGACCGCGAGAGCCTGACCTTCTGGCGCGATTCCCAGCCTCGATGGGGGTTCGCGACGCTGGCAGGCATTCAGGGATCTGTCGGAACGAATGTCGTGGCCGACTTCATGAACCAGCGCCGAGTCAGCATACGGAAGCCGCCGTGGGGATCTGGCATTTCCGCTCCAAGCGGCAGGATCGACGCCGTCTGGATGGTGATGCCGTCCTTGGTAGTTGCGACGCCCTGGCGGCTGCCGTCGACATGGCACGAACTCACCGAGTTCTATCAACGCGCGTCGGTCGACGTCCCGGGAATCCTTGAGCAGGCAGGATCACGGCTGCGCCGTTTCGAGCGTTCAAAGAGATCGGCGCCCCAGATCCTACTCGTCGGATTTCCGATAGCGGAAATCTGCGGCGGGGAACCCGAGCGGATGCACTGGCTCGCGATCGGGAACCTGAAAACGGCTCGTCGCAAGGATGTTCGGCGCGGGTTCAGCGACCTCCCAGGTGCGCGCAAGGAATGGGACCGCGCATCAGCCTTCGAGAAACGTCCGCTTTCTTTTATCGCCTCTTCCAACTGGGCTCCGGACCAGCTCCGTCGCCGCGGCGAAGCCGAGCGAGAGGTTCGCGGAAAATCTGTGCTCCTGCTGGGAGCCGGCTCCCTCGGCAGTGCGGTTGCACAGAACCTTCTGCGCCTGGGTGTGACCCGCATGGGAATTGTCGATGCCGACACCTTGGGGGCTGGCAATCTCAGCCGCCACTCGCTTGCCATGGAGGAGATCGGCTGGAACAAGGCGAATGCTCTGGCTATCCGGCTTAACCGCACAATGCCCGACGCGAACATCGAAGCATTCGATTTCTTGTTCCCACCAACGGACGAGAAGGGCCGACAACGCCTCGAAGGCTGGGATGTCGTCGTGGACTGCACTGGGGAGGACAAGCTCCTGCGTGAAATGGCCGCCTATCCTTGGGACGGCATCAAGGTGTTCGTCAGTCTCGCCATGACATGGCAGGCGAGCGGCATGCTCGCCTACTCCGACGAACAGGCATCGTTCCCCGCCGAGGACGCGATCGAGCGCTTCATGGCCTGCTCGGACAAGCCGGATGAAGGCAGGCTGGGACTGATGGATGGGATCGGTTGCTGGCACCCGGTCTTCCCCGCTTCCGCTGACGATGTTCAGTTATGGGCAGCAATCGGGACCAAGTTCATCCGGCGGGCAGTTCTCGAAAGGCACCGTATCTGCGAACATTTCGTCCAGGACCAATTAGGAGCCGTCGAACGGAGAGCGGCGTAAAAGATGGAGTTCAGAAGTTCCCACGAGAATCCGTTCAACGTCTGGATTTCCGCTACTTCGCTGGAAACGATGAAAGCCGCTGCCGCGACGGCCGGGAGGAAGGAGACCGGAGGCATTCTCATCGGCCGCTATGGATCGGACGGCTGGAGCGCGGATGTCGTCGAGGCAACGCCGAGCCCCGTAGGATCCCGAGCTGGGTTCTCGTGGTTCGTCCGCTCCAACAAGGGCCTCGTGGATCTGCTACGGCAACGGTGGCGGAAAGGGTTCCACTATCTCGGTGAATGGCATCTGCACCCTGACGCTAGCCCCGTGCCCAGTCCTACCGATAAGCGCACGATGTGCCGCATAGCAGCCGACCCTGCGTATCAGTGCTCGAGACCTATCTTGATCATACTCGGCGGAAGCGCGAGGTCTAGTTTCACGCTGTCCGTAAGTGTGTTTGACAAACGACATGAAGTCGCGCTGTTTCCGGCCGAAACCCGATCGTCGAATTCCACCTCGCTGCCACTGGCTCTCGACGTGTAGTTTCAAGTGCAGCGCCGGGGTCGATTTCGAGACTGTCAAATCGTGACCTCACGAGCGTTGAAGACTCAGTAGAGACACGGGAGCAGTCGTGATCGATACCCGAAGATCCTCCCCATTACCGAATGACAGCTATTCGCGACGCACGCGCCGGAACCGGACAGTCGGCTGCCGGCCCCGATCCTGTCATGCCCAAGTATCAGCGGAGCGGGCGATGGCGTGTTGTGGCGTTTATAGCCGCAAGGCTATCCCCCAGACTGCCCATCTTTTCCAGTCGGTCGATCGCAGCCTGATATGGTTCGAAAAACCGCTTCCAAGTCGGGAACCCGCCCATCTCCGCGACGGAAAGGATCATGGCCCGATGCGACGCGATCAGCAGTTCCTTATCGGCCCGCAACTGCTCGATCTCTGTGTTCTTCGTCGCCACCAGCTTCTCCAGTTCCATGCGGGACTTCTTGCTGGATCGATTGATGGCTGCCTGTAGGGTCTCCTGCCTCCTGGCAGCGTTCTCAACCATCCCACGACGGGTTCCGTTGCGGGTGATGTCAGTGGCATGCTTGAAAACGCGGTTGCTCCGTCTGCATACGGCGCGGACCGTGATAACCTCGTTTTCGGCGATCATCGCCTCCAGCAGGTCCTCAAGGATCTGGCTCTTATCGATCATCGAGATCCCTCCATGCGGTTCATCGTGTCGATGATGGTGGCGCCCGCTTTCAGCTCGATCGCGACGGAAAGGTCGGCGCCGCCGGGGAAGATTTGCAGTCCCGGCTCCGCACCGAGCGCCTTCACGATGTTTTCGTAGCGAACACGGGCATGGGTCAGCTGGTTTGCCCAGCCGATATTGCGACGCTCTTCAGGCAAGCCTTCCAGCGTGACGATCACCCTCGCGAACCTGTCACGCATGCGCTCAAGGTTTTCCTGCTCGCTGGTGAGGTTCGTCCGCGCCAGGTGGAGGCATCCATTGAAGCATTCGAGGTGCTTGGGGCAGGGGTCGCTCGTAAAGCTGTTCATGCACAGGCCATAGGGCGTGACGTGCAGCCCGTCAGCCTCGGCGTTCAGATAGTCGAAGGCCGCCTCCTCGCCGTATTCGCGCTGGATGCGGCGGAACTCATCGACGACGGGACCCCGCGCCTTGTTCGCCGAGATGAGCCTGAAGACCTGCAACGCCTTGTCGCCAAGCCGCTCCTCCGCTTCTGGCGGGAGATCGATATCGGCAAGATCCTCGGCGAGGCTGCGATGGTCATAGACGTAGCTCTGCTGGATGCTGCGCCGGTTGAACTTCTTGGTGATGATCGTGTCGGCGACGCCAAGGCGGAACAGCTCGGTGTTCTGCAGGTGCCGCAGGGAATGCGAGGTCAGCCGCAGCCCCCGATCCTCTTCCGTCTGCCCATAGCGCTCGAACAGGCTGTCGCCGCTGCCTTTGCCGCTGATCGCGTTGTTGAGGCCGCCGCTGTCGATCCTTCCGATCGCGGCATACATGGTGGTATCGAGGATGCCGTTATTGCGGCCCTCGATCAGATTCCTGACCGGCATGATGAACATCAGGTCATGAGGATATAGTTTCGTGCCATTCGTGATGGTCGTTGGGCTCGTGTCGGAGAGCTTGGTCTCCAGCACATTTGACATGTAGTTTTCGACGTCGCCGACGCGCACATGGGCGTTTTCCCATCCGACGCGGCCCTCAATGGGCGCGCCTGAAGCATTTCTGATCGCAACAGATTTCAACTGGCCACGATACCAATACTGCGCCATGCCCTTCGGTCGCCCGGACAATTGCAATTGCCGGATTTCCTGAAGCAGCTCTGGATCATAGCTTTTCCGATATCGACCGATCAGCTCCGGCGGGAGGTCAACGTCCGAGAACATGCCATTGCCTGTCATCCGGACATACATTTCCCAGGCAGGCGCCAGGCAATCTTCAGTAAATTCCGGGAACACCCTTCCCGTCGAAGCCTGCGACCTCAACCTGTCCCGCAAAGGGGCAGTGATCTTCTCGACGTGGTCGAGCGTCTCCGTCAGGACGTCCTCGAACATCGGCGGTACGTGCTGCGTGTTCTCGTAGAACGACAGGCCATCCGCCCGCCCGTTTTCTTCCTGCTTCTCGGCGAAGTGCCGGATCATCAGCGATTTCGAGAAGCCGCCACGCGCTCCGGCGGGACGCCCATCCGCATCCAGGTATTCGCGCCATCGTTTCCAATCCAGGGGAAGAAGGGCGGTTTCGCCAATCCGGAAGCCCATGACGATCTGGACCTTGAATGCGGCGAATCTGATGACGTCGGAGAAGCTGCGCGGGGTCTCCGTAAAGACGATCCGGACCAGCTCCCAGAAGGCTCGTTCGCCTGGCAGCTTCGATGACGATTTCCGCTCCGCCAGTTCCCGCCGCAGGCCCTGGCGCCCACCATGAGCGTTCTGTCGTTTGCGGACGGATTCCACCTGGCTCTGAGCTGCCTTGGCTTCCTCGGTCGCATAGGGGACGCAGAAGCGGGAGAGGGCGGGCGTATCGACAAGCTTCTGGCCGTCGAGAACGGAGCGAACCATGGTGGCAAAGTCCAGGGCCAGCTTTCCCGAACCAGCGGATTGCAGAACTGCATTGTAGGCCTGCTGGATCTGGTCGGGCGCGACCGCCCAGGGAGGAGTGTCCCATGCGGCCGGAGCCAGCCGCCGAATGCCGGCGGCGACCTGCATTGCACTTAAAGGTTTCGTCCGCCGAACGAGCAGCTGGTGGACGATAACTGCCTGGAACAGGTCGCGCCAGGCCTGAGGCAATGGACCCGCGACCAACGGCGCCTGCCTCATCCGCTGTCGGATTCCGTTCAGCTTTGCAAAGGCCGCCGGATCCACGCCGACCTGTCCCAGCCATAGGGTAGGCGGCGGCAACATGCCCACCAGCTCCGTCAGGTTCCATCGCGTCGCCTTGCTGACCTTTCCCTGTTCGTCAAAGACGAGGTCCCAGATCAACTCGCGCCCGGCGGCCAGCGACTTGGCCGTCGCGATATACTCGGCATAGAACGGGTTCATGCCAACGCGCCGTCTTCGCGGTTCGATTTCAGCTCCTCGACGATGCGACGCACCGCAGCGAGGGTGCTTTTGAGCTGGCCATAGGCAGGCGACTGCTGGTTGTTGCGGGACGCGGCCGCGAACTCGACAACGATCGGGCGAAGGCTTTCGAGCACCTCTTCGTGGATTTCGGCTTCGCCGAGCGGCATGAACCGGGAACAGGTGTAGCAGGCCAGGACAGGGTTCTTCATACACAGGCTCTGGCCGAGCCCACAGCCGCCGATCCCGGCGATGGCAATGCCGTGCGGCACGGCGCCGATCTGCTGGTCGGGCGGAAGGCCAAGAAGCATCGCCTTGTCGATGGTCCTGGTCTTGGCGATCTTCGCCACGTTGGAATAGATCGGCGAGATCGCCAGAGCCTCGTTGATACGCTGCGCCTGCGCCGGCGACGTGTCGAAGTAGACGTTCGCGATCCGGTCGCTGGTCTGCCCCATGAACTCGGTCAATCCGGCATGGGAGACGCCGCCGTCGGCGAGACGCTGGGCCGCGGTATGGCGCAGGTCCGTCGGCGACCAGGCCTCGCCGGTCAGTTCCTCGGACAGTTTCATTATGGCGCGGCTGACGCCCTGCGGCGTGAGGCCGAACAGCAGGCGAGGGGGCACCCCCTCGTCCGGCCGGATCGTTCCGGCGTCACGCCGTCTTACCAGCTCGTTGAACAGCGGCCCCCATTCGCGCTTGATCTTCCGGGTGATGCGAATGCGCTTGCTGGCGTCCTTCTGCTTGATGATGGAAACGGCTACATGCACCGCGCCGGTCGAGAAGAGCCGGACGTCGGCCAGTTCGATCCGCGCGATCTGGCCCGGCCGGAACGCGTACTGGAACGACATCACCAGCATGCAGACGTCGCGAAGCTCGTCGTTGCCGAGAGCCGCAGCGTCGGCCGCCAGCTTCCCGCACATACCGTCGATGTGGTTGACGATCATGGCCTGCTGGTCGAGCGGCAGGAAGCAGTCTCCCGCGCGCACGACCCGGTATCTGTCTACCTTCGGGCTTTTCAGGCTGCGAATGATCGAGGACGCAGAGGGTGACCATTGCCCGATACTCAGGCGGCAAAGCGCGTGTAAATAGGCCCGGATTGCCCAGCTTTGATCGGCCTTGGCGCCAGGAAGCACGACGGTATTCCAATGGGCGCGAGCCTCAAAAGGTGAAGCCGTGGTCAAGCATAGAAGAGAGCAGGGGCCGTTCTCCCGGCTGTAGCTTCGAATCTCCCGTGCATATGACGTCAGCGTATGAGGATCGAGGCGAGAGAACCAGTCGACCAGAACATGTTGTAATATCTGTTGCGCAGGACCCATGTGATCGAGGTCGATCCGCTGATTAAGACCATCAATCCTGACACTCAGGAAGTCGGTGCTTGCAAGAAGTCGAAGTGACCTCATTTCGTTGTCAAAATCATCGAAGTACCTGACGACCGCCGGCAATGGCGGCAGACCGACGACAAGCCGTTCGATCTCGGCCTTCAAAACAGGCTCCAGTTCAAGGGCCCTTTGCTTCATAGGTGATGATGTTCCGGGAGCGTGCGCCGAAGCGCATCGACGAACGTCTCGAACTTTTCGTCCCAGACCTCGGCAAGGCTGGTTTCGAAGTAGGCCTTGGCGTAGAGGCGCGGCATGTTGGAGGATTTCGACCACCCGAAGAAGACACGGAGCTTTTCCTGCGCCTTGTCCAGATCCATGCCCGCATCCTGGTAACGTCGCATCCGGACGACGGCCGCGGTATGTCGAAAGTCGTGGCAAGATACGTTTTCAAGGCCTTGTTTTCTCATCGCTTCCTTCGCTCGATCGGACAGCGACTCGGTGATCACGTCAAAGATCTTCCCAAAGGAGCGCAGCGCCAGTGGCTTGGCCTTCTGCGACATCAGGAGATGCGGATAGTTCGCCCGGCCACGGAAGTTTGCCGTGTAATATTGCGCCAGATCCACCAATTCCGACGAGAGTGGGAGCTGCCGACGAGACGTTTGTGTCTTCAGGCTGGGCTGCTCGTAGCGAGGATCGCCGTCGTGCGTTTCCTCGATATCCAGCCAGTGAATGGTTTTTCCCAGCTCCGGATCGAAGTCCTCCTTGAACGACGTCGCATGCAACAACGCAGCTTCGCCCCGACGTAAACCGAGGCGCAGCAACAGCATGAAGATTAAGAGGTTTCGCCAGCGCAGCGTCGCGGTCTTGAACGGGTTTCGGGGCGAATCCGGGCGGAACAGCTCATAGAGGTCCTCGACGACCAGTGGCGGCAGCGCACGGATCGGCGCAGCTGAGGTTTTTGGATTAGGCGCGAGCTGGCGATAAAGCGTGTCTAGCCGCAGAAGCTTGGCTTCCACGTCCAGAACCCGAGCGCCCGGCACGCTTCCAGCATAGCGCAGCATGTCGGTGACAAAGCTCACCGCAGATGTCCATGTCGATGACTTATCGACTTGTTCGACGGCCGCCTCGTTGCGAAGCTGCGCGAAGAAGCCGACCAGGATGTCCTCAAGAGCATCGACGTCGGCCTCGGCGATAAGGCGATCGAGGCAGTTGCTGCCACGTTGACGCTGCGTCGCGTCATACAGCCGCTCCAGAGCGGAAAGATGCTGACGTCGTGTCGATGGCTTCAGCGATGTTTTCAGGACGTCGCTCCAGATCGTCGCCCAGAAGCGCGGTGCGCAGCACGAGCTGACAGCCACGACGCCACGCAGCGATGGAGGCAGAAACGACTGATGGAGGTTGACCGGCATCTCTGCGCTCACGTGTACGGAGATCGCACACTCTGATCGAGCGCAGGGAAACACAACGGCGAAAAGACCCTTTACACAGCAATTCCGGCCGCGACAAAGCGGCCATTACGTCGCTAAAGCAACAGTTTCCAAATGACCGCCGGGTTCCATAATATATCTTATGCGACTTTTACATGCAGGTGCGCCAGCATCGTTCTATCGGCTCAACCGCCTACTCCTCGAAACGCCCTGTGGCGTCACGGTCGCGATCATATCGTCTCGCCAGCGGAAACGGTGGCAGCCAGGACTCTCGCCTGATGGTCCATAGTTCGTAGGTTGGCTTCAGTTGGTTGGGTTCGTCCAACGAACCGAGGTTTACTTCGATTTCGTCGGCGCTGTGTCCAAAGACCGACGAGCCACACGTCGGGCAGAAATGGCGTCCTTTATAATTGTGCGTCTCGCCGTCCACTTTTACGGCGCTGTCAGGGAAAATGGCCGAAGCATGAAACAGCGCGCCATGGTGCTTGCGGCAATCGAGGCAATGACAAATGCCAATCCGGTACGGCCCTCCAGACGCCACAAAGCGGACGCTGCCGCACTGACAACCGCCTGCAAATCGGTCCATACGCAGTTCCTCCAAATCAGGCCGATGGCACATCTACAATGAACCGCCGTATAAGATTACGGAGGCTTATCCGATCCAGCGTTCGTAGTCGGAGACCAGCAGATGTAGTGGCGCAGTATCTTCCTCAACATCGGAAAACCGACCGATCGGCTCCCTGAAGATGTTGTCGGCCAGGTCGTCATTGACCGTCGAAACCTCGCCGATCAGCACATCCTTGCCCTCGCCCCAGAACGCATGCCAGACGCCGGGCAGAAGGGTCACGCTTTCGCCCGGATCGAGCTTCAGCAAACCGCCCGCCGGCAGCTTGCGGATCGTGCCGTCCACTGGCACCGAAACCTCCGCCTTCGGATCGATGCCGCCGGCCTCATCCGGTATGAACAGCTCCAGCACGAGCTTGCCGCCGCCGCGGTTGATGATGTCCTCGGCCTTGATGGCGTGCCTGTGCATGGGCGAAAGCTGATCCTTGCGCGAGATCATGATTTTCTCGGCATAGAGCATGCCGGTGCCTTTCTTCATGTCCTCGAAGCGGCCATTGCGCACGGTGAACAGGAAAAGGCCGAGTTCGTCGAACTTGCCCTGCCCGTAGTCCGTGATGTCCCAACCGAGACGCGCATCGAAGATGCCAGCCGAGCTTTGCCTGCGTTCCTTCATCTGCTCCGGCGTCCAGTAGGCGAAAGGCGGCATGATGTAGCCGAACGAGCGGATGAAAGCGTCCGCTTCACGGATGATGGAGTTGATCGTCGATCGTTTCATGAGTGCTTCCGCATCTTCGCCAGAGTTCGGGCGGCTATCAAAAAACGTGAAGTTCTGTCTCAGGCGTCGCTGTTACGGGCCGCCAGCTTGCGCATGGACGCGATACGGCGGCGGCTGATCTCGGTGCGCATTGCCGTCAGGTGCAGGGCGAAAAAGAGAACCGTGAATCCGAGCGCCATGATCAGCAACGGCCACAGCATGCTTGGATCGATGGTCGGACCCCCCATGCGGAAGACGGAGGCCGGCTGATGCAGCGTGTTCCACCACTCCACCGAGAACTTGATGATCGGGATGTTGATGAAGCCGACAAGCGTGATGATCGCGGCCGCCCAGGCAGAGCGGCTGACATCGTCAAGCGCGCGGGTCAGCGCAATGATGCCAAGATACATGAGGAACAGCACGAAAACCGACGTCAGGCGTGCGTCCCACACCCACCAGGTGCCCCACATCGGCTTGCCCCAGATCGAGCCGGTGATCAACGCAAGCGCGGTAAAGGCCGCCCCTATGGGCGCCGCGGACTTCAGCGCGACATCGGCCAGCGGATGGCGCCAGACTAGCGTACCGAGGGCTGAAATGGCCATCAGGCCGTAGCACATCATCGCCAGCCAGGCGAAGGGCACGTGGATATACATGATGCGCACCGTCGAGCCCTGCTGATAGTCCTCCGGTGCGGCAAAGCTCATATAGAGGCCGGCAGCCAGCAGCACGAACGCGAGACCTGCCAGCCACGGTACGGTCCTGTCGGCGAATGCGACGAAGCGTGTGGGATTGGCGAGGTCGATCCAGTTGGCGAAGCGTGTGCGTGTATTGCTCATCATCCCCTGCTTAATAGCGCCGGCGCGGGATTCGAGCAATCAGTGACCGGGAGCTTTCCCGATCACAAGCCTGTCAGGCGGCTGCGTCTTCCTTGACCGCGGAAATGCGGCTCAGACGACGGACTTCCTCGTCGTTGAGCAGGCCGCCAGCGCGCAGCAGGGCGGCAAAGCGGCCATTGCGCAGGGAAAGCTCGGCAAAGCCGCCCATCTCGACCACCCTGCCCTTGTCCATGAACACGACAAGATCGGCGTCGCGCACCGTGGTCAGGCGGTGGGCGATGATGAAAGTGGTGCGGCCACGGCGCAACTCGTCGATCGCCTGCTTCACGCGGTCTTCGGTCTCGACATCGAGCGCGCTCGTCGCTTCGTCCAGAACGAGGATCGGCGCGTTTTTCAGCACGGCGCGCGCAATGGCGATACGCTGGCGCTCGCCGCCGGACAACTGCCCGCCGCGCTCGCCCACGACCGTGTCATAGCCGCCGCACTTCGACAGGATGAAATCCTGTGCGACGGCTGCGTCGGCAGCAGCGTGGATCTCGTCATAGGTGGCCTCTGCCCTGCCGATGCGGATATTGTCCTCGATCGACCGGTTGAGCAGCCCGGCATCCTGGAACACCGTCGCGATCGAATGGCGCAGCGAACGGCTGGTCACCGTGCGCGTATCGACACCATCGATAAGGATGCGGCCACGCTGCGGCGTGAACACGCGCTGCAACAGGTTGATGAGCGTCGTCTTGCCCGCGCCGGTCGGGCCGACGATTGCAACAGTCTGGCCAGCGTGGACCTCGAAGGAGACCTCGTCCACGCCCTGCCCCGAATTTGCGAACTCGAAGCCGACGTTCTCAAACCGGACATGGCCGGTAATTCCGCCAAGCTCTCGCAAGCCTGCGGGTTCCGAAACCTCGCGGGCGGAATCTTCCATGCGGTAGAAATCCTCGAGCTTTGCGCGTGCCTCGGAAATCTGGTTCACGAAGGCGGATATCTGGTCGAGCTTCGATATCAGAAGCGTTGCGAAACCGGTGAACGCGATGACGTCGCCGATGCGCAACTGTCCATGCATGACGAGGTAGGAACCGATCAGCAGCACCACCATCATCGAGATCGTGGAAGACAGGCGGTGCAAAGCGCTGGCAAGCGCCCACCAGTCCAGCACCGGATACTGGGCGTTCAGCAAATTGCGCACATAGCGCTTCAGGGTCTCGGTTTCGTGGCCAATGCGATTGTAGCTCTGGAGAACGGCGACGTTGCTGACGGAGTCGGTCACATGAGCAAAAACCTTGTGGTAATGCTGCTCGACGCTTGCCTGCCCCTGCTTGGTCTTGCGCATGACCAGTCGGCCAATGCAGAAATAAAGCGCGCCAAGAACCACCAGCACCAGCGACATGCGAAGGTCCAGGCTCAAGGCGGTTGGAACCAGCAGGACCAGCGCAACCGCGGTCGACAGGTGTTGCCGCATGAATTCCAGCCACAGGCTGAAAAGGGACTCCACCGCGCGCAGGAGCGTATGCAACGAATTGGAGGTGCCGCGCTCATGATGCCAGGCAAGCGGCATGGTGATCACGCGTTCGAAGGAGGTGCAAAGCACATCGCTGCGCAGCCTGTGTGCGAAACGGTCAGCTCCACGCGCGACCAGCACGAAAGCGACAATATTGAAGGCCCCCAGCCCTGCCCACATGACGAGAGCTGGAACGACGTTCATGTGTTCGGAGATCGAGTCAATGACACGACCGAACAGAATGGGTTCAAGGATTGCAACGATTGCCAAGGTGACGTTGGCGCCGCAGATCAGGGCAACCCGCTTCTTGTCGGCGGCGAGATAGCCGAGAGCGCGCCAGTAGACTTGAAGAAGGGACACTCGCTTACTCCGCGAAATCGCTCATTGTGCAATGCACCATTTCCGAAACACGTATCGATCGATGCGCCGCAAAACAATGCCTCCATATCCCTTCAGTTCCCATTTCGCGAACAAAAGATGGCTACGGAAAGAAATCTGGCGTGATCACCTAACGGTTTGAGAAAAAAGGTGAAATGCCCATCATGCGGCAAAATAATGGCAGCGGCGTGCCGCTGCCACAATTTTAGTCACATTTGATAAGAGGTACGTGAAGTCAGGACGGGATACGGACCACCACTTCTATTTCCCCAGCCTTATCCACGTTGAACGACGTACCCTTCACCTTGGCGCCGTTCACCTCAAGCGAAACGGCTTTTGCGCCCTTCGTCCGTATGACACGGATATTCTGGCGAGAGCCCAACATGTTGAGCGTTGCCGAATAACCGTCCCAATGGCTTGGGATGCGCGGGTTTACCTCAATGCGCGTTCCGCGTCGCTGGATGCCCAGGATCGCCTCGATTGCGGCGCGATAGAGCCAGCCGGCCGAACCCGTATACCATGTCCATCCGCCTCGCCCGCCCTTGTCGCCGGAATATATGTCGGCGGCCACCACGTATGGCTCGACACGATAGTGTTCCGCCATGGCCTCGTCTGTCGAATGCATGGCCGGATTGAGCATGGAGAAGCAGCGATAGGCGTCATCGACGCGTCCCATTTCGGCCAGGGCGATCACAAACCATGTTGCGGCATGGGTGTATTGGCCGCCGTTCTCACGCACGCCGGGCGGATAACTCTTGATGTATCCAGGGTCTTTGTCGGTCTTCGAGAAGGGTGGCGTGAACAGTTTCACGATCTTCAACTTGTCGTCGACAAGCAGATCGAGCGCCTGATCCATCGCCGTCTGCGAACGAGCAGGATCGCCCTCACTCGACAGCACGCTCCACGATTGCGCGATGGAGTCGATCTTGCACTCGTCCGAACTTCTCGACCCAAGCGGCGTGCCATCGTCAAAGCTGCCGCGCCGATACCATTGGCCATCCCATGCCGTGTTTTCCAAGGCGCGCTTGAGCACGTTGGCGTGCTTCTGCCAGGCTTGCGCGTGCTTGGTGTCGCCCTCGGCCTTGGCAACTGCCGCAAAGTCGCCAAGCGTCTTCAGCAGGAACCAACCCAGCCAAACGCTCTCGCCTCTGCCCTCGTCACCGACGCTGTTCATGCCGTCGTTCCAGTCGCCGCCAAGGATCAGCGGTAGGCCGTTCGCGCTGCTGCGCTTGATCGCCAGGTCGAGCGCGCGGGCGCAATGTTCGTAGAGCGATGCGGTTGTCTTGGTAGGTTCCGGCGTAAAGAAGGCGTCGTGCTCGCCTTCGGCAAGCTTTTCGCCATCGATAAACGGCAGGCTTTCCTTCAGGATCGCGCGGTCGCCCGTCACGGTGATGTAGTAGGCAACGGCATAGGCCAGCCAGACGACATCGTCCGAAATCATCGTGCGCACCCCCGCCCCAGTGCGCGGAAGCCACCAGTGCTGCACGTCGCCTTCAGGGAACTGGCGCCGGGCTGCATTCAGGATCTGGTCCCTTGCCAGGCTCGGGTCATGTGCCAGAAGCGCAAGCGTGTCCTGCAACTGGTCCCGGAAACCGAACGCGCCGCTTGCCTGATAGAAAGCCGAGCGGGCACGGATGCGGCAAGCTACGCTTTGGTACGGCAGCCAGTGGTTGACCATGGCGTCCAGCGATTTGTCCGGCGTCTCCACCTGGATGGTGTCGAGGAAGCCGCGCCAGTTGGTTTCGTTGTCCGCAAGGCGCTGGTCGAAATCCTTGTCGCGGTGCCGCTTTATAAGTTCCGAAGCTTCGTCGGCAGATGCGGCGTCGCCCAAAAGCCATACCAGCGTCACGTCGCCGTTTGCAGGCACTTCGATATCGCGGGCAATCGCGGCACAGGGATCGTCTCCGGCCTCGACCCGCCCTGACAATGCAGCCCCTGCCATGACCGCATAGGGCTCAACGGTAGTACCGCCTGAACCGAGGAATTCCTGCCTGTCTGCGGTTACCGACTGCGGCTTGGCATCGCTGGCAAGGAACGCAACGCGCCCGCCGAAATCCAGGTTGTAAGGATTGGCGGCGAAAAGCGCGCCGGTAGCGGAATCCTGCGACGGGATGATCGTACCGGCAGTACGGGAACGGTGTGTTCCCAGAACCCATTCCGCGTAGGCGTAGATGCGCAATCTCACGGCGCCCGAGCCTGAATTCTGGATACGCAATCTTGAAAGCTTAACTGGATCGACCGGATCGACGACGTGGGTCAGGTCCATGGACAAAGGCCCGCGCTGCGACCGGAAAGTCGAGAAGCCCTGTCCGTGCCACGCCTCGTAGGTCATGGACGGATCGCGGACCACCGCTGCCATCGGAGAAAACGCCTTGCCGCTGGAATGGTCGAAAATATAGAGGCCCTCTCCCGGCCGGTTCGTGACGGGATCGTTGGACCACGGGGTTAGCTGGTAGTCACGGCTGTTGCGGCTCCATGTGAAGGCAGCCCCTTCAGCCGAGACATGGAAACCGAAACTTTCATTGGAGATGACGTTGATCCAGGGCTGCGGCGTCGATTTGGTGCCTGTCAGCCGCACGACATAGTGGCGTCCGTCATCATTGAAACCGCCAAAGCCGTTCCAATTCGACAAGTCGCTTCCGTCACCTGAAATGTCTCGCGAGAGCGAGGGCGTGCGGGCTGAACTCGCTGTAAGGTCGCGGGAAATGGCCGGCTTGCCCGCATGGAGCGCATCTCGCATCTGCAGCGCCGTTGTTTCCGCGCGCTCGATCTGGTCGGCGATCGTGCCATTGCGCGTGTGCAGAACCACCCGCGCCGAAGTCAGCAGTGTGCGGTAGGTCGGCTCGTCCATCAAATCCCGCCGAACGGCGAAGATATGTTGGCGCGGCCCGAGTTCCGTACCCCTCAAGCGACTATTTTCACACAGTGAATCAATAGCTTGTTGCAAGTCTTGAACGTAAGAGGATGCCTGTTCATTGACGATGACGAGGTCGGCCATCATGCCGCGGGCACGCATGTACTCCTGGAAGCGCAAGGCCTGCGCCACGATCTCCAGATCCGCCACGTCATCGATGCGCAGGGCAAAGATCGGATAGTCGCCGGAGATGCTGGTCGGCCATAGGCTGGATTGCTTGCCGAGGCCGGAGATGATCGCCTCGGATGGCAGCCGCAGGTTGGAATCGGGATAAATCAGGTAGCGCGCCAACTGTTGCCCGATTGCAGCATCGGCGAGGCTCAGCCCCAGGTGCCGGGTTTGCACCTGCGACCGGGTCCAGGCCAGCATCGCCTGCCTGGCGAAGCTTTCGGGATGATCGAGACGGTTTACCGCATCCTCAAGCTCAGTCCGGTTTGCGCCTACGCAGGTCCAGAACGTCAGCGAGATTTTCTTGTTTGCCGGCACACGAACCTTGCGGCGCAGCGCGGCGATCGGGTCAAGGGTAAATCCCGTGCTGCCGGTCAGGCGCGCTCCAGTGTCCATGGCCGCCGGATCAGCGATGGTGCGACCGCGCCCGATGAAGGCGCGGCGGTCGGTTTCCGCTTCGGTATCCCGCGCCAAACCTGACGGATCGGTGACGAAATGCACGGCCGCAAAATCCGGCTCCTTCTGGTCGCGTTTGCGGCGGGTGGCAAAGATGGCGCCGTTGTTTGGCGCAATCTCCGTTTCGATAAACATTTTTGAAAACGCAGGATGGGCATTGTCCGCAGCTTCGGACCCCAGCACCAGTTCAGCGAAGGACGTCACCTCGATATGCCTGTCGGTTGCGCCATCATTATAAAGCGTAACGCGCCTGCCCTCGCCATTGCCCTCGGAAATGACGATGCATTCGACCTCCGAGCGCAGTGAGCGCACGGTCTTTATGAAGCTAGCCTTGTCGTCGGAGAAAAGCGTCTGAGCCACCTCGCCGGGAGCCTGTTTCGGCTCGATGGTCGCGGACCACCAGTCGCCGGTATCGGCGTCGCGCAGGAAGATGTAGGAGCCCAGCCTGTCCTCTGTCGGGTCGGGTTGCCAGCGCGTCACGGCCAATTCGCCCCAGCGACTGTACCCCGAACCGGTTGCGGCCAGCATCACGGAATAGTGGCCGTTCGACATCAGGCTGGTTGAGCGAAGCGCCCATGCCGGATTGAGGATGATGCGCGTATCGAGGCTCTGCGTTTCGGGTTCTTCCAGTGCCGGCCTTTCCTCGGCCTCGGTGCGGACGGTGTCTGCAGGTATCTCGCGTGGCGCTTTTTCCTGTAGCAAGAGTTCTGCGGATTCGATGACCGGATCGCTATGGAACCGGTCGCGTAGCCGCCCTTCGAACACGGCGTCGGCAACGGCTGCGATGGACATGCCCGAATGGTGGGCGAAATAGTTCAGCACCACGGCGTGATCCGCGCCTTCCGGTACACGCTGCGGCGTGAAGTCCACCGAGTCGTAGTAGCCATGACGGCCCAATGCCCCGATGCCTTTCAGCCGCCGCAGGTTCTCCACCGCCTCTCGTGGCATGAACTGGGCAGCCAGGATCGTCGCGTATGGCGCTATGACCGTGTTCTGGCCAAGCCCTCGCTTCAGCCCAAGGCCGGGTACGCCGAAATTGGTGTACTGATAGGTCAGTTCGCGGTCGCGGGCGTTGTAGGCGGCTTCGGAAATGCCCCAAGGGATATTCTTCGAGCGCGCATATTGCATCTGCCGCTTGATGACGAGCTTGCTGGTCTGGTTGAGCAAGCTGCCATGCGGCTCCTTCATGACCAGCGGCGGCATCAGATACTCGAACATCGATCCTGACCACGAGATCAGGGCGCCGCGGAAGCCGATCTCGACGATCGGACGGCCGAGCTTGAACCAGTGTTCGGTCGGCAGGTCGCCCTTGGCGATAGCGAACAGGCTGGTCAGGCGCGCTTCCGACGCCAGCAGGTCGTAGCAGCTCTCGTCAAGCTGGTGTTCTTCCACGCGGTAGCCGATGGAGAGCAGCTTGCGTTCCGTGCGCATCAGGAAGGAGAAGTCCATCTCGAAGGCAAAGCGGCGGGTACGTTCGCGCAGTTTCTGCAACCTGGCGCGCAGAAGTTCCACCGCCTTCTCGTCGCTGTGCGAGTCCTGAACGTGCGCCTCGCAGGTCGCCTCCAGCCGCGCCGCCCAATCGACAATGATGTCGCTTTGCGTCGAGCCGACCTCTGTGTGGATCGCCGCTGCCAGCTTGCGGATTTCGCCTGCAAGCACCGACAGGTTGATGCTACGGATGGACGCCATTTCCGGCTGCGCCTTGATGGTGCGAACGGCGCGCTGCATCCCATCCAGCCGATCGGCCAGCCTTTGCCGCAACGGGCGCAACTGGCGGCGGTCGTCGGGCAATTCGTCGAGGCTTTCGGAAAGGATCGCGACGACATCTAGGACGCCTCCGAAATCGCCCTGCAGATGCACCGACGGAGCCTCTGCCCATTCCGCGCACGTCGCCGCCACCGCCACGAGGTGGCCGGCAAGATTGCCGCTGTCGACGCTCGAAATATAAAGCGGATGCAGCGGCTTCAGCGTCTTGGTGTCGTACCAGTTGAACAGGTGCCCGCGATTGCGCGGCATGTTCTCGATCGTCGTCATCGTCGTTTCGATGCGATGGATAGTATCCGCCAGGCTGATCCAGCCAAAATCGCGCGCGGACACAACCGACAGAAGATAGACGCCGATGTTTGTCGGAGAGGTGCGCTGCGCCACGACCGGAGCCGGGCTTTCCTGGAAATTGTCCGGCGGCAGGTCGTGGTGTTCGTCGGTGACGAAGTTCTCGAAATAGTGCCAGGTGCGGCGCGCAGCGATGCGCAAGGCATGCATATCGCGCGCCGAAAGATGCAGGCGATCCTCGGTCTCCGCCGAGCGGCTTATCACCCAGGCAAAGGCAGGCGAGCCGATCCAGAATACCGCGAAGAAGAATGCGACGAATGCGCCTGTCGAGTCATCGAAAACCGGAATAGCGAGGCCAACCACACCGATGATGACCGCGCCGTACATCGAACTGTAGTAAGAGCCGAGATCGTTGTCGCCGCCCTTGTGGGCCTGCGAGGCGGTGCGCCATTCCAGCAGATTCTTGCGGCTTACGAACAGCCGGTAAAGCGTGCGCACCACCGCGTCGCCCATCATCCAGGCGGTATGCGCCATAAGCACGATCTTCAGCGCCACCAGTGCCGTTCCGAAGGCAACATCGTGCGCCAGTGCGGAGAAATGGCCGCGCGGCGTGGCGTCGCGATTCTTGGGCAGGATCGCGTTGACGATATCGAAGGTCGGCGCCATGAAAAGGCTGAGGATCAAAAGCGCCTGCCATTGCGCAGCCTGCGTGAAGGGCAGCAATGTCCAGCCGGCAATCGCAGCCATCACCCAGAAGATCGGGGTCAGCGTCCGGCGCAGATTGTCGATCATCTTCCAGCGCGACAGCGCCGGCACGCCGGAGCGCGGGTCGAGGATGAAGTTCAGCAACTGCCAGTCGCCACGGGCCCACCGGTGCTGGCGCGACGCATCGACTGAATAGCGGGTCGGATAGTCCTCGACCAGTTCGACATCGGTCACCAGTGCCGAGCGCGCCAGCGAACCTTCGATCAAGTCGTGGCTGAGGATGGTGTTTTCCTCGAAGCGATCCTTCAAGGCCGCCTCGAAGGCATCGATGTGGTAAAGCCCCTTGCCTGTGAAGGAACCCGCGCCGAACACGTCCTGATAAAGATCGGAAACCGCGAAGACATACGGATCAAGGCCACGGTTCGCCGAAAAGACCCGCTGGAAGAACGAGGCTTCGTCCCCTGTCGTGAGCGAGGGTGTGATGCGCGGCTGCAGGATCGTGTAGCCGGCGGAAACCTTCTTTTTCGCAGCGTCGTAATGCGGGCTGTTCAACGGGTGGCACAGCTTGCCGATCAGCTTGGCGATGGCGTCGCGCGTCGTGCGCGTGTCGGCGTCGAGCGTCATCACATAGACGACGTTTTCGGGCAGCGGCGCATCGAGCGGCATGAAGGTGGTGTCGCTGTCGCCGCGCAAGAGCAGGTTCAATTCGTGCAGCTTGCCGCGCTTGCGTTCCCAGCCCATCCACTTGCCCTGCCCCGGATTATAGAGCCGGCGCCTGTGCAGCAGATGGAAGCGAGGCGCGCCTTGCGACGGGTAGCGCTGGTTCAGCTTAGCGATTTGCGTGCGCGCGAAATCGAGGATTTCGGTGTCCGCTGGCGTGACCTCCGTGTCGCTGTCTGGCCAGTCCGACAGCAAGGCGAAGTAAAGTTCATCCGAGGTGTTGGCGAGGTAGTGGACTTCGATGTTGCGGATATTTTCCTCGACATCGTCGCGCGATCCGATCAGCGAAGGAACCACGACAAGCGTGCGCGCGTCTGCCGGAATGCCGTCCTTGTATTCGTAGCCGATCAAGCGTGTCGGCTTGAGGAACAGCAGCACGACCGTATTGAAGAAGGCGAGCGCGCCTTCACTGGCTGGCACCGAAAACAACACCAGCATCAAGGCAATGGCCGACACCGGCAGGCCGAGTGCGGCAAGGGCGTTGCCCGTCAGGTAAAGAAGCAGCGCCGTCAGTGCGAAAACCGGGACGAAAATACCGAGCCACCCTGTCTTGCGGAACGCCCTCTTCAGGTGCTGGCCAAAGCTTGGATGATATCCGATGGCGCTTTCCAGCTCGGACCGATGCGGGCCGACCAGATAGAATCCGACATCGGTGGACGCCTGTTGCCCGGTTGCGAAAACGGCCGCGTGCGGAGCGTATTTGGCAAGGTCCGTGGCGGTTTCGGCCACGCTGTATTCCGATTTGTCAGATCGGCGCGCGAGTTCCTCGATTGCCGTCCGGTACTGGTCGCGTGAAGCGAAGTCGAGCGCAGCGAAATCGGTTCGCTCGCGCAGCAGCACGTCGATCTTGCTGACGTCCTCGAACCAGACTGTCCAGTCGACGTCGTTTATGAGACGCAGGCCGCGAATGATGTTGCCGGTAGTGACGTTGCCGCCCGACAGGGTCTGGTGCTCGGCAATGATGATTTCTTCGGCGTCCGAGCCGGATTTCTCCAACTCGCCCTCCAGCCATTCCAGCGCCTTGCCAGCGTTCTGCGAGCCGTCACGGAGGCGGTAGAGCAACTGGGTCGCAAAGGTAGTGTCTTGCGCATGAGCGCCGTATTTCGCGAGAAGATCCTGGCGCGCACCACCTTCGGCGGAAGCCAGCACGCGGTCCGCCACTTCATTGGCGACGAGGCGCATGTCGCGTGCCCTGCTGACGCGCACGGCCAGCCGGCGCAGGTTCTCGACCAGCACAAAGCGCAGCAGCGACGGCAGCGCCCACAGCTCGCCGATCTTCATCGGCTCCACGGATTGGAAGCCCTCGACGATCGATTTGAAATTATGTGCGGAGACGGAACTGTCTGAGTGAGCGACATAAGCCCAGGCGAGAACGAGCGCCCGCGGGACGCTGGTGCCGTCGGGCAGCTTCAGCGTCGGCAGTTGCCGATAGAAGCGGCGCGGCAGGTCGCGCTTGATCTGGTAGATGGTTTCCTCGACCAGATAATTGTTGTCGAGCAGCCATTGCGCCGCCGGGGTTACCGTTTCGCCCTTGGCCTGCGCCGCATTGGTTGAACGATAGACCTCCAGGATTTTCTTCGCGCTTTCGCGGATGCGGGCCTGGAAGTCAAAAGTCGCAATGCCTGCAAAGTCATCGACCTTGCCCTGCGCGATGTTCTCGCCAAGGCTACGGAGGCGGTCTTCCTGAAAAAATTGCGAACGGATCGGTGCTTCCGGAGCGGCTGGAAACGTCGAGCCTGTTCGTTGCAAACGGTCTGGGCTGGTCTGAATATTCATTAATAATCCATGCGGCGGGAACGCGACTGCTACCTCGTCGGCGCAGTTGCGTTCATAAAACCGGTTCAAATGCGATTGGTTGCATCGCAGCAAAAGCCGAATGAGGTCATGTCAGCATCCTGACAGACAATAGCAGGCGTTGTCCCCCCGACAACCTTTGAGCTCGAGCTTTGTGCACGAACCGGGCGGATCGAAAGGAAAGGATTGGGGCTTTTTCGTGTTCGATGCGGCGTCAGGCGGGCTATTTCGCCCTATTGCACTGACGCTTGGCTACAGGCGTTAATGATCGCCTGAGATTTCGTGAATCCGGATGACGAACAGCGTCGAAACTCGCCGTGATTCAAGCCGGACCGGAACCTCGGTCGGCGTCAGGATGATCGTATCGCGTGGCCCAAGCTGAATATGGCTTGAAGCGTTAACTTCGACGCCTCCCTGGAGGCTGAACAAGAGGACGGTTTCGGCGTGAGCCTCGATATCCATCTTCCCGAAAAGCTCAATTCTTTCAACCGAATGACTGCAACGACCTCGGCGCGTCATCACGTTCAGGTCGACGATAGGGCCGTCGATCAGATCGGCATCTGTCGAAACATCCGCCGGAAAAGGCAACGGAGGCGAGGCTTTGTCCAACCTGGCAGGCGCCTTGTCTGCTATCGAGAGGCTTATCCCCTCGCCCTCCAACACTGACAGTGTGCGCTCGATACCGGCAAAGGACGAGAAAGGGCCGCCGCTTTCGACCTTGGCCATGGATATGCGCCAGTCGAAATCATCCAGCCCGGCACCGGCGGGCGAGACGATGATTTCCGTCGTCACGCCGCCGCCGTTCTTCCACGGCATCGAACGATAGCTCTCCGCGCGCAGAACCTGCATCTGTCAGCCCAATATGCCCGGCAGGTTGAGCTGATGCTCCTTTGCGCAATCGATGGCGATGTCGTAGCCGGCATCCGCGTGGCGCATGACGCCGGTCGCCGGATCGTTCCACAAAACGCGCTCAATGCGTCGTGCCGCATCTTGCGAACCGTCGCAGACGATGACCATACCGGAGTGCTGGGAAAAGCCCATGCCGCCGCCGCCGCCATGGTGCAGCGACACCCATGTCGCGCCCGAAGCCGTGTTCAAAAGTGCATTGAGCAGCGGCCAGTCCGACACGGCATCGGAGCCATCCTTCATCGCTTCAGTCTCGCGGTTGGGCGAAGCCACCGAGCCTGAATCCAGATGATCGCGGCCGATGACCACCGGCGCCTTCAGTTCACCCTTGGCGACCATCTCGTTGAAGGCAAGGCCGAGGCGGTGACGGTCACCCAAGCCAACCCAGCAGATACGCGCCGGCAGGCCCTGGAAATGGATGCGCTCCTTCGCCATGTCCAGCCAGTTGTGAAGGTGCTTGTTGTCGGGCAGCAGTTCCTTCACCTTGGCGTCAGTCTTGTAGATATCTTCCGGATCGCCCGAAAGAGCGGCCCAACGGAACGGGCCGATGCCGCGGCAGAACAACGGACGTATGTAAGCCGGAACGAAGCCGGGGAAATCGAAAGCGTTCTCGACACCCTCTTCAAGCGCCATCTGCCGGATGTTGTTACCGTAGTCGACGGTCGGGATGCCCATCTTGTGGAAGTCGAGCATGGCGCGCACATGGGCGGCCATCGACTTCTTGGCAGCGCTTGTGACCGACTTCGGATCGCGCTCGCGTTTTGCTTCCCACTCCGCCACGGTCCAGCCCTGCGGCAGGTAGCCGTTCACCGGATCATGGGCCGACGTCTGGTCGGTTACGGCATCAGGCTTGACGCCGCGCTTTACCAGTTCGGGGAAAATATCAGCGGCGTTGCCCAAGAGTGCGACGGAGACCGCCTTCTTTTCCTTGCATGCCTTGGCGATGATCGCCAG
>CAZROU010000019.1:54037-74190 GCA_964601795.1 uncultured Mesorhizobium sp. | reverse complement strand
CCGACGCCCTTCCCTGATACCCGGTGCGCACCAGGTCTCCCGCAAGGGCGATGGGGCCGAGTATAGGGGAAGGTGGAAAGGGCGTGGATAAGTGGGGTGAAAGTTTTTGTAGGCAGGCATGACTCGTCCACGCCGCGATCAAAAGCCTAACAAGAGCAACACCCCCCTCTGGCCTGCCGGCCATCTCCCCCTCAAGGGGGGAGATCACCCGATTGCCATGTCTTCATCCGCTACTGAAATCTCGGAGAGGGTTGTAAGCTTGAGGTGGTTTCGACGGCGGCGACTAGCTGATCTCCCCACCTGAGGGGGAGATGGCCGGCAGGCCAGAGGGGGGTGTCGGGAACAGGCATCCCACCCCACCCCTGCGGCGCGACCCTCCCCATCAAAGGGAGGGTAAAGCGTCAGCGTTTGCACTCAACCCCACCCGACTTCGCACCGCTCGAAAGAGAATTCCGGGATGACGAAGCGGAGAGATTGCGCCTCAATTTCAGGTGACGAAGCGGAGAGGGGGAGCTTCCGGTGTATAGGCGGGCAGGTCACCGCCGCCTTGCGTTGACGACTTCCTTCGTTGGCAACGCGGGCAGTTCTTCCATGACGCGCGTGGGCGGGAAGATGACGATTGCCTCGGTTCCTTCGCGCAACTTTGAATGAAGCTGGAAATCGCCGCCATGCATGGCAATCAGGCCCTGAACGATGGGCAGGCCAAGCCCGGTACCCTGTTCGGCACTCTTGATGGCAATCGAGCCCTGGCCGAAGGCAGACAGCACGACGGGAATCTCGTCCGCCGGGATGCCCGGTCCGTTGTCCTTGACGGATACGTACTGGCCGCCGCCGGCGGTCCAGCCGACACGCACCCGCACTTCGCCCTCCGAGGGAGTGAACTTGATGGCGTTGGACAGAAGGTTGAGCAGGATCTGCCGCACGGCCCGCTCGTCCGCAAACAGGCGCGGCAGCGTCGGCTCGAACTCCTGTATAATCTTGATGTCCTTGTTGCGGGCCCTCAGTTCCATCATGTGGCAACTGTCTTCAGCCAGCGCCAGAAGCGTCACCGGCTCTTCGTTGAGCTGGTAGCGGCCGGCTTCGATGCGCGACAGGTCCAGGATTTCGTTGATGAGGTTGAGCAGATGCTGGCCCGACTCGTGGACATCGCCGGCGTAGTCCCGATAGGTCGGGTTGCCCATCGGCCCCAGAACTTCGTTGGCCATCACTTCGGAAAACCCGAGTATCGCGTTGAGCGGCGTGCGCAATTCATGGCTCATCGAGGCAAGGAAACGCGACTTCGCCAGGTTTGCTTCCTCGGCGCGCCGGCGCGCTTCGTCGGACATGGCGTTGGCTGTTTCAAGCTCGGCGATCAGCGAATCCTTTTCCGACCGGAACGACATCAGCATGACCGAGGAGCGGTTGAGGTGATGCGCCACGTAGGAAAAGAAAGGTAACGCAACGGCAAGCAGGCCCAGCATGACCATTTCGATCGGCATCATCGGCTTGGTGATGACGTAGGCGTAGACGAGGAGCGGGACCGCGAAGGTGGCGACCAGCGCACCGCTTAACGAAGAGGTCATGATGGCGGTGGCCGCCATGGCAAGCAGTAGCACCACCGCCTTGATGACCTGGAACTGGTCGATGCCGCAGGTGCCGCAACTGAGCGATGCGAAATAGGCCCAGCCGAGGCCGCTGATGAAGTGCGCGCCGAGGAAGGAGCGTTGCGTCAGCGTCGGCTTGATGTCGGATGCTTCGGTCTTGTCCGTGCGGCGTGCGAGGAAGGCGAGGCCGGCGTGGGAAAGCACGGTAAGCCCCGCCCAGACCAGCATCTGGCTGCCCATGCCGGCCAGCATCCCCGCCGCGGCGATTGCCGCGACAAGGAGCGGAATGACCGCTACGCTGCCAATCATGGCGTGCGCATGCAGCTTCAGCATCTCGCGGTCGAAATCGGGACTGCCGGATTGCTGCGCAAGGCGGTCGCGCGTCTTGCGGACCGTGCGCGCCACATCGCTGTTGCGATGTGGTCTGCGCCGATCCACAATGAACTTGTCCGCCGTATTTGAGCGTTGCAAGGGCATTAAAAACTTCAGCTTATGCGGGTAGCCTATCCAATTGCTAACGCTACGATCGAATGCTTAAGAACTTGTTTGCCATATGAGGGGGCAGTGGTCGCAAAGGCCCCGGCGCCGCTATTTTCCGCAGCGAAAGCGCAGTTTGCCTCGCCGGCTTCTTGACTACGGCGTGACGATCTTGCTGCTTGGCGTGCTGATCTTTCTTGCCTCCCGGTTGAACGAGACGGAGACGCGCACCGCCGAGGGCAGGGCTGTCATCGTCGATGGCGATTCCCTCGAGCTTGGCGGGCAGCGTGTCCGCTTGCGCGGCATCGATGCGCCGGAATATCGCCAGACCTGCAGCAGGAACGGCTCCGAATACCCGTGCGGGCGAGCCGCACGCGAAGCGTTGGCGCGACTGACGGCGGGCCGGGAGGTCACCTGCAGCGGTTGGCGCAACGACCGCTACGGCCGCTTACTGGGTGACTGCAAGGCGGGCGGGGTCGATCTCAACAGCGCGCAGGTTGCCGCCGGATGGGCCGTGGCCTACGGCGATTTCGAGGGCGAGGAAGCAAGCGCCCGCGCCGCCAAGGCCGGCATCTGGGCCGGGACATTCGCGTGGCCGCAGGATTGGCGTGCCGCAAGCAACGGACGCGTCGAGCCGAAGCATGATCTGTTGGCTGCGATCGGGGATTGGATAAGAGGCTTATTTAACAGCATGTGAGAGCGGCCTATAGTTTGCGGCGACATGCATTTCCAGGGAGATAGGAATGAAACTTTTCGACGGCGGGCGGGCACCTAACCCGCGCCGGGTACGCGTATTTCTGGCCGAAAAGGGCATTAGCGTGCCATTGGTGCCGGTCGACATGGGCGCGATGGAGCATCGCGGCGAAGCGGTGCGCGCGCGCAACCCCTTGCAGCGCCTGCCGGTGCTCGAACTCGACGACGGCACGATCCTGACCGAATCCGTCGCCATCTGCCGCTATTTCGAGGAGCTTCACCCTGAGCCGGCGCTCTTTGGAAAAGGGGCGTTAGGCAAGGCGCAGGTGGAGATGTGGCAACGGCGCATGGAACTGAACTTCATGGCAAGTGTCGCTCACGCATTTCGCCATGTGCATCCGGCGATGAAGGATTGGGAAGTGCCGCAGATTCCCGAATGGGGAGAGGCCAACAAGCCGAAGGCTGTCGAATTCCTGCGCTTTCTCGACACGGAACTGGCCGGGCGTGAATTCGTCGCCGGCGATGCCTATTCGATAGCGGACATTACGGGCCTGATCGCCGTCGATTTCATGAAGCCGGCGCGCATCAAGGTGCCGGAGGATTGCGTAAACGTGCTGCGCTGGTATCAGGCTGTGTCCAGTCGTCCGAGCGCCGCCGCATGATGCGGGCCGAAATGCGGGTTCTCCAGCATGAGCCCTGAGCTTTCCCGCCTGACGGCGGAGGTTCGCGCCTGCCGCATCTGCGTCGAGCAGCCGGTGGGAAAGCCGCTGCCGCATGAACCACGCCCGGTGCTTGTGCCATCGTCCGCGGCGCGCATCCTGATTGCCAGCCAGGCGCCGGGCACCAAGGTGCATTTGAGCGGCGTGCCGTTTACCGATGCTTCGGGCGACCGGCTGCGCAGTTGGCTGGGCGTGACCAGCGACGAGTTCTACGACGCGGAAAAGTTTGCCATCGTACCGATGGGGTTCTGCTTTCCGGGGCAGGACGCCAAGGGCGGCGACCTGCCGCCGCGCCGTGAATGCGCCCCGGCCTGGCGCGAAAAGCTGATGGCGTTGATGCCGCAGATCGACCTCGTGCTGACCATCGGCATCTACGCGCAATCGTGGCACATGGGCTCGACGCGGCATCCGTCGCTGACCGAGACGGTGATGAACTGGCGGGCGATCTGGCAGGCGCCGACGGCAACCAAGGTGCTGCCGCTGCCGCATCCGTCGTGGCGCAACACGGGCTGGCTGAAGCGCAACCTGTGGTTCGAAATGGAATTGCTGCCTTTTCTCAGAACGGAAATCCGCAATCGGATCGGGTGACATTGCAGCAAGTTATCACCCCTATATGCGGCTTTTTGCGGAATTTTTTTCTTGTGAGGCGGCCTGATCCAGAGGATTATAGATCATCTTTCCTCAGGAGATCCTATGGACCGCCTCGACCGAAAAATTCTCCGCCTTTTGCAAGAAGATGCGACGCTGGCGGTTGCTGACGTTGCCAAGAAGGTTGGCCTTTCGACCACGCCCTGCTGGCGGCGCATCCAGAAGCTGGAGGAAGAGGGCGTCATTCAGCGGCGGGTGGCGGTGCTCAATCCCGAGAAGATCAACGTCCGCGTCAACGTGTTCGTCTCGATCCGCACCAATTCGCACAGCCATGAATGGCTGCGGCGCTTTTCCGAGGTGATCCAGGAATTTCCGGAGGTGGTGGAATTCTATCGCATGAGCGGCGATGTCGATTACCTGCTGCGGGTCGTCGTGCCGGACATCGCGGCCTATGACGCGTTCTACAAGCGGCTGATCTCGAAGATCGAGATCCGCGACGTGTCATCGACCTTCGCGATGGAGCAGATCAAGTATACGTCCTTGCTGCCGCTGGACTACATGGTGCTGGACATGGAATCGGCCGCCTGCGCGGCCTGAGGCCGCGCGATTTTCCGCTAGTTCTTGGCGATCGAGCCGACTGAAACCGCGTCCACGCGCTTCAGGTTCATGCCGATGACTGGAACGACCTGTTTGTCGACGCGCACCGAAACGGTAACGACCATCGAATTGTCGTCGGGGATGCGGGCCTGCATCAGGCCGTTCAACTGATTGCGGTTGATGTTGAAGACGACCTTGCGGGAATCGACGACGCTGCCGGAGATGATGTCGAGGCCGGCGCCGGCCGAGCCACCCATGAAGCTGCCCTTGTAGCCGTTGCGGCCCTTGTTCTCGACGGTTGCCGACATCTGCTGGGTGAAGACGCCGACGCGGCAGGCGCCATCGAGCGTCATCCCGACTTTCTCGGCGGGAGATGAGCCGGTGAAGTTGCAGGTGAATTTCGTGCCCTTATACTTGCCGGCAATGATTTCGCCGGGGCCGACCCACTTGCCTTCGACGGACTGAAAGAAGTCCTTGTCGTTGCCTCCAGCGGACGCCGGCGCAGTGAGGGTCGCGCTAACCGCTGCAGCCATTGCCAAAGGCAGAACGAAAGACGCGATCACACTTTTCATCGATGGCACCCGGCAACGGAAAGACTGAGGAAGAACTCCCTCGAACCATGGACAAGATTGGTTAATGCTTTGTCACTGGAGGGGCGTGGGTGGTGAATTTACGTGTGCGACGGCCGTCCCGGGATCGGCGAGTCGGCCGCTTGTTGCCGATGCATCGGCAAGCGGGCATTTCCATGTCGCGTCGGGAGCAGCAAAGGTCGACTTGAATGACGTGGCCGAATCGAAAAGAGCAGAAAAGCAGGATGGGACGCGATATATACGGCGATGACGTGCGGTTGCGTTGGGTTTGGGAGATCTAGGTACCTTGTTCCTTTCGGTTTTCGATCTGTTCAAGATTGGTATCGGGCCATCGAGTTCCCATACGATGGGGCCGATGACGGCTGCTGCGCGCTTCCTGGCAGAAGTCATCTCCGACGACTGGCCACGCCCGACCGGAGCGCAGGTGGATCGCCTGGGGGCAAGCCTGCATGGGTCGCTGGCCTACACTGGTCTCGGCCATGGCAGCGACAGGGCGGTGATTCTCGGGCTGACCGGGCTTGTTCCGACCACGGTCGATCCGGACGAGGTCGAAGCGATCATCGCGGAAATCAATGCGAAGAAGCGCATTTCGCCGCCCGGACACCCGGCTTACCGCTTCGACCCGGCTACCGATCTCGTATTGGACAAGAAGACGCCGTTGACCGGCCACGCCAACGGCATGGCTTTCTATGCCTACGATGCCGGCGGCCGGCTGCTGCTCAAGCGCATCTACTATTCGATTGGCGGCGGGTTCGTCGTGTCGGAAGAGGAATTGCAGCGCATGAAGGCGCGTGGTTCCGCAACGACGGAAGCCAAGAAAGTACCGCATCCATTCAAGAACGCCGTCGAGATGCTGGCCATGGCCGCCAAGAGCGGCCTGAGCATCGCCGAAATGAAGCGCGCCAATGAAGAAACCCAGATGGGTCGCGAGAAGCTGGATGACGGCTTGGACAGCATCTGGGGTGCGATGAGCGGCTGCATCGACCGTGGCCTGTCGCAGGACGGCATCATGCCCGGAGGCTTGAAAGTGCGCCGCAGGGCGCGGCAGTTGCACGACAAACTGCAGGAGCAGTGGAGCCAGAACCGGCCGAACCCGTTGCTCGCCAATGATTGGCTGTCGATTTATGCCATGGCGGTGAACGAGGAGAACGCCGCAGGCGGCCGGGTGGTGACGGCGCCGACCAATGGCGCTGCCGGCACTCTGCCTGCCGTATTGCGCTACTGGATGCATTTTCATCCGGAGGCCGACCAGCGGAGCATCCGCGATTTCCTGCTTACGGCAGCGGCGGTGGGCGGCATCATCAAGAGCAACGCGTCGATTTCAGGTGCTGAAGTCGGCTGCCAGGGAGAAGTGGGCTCGGCGTCCGCAATGGCTGCAGCCGGGCTTTGCGCCGTCATGGGCGGTACGCCGGAGCAGGTCGAGAATGCGGCAGAAATTGCACTCGAACATCATCTCGGGATGACCTGCGATCCAGTCGGCGGGTTGGTGCAGGTGCCGTGCATCGAGCGCAATGCGCTGGGCGCGGTCAAGGCGGTGACGGCTGCATCACTGGCGATCAAGGGAGATGGCAAACATTTCGTTCCGCTGGATGCCGCGATCGAGACGATGCGCCAGACGGGCATCGATATGAACGAGCGCTACAAAGAAACCAGCCTCGGCGGCCTTGCCGTCAATGTCGTGGAATGCTGATTCTGCTTGTGCATAGAGATCCTGACGCCCGGTCATGACATTGAATGGCGACCGCGCCGGGTCTAGATTTCGGCAATGGCATTGAACATCCTGAAACTGTGTGTGGGCTGCGACAGCGTCGAAGACTTGGAAGAGTGGGTCGAATCCTGCCTCGCGGAGCGTCGCCGCAACAATCAACCGGTAGAGCATTGGCACACCACCCGCATGGTGCCTTCACGCGGGTCGGAGATCACCGACGGCGGTTCGCTCTATTGGGTCATCAAGGGCAACGTGCAGTGCCGGCAACTGATCACCGAGATCAGGCCCTTTACCGACGGCGAGGGCATTGGCCGCTGCCAGTTGATGCTCGACCCCGAGATCGTGCGCACCGACTGGCAGCCGCGCCGGGCTTTCCAGGGCTGGCGCTATCTGAAGCAGTCCGATGCGCCTGCAGACCTTGGCAAGGGCAGGGCAGGCCTTGCCGAAATGCCGCCAAAGCTGCGCCAGGAATTGGCTGAACTCGGCCTCCTGTAGTTTCGCCGGAAACAGGCTTAATATTGCAATCCTGACAGCGGACCGCGCCGGTGTACGGGGTCGGCGCGCGGTATTCAGGGTGATCGGAAGATATGGCTTTGCTGGTTGCAGTTCTTGCCGTGGTATTGGTCCTGCTCGTCGTGCTCGGAGGGTTCCTCCGCGCCGATCCACAGAAATTGGCCCGCAACATAAAACTGAGCGGACCGCTGTTCGCAGGCTTGGCGGGAACGGTTCTGCTTTTCGCAAGGCAGCCGCTTTGGGGCGGCCTGATTCTTTTCGTGGCGATCGCCTGGTACAGCCTGGCGGTCAGGAAGCGCCGGGAAGAACCTGTGAACAGGACGCTCGTACGCACCGCGGCACTTGAGATGGAAACCGAGCGCAAGACAGGCAAGGTCGAGGGCCTTGTACTCGCGGGTCGTCAGGAAGGCCGAACGCTCAGCTCAATGGATGTTGGCGAGTTGAAACGGCTTTACGAGGAACTGGCCGCCGATACCGAAAGCCAGAAACTACTTGAGGCGTATCTTGATGGCAGATTTCCCGTCTGGCGCGAAGACCCGCAAACGAACCGTCGCAAGAGGTTGCGTATTGCGCCAGGTACGGGCTCCATGACTAAGCAGGAGGCCTACAAGATCCTTGGTCTTGAAGCGGGTGCCGCCGCGGCGGATATCCTTGAGGCGCACCGCCGCTTGATGCAGAGCCTGGGCTCCGATGTCGGTGACGGCACGTCTGTCCTGGCGGCGAGGCTTAACGAAGCCAAGGACGTTCTGCTCTCCAATCACGACTGACTCTCCTTCGATCCGAAACTTTTCCGGGAGATGGTCCACGCGTCGCCTACTGCTCGATGGCGAAGCACTCGATCCGCTTTTTCTTAAGGGCGTTGCATGCTTTTTGTGCCGCGGTCTGGTTGTCAAAACCACTGAAACGCGCACGGAAATACGTCACGCCGCCTTTGCTGAAGGGCATGGTGAATGCCGAAGCATCGGCAAGGATGGCGTGGGCCTGTTTGGATGTCTTGTCGAGGACTGCCTCGGCTTCCGACTTGCTGGGCGACGAAGCGATCTGCACGACCCAGCCGGAAGGCAGGGAAGCGGTGTTCACCGGATCGACATGGGCTGGTTCCGGCTCGGCATAAGCCTGCGCAAAGGGAACGTCAGCCGGTTCCGATGCCGCTACCTTGACGGGCTTTTTCGGGGTTGGAGTCTCCACCAGCGCAGGGGCAGCGCTTGCAACGGCTACTTCCTCCGCCTGCGGGCGATTGTCCGGCGTCGGTGCGTCGTGCTTGGGCAGCATGACCTTGGCGAGGGCTTGCACCGGCGAATCGTTGTCCGACTTGGCGATCAGGTCGCCGCCGCCACGCCGCGAGGCCTTGGGCAGGTAGGAGGTGATGAGCTTGGCCATCTGGTTGTCACGGCTGGCGCCGGAGGTGCCGCCCATGACCACCGCAACCATGCGGCGTCCGTCGACCGCGATCGACGAGACGAGATTGAAGCCGGACAGGCGCGTATAGCCGGTCTTGATGCCGTCGACGCCCTTGATACGACCGAGCAGACGATTGTGGCCGTTGATACGCTGGCGCCCATACATGAACGAGCGCTGCGAGAAGTAACCGTAATATTGCGGATAGTGTTCCCTAAGGGCGATGCCGAGCGTGGCCATGTCGCGGGCAGTGGTGAACTGGCCTGGGTTCGGCAGGCCGTTCGCATTGCGGAACACGGTGCCGCTCATGCCAAGCGCACGGGCTTTGGCGGTCATCATCTGCGCGAAGTTCGATTCGCTTCCGCCCAGCAATTCGGCCAGCGCCGTCGAGGAATCGTTGGCGGACTTCGTCACCATGGACAGGATTGCGGTCTCAACGGAAACGGAACTGCCGGTGCGCACGCCAAGCTTGGTTGGCGGCTCGGCGGCGGCGTTGGCAGAAAACGGAACCTGGGTCGACTTGGTGATCTTGCCCTTCGCCAGCGCCTCGAAGGTCAAATAAAGCGTCATCATCTTGGTGAGCGAGGCGGGATAGCGACGGGCGTTGGCGTTCGACGCGTAAAGTGTCTTGCCCGTATTGGCGTCTATGACGATGGCTGCATCGCGCGCGGCGTGCGAGGCGCTGGCCGCTGCCAGCACGAAGGAGACGGCCATGGTGACCGTAGCCAAGGTTCGAAACGACCATGCGGATTTGGAAACGATGCCTGACAACGCCTGACGCACTGCTTTTTCCTTTGGATTTTTGTTGCGATGGAGGCGGCAAAGGTCCGGCCTCATTTTTCGTCAAACTACGGAGGCACCGTTACCAATCCGTTTATGGTAACCGGCGCGTTCACCATTTTTATCGGCATTGAAACGATGTTTATTCGAGTTTTAAGCTTGGCCGACAGGGCGGCCGGGCGTTGGATCATTGACTTTTTGTGCGTCGCACAATACATATTTGGCATCGCACAATTTCTCCCATCGTCGACAGGAGCATGACCGATGTCCGAGCAGACCTACGAAGATTTCAGCAAATACGGCAAGGAATTCGCGGATTCCGGCCTCAAGAGCTTTGCCTCGCTCTCCAAGGGCGCGCAGGCGATCGCGGCTGAGGCGACGGATTATACGAAGAAGAGCTTCGAGGCCGGTAGCGCCGTTGTCGAAAAGATGCTCTCCGCGAAGTCGTTCGAGAAGGTCATCGAAATCCAGAGCGACTACGCCAAGCAGTCCTACGAATCGTTCGTGGCCGAGGTCAGCAAGATCGGCGACCTCTATGCCGAACTGGCCAAGGATGCCTACAAGCCGTTCGAATCGGTCATCGCCAAGGCCAAGTGAGCCTTCTCAAATAATGTTGGTGCCGGTTTTTCCGGCAACAGAACCCGGTTGCGCCCGCGCAGCCGGGTTTTTTCGTGCTTTGTGAAGTCAAGGTGTTAGGGATTTTACGGCTTCAATCAACATTGGCCGCATGGCCATATTGTCAGCTAGGCAGAAGGGCTTAAAATCTGATGCGGAACACCTACATGTCGGTTCGCATGGGGGCTGGACGAGAGGCAGGGTTAAGTGACTAGCAGTCTGGTTGCCACGACAAAGGTAGCGCGAATGCAAAATGGTAGCGACGGCAATGGGGCCGGTCGCGGAACGGCAGTCATCACGCGCGCCAAAACCAAGACGAAAAAGCCCAGCCTCTATCGCGTCCTTATCCTGAACGACGACTACACCCCCATGGAATTCGTCGTCCACGTTCTGGAAAGGTTTTTCCAGAAGGACCGCGAAGCGGCCACACGAATCATGCTCAATGTTCACAATCACGGAGTGGGAGAGTGTGGGGTCTATACTTTCGAGGTGGCCGAGACCAAAGTGTCCCAGGTCATGGATTTCGCCCGACAGAATCAGCATCCGCTGCAATGCGTGATGGAGAAGAAGTGAGGTAATATGCCAGCTTTCTCCCAAGGCTTGGAAAAGGCACTTCACCAGGCACTGACGCTCGCCAACGAGCGTCACCATGAATATGCAACCCTTGAGCACCTGCTTCTGGCGCTCATCGACGACGCCGAGGCGGCCGCCGTGATGCGAGCCTGCAACGTCGATCTCGATGACCTGAAGCAGACGGTGCTCACCTATATCGATACGGAACTGGACAATCTGGTGACCGGCTACGACGAGGATTCGAAGCCGACCGCAGGTTTCCAGCGCGTGATCCAGCGCGCGGTGATCCACGTCCAGTCGTCCGGTCGCGAGGAAGTCTCCGGCGCCAACGTGCTTGTGGCGATCTTCGCCGAGCGCGAGAGCCATGCTGCCTACTTCCTGCAGGAACAGCAGATGACGCGCTACGACGCGGTCAACTACATATCGCACGGCATCGCCAAGCGCCCCGGTGCTTCGGAAAATCGCCCGCCGCGCGGCGCCGAGGACGAGCAGTCCGGCGTGAACGGCGAGCAGCAGGAAGACGGCGGCAAGAAGAAGCAGCAGGACGCGCTGACGGCCTATTGCGTCAACCTCAACAACAAGGCGCGCGCGGGCAAGATCGATCCGCTGATCGGGCGCGCGTCAGAAATCAACCGCACCATCCAGGTCCTGTGCCGCCGCTCCAAGAACAACCCGCTTTATGTGGGCGATCCGGGCGTCGGCAAGACCGCGATTGCGGAGGGGTTGGCCAAGCGCATCGTTGAAGGCGATGTGCCTGAAGTGCTGGCGGATGCCACCATCTTCGCGCTCGACATGGGCACGCTGCTTGCCGGTACACGCTATCGCGGAGACTTCGAGGAGCGCCTGAAGCAGGTCGTCAAGGAACTGGAGGACTATCCCGGCGCGGTGCTGTTCATCGACGAGATCCATACGGTGATTGGCGCCGGCGCTACCTCCGGCGGCGCGATGGATGCATCGAACCTGTTGAAGCCGGCGTTGTCGTCCGGTGCAATTCGCTGCATTGGATCAACAACTTACAAGGAATTCCGGCAGTTCTTCGAGAAGGACAGGGCACTTGTTCGCCGCTTCCAGAAGATCGACGTCAATGAGCCGACCGTCGAGGATGCCATCGAGATCATGAAGGGCCTGAAGCCCTATTTCGAGGACTTCCACAAGGTCAAGTACACGACTGAGGCGATCAAGGCTTCGGTGGAGCTTTCGGCGCGGTACATCAACGACCGCAAGCTGCCGGACAAGGCGATCGACGTGATCGACGAGACGGGTGCTTCGCAGATGCTGGTGCCGGAGGGCAAGCGCAAGAAGACCATCGGCATCAAGGAGATCGAGGCGACCATCGCCACGATGGCCCGCATTCCGCCGAAGACGGTTTCGGCCGACGACGAGAAAGTGCTGGCTGGCCTCGAAAACGAACTGAAGCGCGTCGTGTACGGGCAGGATACGGCCATTACCGCGCTGACGTCGGCGATCAAGCTGGCGCGGGCGGGCTTGCGTGAACCGGAAAAGCCGATCGGCTCCTATCTGTTCTCCGGTCCGACGGGCGTCGGCAAGACCGAGGTGGCGCGGCAACTGGCGGCATCGCTCGGCGTCGAGCTGATCCGCTTCGACATGTCGGAATACATGGAGCGCCACACCGTCTCTCGGTTGATCGGCGCACCTCCCGGCTATGTCGGCTTCGACCAGGGCGGCCTTTTGACCGATGGCGTCGACCAGCATCCGCATTGCGTGCTGCTGCTCGATGAAGTCGAAAAGGCGCATCCGGACCTGTTCAACATCCTGTTGCAGGTTATGGACCACGGCAAGTTGACGGACCACAACGGCAAGCAGATCGATTTCCGCAACGTGATCCTGATCATGACCACCAACGCCGGTGCATCCGATGCCCAGCGTGCGGCGATCGGGTTCGGTTCGACCAAGCGCGAAGGCGACGATGTCGAGGCGATCAACCGGCTGTTCACGCCGGAGTTCCGCAACCGTCTCGATGCGATCATCCCGTTCGGCTCGCTGCCGGTGCCGGTCATCCATCAGGTGGTGCAGAAGTTCGTCATGCAACTCGAGGCGCAATTGTCCGAACGCGGCGTTACCTTCGATCTCGCGCCGGAAGCCATCGCCTGGCTGGCCGACAAGGGCTATGATGAGCGCATGGGCGCACGTCCGCTGGGCCGTGTCATCCAGGAGTACATCAAGAAGCCGCTCGCCGAGGAAGTTCTGTTCGGCAAGTTGAAGAAGGGCGGCATCGTCAAAGTGACGGTCGAGAAGAAGGAAACCGGCGAAACCGGCCTCAAGCTGGAATCGGTTGCCGACGAGGCCAAGATCAAGCCGAAGAAGGAGCCGGAAGAGACGGTGAAGCCGCGCAAGGCGCCGGCGAAGAAGGCCGCCGCCAAGAAGGTGGTGGCGCAAAAGCCGACGCCGAAGTCCAAGGACGGCGGCAAGCGCAGCCTCGTGCCGCAATTGCCGCGCAAAGGCTGACAACCGCGCCAGGTAACGAAAAAGCCCCGGAAACGGGGCTTTTTCTTTGGCTATTCGCAGGGCTTCTCGAATGCTTGCGTGGCGCGAAGCCCGGTCGTCGCGTTAGCGAACTGGCGCTCGCTGACGTCAATATGCGCCAAATTTATCGCTGCAGTGCAGCGCGAAGCTTCTCGGCATTCGCCACCAAAACCTCGGGCTTTTCCATCTGGCCGGTATGAGGCTTCAGCGGCACGCCGTCGAAGCATGGGATGATATGGACATGCAGGTGGTAGACCGATTGGCCCGCCGCTGCCTCGTTGAACTGGGACACCAGCACGCCATCGGCATCGAAAGCCTCCTTCGCGGCTCTTGCCACCTTCTGAACGGTTGCAAACAGCGGGGCAAACACTGCCGGATCGGCATCGAGCAGATTGCGTGAAGGTGCCTTGGGCAACACCAGCGTATGGCCGGTCGCTTGCGGCATCACATCCATGAAGGCCACGGTCTGATCATCTTCATAGACGCGGTGCGACGGCAGTTCGCCGCGCAGGATCCTGGCGAAAATATTGTTGGTGTCATAGGCCATGGTTTGTCTCTCACCCGGTAATTGCGTAGGCATATTCAATTCGTGAGCGCATGAATCAAGGGGCCAGCCGTGATACTCTGGAACTATATCTACCTGCTGGTCGCGATCATGTTCGAGGTCGTGGCCACGACCGCCTTGAAGGAGACACAGGGCTTTACCCGGCTGATGCCGTCGCTTGTCGCGGTCGCCGGCTATGCATTTGCGTTCTATTTCCTGTCGCTGCCCTTGCGCACCATGCCGGTCGGCGTCGTCTATGCCATATGGTGCGGGGCCGGCATCATCCTGATCACCGCCATCGGCTGGCTGTGGTTCCGTCAGGTGCTCGACGCACCGGCGTTGATCGGCATGGGCCTGATCATGGCCGGCGTCATCGTCATCAATCTGTTTTCGAAGACGCTCGTTCACTAGGCTTGCCCTTGCGAAACGGCGTGTGGTCCTCAAGGTAGTCGCTGGTCATGGCTACCTCGCGCCGCTCGCGCTCGAGATAGTCGGCGATTGCGCGCCTGAGACCCGGATGAGCGATGTAGTGGGCTGAATGCGTCGTTACAGGCCGGTAGCCCCGCGCCAGCTTGTGTTCGCCTTGCGCTCCGGCCTCGACGACTTTCAGCTTTCGCTCGATGGCGAAATCGATGGCCTGATGGTAGCAGACCTCGAAATGCAGGAAGGGGTGGTCTTCGATGCAGCCCCAATTGCGACCGTAAAGCGCGTCAGAACCGATAAAATTGATCGCGCCGGCAATGTAGCGTCCGTTACGTTTGGCCATCACGAGCAGGATGTCGTCGGCCATGCGCTCGCCAACCAGGGAAAAGAAGGTGCGGTTGAGATAGGGACGCCCCCATTTGCGGCCGCCCGTATCCATGTAGAAAGCGTAGAAGTCATCCCAGGCCCGCTCGGTGATGTCTTTTCCGGTCAGCCTCTCGATTGAAATGCCGGAGGAAAGCGCCTCGCGCCGCTCCTTCTTCAGTGCCTTGCGCTTGCGCGAGGCAAGCGTGCCGAGAAAGTCGTCGTAGGACGAAAAGCCTTCGTTGAAGAAATGGAATTGCTGGTCGGTGCGGTGGAGGAAGCCGGCAGCGCGCAGCACCTCGAGGTCGTCCTGTTGCAGGAAGGTGAGATGAGCTGACGACACGCCGTATTTTTCGGTTACCGCCTTGAGGGCTGCTGCCAGTCCCGCCTTGATGGCAGCGTTGTTTTCCCTGGCTTCGACCAGCAGGCGAGGGCCGCTGACAGGCGTAAAGGGAACCGAACACTGCAGCTTGGGATAGTATTTCCCGCCCGCGCGTTCGAAGGCGTCCGCCCAGCCGTGGTCGAAAACGTATTCTCCCTGGCTATGTGACTTCAGATAGCATGGTACGGCCCCCACAAGCACGCCGTCCGCATTCTCAAGTCGGAGGTGGTTTGCCTGCCAGCCGCTGCGCGATGTCGCGCAGCCCGACTCCTCTAAAGAGCTTAGAAAAGCGAAAGAAAGGAAGGGGTTATAGCCACTTGCTGCGCTTCTCGTAGTGCCGTGGAACTTGCTCCATTCCTCGGCTGTGAATGCGTCAATACCGGCGGAAACCCGCACGGCGTAACCGGCCGCGCCCGTTTCCACTTCATTGTCGCCCTGATCCATGGCCATTTACTTATGACATGCTCGAACTTGCGCAAGTGGCTGGCGCAAGGCTTGTTCAGGCCACCGCGCTGGTCGGCTCGAAACCCTCGAAGGTCATCTGGTCCGCATATTTGAACGTCAGATCTACCGCCGGCTGGTCACGTACAGTCCAGGTGACGACGGGCATGCCAAGCTTTTTGCGAACGAAGCTGACGAACCGGTTCGGCAGATCTCCAGCGGCATAGGACGTGAAAGCAATGTCATGCGCCAGCATGGTGAAGTGAGCTTCGATTTCATGGTCGCGCGTGCCATATGCGGTGAGGCCGCCGGGAATGCCCGGCGCGTCTTGCGAAAACTGGCGGATAAGCCAGTGATCGAACGACATGATGGCCGCCTTGCCTTCGTAGTTCTTCAGATGACGGCCGACAGCCGCGACGAGACCCTCGTCGCGGCCCGGCGTACCTTTGACCTCGATGACCAGCGGCACCCGGCCATTCACCAGCTTGAGCAATTCGCCAAGCGTCGGCGGATGGTCCTGTGTTCCGCCAATCTTGAGCGCGGCAATCTCCGCTGACGTGCGCTGCCAGACAAAACCGTCTTGTCCGGTCAGTCGTTTCAGGTCGCCGTCGTGGATTACGACCGGAACCCCGTCGGCCGTCAGATGCACGTCGCACTCGATCGCATAGCCGCGATCAGCGGCGGCGGCGAATGCCGACAGCGTATTTTCCCAACGCACCTTGTTGAGGTCGTGAAAACCGCGATGCGCTATGGGCCGTGCGGTCAGCCAGGAGAGGTTGCTCATAGTCGAGGCGCTCAATCGACTTCGATGATGGATTCGATTTCGACTGCGGCGTTGAGCGGCAGCGCAGCCATGCCGACGGCGACGCGCGCGTGCTTGCCGCGTTCGCCCAGCACCTCGGCGAAGAAATCCGACGCGCCGTTGCCGACCAGATGCTGTTCGGTGAAGTCGGGTGACGACGCCACGTAGATGTTGATCTTTACCAGCCGCCGAATCTTTTCCAGATCGCCGAGTGCAGCCTTTGCCTGGGCGAGAATGTTGATCGCGCAAAGCTTGGCCGCCTCTTTGCCGGCGGCGACGTCGAGATCGCGCCCGAGCAGGCCGGTTACGGCGAGCTTGCCATCCTTCATCGGCAACTGCCCGGACGGAAACAAGAGATTGCCGCTCCTGACGAATGGAACATAGTTGGCAGCGGGTGCGGCTGCCGCGGGCAATGTAATGCCCATGTCGCTTAGCCGCTTTTCGATTGTTTCGCCCATGGTAATTCCTTATTGCTTGATGTCGCTGTGAGGGACGGGCTGAAATTGCTATTTTTGCCTCGCTTCCGCCACGACTTTTTTTAAGCTGGACCACTCTTACATACGGCCTGCCTCAGCGGCCACGATCGGAGCTTTTATATGCGCGCAACGCGCCTTGCATACACTGCCGTGCTGCTGCCGATCATCTTGTCCACCGCGCCCGCGATAGCGGTGCCGGTGCTGCAACCGCATCGCGCGGTCTACGATCTGTCGCTCGACAAGGCGTCGGACCGTTCCGGCATCACCGGTATTTCCGGCCGCATGGTCTATGAGTTCAACGGCTCGCCCTGCGACGGCTATACGGTAAAGTTCCGCTTCGTGACCCAGATCGCGGCCAACGACAGCACGAGGCTGACCGACCAGCAGACGACGACATTCGAGGACGCCGAAGGCAAGACCTTCTCTTTCGTCACCAAATCTTTCGTCGACCAGGATCTCGACAAGGAGGTGAAAGGCACGGCGCACAAGGAGGCCGGCGGGCTGAAGGTGGAACTGGACAAGCCCCAGCGCAATACGGTTGAACTTTCGGCAACTCAGTTTCCCACGCAGCATCTGGTGGAATTGATCGACAAGGCCGAAAAGGGCGAAAACTTCTATGAAACCAGCCTTTTCGACGGCTCCGAAGACGCCAACAAGGTGATGACCACAACTGTGGTCGTGGGCAAACCCGAGGTGGCAGGCAAGGACGACCCGGAGCTTCCGGCACTCGCCAAGCTTGGCGGCGACAAGTATTGGCCGGTCGACATCGCTTATTTCGACGAATCCGAAAAGGACGGCGGCGAGGAGATGCCGCAGTACCGCATCAGCTTCAAGCTGCACGAAAACGGCCTGACGCGCGACCTGATGATGGACTACGGGGATTTCTCAATGACCGGCAAGCTGGTCAACCTGTCGCTTTTCGATCCCGCGCCGCAGAAAACCTGCAATCAGTAGCCACTCCGATTGCCCATGGCGGTCTATGTCGATGCGGCGATCTGGAATTGGGCCGGCCGGCGCTGGTGCCATCTTCTGGCGGACGACACGGACGAGTTGCACCGGTTCGCCGCGCAACTCGCAATCAATCGCTCGTCTTATCAAGGGCCGCCCAAGACTTCGGCTCCTCACTACGACATCACGGGCTTCGAGCGCGACCGGGCCGTTAGGCTGGGTGCTGTCGAGTGCAGCCGCGAGGAGATCGTCGCCATTTTCAGGCGAGTGAAAGTGCCGAACGGCAAGAAGCCGCGATAGTCGTTTCAACCTTGCTTGGGCGCGCTGCTTGCGTTTCTCGGCACAAGCCTCTATATGCGCGCACATTCCACACACGGACTTTGGTGTCTGCCCGGGAGAAATCCGGCTGAAACCTCCGGTGGCGGTCAAGACAAGCTCCGAAACGCGTAAGCATTTCGATCCGGCGAATCCGAAACCGTCAAGTGTCCGTGGAGGTCAACCGGAAAGGAACTAAAGAATGGCATTGCCAGATTTCAGCATGCGCCAGCTTCTTGAGGCTGGTTCGCACTTCGGCCACCAGACCCATCGCTGGAACCCGAAGATGGCGCCTTACATCTACGGCGCCCGCAACAATATCCACATCATCGACCTGTCGCAGACGGTTCCGCTGCTGCATCAGGCACTGAAGCAGGTTTCCGACACCGTTGCCCGCGGCGGCCGCGTTCTGTTCGTCGGCACCAAGCGCCAGGCTTCGGACATCGTTGCCGATGCAGCCCAGCGTTCGGCCCAGTATTATGTCAATTCACGTTGGCTCGGCGGCATGCTGACCAACTGGAAGACGATCTCCAATTCGATCCAGCGCCTGCGCAAGCTGGACGAGCTTCTGGCCGGAGAGGCTCAAGGCCTGACCAAGAAGGAACGCCTGAACCTCGACCGCGAGCGCGAGAAGCTGGACAAGGCGCTCGGCGGCATCAAGGACATGGGCTCGACCCCGGACCTGATGTTCGTGATCGACACCAACAAGGAAGCGATCGCCATCCTCGAGGCCAAGCGTCTCGGCATTCCGGTTGTGGCCATCATCGATTCGAACTGCGATCCGGACAAGATCGACTTCCCGATCCCCGGCAACGACGACGCGGCCCGCGCGATCCAGCTCTATTGCGACCTGATCGCCAAGGCTGCCATCGACGGTATCGCCCGCCAGCAGGGTTCGCTCGGCGTCGATATCGGCGCTTCGGCTGAAGCTCCGGTCGAGCCGGCTCTCAACGAGACGCCCGCCAGCGACGCTTCCGAGGCGTAATCTGCCAAGGCCGGCTCTGGCCTTCGCATTCCCACTATATTGACGCGCTATGCGTCTGGCATTGGCGCATCACCGTTCCCCGGTGATGCGTATGCCATTTGAACAAAGAGGCAAAAAAATGAGCATTTCAGCAGCACAGGTCAAAGAGCTTCGCGACTTGACTGGCGCAGGCATGATGGACTGCAAGGCAGCCCTGGCCGAAACAAACGGCGACATGGAGGCCGCGGTCGACTGGCTGCGCAAGAAGGGTATCTCCAAGGCGGACAAGAAGGCAGGCCGCACCGCGGCTGAAGGCCTGATCGGCGTCGAGCAGGGCCTGCGCGAGGCGTCTATCGTCGAGGTGAACTCCGAGACCGATTTCGTGGCGCGCAATGCGGCCTTCCAGGAAATCGTCTCGAACATCGCCAAGGTCTCGCTGGCTTTCGGTGCGACGGATGCCGTGGCAGCGGCCAAGTATCCGGGTTCGGACAAGTCCGTCACCGACACCGTCAAGGACGCCGTCGGCACCATCGGCGAGAACCTCGGCTTCCGCCGCTCCGCCAAGCTGAAGGTCGAGCACGGCGCGGTTGCGACCTACGTCCATAACGCCGTCGCCGACAATCTCGGCAAGCTTGGCGTGCTGGTCGCGATCGAGACCACCGGCGATGCGCACAAGGCGAGCGCCTTTGCACGTCAGGTCGCGATGCACGTCGCTGCCACGAACCCGCTGGCGCTGAACACGAATGAACTCGATCCGGCAGCGGTCGAGCGTGAGAAGTCGATCTTTGCCGACCAGGCGCGCCAGTCCGGCAAGCCGGAGAACATCATCGAGAAGATGGTCGAAGGCCGCCTGCGCAAGTTCTACGAGGAAGTCGTGCTGTTGAAGCAGGCTTTCGTGCTGAATCCCGACGTGACGGTCGAGCAGGCATTGAAGGATGCCGAAAAGGAGATCGGTGCACCGGCCAAGATCAGCGCCTACCTGCGCTTTGCGCTGGGCGAGGGCATTGAAAAGGAAGAGACCGACTTTGCGGCGGAAGTTGCCGCGGCTGTGAAGAACTGACGGCTCTTAACCGCTCCGGCAATTCATACGAAGGGCGTAGCGTGACAAAAAGACGCCCAGAGGGGATACGGTAAGACAAAAGAATTAAAACACAAGACACAACGGACGAAAAAACGG
>CAZROU010000019.1:0-54027 GCA_964601795.1 uncultured Mesorhizobium sp. | reverse complement strand
GGCTCTACACCCCTCCTCCTATTTTCTCGTTGGCTGCCGCGTTCCTCCCCCACCCCCTTCGTGTATCCGGTCAGCCAATCGATTGAAGACACTGGACAGAGCGACCGAAATGCGGCGTCCGGACTGTCTTGCCAACTCCGAGGAACAGATGACGGCTAAGCCCCTATACCGGCGTGTCTTGTTGAAAGCGTCGGGCGAGGCGCTGATGGGTGAGCAGCACTTCGGCATCGATGTTTCCGTCGTGGATCGCATCGCCTCCGATATTGCCGAAGCCCGTGCGCTCGGTGTCGAGGTAGGCGTCGTCATCGGCGGCGGCAACATATTCCGCGGCGTCGCCGTTGCCTCCAAGGGCGGCGACCGGGTGACCGGCGACCACATGGGCATGCTGGCCACCGTGATCAACTCGCTGGCGTTGCGCACGTCGCTGAACAAGATCGGCGTCGAGGCGGTCGTGCTCTCGGCAATCGCCATGCCTGAACTTTGCGAAAGTTTTTCCCAGCGCCAGGCGACCGCCTACATGAACCAGGGCAAGGTGGTGATATTCGCCGGCGGCACGGGAAATCCGTTCTTCACCACTGATTCGGCTGCGGCCTTGCGCGCTGCCGAAATCGGCGCGGATGCGCTGTTCAAGGGCACACAGGTCGATGGCGTCTATTCGGCGGACCCGAAGAAGGACCCGAAGGCGACGCGCTTCGAGCGCATCAGTCATGCGGAAGTGATAAATCGCGGGCTTTCGATAATGGATACTGCCGCGATTGCGCTTGCGCGCGAAAATAACATTCCGATAATCGTCTATTCCATTCACGAGAAGGGTGGTTTTGGCGAGATACTGAAGGGCGGCGGGCGTTGCACGGTCGTCGCGGACAACTGATCGGGGTTCGCTTCCGCGACCGCATGTGCGCCGGACTGGCAGCGCGTGTCGGGGGTGTCCTGAACAAACTGGCCTAGGAGAAGATGATGAACGGCAATTTCGACGACCTGAAACGGCGCATGGACGGGGCTATCGCCGCCTTCAAGCACGATCTTGCATCGCTGCGCACCGGGCGCGCGTCCAGCAATCTTCTCGATGCCATCCAGGTCCAGGCTTACGGCACGACGATGCCCATCAACCAGGTCGCGACCATCTCGGTGCCGGAGCCACGCATGATCTCGGTGTCGGTCTGGGACAAGTCGATGGTGAGCTCCGTCGACCGCGCCATTCGCGAGGCCAATCTCGGCTTCAACCCGATCGTCGACGGCACCAATCTGAGGATTCCGCTGCCTGAACTCAACGAGCAGCGGCGCAAGGAACTGGTCAAGATTTCCCACACCTATGCCGAGAACGCGCGCGTGGCCGCGAGGCATGTGCGCCGCGACGGCATGGACGGGCTGAAGAAGGCGGAAAAGGACGGCGAGATCGGCGAAGACGATCATCGCAAGCGTTCCGACCAGGTTCAGAAACTGACTGACGAAACCATCAGCATGATCGATAGCCTGCTCTCCGAGAAGGAAACGGAAATCATGCAGGTTTAAACTGAGATCAGGACCTGAGCGGCTGATCTGAAAGCGGAAGCATGACAAGCCCGGCGCATGTCGCGATCATTATGGACGGTAACGGACGCTGGGCGAAGGCGCGGGGCCTGCCGCGCGTCGCCGGCCATCGCGCCGGCGTGGAGGCGTTGCGCAAAACGGTACGCGCGGCGCCGCAACTGGGTATCTCCTACCTGACCGTCTACGCCTTCTCGTCCGAGAACTGGTCGCGGCCGAAGTCGGAGGTGAGCGACCTGATGGGGCTGCTCAAGCTGTTCATTCGCCGCGACCTTGCCGAACTGCATCAGAACGGGGTGCGGGTCAGGGTGATCGGCGATAAGGCCAGTCTGCAAACCGATATCCGCGGACTCCTCGAAGAAGCAGAGACGCTTACCGCCAACAACGATGCGCTCACGCTGGTGATCGCCTTCAATTACGGCGGCCGCGATGAGATCGTGCGCACAGCCCAGAAGCTTGCGCTGGCTGCGCTTCGTGGCGAAATCGGGATTGAGTCCATCACGACCGATAGTTTCGCCGCGTCGCTGGACACGGCCGGTATCCCCGACCCGGAACTGGTGATCCGCACCAGCGGTGAATTGCGCCTGTCGAACTTCCTGCTCTGGCAGGCAGCTTACAGTGAACTGGTTTTCCTGCCTTGCTACTGGCCGGACTTCAGCCAGGATCACCTTGCGGACGCGCTGCGCGATTTTGCCGGACGCGAGCGCCGTTTCGGCGGCCTTGCGCCGCGTGAAGCTGCTTCATGAGTAACCTGCAACTCAGGATCATTTCCGCCATTGTCATGGCCGCCGCTGTGTTGGTGTTGACGTGGCTGGGCGGACTGCCGTTCAGGCTTCTTTCGGCGCTTATCGCCGGCGCCGTATTTTATGAATGGACCCGCATGTCGCGCAGCTCGCCGGCATCCGGCATCGGTCTGTTGCCAGAAGCGCTGATGGTTGTTTTGCTGTTGGCCTTAGCTGTCGGAATACCGGCGCCGATGCTTCTTGTCGGCATTGCCTTGGCTGCAGTCATCGCTGCTGCCTCGTCGGCGCAGCGCCGGGCGGGCCAATGGGATGCATCCGGTTTAGGCTATGCTGCGCTTTCCGGTTTCTCGCTTGCCTATCTGCGTGACGGCGATCAACCCGGCCTGCTCGCAATCCTGTTCCTGTTTGCAGTGGTGTGGACAACCGATATCGCAGCCTATTTCGTAGGCCGCGCCGTGGGTGGGCCGAAACTGGCGCCTTCCATTTCACCCGGCAAGACGCAAAGCGGCGCACTTGGCGGCACGATTGGCGGTGTCGTCGCCGGCCTTGTCGTGGCCGTGGCGGCGGGAGCGGGGAATCTGATGTTTCTGACTGTGGTTGCCTTGGTGCTGTCGATCCTCTCGCAAGCCGGCGACTTGTTCGAATCCTGGGTCAAGCGCCGCCACGGCCGCAAGGATTCCAGCCAACTCATTCCTGGGCACGGCGGTGTCATGGATCGCGTCGACGGGCTTGTTGTGGCGGCGTTTGCCCTGTACGTGATCGGGTGTCTGGCAGCGTCGGCCGACAATCCGGCTCATGGATTGTTTGCGGGCTGACTGGATTTCGGGCCAGTGAGAGCCGCCACGGATTTGCCGATTTTCAAGCCACAGTCAGGCGACCCAAGGCTTATCGGGTGAGTTGAGGACGGAATTTGAACGAGCTTTTTCATGCGCTGTTCAGCACGCAGGGTTTTGTGATCGGTACTTTGGTGCCGTTCCTCTTCGTGCTGACCGTTGTCGTCTTCGTTCATGAAATGGGGCATTACCTTGTCGGTCGCGCCTGCGGCATCGGGGTGAATGCCTTTTCAATTGGCTTCGGACCGGAACTCATCGGCTTCAACGACAGGCGCGGCACCCGCTGGAAGCTTTGCGCGATCCCGCTTGGCGGCTACGTCAAGTTCGTCGGCGATATGAACGCTAGTTCGAGCCAGCCGAGTTCAGATGAAATCGCCGCTTTAAGCGAGGCGCAGCGCAAAGTTGCTTTCCACACCCAGCCGGTCTGGAAACGTGCAGCCACGGTGTTCGCAGGGCCGGCGTTCAATTTCCTTTTGACGATAGCGGTTTTCGCCGTGCTGTTTTCCATACACGGACGCTACGTCGCCGAACCGATGGTGGCGTCGGTGAATCCGGGTAGTCCGGCTGCGGCAGCCGGCATTCAACCGGGCGATCGCTTCGTCAGCGTCAACGGCGAGAAGGTGGATACCTTTGCCGATGTGCAACGCCTGGTTTCCGGCAGAGCAGGCGACCCGCTGACATTCGTCATGCTGCGCGACGGTTCCGAGGTCAGCATGGTGGCGACACCTCAACCGATGGAACAGGAAGACGCGCTGGGCAACAAGATCAAGGTTGCGGTCATCGGCGTCGTCAACAACCAGGAACTGGGGCAACCGAGACTTATCACCTACAGTCCGATAGGCGCGCTTGGCGCGGCGGTTGAGGAAACCGGCCACATCGTCGAGCGCACCGGGCAATTCCTGACGCGATTCGCTGTGGGGCGCGAAGACAAGTGCCAGTTGGGCGGGCCGGTAAAGATTGCCGGCATGTCTGCCCAGGCCGCAAGGCTGGGTTTTGACTGGTTGGTTCAATTGGTCGCGTTGCTGTCTGTCGGCATAGGGATTTTAAATCTGCTGCCGATTCCGCCACTCGATGGCGGGCACTTGATGTTCTATGGCATTGAAGCGGTCATCAGGCGTCCCGTTTCGGAACGGATGATGGAAGCGGTCTACCGAACGGGCATGCTGCTGGTTCTCGCCTTCATGGCCTTCGTGTTTTGGAACGACCTGTTTGGGTGCTGAAATCATGAATAAATTCCAACCCTTCGGCGCCCGCATTGAGATGTCGTTTACCATGGCCGGGGATATGCGTGACGCGAAAGCAACGCCGGAAGGCGAAGTAAACACTAATTAACCAGAAGCCTTGCGTGTAGGGAAAATCCGGTTAATACGGTATGGGAATTTACCGCACGTCCGGTTTTCTCGCCGTGGGGACTACGAGAAAAGGTTATATAGCCCGATGAAGGCAGTATCCAAGTTTCTGAGCGCCGCGTCCGCGGCAGCTTTGTCTGCGGCGCTCGTTGTGCCTGGCGCGATCGTCGTGGAGATGGCCTCCATTTCCACTGCCGAGGCTGCCGTCGTCAGCCGAGTGGAAGTGCGTGGAAATTCCCGCATCGATGCTGAGACGATCCGCAACAACATCGCGATCAAGCCAGGCAAGTCGTTTTCCAGCGCCGACATCGACGAGGCTGTGAAGACCCTGTTTGGCATGGGCCTGTTCTCCGACGTCCAGATCACGCAATCTGGGTCTACGCTGGTTGTGACGGTTTCCGAATATCAGGTCGTCAACCAGGTTCTGTTCCAGGGCAACAAGAAACTCAAGGACGCAGCCCTTGCCAACGCTGTGCAGCTTAAGCCGCGCAGTTCCTATTCGCAGGCTGCGGTTGATGCGGATATCGAGGCGATCAAGGCGGCTTATGGCAATATCGGTCGTGATGACGCGACCGTCACCAGCCAGATCATGGATCTTGGCGATAACCGGGTGAACGTCGTCTTCAACATCAACGAAGGCGGCCGTACCAAGATCGCTGCTATCAACTTTGTCGGCAACAGCGCTTACAGCAGCCGCCGGCTTTCGGACGTCATCAACACCAAGCGCTCCAACTTCCTCTCTTTCGTGATGCGTGACGACGTGTTCAGCGAGGACAAGCTCAAGGCTGACGAGGAACTGCTGCGGCGCTTCTATTACAATCGCGGTTATGCGGACTTCCAGGTCGTTTCCGCCTTCGGGGAACTGGACGACGCAACCAACCAGTACACCGTCACCATCACGGTGGACGAAGGTGCGCGTTACACGTTTGGCGATGTCAGCGTTGACAGTTCGATTCCGGAGATCGACAGCAAGTCGCTGCAGCCATTGGTCGAGACGCATTCGGGCGATACCTACAACGCCAAGGATGTCGAAGACACCATTATCGCGCTGACCGAGCGGGTCGCCGGCCAGGGCTATGCCTTTGCCCAGGTCACGCCGCGCGGTGATCGCAATTTCGAGAACCACACCATTTCGGTGGTCTATACGATCGACCAGGGCACGAAGGCCTATGTCGAGCGCATCGAGATTCGCGGCAATGCCCGCACCCGCGATTATGTCATTCGCCGCGAGTTCGATGTCAGCGAAGGCGATGCCTTCAATCAAGTCCTGATCCAGCGCGCGAAGAAGCGGTTGGAAGCTCTGGATTACTTTGAGCGCGTCGAGATTTCGACAGCGCCGGGGTCCGAGCCGGATCAGGTGATCCTCGTGGTTGATGTGGTCGAGAAGTCAACTGGTGAATTCTCGATCGGTGCAGGTTATTCGACCGGCGGTGAATCGCCTGGACCTTCCGTGCAGGGTTCGATCACGGAGCGCAACTTCCTCGGCCGCGGCCAGTTCATTCGCTTCTCGGCCGGTGGCGGCAAGCATTCGCGCGACTATTCGTTCTCGTTCACGGAACCCTATTTCTTGGGCCGTCGTATCGCGGCGGGCTTCGATATCTCCAAGTCGACGCGCAACTACGATAACCAGTACGACAGCGAGACCACGGCAGGAACGGTGCGTTTTGGCCTGCCTATTACCGAGAATATTTCGACGCAACTCGCCTATAATCTCTCGCAAGAGAAATACAGTTACGATGAGGATTGCGTTGCGCCTTGCGGTTTATCTGCCGCCATCGTGCAGGGAATTGCCCAAAGCCCATGGGTCAAATCATCGGTTAGCGCCAATCTGGTCTATAACACCATCGACGACATGAAGAATCCGCACTACGGCATCTATGCCAATTTCGGCACCGAAGTTGCGGGCTTGGGCGGCGATGCCGAGTTCGTGAAATTTACGGGACGTGCGTCTGTCTATCAGACCCTGTCGGAAGAGATGGATATCGTCGGGCTGGTTTCGGCAGGGGCTGGCCATGTTCAAGGCTTTGGCGACAATAGCCTTCGCATCTTCGACCACTTCCGCAGCAACGACCGCATGATCCGCGGCTTCGACTACAATGGAATTGGTCCTGTCGATACAGCTACGGGCGATCATCTCGGCGGCACCACTTATTTCAATGCTTCCGCCGAAGCGCAATTCCCGATGCCGCTCGTTCCCGAAAGCTTTGGCCTGCGAGGTGCGGTGTTCGCTGATGCCGCCACGCTCTATGGCAACAAGAACGCATTCGCCACTGCGTCCACCGACATGGAATGGCGTGCATCCGTGGGTGTGGGCTTGATGTGGGCGTCGCCGTTCGGCCCGCTGCGTATCGACTACGCTGTGCCTGTCGTGAAGGAAGCGACGGACGACGTGCAGGAATTCAACTTCGGCATCTCGACCCGCTTCTAAACAGCGGGTGACGACACTTCCGGGCAATTGCGCCCGGAATGGAGTGATCCGATCCAGCTGGATAGTGATCTGGAATGACCGAACCGGTGTTTTTTGTGCCGTCACGCCCCTATACGGCGAGTGAGGTGGCTGTTCTCACCGGTTCGACGCTGAGCAATCCTGCCTATGCCGATACGGCTATCGAAACGATCGCCTCGGCCAACGATGGTGGCGACAAGGCGCTTGTGTTCGTGGAAGGCAAGCGCAATGCGGCATTGATGCCTGCGCTACGGGCAGCAGCTGTGCTTTGCCCGATAGAACTTGCCGAACAGGCCCCGACGGGGATTGCCGTTCTTGTCAATCCGCGGGCGCAGCAGGCATTTGCCATGATCGGCCGGCTGCTTTTTCCCGCAGCGGCGACGCCGGTACCTATGACCTCCGAACGAGGCGTGTCGCCGCAGGCGCATGTTGACCCCAGCGCCGTGATCGAATCCGGTGCGATCGTGGAGGCAGGGGCGGTTATCGGGCCTGATGTCGCTGTAGGTTCGGGCACCGTGATTGCGCCCAACGCCGTCATCGGGGCATCTTGCCGGATCGGGCGCGATTCATATGTAGGCCCCGGTGTTGCCGTTCAATATGCCCTGATAGGCAACCGCGTCATCATTCACGGGGGCGCCCGGATCGGCCAGGATGGCTTTGGCTTCGTTCCCGGTGCGAAAGGTCCCGAACGCATGCCTCAGATCGGCCGTGTCGTGATCCAGGACGATGTCGAGGTTGGCTCGAACACCACGGTCGACCGCGGCGCCATGGCCGACACCATCATAGGCGAAGGCACCAAGATAGATAATCTGGTCCAGATCGCGCACAATGTGCGCATAGGCCGGGGCTGCGTCATCGCCGGCCAGTGCGGCATATCCGGGTCGGTTACGCTGGGCGATTTCGTCATGCTGGGCGGGCGCGTCGGTATAGCCGATCACATAACGGTCGGCGATCGCGTTCAGGTGGCAGCCTCGTCCGGCCTGATGTACGACATTCCGGCGGGGGAACGCTGGGCGGGGATGCCGGCGCAGCCGATGCGCGACTTCTTCCGGGAATTGTCGGCGATCCGCGCCTTCACCAAACATTCAAAGGGGGAGAAGAATGGCTGACGCCGCCGGCTCCACGCTTGAGACTGTCGAAATCCTCGAACTGATGAAGCTGTTGCCGCATCGGTATCCGTTTCTCATGATCGACAGGATCGTGGAAATAGACGGCGACGACTCAGCCGTCGGTGTGAAGAACGTCACCATCAACGAGCCGCACTTCCAGGGTCATTTCCCGGACCAGCCGGTCATGCCGGGCGTGCTGATCGTGGAGGCGATGGCGCAGACGGCGGGTGCGATCTGCATTCGCCTTGTCGGAGCGTCGAAGCCGTCATTGGTGTATTTCCTCACCATCGACAATGCGAAATTCCGCAAGCCCGTTGTTCCGGGCGACCAGTTGCGTATTCACGTCAAGAAAATTAAGAAGCGGGGAAATCTTCTCAAGTTTGCCTGCGAAGGCCTCGTCGATGGCGCAAAGGTCGCAGAAGCCGAAATCTCGGCCATGATGGTCGAGAACGGTTAGAATTCAGGTGCCTATGGAAAACCAGACAGTCATTCATCCTTCGGCGGTTGTCGAACCGGGCGCGCAGCTTGGCGCAGGCGTTCGCATTGGCCCGTTCTGCTACGTCAACGCCGATGCGACCCTTGGCGACAACGTTGAACTGATCAGCCATGTCTCGGTTCTGGGCGCGACGACGGTTGGTGCGTCGAGCAAGGTCTTCCCGATGGCAATCCTCGGCGCTGCGCCGCAGAACGCCAAGCACAAGGGTGGACGCACAACGCTTGTCATCGGCGCGAACTGCACCATTCGCGAAGGCGTGACGATGCACACGGGCACCGACACCAGCCTCGGCACGACGGTGGTTGGGGAGAACGGAAACTTCCTTGCCTATGCCCATATCGCCCATGACTGTGTTGTCGGAAAAAACGCCACCTTCGCCAACGGTGCAACCTTGGGCGGGCACTGCGAGATTGGCGACAACGTCAACATCGGCGGCTTGACGGCGGTGCACCAATTCGTGCGCGTCGGCGACAATGCGTTCCTCGGTGGCTGCTCGGCTGTTGTTGGCGATGTCATTCCGTATGCGATTGCTGTCGGAAACCGCGCCAAGCTGCGCGGGCTGAACATCATCGGCTTGAAGCGGGCAGGCCTGCCGCGTTCTGAAATCCACCTGCTGCGCAAATGCTATAATACGATCTTCGACCGCGCCCATTCCGTGGGTGAAAACATCGAGGCGGCCAAGGCCGAGTTTGCCGCTTCACCGATTGCCATGAAGATCATCGACTTCATCACCAGCCGCGGCAAGCGGCACTATGCGGTGCCGCCGCTCAAGGGCGGGGCCGGCGACGGACCCGATGACGAGGACTGATAGTCCGCCGGGACTTCAGCTTGGCCCCGGTTCCAAGGTCGGTATCGTTGCCGGCGGCGGGAGGCTTCCCGTCAGTATCGCGGCTCATCTCGACGAGAACGGTCACCAGCCGTTCGTGGTGGTGTTGGAAGGCGAAGCTGACCCGAAGGGGCCGATTGCCAAATATCCACACGAACGGATGCATCTCGAAGACATCGGCAGCCTGGTTCCGCGGCTCAAGCGCAACAACGTCACGCACATGGTTCTGGCAGGTGAAGTGAAGCGCAGGCCGCGCCTTTCGGCAATCCGGTGGAATGCCGGTCTCCTGGCCATGTTGCCTCAAATTGCGGTCGGCCTTACGCGCGGCGACGATGCACTGCTGCGGGTGGCGCTGCGATATCTGGAACGGCAAGGCATCAAGATTATCGGCGCACATGAACTCGTGCCAGAGTTGGTGGCTTCCGAGGGTTGTTACACCAAGACTGCGCCGCAAAAGGCGGACTGGCGCGATATGAAGGCAGCCTATACGGCTGCGGAGGCTATCGGTGCGCTCGACATCGGCCAGGGTGCAGTAGCGATAGGCGGGCGAGCCATAGCCCTTGAAGGTATCGAAGGCACCGACGGCCTCCTGGAACGGGTAAAGGGCTTGCGTGGCCATGGCCGGCTGGCAGGCAAGACTGGGGGCGTTCTGGTCAAATGTGCCAAGCCGGGCCAAGAGATGCGCACGGACCTCCCTTCAATCGGGCCGCAAACCGTGGATGGCGCACATGCGGCCGGCCTCGCAGGAATCGCGGTACAGGCAGGACGCTCGCTTGTGCTCGATGGACCAGAACTGGTCAGACGTGCGAATGCGCTTGGCCTCTTCGTAATTGGCCTGCGGGCAGGAGAGCCGCAAGATGGCAACTGAGCGCCCGTTGAAGATTGCAGTGATCGCGGGCGAAGAATCCGGCGATCTGCTTGGCGCTGATCTGGTTCGGGCCTTGGCAAAGGCAACGGGACGGGAAGTGCGCCTGATCGGCGTCGGCGGTCGGCATCTTGGCGAACTCGGGATTTCATCACTGTTCGATGCCAGCGAAATCGCGCTGATGGGCGTAAGCGCGGTGCTGCGCGGATTGCCGCGCCTGATGATGCGCATAGGGCAGGCGGCAAAGGCGATTGTAGCCGAAGCACCCGACTGCCTTGTCACCATAGACAGCCCGGACTTTTCACTGCGCGTTGCAAAAAAGGTGCGGGCGGCTGCGCCCGATATGCCGATCATCCACTACGTTTGTCCCAGTGTGTGGGCGTGGCGGCCCGGCAGGGCTGTCGCGATGGCCCAGTTTGTCGACCATGTTCTTTGTATTCTGCCTTTCGAGGTCGAAGCGCTGAAACGGCTCAAGGGGCCAAACGGTACTTATGTCGGTCATCGCCTCACCCACGAGGCAGGCGTTGTGAAAGCAGCCGAAACTCAAGCTGCGCCTCGAGACCTGTCGAACGACCGCGTCAAGACACTGCTGCTGCTGCCGGGTTCACGGAATGGCGAGGTAAGCCGGTTGGTCGAGCCATTCGGTAAAACGGTCTCGATCCTGAAAGCGCGAGGCCATCGCCTGCGGCTGATACTGCCAACGGTTCCGCATGTTCACGAGCAGGTGCGCCAGCGCGTCGCCGCATGGGACCAGCAGCCCGAGATCGTTCTGGAGCCCGATCGCAAATGGCAGGCTTATGGACGCGCCGACGCCGCGCTGATCGCGTCCGGGACGGTCTCGCTGGAACTGGCCCTGTCAGGCGTTCCGATGATGTCGACCTACATATTGGACGCCGGTGCACGTATCCTGCAGCGATTCGTGCCCATATGGTCGGGGCTGTTGCCCAATCTGATCGCGGATCGCCCGGTTGTGCCTGAAGTGTACAACGAATACGTCCGCCCGCAATCGCTAGCCCGCTACCTTGAGGCGCTGTGGTCCGATACCGGCATGCGGCGCTGGCAGATTGACGGATTCGAAGAAGTCAGGCGGCGGATGCGTACTGATCGTCCGGCTGGCGAACTGGCTGCCGAGGTCGTGCTCAAAACCATCCGCAAGAAGGCTACTGGAAAAAAGGTTTAGCGCCGCATCCAGGAATCAAAAACCCCCGGCCGAAGCCAGGGGTTTGGAAACGTCCAGTATCACTGAAACCAGTAATTACTTGATCTTGGTTTCCTTGAATTCGACGTGCTTCTTGGCAACCGGATCGTACTTGCGGAACGAAAGCTTGTCCGTCTTGGTACGGCTGTTCTTGCTGGTTACGTAGAAGAAACCGGTGTCGGCGGTCGACAAGAGCTTGATCTTGATATTCGCGGCTTTAGCCATGATTTCTATCCGTTGGTATTCTTGGGGTTGAGCCGCAACTGCATGGGCCTTTGCCCCGACGCGGAAACTTGGCGCGACACATAAAGATTGCGCCTGAAAAGTCAAGCCTTCGGCACAATGCCTCAACTTGTGTGGGCGACCAGCTTGTTCACGGTTTCGGGGAAGAAGTCCGGTGCGCCATGATGCTTACCGAACATCATGTCGTACTGGAGGTAGCGATAATCGCGGATAGCCGGATCGATTTCCTTTTGCCTTGACCAATCGGGCGTGGCCTGCCCCGCACCGCTCAAAAGCAGATTGCGGTCGATCACATCATACCGATCGCTCAGGTCTTTCAGGAAACCGGTGTAATAGGGGTGCGTGATGCCCGCAGCTTCAAAGACGTGAAGCGGCAGGAACGACGGGCTGACGGTGCCGATATTCTCAGCAGGGCCGGTACGGTTCGACCAAACAACGAGCGGCGTTCCGCGATGCAGGCGCATGTTTTCCGCCGATTCCTTGCGGGGCGCCACGTTATCCTTGAGGAATCCCGTTTCGACATAGACCGGGCCGAGTGGCGGCAGGTGGTCGCCGAAAAAGGCGATGACGGTTGGACGTTCGCGCTTGCTCGCCCAGTCGATAAGCCGTTGCAGGTTACTGTCCGCGTCGGCTGCACCCTCGGCATAGCTTTGCAGCGAATCGCGCGCCCACTGGCTCGTCGGCGCGTTCACCTGATGCGTCGCGTCGCTGTAGCGGTTCGGCTCATAAGGACCGTGGTTCTGAAGGCTGACCGCGAAGAAGAAGAACGGATTTTCGGTCGCATCCGCCTCGCGCATGATCTCGTCGGTCATCGACTCGTCGGACGCAAGCGGCCCCCGCTTCTTCATGTAGGCGAGATTTTCCTCTGACTTGAACTCATCGAAACCGAACGCTGCGTAAACCGGTGTGCGGTTCCAGAACCAATTCGTGCCTGGATGAATGGCGCGCGTTTCATACCCTTCGCTGCGCAGGAACGTGGCCATCGAAGGCACAGGCGCGCGCACATATTGCTGGTATGGAATGCTGCCCGCCGGCAGGAAGGCATTCGAAAAGCCGGTCAGGGCCTCGAACTCGACATTGGCGGTCATGCCGCCGAACTCCGGAGAAAACACTTCACCGGACTGGAGCTTGCGCACGCTGGGGATCGGGTCGGGGGTAATGGCGACGCCGGGCAACTTGGTCGGGTCCCAGAAGGACTCGCTCATGACGATAATGATGTCGGGCTTTTCATCGGGAAACGAAGCCGCAACCGTCGGCTTCTGGATCGCGGCGATCGCCTTGTCGGAATAGTCCTTTGGCGCGGTGACATGCGCCATCGGAACGTTCAACGCGAAGGCGAGCGCAAAGCCGTTGCTGGCGTAATTTTCCTTCTGGTCCCACATCATCGGGATGATCTGAAGGCGGTCGCGCGTCCAGGAAAATGTCGCGTAATCCATGAGCGAGACGAAGAAGGCGAGCAGGGGCAGGGTAAGCAGCAAGCGGGCGGCGCGACCCTTGTAGCTCATGGCCCAGACGCGCCGGCGCCACTGACGCCAGACATAGACCAGCAAGGCGAGCCCGGCGACGATGCCAAGGGCCATCGCAATGCCAGTCAGCGGACGTTCACGCACCAGAAGCGGCATAAGCTCGAAAATCTGGCGAGCGTAGAGGAAATCCGTCGGATAGAGCGGGTCGCCGAGATAAAGCGACTTCTGATGGCCTACGAAGGCAAGCGTCAGGGTCAGCGGCGCGACAACCAGAAGCCCTTGGTAAATGCGCCCGAGCAGGGCATCGAGGCCAATCAGGATCAGCGCGAAGAGGATGATGGTGGTCCAGCCCGGCTTGAACGGCTGGGCGAAGAAGGCGATGGTGCCTGACAGGTCGCCGCGAAATATCCATTCGATGGCGAATACGAGGATGGCTGAAGCAAGGAGCGTGACGAGGCCATAACGCGCACCAGCCATGGCCATTCCAGGCCCGCCATCGCTTCTCGCCGCAAGGGCGTATCGCTCACTCTTTGCCAACTCAACTTCCCCGGCCACACGCGGCGTCACGAAACTGTCACGTCATTGTCACGAAAAGCTAGAGCTTGTGGCAAAATTGGGAAGGGCTGGCGAACAAATCGTGTTTGATTTTAACGATGCGTGATCAAAAAAGCCTTGTGTCTATATGCGTTTGGCGGGAGCGGCTGCGCTTGCGCAGGCTTGACTTGAACTGCCGGGATGGGCGACACGCAAGGAAAGCAGCGACAGAGGCAGATCATGGCAATCGCATTCACTTTTCCGGGGCAGGGTAGCCAGGCCGTTAGCATGGGCAAGGACCTTGCCGATGCTTTTCCTGAGGCGCGCCGCGTTTTCGAAGAGGTTGACGAGGCGCTTGGCGAAAAGCTTTCGAGCCTGATGTGGGAGGGGCCGGAAGAAACGCTGACGCTGACCGCCAATGCGCAGCCTGCGCTGATGGCCGTGTCGCTTGCTGCGATCCGGGCGCTCGAGGCGCGCGGTTTTTCGCTGAAGGAAAAGATTGCCTATGTCGCAGGGCATTCGCTCGGCGAATATTCCGCGCTGGCCGCCGCCGGTTTCGTGTCGGTGGCCGACGCCGCGCGGTTGCTGCGTATACGCGGCAACGCCATGCAGGCTGCGGTTGCGCCGGGCGAGGGTGCCATGGCTGCGATCATCGGTCTGGAACAGGCTGACGTGGAAGCCGCTTGCACAGAAGCTGCGAACGGCTCCGTCTGCCAGATCGCGAACGACAATGGCGGTGGCCAGTTCGTGATTTCCGGAACTAAGGAAGCCGTTGAACGCGCTGCGAAAATCTGCACCGAGAAGGGCGCGAAGCGGGCCTTGATGCTGCAGGTTTCAGCTCCCTTCCATTCGGCGCTCATGGCGCCGGCGGCTAGCGCGATGCGCGAGGCACTGGCCGGCGTGCCCAGGCACGCGCCTGTCGTGCCGGTGGTGTCCAACGTATCTGTCGAGCCAACGAGCGATCCAGACGTGATAACCGCACGGCTAGTTGAGCAGGTGACCGGACGCGTTCGCTGGCGCGAAACCGTTGACTGGTTCGCAAGCAATGGCGTTTCCACCTTGTACGAGGTTGGCGCGGGAAAAGTGTTGTCCGGGCTGGCGCGGCGCATCAATCGTGATATCGCAGTGGGTGCCATCGGCACATCCGCCGATGTGAATGCGGCCCTGGCAGCATTGGGCTGAGACAATCGACACACCCGAGAAAAGGGTGCGCTCTTGAGGAGATCGGAATGTTTGATCTGACTGGCCGCAAGGCGCTGGTGACGGGTGCTACCGGCGGCATTGGTGAGGCGATTGCGCGTATCCTGCATGCCCAGGGCGCGATCGTCGGCCTGCACGGCACGCGGGTGGAAAAGCTGGAAGCACTGGCCGGCGACTTTGGCGAGCGGGTAAAGCTGTTTCCAGCCAACCTGGCCGACCGTGACGAGGTCAAGGCGCTTGGCCAGAAGGCAGAAGCGGAGCTGGAAGGCGTCGATATCCTCGTCAACAACGCCGGCATCACCAAGGATGGCCTGTTCGTGCGCATGTCCGACGCAGATTGGGACAGCGTGATCGACGTCAATCTTTCCGCGGTTTTCCGCCTGACACGGGAGCTGACGCACCCGATGATGCGCCGCCGTCACGGCCGCATCATCAACATCACGTCAGTGGTCGGCGTAACCGGCAATCCGGGGCAGGCGAATTACTGTGCCTCGAAGGCCGGCATGATCGGCTTTTCCAAGTCGCTGGCGCAGGAAATCGCCACCCGTAGCATCACGGTCAACTGTGTGGCGCCGGGCTTTATAGAATCGGCCATGACCGACAAGCTGAACGACAAGCAGAAAGAGGCCATCATGGCCGCGATTCCCACGAAACGGATGGGAACCGGTGCGGAAGTCGCCTCGGCTGTCGCTTATCTTGCTTCCGATGAAGCTGCCTACGTCACGGGACAGACCATCCATGTGAACGGCGGCATGGCGATGATCTAGCCTTCAGGCGGATTCGCCTTTTGCCTTGGACCGGCGGAGTTTTTCGTGTAACTGGCCCGCATCTTGATGGTTCGGGCTACAACCGGCCTGCTGCTGTGGAGTTTTCAGCAGAACCATCTTTCAGCTTGATTAGCGTCATTCTGACCGCTAACGAAGACAGACAAACTTGAAGACGAGGATGCCCAAATGAGTGACACCGCAGAGCGCGTCAAGAAGATCGTTATCGAGCATCTCGGCGTTGACGCCGACAAGGTAACGGAACAGGCGAGCTTCATCGATGACCTGGGCGCAGACAGCCTTGATACCGTCGAACTCGTCATGGCGTTCGAAGAAGAATTCGGCGTCGAGATTCCTGACGACGCAGCCGAGACGATCCTCACGGTCGGCGACGCCGTGAAGTACATCGACAAGGCGTCGGCCTGATCTTCCCAGCGATCAATATCCGGAAGATTCTGCGATGAGGCGAGTGGTCGTCACAGGCCTCGGCCTGCTTTCTCCATTTGGCATGGGCTATGAGCACGGTTGGAAGGAACTTCTGACCGGGCGTAGCGCTGCACGGAGGGTAACCGAGTTCGAGGTTGACGATCTGCCTTGCAAGATCGCTCACATCATTCCTCGCGGCGACGGCACGAACGGGACATTCAACCCCGAGGCCGTGCTTGAGCCGAAGGAACTGCGCAAGATCGGCGAATTCATCCTGTACGGGATTGCGGCTGCCGATGAAGCGCTGAAGGATTCAGGCTGGGAGCCGAAGACGCCGGAAGAGCAGTTTGCCAGCGGCGTATTGATCGGTTCCGGCATCGGCGGCATCGAAGGTATTGCCGAGAATGCCATAATCCTCAAGGAGCGTGGCCCGCGCCGTATCAGCCCCTTCTTCATACCGGGACAGATCATCAACCTGGTTTCGGGCCAGGTTTCGATTCGACATGGCCTGAAAGGCCCGAACCACGCCGTCGTGACGGCTTGTTCCACTGGTGCACATGCGATCGGCGATGCGGCGCGGCTGATCATGTGGGGCGATGCCGACGTGATACTGGCAGGTGGTGCGGAAGCGCCGGTCACGCGCTTGTCACTGGCAGGATTCGCCGCCTGCCGCGCCTTGTCCACTGAACGCAACGAGACGCCGGAAGTGGCATCGCGACCCTACGACCGCGACCGTGACGGCTTTGTCATGGGCGAGGGCGCTGGTGTCGTAGTTCTGGAGGAACTCGAGCACGCCAAAGCGCGCGGCGCCAAGATCTATGCCGAAGTGACCGGCTACGGCCTGACGGGCGACGCCTACCACATCACTGCACCGTCCGAAGACGGCGATGGCGCGTTCCGCTGCATGACGGCGGCACTCAAGCGCGCCAATCTGAAGCCCGCCGATATTGACTACATCAATGCGCACGGCACTTCGACAATGGCCGATACGATCGAACTGGGAGCCGTAGAGCGGCTTGTAGGCGACGCGGCATCAAAGATTTCCATGTCGTCCACCAAGTCCTCCATTGGGCACTTGCTGGGAGCCGCAGGCGCTGCCGAGGCGATTTTCTCGATCCTGGCGATCCGGGACAATATCGCGCCCGCCACGATCAATCTGCAGACCCCCGAGCGGGAGACTGCGATCGACCTGGTGCCGAACAAGCCACGAGCCCGCCAGATCGACGTGGCCTTGTCGAACTCGTTCGGCTTCGGTGGAACCAACGCGTCGCTCGTTTTCCAGCGTTATAATGGCTGACAAGCCGGCGGCATTGCTGCCGACGAAGCTGGAATGTTGCCAATTTTGCCATATTCGCTCCTACTGTGCAGGAGGGGATTCGCCGCGGTATAAAATTGTAGGGTGCAATGAACACCAATCCTGGGGGTAACGGGGAGTTTAGCCAGCGGCCGGCAACGCCAGGACCGATCGTGCCCAAGACTGCTAACGAGGCTCTGCGCCCGGAAGCCGGAACGCCGCCGCCGAAGCGCTCGCGCGCATCGCGCAGTCAGGTCGTCGTGTTCATGAACTTCCTTGTGACGCTGGTTCTGCTGGTAATCGTCGGCGCCGGTCTCGCGCTCTACTTCGGCAAGCAGGCGTTTAACGAGCCCGGCCCGTCGGCAAATGGGGACACTTTCCTCGTCAAGCCGAATACGGGTGTCCAGGAGATTGCCGATCAGCTCGAGCGTCGTGGCCTGATCAGCGATGCGCGTATATTCCGCCTTGGTGTCCGTGCCTACGACAATGACCAGTCGCTGAAGGCCGGCGAATACGAGATCAAACCGCAAGCTTCCATGCATGAGATCATGGATCTGCTGAAAAGCGGCAAGTCAGTGATGTATTCGCTGACTGTCCCCGAAGGCATGACGGTCGAGCAGGCTTTCCAGCGGGTGGCATCCCAGGAGGCTTTGACTGGTGACATGCCATCTGTGTTGCCGACAGAAGGCAGCCTTGCAGCCGATACCCTGCGCTTCACGCGTGGCGCTACGCGCCAGCAGATGGTCGACAAACTGCTTGCCGACCAGAAGGAACTGGTAGCCGAAATCTGGGCGCGCCGTTCTCCCGATTTGCCGCTCGCGAATGAGCAGGAATTCGTCACCCTTGCTTCGATCGTGGAGAAGGAAACGTCGAAGAGCACCGAGCGTTCGCGCATCGCCAGCGTATTCCTGAACCGGCTTGCCAAGGGCATGCGGCTGCAATCCGATCCGACGATCATCTACGGTCTGTTCGGCGGCAAGGGCAAACCGGCCGATAGGCCGATCTATCAGTCCGATATCGATAAGCCAACGCCGTATAATACATATACTATCAATGGTTTGCCGCCGACACCTATTGCAAATCCGGGTCGCGCCGCGCTTGAAGCGGTAGCCAATCCGTCCAAGACCGATGACCTTTATTTCGTCGCTGACGGCACTGGCGGTCACGTGTTTGCCGCTACTTTGGACGAGCACAACGAGAATGTTGCGCGCTATCGTGCATTCCAGAAAAAGCAGGCGGAGGACGCGGCCAAAGTCGGTACCCAGCAGCCCGCGACTGGGACTGATGGAGCCGCGCCCGCGCAATAGCAGGGCATTTGCGGCCGGGGGACTGAAATGAATCTGCAAAGCATGACCGGGTTTGCACGCGCCGTTGCTGAACATGACGGCAATGCAGTCGCTTGGGAGGTCAAGTCCGTCAACGGCAAGAGCGCCGAGGTGCGGCTGCGCATGCCTCCGGGCTTCGAGCGGCTCGAAGTATCGGTACGCCAAGCCATCCAGAGGAGGTTTGCGCGCGGCAGCTTCCAGGCAACTCTGACGGTTACGCGGCCTGCCGGCACGCAATCTCAACCGGTGGTCAACGAGGCTTTCCTGAAGGACGTGGCCGGCTTGGCAAAGCGCCTGCAGGAGCAGTTCGGCATCGCGCCGGCCAGCGCCGACGGCTTGCTTTCCTTGCGCGGTGTTCTCGATCTTCCTGAAGTTACCGAGACGGAAGAAATGCGCGCCGCTCTCGACGCGGTGATCGATACAACGCTGGATGTGGCGCTGACCCATCTTCAGCAGGCCCGGCAGGCGGAAGGCGAAGCACTTCGCGCGCTTCTGGCGGGCCATCTGGATGCGATCGAGACGCTGACGCTGCGGGCAGAAGCGGACCCCTCTCGCGAGCCTGCTTCAATCCGGTCAAGGATAGCAGATCAGGTCAAGCTGCTGCTGGACCCCGGTGCAAATCTTGACGAGGCCCGGCTCTACCAGGAGGCTGCATTCCTGGCGACCAAGGCGGACATTCGCGAGGAAATCGATCGGCTGAAGACGCATGTCGTATCGGGTCGCTCGTTGCTCGGTTCCGGCGGTGCTATTGGCCGAAAGCTTGATTTTCTGGCGCAGGAATTCAACCGCGAATCGAATACATTGTGCTCGAAATCGAACGCTGCCGCCGTCACCGCCATTGGGCTTGAGTTGAAGGCTGTCGTCGATCAGTTTCGCGAACAGGTCCAGAATCTGGAGTAACAGATGCCAGCCAAAGATGCCGGCTCCCGCATCCGCCGTCGGGGCTTGATGCTCGTCCTGTCGTCGCCGTCCGGCGCCGGCAAATCCACCATCGCCCGCAACCTGATCGAGAGCGACCCGGAATTTGAGCTTTCCGTCAGCGTGACGACCAGGCCGCGGCGTGGCAGCGAGATCGAGGGCCAGCACTACCACTTCAGATCCAGGCGGGATTTCGAAATCCTGCGCGACAATGACGAGTTGCTGGAATGGGCCGAGGTGCACGGCAACTTCTACGCGACTCCCCGCGAGCCCGCCGAAAAGGCGATGGCCGAAGGGCGGGACATGCTGTTCGACATCGACTGGCAAGGCGCCAAGCAACTGAAGGAAAAGGTGCGCGGCGACATCGTTTCGATCTTTATTCTGCCTCCTTCGATGAAAGAGCTGAAGGCTCGACTGAAACGACGGGCCGAGGATCAGGAAGCGGTCATCGAAACGCGGCTGAAAAATGCACGCACGGAAATCGAACATTGGACCGAGTATGATTTCGTCGTCATCAACGACGACCTCGACCGGGCCTTTTCGGAAGTCAGATCGATCGTGACAGCGGAGCGATTGCGTCGCGACAGGCGGCCGGGGCTTTTCGATTTCGTTTCCGGACTGCTTGACGAGAGCACCGACTGATCTGTTCGCAAATACAAGCGCTCAGATCGCGTTTGTCAGCCTGACGAACTCTTCGACGCTCAGCGTCTCGGCCCTTCGTGTGGCATCTATGCCCACGGCTTGCAGCAAAGCCTCACCGCCAAGGCTTTTGAGGCTTTGCCGCAGCATCTTGCGGCGCTGGCCAAAGGCAGCTTCCGTGACACGTCCCAGCTTCTTCACGTCAGCATCGAGTGGTTGCGCTCGTGGCACGACATGCACGACTGACGACGTGACTTTCGGGGGCGGCGTGAAAGCCTGCGGCGGAACGTCGAACGAAATCCTCGCATCCGTTCGCCAACCGGCCAGAACGCCGAGCCTGCCATAGGCATCGCTGCCTGGGGTGGCAACGATACGCTGTGCGACTTCGCGTTGGAACATCAGCGTCATCGACGTGTAGAACGGCGGCCATTCGGCAACCGTCAGCCAACGCACCAGCAGTTCCGTCCCGATGTTGTAGGGCAGGTTGGCCACGATCTTGATCGGCTTGCCCTGCGCCAATTCCGCGAAATCTGTCTTGAGCGCATCTCCAGACACAACTTCAAGCCGGCCAGGGTAGTGGCCCGATACTTCGGCCAAGGCGGGGAGGCAGCGTTCATCCCGTTCGACGGCAATGACACGCTTTGCACCGTTCGCCAGCAGCGCTCGTGTAAGGCCGCCGGGGCCGGGGCCGACTTCGAAGATTGTGGCTTGTGTCAGATCGCCCGCTGTACGTGCGATCTTGCCGGTCAGGTTCAGGTCGAGCAGGAAGTTTTGCCCGAGCGCCTTCTTTGCCTGGAGGCCGTGACGGTCGATGACCTCACGCAGAGGTGGCAGGCCATCAGGGCTCATTGATGTTCGTTCGCGCTGATGGTGTCGGCAAGCTGGCGGGCGAGTTTCAACGCGGCAATCAAACTATCCGGTCTTGCAACGCCTTTACCGGCGATGTCGAACGCGGTGCCGTGGTCTGGCGACGTGCGAATGAAAGGAAGCCCGAGCGTGACATTGACCGCTTCATCGAACGCCAGAGCTTTTGCCGGGATCAACGCCTGATCGTGATACATGCACAACGCCGCATCGTAGCCGGCGCGGGCGCGCGGATGAAACATGGTGTCGGCCGGCAGCGGTCCGAAGGCATCGATGCCTTCCGCGCGCAACGCGGTGACGGCCGGCAAGACGATATCCCGATCTTCGGTACCCATCGAACCGCCTTCGCCGGCATGCGGGTTAAGCCCTGAAATGGCGAGACGCGGCTTTTCGAGGCCGAAGCGGTCGCGCAGGTCTACAGCCGTTATACGCGCCGTGGCGACGATCAGCTCGGTGGTCAGCGCCTGAGGCACTTGCGAAAGCGGGATATGAATAGTCACGGGAATTGTGCGCAGGTCGGGACCGGCCAGCATCATGACGGGCATGACCGGCTTACCGATGCGCTGCGATGCGAGATGCGCGAGATATTCGGTATGGCCGGGAAAACGAAAGCCGGCGTCATAAAGCGGCTTCTTGGCAATGGGGCATGTCACAACCGCTGCCGCCTTGCGCTCAAAGCAGTCGTTGACAGCCCGGTCGATTGACTCGATGACCCCTTTGGCATTGTTGCTGTCGGGTTTGCCGGGATTGTCAGTGAAACGGGATAACAGGGGGACGACTGGCAGGCTGGATGAGAACAGGTCGGAAGCCTCGGATGGCTCCGTTTCCGACAATGAAACACCGGCGCCTAGCATTCGTGCCCGTGCGTCGATCAGGGCGGGATCGGCGAGAAGATAGAATGGAGGTACTCCGGTGTGTTGCCGGTTTTGCCATGCCGCAATAGCAATTTCCGGGCCTATGCCCGACGGATCGCCGATGCTGACGGCAAGCGGAACGCCAACTCTTTCCATGTTGTTCAGCGCTGGACGATGCGGGCCTTCTTCTTCAGATCTTCCAGATATTTCTTGCTGAACTCGTCGGTCTTGCCGCTGGCATCACCTTCACTTTGAAAGACCATCTGCGCCACTTTGTCATCGGAGACTTCGCGCGCGCTGCACACACCGATGAACTCCACGCCACGCTCGGTTTCGCGGACGGCTGTTGCTGCGCCGGTCTTGGTCTTCTTGATCTGCTCTGCCCAATCCGGGGGCAGTTGTGGGGCAAGTACCCGTCCAAGGTCGCGGACGGTGACGTCAATCAGGCCCTTGGCGAATTCATGGGTCGTGCCACAGCCGTTAAAGCGCCCGCGCATGGCCTCGGCTTCACGTTTGCGCTTGCCAAGCGTCGCACTGCGTTCGGAAGCCGGCACAACGAAAATGACCTGCTGCAGCATGTATTCCGTGGCCGTCGGCTTGGTGCCGCCATTGTCCAGCATCTTGCGCACAACATCTTGCTGGCTGAGGCTATTGCCGCCGCCTTGCTCTGCACGATAGCGCGCGCTGAGTGCCTGGTTCCAGGCCAACTGGGCCCGGATGAATTCCTTGAAATGCTCTTTGGTGACGCCGGCCTGAGCCATGACGCCGTCGAGCTGCTTCAACTGCATCTTGTTGTTGGATGCGAAGCGGGCGTAGGCGTCGTTCACCTGCTGGTCGCTAATGCGGATGCCGAGCCGCCTTGCTTCGGACAAGCGTATCGTCTGTTCGATCATTTCATTGGCCGCATCGCCCTTTCGGCGCTGAAGACGCAGAAAGGCGGACCTGTGCTGGATGTCACCGGTGGTGACCGGGACGTCATTGACGATGTACTTGATCTGGCTGGCCATGGCCGGAGGCGTCATCATGGTAAATGAAACCGCCGTGGCAGCTATGAGCAGGGCGAAGCTTGCTGAAAAGATGTACTTCCGCATCAAGGCAATCCGGATTGTTCTTCGTTTATTGCGGTATGCCAACTCATGCCTGCTCTATGCGGCAAAACCGTGTCGGCACCGGTGGTTGACTATTCAGTAAAGGAGCTTGTCGCCGATCCAAAGTCGCCCAGAGTACGGAACGAGATGTTGAATCCGATGCTTTGTGACACTTCCTTCGTGTTCCGGTCCCGTGTCTCGGAAAATGTCATCAGATAGGTGAAGCAGTCGTCGGCATAGCCGAAGCCGATGCCATCCTTGACCAGAACATTCGTCTGCAGGTCATAGGTGCCGGAACCGAAGATGCGCCAGTTTTCGCTAAGCTGAGCCGAGCCGCCGAGCATGACTTCGTGGCGGTCGTCGGTAAAGCCGTATAGCGGCTGCTTCTGGATGAAGGCGTATTTGGCCGAAAGGGAAATCGGTTGCCCTGTGAAGCCCAGCTTAACTTCCGAGCGCCTCACTTCCAGGGTCTGTTCGTCGAAGCGGCCACTCAGCGAAGCCGAAAGGCCATTCGGGCTGGCTAAGCCGACTAGGCCGACGAAATCGGACCGATCGGTCTCAAGGCCGGAGTTCGCCCCGACATTGACCATATCCGGTTCAGCAAAGGAATTGCGGCCGTCCAGATGATACGATTGGCCAAACAGCCCGTTGGTCGTCCAGCCATTCTCGAAGCTTCCGGAGTAGCGGACGCCCAAATTCGCGCGTGTTCCCCCTTCGATGCGGTCATAACCCGAGAACTTGTCACGCTCGAACAGCGTCGAGGCGTCGAAGACGAAGCTCTGGGCGTCTTCGTTCGGAACGGCGAGCCCGCCTACATAGGTCTCGTTCGGGCGGACGAACAGTTGGGCCATCGGCTCGAAGACGTGCGAGGAGCCGACGCTGGAGAACAGGATCGGGAAGCGCCATTCGAGACCCAGCGTAGCCATGCTGCGGAAGAAAGACGAGCGCACATCCGCAGTGGTGTTGATGTCCGGGTTGGCGGCCATGTCGTTGATTGCGGCCAGCGACCCCGACGACGCATTTACGAAGTTGCCATCCGCCTGGAACGCCAGCAGCGGCGTGAACACCATGCCGCCATCGGTGATGAAAGAACGTTTCCATTCCGCTTCGGCAGTCAGGCGGCCGGATTCGCCTTCGATACCGCGAACGCGCTCGAAAAAGCCGGGGTTGGTGAGGGAGTCAGCCGTGTCGAGGTTGCTGCGATGAAGCGCTCGTGCATTGAGGTTTACCGAAAGCTGGCCACCCGCAAGCGGGGTATCCGGTATATAGGCATAGTCGAATGACGGCAGGACCCAAGGCTGCTCGTCGTTCCTGGCTCGCGGATGGTTGTCCAAAAGACGTTCCTGAACCTGGAATTTCATGCCCCTGAGGTCGAAATAATTCCGATCGTTCAAGCCGGTGAGGTACACCTCGGAACGGTGGACATAATCGTTGAACCCATCAATGCCGTACCGGCGGGCGAAGTTCTTGTCCGACTGGAGCATGATGTCCCAGCCGAAATCCCATCTCGAATTGATGGCGAACTGGCCCTTGGTGCCCATCATGCCGCGAAGCTTGTTCGGGTCGCCCGCGGGGCCGCTGTCGACCGTGTTGGCGTCGAATACGCCAGGGTCTTGCTGGTGGATGCCTGCGATCTTCAGATTATACTGGCCGTTGTTGAAACGCTGGCGCCATTCCGCTTCACCGAGAAAACCCTGCTTGGTGAAGTAGGTGCCTTTCACCGTCAGATCGTAAGTAGGTGAGAGCGCCAAATAGTAGGGGATGCCGACGCCAGCACCCAGTTCTGTGTTGTAGCTGACCGAAGGGAACAGAAAGCCGCTTTTGCGCTTGACCGTTGGGTCGGCGATCTCGAATGCGGGCAGATAGGCAATCGGGAAGCCGAAGAACTCGAAATTCGAATTCTCGAAGCGCACCGTCTTCTTCTGGCCGTTCCAGATGATCTTGCGCGCCTTCACGCGCCAGATGGGGGGCTGGTCAGGCTTGTCTTCGCAAGGTTCACAAGCGGTATAGACGCCGTTGTGGAACGTCGTCAAAACGCCGCCCATACGCTCGGCGCTTTCCGCGGCGAAATAGGTCTTGTCCACCGTCTCGACACGCAGCGCATTCACGAAGCCGTCCGCAAAGTCGTCGGTGATGTCGATATGGTCTGAATTGATCTTCGTTCCGTCGCTCTGGACGATCTGCACATTGCCGCTCGCCACAAGGCGCTGGGTTTTGCGGTTATATTCCACGCGCTGGGCGACCAGCCGGTTGCCGCCGTAGTCGATCTGTACCCCGCCCACAGCCGTGACGGTCTGCGCGTCGTTGTCGTATACGAGCGTGTCGGATTCCAGCAGCATCTGGGCATTTGCCGGAATTTCCGCAGACAAATCGGGCACTTCCTGTGCCCAGGATGGAACGGTCACAGCACCAGCGGCGAGCAGGCAAGCAAGCCCGCTCACTCCACACAGGAGCGCGAAACGGCTCGACCGTCCGTTCTGCAAACCCGCCCCCCTCACTAGCCGTCTTCCTTGTACAAAAGGAACGTTACCCCGAAAAACATTGCCACAACAACTGGAAACCATGCCGCAATCAAAGTCGGCACAAAACCAGCTACGCCAAATGCTTTGACGAGAACCGAAACGACATAAAGCAGAAACCCGGCGACAACGCCACCTAGAATCATCGTTGCCGATTGGCCCATTCGTGCAAAACGCATGGAAACCGTCGCAGCGATAAGCGTCATAGCCACCAGAAGAAAAGGCAACGCCACAAGCGAATCGAACTGCATCGCGAAGGCATTTGCACTGAGGCCGAATGAGCGGGCAACCTCAATCTTGCCCGGCAAGTCATAGAAAGGAATGGTTTCCGGCCGCGCCAGCCTTTCCTGAACGAACTCCGGCTTCAGGTCGGTGGGGATCTGGGCGAGTTTCTGGACCTGCTTGGTTCCCGCATCCGTCATGGTGCTGACGTCATGGAGTTCCCAATACCCGTCACGCAGGAAGACGCGCTTGGCGTCCTTGCGTTCGACGATGTCGCCCTTCTTGTCGAGGACGAAGAAGGTGGCATCGGCCATCTCCAATCCCTGGTTCAAGATCGCGCGGGCGCCAATGATGGTATCGCCCGAGGTGGTTTTTTGGCGAATCCAGGGTGTGGAGCCTTCGTCAACAGCATTGGAATTGCCCGAACGAAGTAGGCTTTCAATGTGTTGCGAGCGGGAAAGGCCATGTGCGGCAAGGGGATTAAGAACACCTACGGCCAGCACGCCGAACAAGAGCGCGCCGAGGCAGACCGGAAGCAGGAACTGCCAGGCCGATATGCCGGCTGCACGAGCGACGACCAGCTCATACTTGCGATTGAGCGAAACCAGCGTCGCCATCGCCGCAAACAAGCCGACGAAGGGGACGGTCTGGAGAACGAGCATCGGAACACGAAGCGCGGAAATGAGTGCGCCCAGCTGATAGGTGAACCCCGGAATGCGCGAGGTGCGGCTGGTGAGTTCCGTAAAATCGATCAGGAACACCAGCGCAAAAATGCCGAGGAAGAACCATGTCGTAATGGCGGCATACCGAAACAGGAAATATCGTCCGAGTGTCCAGCCCATCAAGCCGACCCTCGTCTTGAATTGGCGAGGCGATATCGAAGCGACGTGAACGTATTCACGACCCGGCTTGCCAATCCGACGACCATGTCAATCAGTCCGATCGGGAGTTCCATGGACCGTTGTGTCCTGATGAACCAGATCGAAACGAGCGCCATCCCGATAGGAATGGCATACATCAGGTAGCCGAACAGCGGCTCAGTGCTCGATTGGCCTTCGGCAAAGAAAGCCATCCAGCGAACCAGAAGGGCAATGCAGATGGTCGTAACCAGAGGGTGGATGCGGGCCTCGCGATGCGACCTTGCATCGCCGGCCACCGCCAGGGCGATCAGCGCGAAGGTTATGGGGAACAGCCATTCGGAAAAGCGCTTGTTGATCTCGCTGCGATAGGTGCCCGGTGCCTTCTTGTAGGCGTCATCATTGGGATCTGGGTTGAGAAGATATTGGGTAGTCTGGTCTTTCGGCAGGCGCACGACACCGCCAGTGTTGGAGCCGAACGCAGAAAGATCGAATGCGTAGGACGTGAAGTGGACCAGGGAAACATTGCCGTCGACGGATTTGCGGTGGATGACGCCGTCGGTCATCAGCAACGCCTTGTCGTCGCCCTGATCGATTACGGCGCCACGCTTGGCGTAATAGACCAGATCGGTTCCTTCCTGCCGACTATCGGCGACAAAGATGCCGCCTAGCTGGTTGCCGGGCAGGCGCTCGCCGATCTGAACAAACAGCCCGTTCTCGACTTTCCGGAACGTGCCTTCCTGGATCACCAACGACAGGAAGTCAGCGCGGGCGCTGGCAACGAGATCACGGTTCTTCTGGCGAGCATAAGGTTCGACGCCGTTCTGAACGACGAAGCAGAGAATGCTTGCCGCCACTGCGACCATCAATATGGGCTTCACGATGGTGACCCTGGAGGCGCCCGACGCATTTATCACCACGAGTTCCGAATCGGCGTTCATCGCGCTCAGGGTTTGCGCAACCGCGCCCGCAAGCGCGAACGGGACGACAATCGGGATTACCGTTGGAAGGATAAGGGTGGCCACCTCGAAAAAGGTGAGAGCCGATTGCCCGCTATCGGTCACGAGGTCTATGCGCGCCAATACCTGCGTCGTCCAGACGATGGCCAGCGTCCAGACAAGGGCGCCCAAAAACAACACGAGCGCACGCCGCAATATGTAGCGTTCAATTACCTTCATGCAGCGGGATTTCTCGATTGGCTTTCCGGCATCGCGCCTCAGAACAAATTATCCGCCCGGTGAAGCCTGTACAACAGGCGCACCCACCGGTCTCTTGGGAGCATGCTTTCTCGCCCGCGCCAATGTCGCGGAGAATGGATAAGAAAGCGCGAAGGCTCATGGTTAATGATGGCTTGTGGCGAAAACGTGCGTCGGGCTGCGGCCAAACGCCCGCTGGCATGGTTCATGTTAGCCTTTGTGCAACATGGGTTGCCAAATGACGGAAAACGACGAAATGTCGCGTTCCCTTCAGAATAACGGCCAAGCAGGTTTTCATGGCTTCGATATCCTCCGTGACGTTTTCCAGATTCGCGGCGCCCAAAAAGGGGGCTGTGTACGTGTTGTCGGCCGAGGAGGCAGGCATCGGACCCGAAACGTCGAAATATGTGCCGGCAAAGACAGTTGAGCGTGCGCTTGCCCCGGCAGATTTCTCCGGCAAGCTTGGCTCCCAGGTGGAAATCCTCGCACCCCAGGATACGATTTTCGACAGGATCACCGTGATCGGCGTGGGAAAGATTGCCAGCCTGGATGAATACGCATGGACAAAGCTGGGGGGAATCATTGCCGGTTCGCTCGGCAAGGCTTCCGAAGCTACCGTCATTCTTGATTTGCCCGACACGGCAGTAAGCGGCTCCGAGGCCGCCAATGTGGCCGCCGGCGGACTGCTCCGCAGCTATCAGTTCGACAAATACAAGACCCGTGCATCGAACGGAGACGGGGATGGCGACGCGGCAAAAAGGAAAACGACCAAGCTAACGATCATGTGCGCCGACCCGACATCGGCGAAGAAGGCGTTTGCTGCCGCCAAGACGACGGTAGACGGCGTCTTGCTGGCGCGTGATCTCGTCAATGAGCCGGCCAACATGCTTGGTCCGGTTGAGTTTGCTTCCCGCATCAAGCAGATGGAGGCGCTCGGCGTCACGGTCGAAATTCTGGCTGAAAAGGAAATGAAGAAGCTGGGTATGGGAGCCCTGCTTGGCGTGGCGCAAGGTTCCCCGCGCGGCGCGCGGCTGGCCGTCATGCAATGGAATGGCGGCAGTGCCAAGGAAAAGCCCGTAGCGTTCGTAGGCAAGGGCGTGACATTCGACACCGGAGGCAATTCGATGAAAACCGCGTCCGGCATGGAAGACATGAAGGGCGACATGGGCGGTGCTGCCGCGGTCACAGGGTTGATGCATGCCCTGGCTGCACGCAAGGCCAAGGCCAATGTCGTTGGCATCGTCGGGCTGGTCGAAAACTCTGTGGATGGACATGCGCAGAGGCCCGGCGACATTGTCACGTCCATGTCCGGGCAGACAATTGAGGTGCTCAACACGGACGCCGAAGGGCGTCTCGTTCTGGCCGATGCGCTTTGGTATTGCAACGACCGATTCCAACCGCGGTTCATGATCAATCTGGCGACGCTGACAGGCGCCATCATGGTCGCGCTTGGCCAGCACCATGCCGGCCTGTTTTCCAACGACGACGAATTGGCGGGCCGGCTTGTAGGGGCAGGGGCGGCAACGCAGGAAAGGCTCTGGCGCATGCCGCTCGGCTCCGAATATGACAAATTGCTGGAATCGAAGAACGCCGACATGAAGAACATCGGCGGGCGTTATGGCGGCGCGATTACCGCGGCCCAGTTCCTTCAGCGTTTCGTCAAGGATACACCGTGGGCGCATCTTGATATCGCCGGCACCGCGATGGGCTCGCCGGCAAGCGAAATCAACACGTCATGGGGTTCCGGTTTCGGGGTCAGGTTGCTCGACCGGCTTGTTCGCGACCACTATGAACGCTAGGTCGTGGTGACGATTTAACGATTTCCTGCGCCGCAGGACAAATCGGTCAGTTTTAGGAGCGAGGAGGAGGGACATGCCGGCCATGTTTGACGACGAGCGACGACAAAATGACCGATTTGGACGCGGCCCCTTCGGGGTTGGGTCAAAATCGCCCCTGAATGCGTCGAAAATGCTCGACGGTGGTCAACACCGCCTTGCGCTTTTCTCCTGTTCAGAGACGATTTTGACCATCAACGCAGGTAACCGTTAAATCGTCACCACGACCTAGTAGCTTTGTGCTGATTGCCGGCAATGACCGAGATCCTTTTCTACCATTTGACGGAATCGACGCTGGAGGATGCGCTTCCGAGCCTGCTGGAGCGCAGTATCGGCCGAGGCTGGCGCGCGGTCGTTCAGACCGGTAGCGAAGACCGGCGCGATGCGCTCGACCAACATCTGTGGACGTTTCGCGATGATTCCTTCCTGGCCCATGCGAGCGACCGGGAGGCATTTCCGGCAGAACAACCAATCCTGTTGACCACGGGAGACGGCAACCAGAACGATGCGCAGATCAGGTTTCTGGTCGATGGTGCCGAACCGCCTGATCTTGGCGGCTATGAACGCGCGGTTTTCCTGTTCGACGGTCATGATACGACACAGGTCGAAGCGGCGCGGCAGCATTGGAAAACGATGAAGACGGCCGGGCACGCGGTGACCTATTGGCAGCAAACGGCGGATAAAAGATGGGAGCGGAAAGCGTGATTGCGGCCAACCGGTGCAAGGTTTTCGCAAAAGTCTCGCTGGTTGAGGCGGATAGCCCCCACCTTTGCTCCCAAACGATCTGAGAACGACTGATGCGTCTTTTTTTCTTGCTGGTACTGTTGGCCGGTCTTGGCATGGGGTTCATCTACCCTTGGTCGATCAGCAATTTCTCAGGCCGGGAAATCGGAACCTGGCCGGTCTATCGCCAAGGCCGTTTTGAACCGGTCGATGTTCGTCTGGCCCCGACGGACGCCCCGGTGCGCGTTCTGGTAGACCTGACGACCGATGCCAACGACCTGTTTGCCCCCGTTGGAGCCGTGCTGACCATTACGGCTTCGGAGGGCGGCAAGACGGTGCTTGCCGAGACGCTTCGCTTCGCTGGCGAATCGCAAATTCGAGACAAGAGCCCGCAAGTTGCACAAAAGGTCGCGCGCGACGATGCCGGCGTGATCTCGGAGGTGCATGACGGCACGTACCGGTTCAACGTCGGTCGCGGCGATGCCGAAGGTCCGCAGATCAAGGCTGTCGATCTGGTCTTGCGTGCCAGCTCGGGGGAGGTCGATGCGCGCTTCCAGCCGATCGGGATTTCCCTGATGGCTGTCGGCTTCATCGGCCTCGTTCTGGCATTTCGTCGCAAGCGTTCGGGTAATCCTCAGAACCCCAATTCGCAACCGCCGCCGCCGCGTTGGGGCAGGGGTGGCGGTGTTGACGGGAAATGAACTACCGGCACGCTTACCATGCGGGAAATTTCGCCGATGTCGTCAAGCACGCTGTGCTGGCCCGGATCGTCGAGTACCTGAAGCAGAAGGACAAGGCATTCCGGGTGATCGATACCCATGCCGGCATCGGGCTGTACGATCTGTCTTCGCTCGAAGCTGGCAAGACTGATGAATGGCGCAGCGGCATTGGCCGCGTGATAAACGCGGAACTCGATCCGAATCTGTCGGCGTTCGTTGCGCCGTACCTTGATGCGGTGCGCGCCGCCAATCCGCAGGGCGGGCTGGCGCACTATCCGGGTTCACCATTTATCGTGCGGCATTTGTTGCGCAAGCAGGACCGCCTAGCGGCCATAGAACTCCACCCGCAGGATGCCGCGCGGCTGAAGTCGGCGTTCGCCGGCGACATTCAGGTGAGGGTGATTGAACTCGATGGCTGGCTTGCCCTTGGCGCTCATCTGCCACCAAAGGAAAAGCGCGGACTTGTGCTGGTTGATCCGCCGTTCGAACAGGCCGGCGAGTTCGATCGCCTGTTGAATGGGCTCAGCAAGGCGCACCAGCGCTGGCCGGGCGGGATATACGCCCTGTGGTATCCGATCAAGGATCGCCGCGCCGTTGCCGAGTTTCATCAAGGACTGGCCGATGCCGGTATTCCCAAAATACTGGATATCGGTTTCGATATAAGGCCTTCCGGCAGGGAGCCGAGGTTGGACGGCAGCGGCATGGTAGTGGTCAACCCGCCCTTTACGCTGGAGGAGGAGTTGCGGCGCGCGCTTCCTGCCTTGCACGCATTGCTGGCCGAGGAGCCCGGTGCGGGTTGGTCCGTAAGATGGCTGACGGCCAAATAATGTGACGCTTGACCGCGACCGCCGAAATCCTCACAGTGCGGCCAAATCGCTTCGAGAGGCTGATATGATCCGTGCCATCAAGTCTGCAGTCTTTGCATTCTCCTGCCTTTGCGCGCCCGTGGCCCTGTCGTCGGTAGCGCACGCGGCCGACCTTTCGACCTATGTCGACGAAGGCGACTCGAGCGTCTGCAGCACGCCTGCGGTGCTCAGCCGCATCACCAGCCGCTTCGACCACCAGGTTCACAATGTGCCGAATCTTCCTGACGTAGCGATCACAGATTTCAGCCGTATCCACCTGCACCGCAGCCTGCCTGCCAGCGAGCGTTGGCCGATTGCACGTCACTATTGCGGCGCCACCGTCACCTTGTCGGATGGCCGCGACCGCGACATCTGGTATCTGATCGAGGAAGGGCAGGGCCTGGCTTCGATTGGCGACAATGTCGAGTTCTGCGTTTCCGGGTTCGACCGCTGGATGGTCTATAACGGCGCTTGCCGCATCCTGCGCTGAACGCCCTTCATGCCTTGACTGACCGGTTTCGGTCGCTCTTCGGTTGAATTCCTGTCATTGGCCGTTGCTTTGAGCAAAGCGCGGAATAATGTGCCGCAGCCAATAACAGGAAACGACTATGTCCAAACTGCTCTACGCCTCAGCATCGCCCTATAGCGCCAAGGTTCGGATGGCCGCCGCCTATGCCGGCATCGCCATGGAAGCCGTTCCGACCAAGACGGACGATCAACCGACGGTGCTGGTCGGGGCGAATCCGCTCGGCAAGATTCCTACACTGCTGCTTGACGATGGCGGCGTGATTTTCGACAGCCGTGCGATCACGCAATATCTGAACCGCCTTTCCAAGAACGCGCTGTTTCCGCGCAACCCCGAAAAGCGGACTGAAGCGGAGGTGCTGGAAGCATTGGCCGACGGCATCTGCGACTGCGCCTTGTCGATCGTCTACGAACGGCGGTTGCGGCCCGAACAGTATGTTTTCCAACCCTGGATCGACAAGCAGTGGGAAAAGGTTGTCCGCTCGCTCGATCACCTGAACGCCAACCCGCCCAAGCTGCCGAAGAAGATCACGGTCGGGCAGATCGCGTTGCGCGCTACGCTGGGCTATCTCTCGCTGCGTTTCGAAGGAAAGTGGGAGAAGGGGCACGGGCGGCTGACGCGTTGGGCTGCGCGCTTCGACGAGAAGTTCCCCGAGTTGAAGGGCCTGACACCTTCCTGAACTAACGCAACAAAAAAGCCGGAGCGAAAGCCCCGGCTTCTTCGTTTCAGACTGATCGTCAGATCAGAACTTCATGCCGACGCCGAAAGTGACGCGGTTGTCGCGGGCGTCGAAGGCGCGCGTAGCGCCACCGATGTTGAAGTCTTCGCTACCATAGTCGGTGTAGCGGTATTCCACGCGACCGAACACGTTGTCGGTCAGCTTGATGTCGGTACCGACACCGGCAGTCCAGCCGAACATGGTGTTGCGATCGCTTCCGGTAGGATCGGTGATCTTGACGCTCTGGCCTGCGCCGCCGGCCGTTCCGTAAAGCAGGATGTCCGGGCTGATCGAGTAGCCGAGGCGCGCGCGCAGCGAACCTTCAACGCCACCCTTGGATTCGACGCCGGCATTGTCGCCCTTTACGCCATTGTATCCGATGTCGCCTTCGGCACCGAGCACGAAGTTGTCCATCTGGTAGTTATAGCCGACGAACGCGCCGCCGAGGAAACCATCCGTGTTGATGGTGTTACCGGGCTCTTCAACGCGGCCGCTGAAGCCGTAGCCGATGTTGACACCGGCATAGGGACCGGCCCAGGAGGCGACGGGAAGTTCGGCAACAGGCGCCATCGGTGCCGGCGGCTCTTCCTGAACAACGTCGGCGGCATATGCGGGGATCGCAGAAGCGAAGGCAATCAGCCCAAGGGCAACGGCTGCCGGCTTTGCGAATTTGAGATTGGTAGTCATTGGTTCTAACTCCTTGAGCCACAGACACTGGCTTCCTTGACCTGAAAGGGCGGTCGAACTGGGAGATAACGATCCCGCCTTTCATCGGTTCCGGAATTTGGTGATCAAATGCGGCGGAACCGAACCTGAACTTGGGTCATTCCCCGGCACAAATGAGGCTGAAGCTTGACGTTGCATCGAGGCAACAGCTTTGTCAGGAGCCTGCGTCGCCGATTGCCGCACGGCGCTTGGTGCAAGGCGTTGCGGCCTCTATATTGGCGGCGTCGAACATCCGTGGTGAGCCGAATCGCATCCCGCAAGGCCGCTTTTGCCACATTGCTGCCTCAGGAACGAACGGCGTCTGAACGCATCTAGTCGGAAAGCTGCGCCGTCAGGGGCGCGGCTCGACCAGATATGGAAAGTGAAAAATGACACGAATCGCTGGAACGGCATTGGTAACGGGTGGCGCGCGGCGGATCGGCCGGGCAATTGTCGAGGATCTCGCCGCGAATGGGTTCGCGGTTGCCATTCATAGCAACAGCTCCGCAGATGAAGCTTCCGCCCTTGCTGAGAGCCTAAAGAAAGCCGGCGGACGGGCGGCGGTTGTCGTGGCCGACCTGACCGATATGTCGGCGGTGGCCGAGGTTGTCGGACAGGCGGAACGTGCGCTGGGGCCGGTATCGCTCCTGGTCAACAACGCATCCTTGTTCGAGGACGATTCTGTGCTCGATTTCGATTGGCTGGAATGGGATCGCCATTTCGACATTCATTTGAAGGCACCGGTGCTTCTCGCGCAAAAGTTCGCCGAGGCCTTGCCCGAAGGCACGGATGGCTTGATCGTGAATGTCATTGACCAGCGCGTATGGCGCCTTTCGCCGCGATACTTTTCCTACACGCTGTCGAAGTCCGTGCTTTGGACTGCGACCCAAACCATGGCGCAGGCACTGGCCCCGCGCATTCGCGTAAACGCTATCGGGCCAGGACCAACCTTGCGCAACACACGGCAGGATGACAGCGACTTTCGCAAGCAGGTCGAAGCCTTGCTGCTGAAGCAAAGCCCCGACCTTTCCGAATTCGGCGCAACCATTCGCTATCTTTGGCAGGCACATTCGGTAACTGGCCAGATGATTGCGCTTGATGGCGGCCAGCATCTTGCCTGGCAAACGCCGGATGTGGCAGGCATCGTAGAATGACTATTGGCGACAACGGCAAAGATCGTGGCCGTGCTGCAGCGGACGATCTTCCGGATACAGATCTCGACGATGACGCGGCTGAGGATGCCGTCGCGCCTGCTGGTCCTGATGTCGCCTTCACCGCCATAGACTGGACCCCCCATGCGGGAGACGCCGACGGCAAGGTCGGGGCGGAAGTCATACAGACGCTCGTCAAGCGCTTGCCCAATGCTCCCGGCGTCTATCGCATGATGAACGCGACCGGCGATGTGTTGTATGTCGGCAAGGCACGCAGCCTGAAGAAGCGCGTAACCCAGTATGCGCAAGGCAGGTTCCATACCAATCGCATCGGACGAATGGTTCGCGAAACCGCGACAATGGAGTTTGTCGTCACGCGGACCGAAATCGAAGCGCTGCTTCTCGAAGCCAACCTTATCAAGCGTTTGCGGCCCCGCTTTAACGTCTTGATGCGGGACGACAAGTCCTTTCCCTACATTCTGATCACAGATGACCATCCTTCGCCTGGCATCTACAAGCATCGCGGCGCGCGCTCGCGAAAGGGCGACTACTTCGGCCCGTTCGCTTCCGCGCAGGCGGTTGGGCGCACCATCAATTCGCTTCAGCGAGCGTTTCTGTTGCGCAGTTGCACGGACTCATTCTTCGAGAACCGAACGCGCCCCTGTCTTCTGTTCCAGATCAAGCGCTGCGCAGCACCATGTACAGGGGAGATTTCGCACGCCGGCTATGCGGCCCTTGTGACAGAGGCGAAAGACTTTCTGTCCGGTCGTAGCCAGAAAGTGAAATCCGAGATTTCGGCCGCAATGCAACAGGCGTCGGATGAACTCGATTTCGAGCGGGCGGCCATCTACCGCGATCGGCTGGCGGCATTGTCGCATGTCCAAAGCCATCAAGGCATCAATCCGCAATCCATTGAGGAAGCGGATGTCTTCGCCATCCATCAGGAGGGTGGGCAGACCTGCATCCAGGTCTTCTTCTTCCGCACCGGGCAGAACTGGGGCAACCGCGCCTACTTTCCGAAGGCCGATCCCGCACTTGAGGCGGCGGAAGTATTGGGATCGTTCCTGGCCCAGTTCTACGACGACAAGCCCACACCGCGAAGCGTGCTGCTTTCGCACGCCGTCGAAGAACAGGATCTGCTGGCCGAGGCCTTGACCACGCGGGCAGGGCGCAAGGTATCCATATCCGTTCCGCAGCGAGGCGAGAAAAAGGAACTGACTGACAGCGCGCTGCAAAATGCCCGCGAGGCATTGGGCCGGCGCTTGGCTGAGACTTCCACCCAGACTCGCCTGCTGGCAGGGTTTGCCGAGACATTCGGTTTGGAAAACGCACCGCAGCGCATCGAAATATACGATAACTCCCATATCATGGGCACAAACGCCGTTGGCGCAATGGTCGTCGCGGGCCAAGAGGGTTTTGTCAAAAACCAGTATCGCAAATTCAACATACGCTCGATCGACATTACGCCGGGCGATGACTTCGGCATGATGCGCGAAGTGATGGAGCGTCGGTTCTCCAGATTGTTGAAGGAGCAGGGCGAGGCCATCGAAGGCCCGACTTCCGAGGGGTTCCCGGCCTGGCCTGATGTCATCCTGATCGACGGCGGCCAGGGGCAGATGACGGCGGTGCGTAAAATTCTGTTGGACCTTGGCGTCGAGGATCGGGTCGTTGCGATCGGCATTGCCAAGGGTCAGGACCGCGAAGCCGGCCGTGAACGCTTCTTCCTCAAGGGCAAGGCGTCGTTCACCTTGCCGGTGCGTGATCCCGTTTTGTATTTCATCCAGCGCTTGAGGGACGAGGCGCATCGTTTTGCCATCGGCTCGCATCGCGCCCGCCGCAAGAAGGAAATGATCAAGAGTCCATTGGACGAGATCAGCGGCATCGGGCCGGGGCGCAAGCGGGCGCTGCTTCTGCATTTCGGCACGGCCAAGGCTGTCAGTCGAGCAGCGATTGAGGATCTCATGACGGTGGAAGGCATTTCCGAACGCGTGGCTCGGTTGGTCTATGACCATTTCCATGAGAACCGCTGATAGATGACAGATTTGCGCCTCTTTCCTAGGCCAGTCGACTTTCGGCAGTTGACCCCTGACACCGCCTTCTGATTTGAGTACTCAAACGCAAAACAAGAGTCCGCACGATATGGCCAGACGCGCATTCAACCTGCCCAACATGCTGACTTACGCCCGCATCATTGCGGTGCCTCTGGTGGTCCTGTGCTTCTTTCTAGAAGGGCACCTCAAGTCGAGTGACTTTGCGCGGTGGTCTGCGCTGGCAATTTTCCTTGCTGCCAGCATTACCGACTACTTCGATGGTTATCTGGCTCGTGCCTGGCAGCAAACCTCGAATATCGGGCGGATGCTCGATCCCATCGCCGACAAGCTGCTCGTCTCCACGTGCCTGCTGCTGCTTGCAGCGGACACCGATTGGCGCGGCGGCATCGCCGGCTGGTCGCTGTGGGCGGCGATCATCATCCTGTGCCGTGAGATATTGGTTTCGGGGTTACGCGAATATCTCGCCGCGCTGAAGGTCAGCGTGCCGGTGACCAAACTTGCCAAATGGAAAACGGCCATACAGATGGTGTCGATCGCTTTTCTGCTGGTGGGGCCGGCAGGCGACAAGATTTTCCCTTATACGACGCAGACCGGTCTTGTGCTGCTTTGGATTGCCGCGATTGTTACGCTCTACACTGGCTACGATTACTTCCGCGCGGGCTTGAAGCACATCGTCGACGAGTGATGCCATGAAGCTCATCTATTTCGCCTGGGTACGTGAGCGCATCGGAAAGCCGCAGGAAGACGTGGACCTGCCGGGCGATGTGGAAACGGTTGCCGATCTGCTGCGGTGGCTGAGGTCGCGCGGCGAAGAATATGAGAACGCGTTGCAGTATCCTGATGTGATCCGCGTGGCCATTGATCAGGAACATGTCGATCATCGCGAGAAACTTGGTGCTGCAAGGGAGATTGCGCTCTTTCCTCCAATGACGGGAGGGTAAATAGCGTGCCTGCCTTCAAACCGATCGTTCGCATTCAGGCAGAGGATTTTGATCTTGCCGCGGAAGTCGCGAAACTGACGGCGGGCCGGACGGACATCGGCGCCATCGTCACCTTTTCCGGATTGTGCCGCGATGAATCCGGTCGCCTCGCTGCCCTGGAACTCGAACACTATCCAGGCATGGCGCAAGCCGAAATCACCCGGATCGCAATCGAAGCATCCGAACGATGGCCCTTGCAGGGGCTTGCCGCAATTCATCGCTACGGCAAGATTTCCCCAGGCGACAACATCGTCCTTGTCGTGACTGCTTCGACGCATCGCCAGGCCGCTTTCGAGGCAGCGAGCTTCGTGATGGATTTCCTCAAATCCAAGGCACCCTTCTGGAAAAAGGAACATCAGGCAGATGGTTCGGAAGGCGGATGGGTCGATGCCAAGGAGTCCGACGAGAATGCCCTCGCGCGCTGGAAGCGCTGACTGCAAAACGACACTACCCTAAGAATACCTTGGGGAAGCCTTGGATTTTCCGTATTCGCCAGTTCTTTTGCAGCTGTCTTTTGGCGTTCGCAATGAGGGCGAAATATGCTGGAAAAGCTAGCTGAACTGATGGTCTTCGGCCTGATGCCCCTTGTGGCGGGCATGATGGTGACGCCGGATCGTGCCGTGGCTTCAGACAAGATCCTGAAGGGCGAAATTATGTATCGCGAACGTATCGCGCTGCCGCCCAATGCACAGGTTACGGTTCAGCTTGCCGATGTCTCGCTTGCGGACGCCCCGGCTGCAATTATTGGCGAACAGCAGATTTCCCCTGCGGGTCAGGTTCCGATCAAGTTCGAAATCAAGTTTGATCCCTCGGTCATTCAGCCGAATATGACCTATGCGCTGCAGGCGCGCATTTCCGTCGATAACCAGCTTTGGTTCATTACGGATACCCGCCATAAGGTCGATCCGCTTGCAGATACTCCGCAAACCGTCATGGTTCGCAAGGTATCAGGAAATGGCGGCGCGACCTCTGATACGATATTCGGCAAGGATTGGAATGTGGATTTCATCGACGGCGTCGACGTGTTGCCGGAGCCGCGTGCCACCCTGCGCATCGACGAGACTGGCCGGATTGGCGGACGGGGGCCATGCAATGGCTATTTCGCCAACGCAAAGATCGATGGCATGAAGCTCACAATAGGGCAGGCTGGCGCGACGATGATGGCCTGTGCACCCGAACTGATGAAAGCCGAACAGGGTCTGTTCCAGGCCTTTGCTAAGGTTGCGTCGTACAAGCTTGTAGATAGCAGGCTTACGATGGTCGACAAGGACGGCCACGACGTCTTGCGGTTCGTGCCGGCAAACTGAGGTCCATTTTTTTCAAAAAGTTTGGTGTGAGCGGAACGGCTCGCTCAATCCGAAATTTCGGTTTGCGGGCGATCGCGGCCATCTGCCAACTCGTCGTGCCATTTGCCCTCGGCATCCTCATATTGGATGCCGTCTGACGTGCCGGCGACCTGTTGCTCGGCAGAAGCGATTTCGGCTGCACGCAACGCATCTTCGTGGGTTGGAAAGGTTTCCGAATAGGTTTCCCCCACCTTGTATGCCCACCCACCGTCGTGCTCGACGATCTTGTAGATCAGCTTGGCCATTTCGCTCCTCCGGACTGGATGAAAAGTCTCGACGTGTCTCCCGCCAAACGCAAACCGCGAACTGTTGGTTGCAACAGTAATCCAAATCGAACCAGACGCGAAATGGACTTCGGTTCAGCCGGACGCCTTCATCCAATGCTGCATCGTCGTCACCGAGCGGGCCAACTGCGGTGCCGGATGGATTTCTTCGCCGAAAGTGGCGGCGGCGCGCCAGCCCCAACGGGGATCGGCCAGGAAAGCGCGCGCCAGTGCGACTATGTCGGCGCGGCCTTCTGCAATGATCGTATTGGCGAATTGAGGATCGGCAATCAGGCCGACAGCCCGCGTCGGAATGCCGGCGCCCTTGCGGATCGCTTCTGCAAGATGCACCTGGTAGCCCGCACCTGTCGGCAGCTTCTGCAGCGGCGAGTTACCCCCGCTGGAACAGCAGATATAGGCGACACCCTCCACCTTGAGCGCCTTGGCGACCTCGATAGCTTCCTCGACGTCGAAGCCACCATCCACCCATTCCTTGACCGATAGCCGCGCCCCCAGCATGAGGGAAGGAGCAGCCTTGCGCACAGCCTTCGCAAGTTCCACGGCAAAGCGCATGCGGTTCTCGAGCGAACCACCCCAGCGGTCCTTGCGCTGGTTGGAAAGCGGAGAAAGGAACTGGAAGATCAGGTACCCGTGCGCGCCGTGCAGTTCAATGAAGTCGAAACCTGCTCGTTCGGCACGCTTTGCGGCATCGGCAAAGTGCTGGATCGTCTCGAGTATTTCGTCTTCTGTCAGCGCATGCGGTGTTTGCCAGCCGCTGTCGTAGGGAATGGCCGAAGCTGAGACGACAGGCCACGGGTCTTCGTGCGGCTGCAACGGGCCACCGCCTTCCCACGGACGTCGGTTGGAAGCCTTGCGGCCCGCATGGGCGAGTTGGGTGCCGAATTTGGCGCCAGGCATTGCAACGCGCTTGGCTGCATCGAGCGCGCGCTTGGCCGCCGCTTCGTTGGCTTCCGAATAAAGGCCAAGGCAGCCATGGCTGATGCGCCCGCGCCGCTCGACATCTGTCATCTCGACCGTCACCATCCCTGCGCCTGACATGGCAAGGTTCATCCAGTGATGGAGATGCCAGTCGCTCGCCGAACCGTCATCGGCCGAATACTGGCACATCGGCGCGACTGCTATGCGGTTTGGAAAAGTCAGGTTGCCGAGCGTGATCGGCTGGAAAAGCGGGGTCCTCATGAAAAGCTCCAGATGCGCACTTGCAATGTCGTGGCGCAATGTAGTGGGCGACGATGATGCCTGCCACCGATGGCGGGCCAAAACTGTTGGGCCACCCGCCAAGTCGGCACTTGGAGAACATGGGCTTGACGCCCGACGCCTCACCATTGAAAAGGACCTGCAAGCGGACGTGGCGGAATTGGTAGACGCAAGGGACTTAAAATCCCTCGATCCATGATCGTACGGGTTCGACCCCCGTCGTCCGCACCACATTGAAAAACAAGGGAAAACACAAGCGCCGACTTGTGGCGCATGCCGTTTGACGCGGCATCCGCAAGATCGCCGCTTGGAAATACGCACAAAGCAGTTCGGTAACCCGCCGATGGGGAGGACTCCCGACAAAGTTCTTCAGCTTCCGCTCAATAACCTTTGCGCGTCAGCGAAACGGCGACCAGCGTTGTCAACATTGCTGCCGACGCGACGAGTGCGGCACAGATCAGGGTTTGTATGAATCCGACACTGAGGCCCGCTGCAACGAATGCGATCAACGCCAGAGCCAGGATCACCGCAACAGTCATTTCCATGCACCTTCAGTCATAGTCCGATTTGCAGTGAATTACATATCGCCGCTGCGTTCAAGAAATCGGCCCGTCGTGCGGCAATGCGCCGCTTACATAAGAGCGTAAGCATCTGATCGTCGGGCTCGGCTTCCTGTCGCCGGCACCGGTTGGCCAAGCTGTTGTCCACGCGGTGGAGACGCAAGGCGGCCGGCACAAGACCCCATGGCGTAAGCCCTATACCCCTTGCACCGGCAAGCTTGCCCTGCGCCCCCGCGACGGTTTTGTCAGAGTCTCTGCCCCGACGCCACAGCAATGCGGCCTTAATCTTAGCCGCTAACGTTAATACTGCTGGAAAGGTCGTGTTTCCTCTGGCAGTTGCGCAGCCTTTGCAGCGTCAATCTTCCTCGACGAAGACTTCCTCGCGTTTCTTCTTGATGCTGGGCAGGAACACGATCACCAGCACGGCAAGCGATATCGCCAGCAGGATCGCGCTGATCGGCCGGGTGACGAAGGTCGTCGGATCGCCGCGTGACAGGATCATCGCCCGCCGCAGGTTTTCCTCCAGCAATGGTCCGAGCACGAAACCGAGCAGCAGGGGTGCCGGTTCGCAGCGCAGCTTCAGCAACGCATAGCCGAGCAACCCGAAGAAGGCGACGGCATAGAGGTCGTACACGTTGGAGTTCACACTGTAGACGCCTATCGAGCAGAACGCCATGATGATGGGAAACAGCACATAGTACGGGATCGTCAGAAGCTTCACCCAAAGGCCGATCAGCGGCAGGTTGAGCACGATCAGCATCAGGTTGCCGATCCACATCGAAGCGATGATGCCCCAGAACAGCGCAGGTTGTTCCGTCGCCACGTTCGGGCCGGGGACAATGCCCTGGATGATCATCGCGCCGATCATCAGCGCCATCACCGGATTGGCCGGAATGCCGAGCGTCAGCATCGGAATGAACGAGGTCTGCGCACCGGCATTGTTGGCCGACTCCGGGCCGGCAACGCCTTCGATGGCGCCACGGCCGAATTCCTCCGGCGTTTTAGAAACGCGCTTTTCCACCGTGTAGGAGGCAAACGACGCCAGGATGGCGCCACCGCCGGGCAAGATGCCGAGTGCCGAGCCGATTGCGGTGCCGCGCAGGATCGGGCCGACCATGCGCCTGACGTCCTCTCGCGAGGGCAGAAGTCCGCTGACCTTGGCCATCAGCACGTCGCGGCCTTTCTCATTCTCGAGATTGCGCAGGATCTCGGCGATGCCGAACACGCCGACCGCGACAGCCACGAAATTGAGCCCGTCCGCATATTCGCGAATGCCAAGTGTAAACCGTGGCGTCCCCGAATAGATATCGGTGCCGACAAGACCGAGCAACAGGCCGAGGACGACCATGCCCAGCGCCTTGATGATAGAGCCGTGGGCCAGCGCAATCGAGGAGACCAGCCCGACGACCATCAGCGAGAAATATTCAGCCGCGCCGAACTGAAGCGCGATAGCGGTCAAGGGCGGGGCAAACAGCGCGACCAGGAAAGTCGAGACCGTCCCTGCAAAGAATGAGCCGATGGCTGCGATTGCAAGTGCAGCACCTGCGCGCCCCTTGCGGGCCATCTGGTAGCCGTCGATGGCCGTGACCGCCGACGAGGATTCACCCGGCATGTTGATCAGAATGGCCGTCGTCGAGCCGCCATACTGGGCGCCGTAATAGATGCCCGAAAGCATGATGAGGGCCGAGACGGGATCGCCGATCTGGAACGTGATCGGCAGCAGCATGGCAATGGTGGCGGTCGCGCCGATGCCGGGAAGAACGCCGATCAGGGTGCCGAGCAGCACCCCGATCAGGCAGAAAAGCAAGTTCCAAAGGGTTGATGCCGTGGCGAAGCCGAGGGCGAGATTATGAAACAGATCCATTGGCTTGTCCTCAGAATCTCGTCCACGGGCCAAAGCGTTCGAATGGCAATCCAAGAGCGTAGCTGAAGACAGCGACGGCAAAGACAGTGAGACCTGCTGAAAGCAGCAGCGCGGTCAGCGGTTTCATCTTCTGGCTTGCGAAACCGGCGATCAGGCTGGTGAGGAAAATCGAAGGCACGAATCCCAGGCCGCGCACTGTGAGGCCGAAAAAGATCGGCGCAGGCAGGATCAGGAACATGCCTCGCCAGGCGATGTGGCCGATCGGTTCGCTTTCTTCCTTGATGGCGCTGACGAGGACTACGATGCCGAGCAAAACCAGCAACATCGCCAGAATGAAGGGAAAATAGCCCGGTCCCATACGGAACGCGGTCCCCAACTCGAGATCAAGGGATTGGGCAGCAAAGAAGATGCCCAGGCCGATGAAGAACGCGGCGCACAGCCCGTTCGTCTTGTCGATGGAGAAGGATTTCATGGTGGTCCCGTTCGCTGATCGCCGAAAAGGCTGTGAAATTCACGGACGGAGAAGGGGGAGGCTGGATGAAGCCTCCCCTCGGATATCAGTCGGCATATTGCCCGGCAGCCTCGATCACCGGCTTCCAGCGGGCGATTTCACTTTCCACCTTCGCCTTGAGCGCCGCCGGCGTGGCGTCTTCCTGCGAGGAGGGCGCGGTGCCAAGTTCAGCGAACCGCGCGGTGACGTTTTCATCCTTCAACGCGGCCTGCAGCGACTTGGACAGGCGGTCCACGATTTCCGCGGAAGTGCCCTTCGGAGCATAAAGGCCGTGCCAGATGGAAACTTCCATACCGTCGACGCCGGCTTCCTTTGTCGTGGGAACATCAGGCAGTACGGCAAGCCGTTCCGGGGTGGTGACGGCATAGGCCTTTATGGTGCCGGCCTTGATCTGCTTGGTGGTGTTGGTGGTCTGGTCGCACATGATATCGACCTGGCTGCCGAGCAGATCGGTCATTGCCGGACCGGTCCCCTTGTACGGCACCGTAACCAGAGGCGTGTCGATCGCGCTCATGAACAACATGCCGCAAAGATGGGAAGCTGCGCCGATGCCGGCGTTGGCGACGGTCACCGTGTCCTTGTTGGCCTTTGCGTACTCGACCAGCGCCTGGAAGTCGGTCGGTTCGAGATCCTTGCGTGCAACGACCGTCATTGGCACCTCGGTAACGAGGCCGACATATTCGAAGGCGTTCAGCGTGTCGTATGGCAACTTGCGATAGAGCGTTGCGCTTGTCGCCATGCCGATGTGGTGAAGCAGCAGCGTATAGCCATCCGGGTCAGCCTGCGCCACGCGCGCGGCACCCAGCGTGCCGCCGGCACCGCCGACATTTTCCACCAGAACCTGCTGGCCAAGGTCTTTTGACATCGCTTCGGCAACGAGGCGCGTGACGGTGTCGGTCGGGCCGCCGGCAGAGAAGGGGACCACAATGGTGATCGGCCGTTCAGGATAAGTTTGGGCACCGGCAAACGGGGTGCTGAACGAAAGGGCGGCAACCGCGCCAAGCACGGTAAAGAGCTTCTTCATCTAAATCCTCCCAGGATTTCCATGTGTGCCATCCGGTGCAAACCTCCTGCATCCATGATGGTTGGTCACATAAGCGAAGCTCCGTCGGCTTCCGGCAAACCGAAATAGGCGGCAAATGGATGTTTGCCGCTGTTTGTGGGGAGAGATGGGTAGGAAAAGTGACATTGGCGGAAAATGCGTGTGTGAGAATCCACACACGCCGATCCTCGATTGTTCACTGCGGCGGAAGATCGAGGGCGGGCAGGTTTTTGTCGAGGCCGTAGCGGCGCATCTTGTCGTAAAGCGTCTTTCGCGAAATCCCCAGCGATTGATAGACGGCTTTCAGGCTGCCCTTGTGGGTGAGCAAGGCCCCCGAGATCACGCTCTTTTCGAAGTCGGCCACCTGGTCTGCAAGCCATGAAGCCGGGGCTGGCGGCGCGGTTTCTTCGCCTGCTTTCAGGTCCAGGCCAAGCACATACCTGTCTGCCGCATTGCGCAGCTCGCGCACATTTCCCGGCCATTCCCGGCGCGAAATGTCGGCGATCACGTGCGGCGGCACGTCGATCTCGTTGAAGCGGTAGCGCGCAGCCGCTTCGCGCACCAGTTGGAGAAAGAGCAGGGGAACGTCCTCCCGCCTTGCCGCCAATGAGGGCAGGCGCAAGGTAACGACGTTCAGCCGATAAAGCAGGTCTGCGCGAAACCGTCCTGCGGCGACCTCCGGTTCGAGGTCTGCCTTGCTGGTGGCAACGAACCGGACATCCAGGGGAACAAGTTCATTGGAACCCAGCCGCGTAATCACCCGTTCCTGGATCACCCTCAGCAGTTTGATCTGCAGATCGTCCGGCATCATGCCGATCTCGTCCAGCAAGATGGTGCCGCCGCGTGCATGTTCGAATTTCCCGTAGCGGGCACGGATAGCGCCGGGGAAGGCGCCCGCCTCATGGCCGAACAGCTCGCTTTCGATCAGATTGGCGGGGAGTGCCGCGCAGTTTATCGCGACGAACGGCTTGCCTGCCCGCGAACTGATGTCGTGCAGCGCGCGCGCCGTTACTTCCTTGCCGGTGCCGGTATCACCGATTATGAGCACATCGGCATCTGTCGCCGCGACCGCGCGAAGACGGTAGCGGAGATCGACCATAGCAGCGGTGCGGCCCGGCAGCCGCCCCTCGATATCGTCTCGTTTGCCGGCAACTGCGCGCAGCAGCCGGTTTTCAAGCACAAGGCTTCGCCAATCGAGCGCGCGCCGCACGACTGCGCCGAGATTCTGCGTGGTGAACGGCTTCTCGATGAAATCGTAGGCGCCTTCACGCATCGCCTTCACGGCGAGCTGAACGTCGCCGTGGCCGGTAACGATAATGACGGGAATATCCGGGTCGATTTCATGGATCCGGGTCATGAAGGTCATGCCGTCCATGCCGGGCATGCGAATGTCGGTGACGACAATGCCGTTGAAGCCCGGATTGACCAGATCGAGAGCGCGTTCGGCGTTGCCCAGATCGCGCACCTCGAACCCTGCCAGATCAAGGGATTGGGCGGTTGATCGGCGAAGCTCGTCTTCGTCATCCACCAACAGGACTTGCGGTTGCTTCATTCCGCAGCCTCGGAGGCGACGGCTTTCATTGCTGCCAGTTCAATACGGAACACGGCTCCACCGTCGGCATGATTCTGTACAGAAAGGTTTCCGCCGAAATCCTTGATAATGTTATAGGAAATCGACAATCCAAGACCTAGACCCTTGCCGACGCCTTTGGTCGAAAAGAACGGGTCGAAGATTCGCGAGGATATCGCCTCCGGTACACCTGGCCCGTGATCGCGAACATTGATCTCGACGCTTTCGCCAGCTTGCCGTGCAGTCAACTCGATCGTGCGGTTTTCCAGACCTTCAACCGCATCGGCTGCATTGGAAAGGATGTTGACGAGCACCTGTTGAAGACGGACGCTGCCGGCCCGCACGACGAGGGGGATCTTGCCCAGATCGATCTTGACGTCCGCATCCGCGGCCTTGAGGCGCCATGCCACGATTTCCAGCGTATCGCGAACGACTTCGTCGAGTTCGACCGGTCCCAGCCGCTCATTGGGTTTGCGGGCGAAGTTTCGCAGATGCCGGCTTATCGAGGCCATGCGATCTGTCAGTGCGAGGATACGCGCGACATTGTCGCGCGCCTCGCTGGTTCGCTTGCGGTCGATCAGGATCGCGGCATTGTCGGCATATGTCTTGACGGCTGCCAGCGGCTGGTTGAATTCATGCGACAGCGCTGCCGACATCTGACCAAGGGCTGCAAGTTTTCCGGCCTGGATCAGGTCCGCCTGTGTCTTGCGAAGTTGCACTTCCGTGGCGCGCCGCTCCGCAACTTCAAGCTCGAGCTGGCTGTTCACGGAGGCAAGATCGGCGGTTCGCTCCTCCACGCGATGCTCGAGTTCTTCCCGCGCAGTGCGCTGCATCTCCATGCGTTCGGCCAGACGCGCACGGCGTTGCAGCACGACGGCCCCCAGCAGTCCGGCAAGACCGAGCAGGAGCAGGGCGGCCAGTACGCTGGTCAAAGCCTGGGATCGCGCGGAACTCGTGTCGAGAAGCACGCTGACCGTCCATCCGGCCTCCGACATCGGCTCTTCGACCACAAGGTATTCCCGCTCCGATTTCTCCGCCTTGAGGTTCATCATTCGGTGCGCACCCTGAAGGCCGGCACGCACGGGCAACTCCCTCAAAGTCGCATTGGCGTAGCGGCGGGAGGCGGCCGTCCGGTCCAGCCGCTCCTGAGTGAGTGGCAGGAGGCCTGCATAAAGCCACTCCGGGCGGCCAGACATGAATATGATGCCTTCCGGATCGGTAACGACGATCTCGTATTCGTCCGACTTCCACGACGCTTCGATCGGTTCGATATCGACCTTGAAGACGACGACCCCCCGAATTTCGCCGCCGACATGAACCGGAGAGGAAAAGTAGTAACCTCGTTTGAGCGACGTGGTGCCAAGCGCGAAGAAGCGCCCCTGCTTACCTTCAGCGGCATCCTGATAGTAGGGCCGGTAACTGAAGTTCTGGCCGACGAAGCTCAGCGGTGCGTCGTAGTTGCTTGCGGCGATAGTATCGCCGCCGATCAGCATCACATAGATGTCCGAGGACTTCAGGAGCTGGTTGATTTCCTTCAGATATGCGTTGGCGCGGATGCGCAACGAGGCATTGTCCGGGTCGGCGACCAACGCCACGATGTCGTCGTGATCCGCAATCAGCGCGGGCAAGGGTTCGAAGCGGCTCATATGGCCGGTCAGTGCGGCAACGGCCAGCCGCAAGGTCGTCTCGCCGCGCGTAGCAGCCTGATCGAGGTAGGCGCGCGTGGCAAAGGCGTTGCCGAACACAGCGACTACCGTGGCGACTACCGCAAACCCAAGCACGAGCAGCATTGCGCGCGCTTTTGAAACTGGCCTCATGGCTACTACCATCAATCCGGCCGTCGTGATCCCGTTTAGCCGTACTATACCGGGGCAGGGCTTGCGCACAATCAGCGCAAGGTAGGGCCTTTGGCTAGTTGCCTTCGACGACCACGTTCAAGACTTTAAATGGCGTGGTTATGATAATATCGGCAACGGATCCAACGGCTTGGCCGATGCCCCTGCCAAGATTGCTGGCAGGTTGTTCGAAATCGTCGTCCTCCGAAGCCAACCCGGCCGGCGTCTGCAACCTGTCGCCAAGCAGTTGCACCAGGATCGGATTGTCCGCGAATTTGGCGTGGTTCAGGCTGTTCGCCGACTTCGCCTTGGTCAAGTCGACGACTACGACGCCATAGCTGGCAAGGTCGGCGGCATCTCCATAGTCGCCGACGCGAGGCTTGTCGCCGGAAATCAGGCTGGACAATTTTAGGGCGCGGTCGTCGTCGGAAAGAAGAATGGCAAACGGCTTGTCCGGCTTGCCGTAGCGGATCATCTGCTTCTTGAAGACATCGACGTCGATATCGGGCGAGGCCAGAACGACGTAGCCGAGCTTGCCGCCAAGGCCCCTGTCACCAGTTATCGCCAGTTGCCGCAAGGCCTCCATCGTCACCCAGGTACCCATCGAATGGGCGATGATATCAATGGTCTTTGCTTTGGTTTTGGCAAGCATGCGCAATGTCGCTTCGAGATCGTCCCGGGCCGCGTTCGCACTTTCCTTGTCGTAGATGTAGCCGGTTGTCTTGCCACTGGAGGCCCATGAAAACAGCACCGGCGTGCCTGAGTAATTGGTATCCTGCGCGATCTGCGTGATGCGGTAGATGCCGTCGGCGAAGCCATTGTTGAAGCCATGCACGAAGACGAGCACGCGATCGCCACGGCGTTGAATATCAGCACCAACCGCCTTGGAAAACTCTGGTGCGCCATCATAGAAGGTAACGCCGGAGGCCGTGAAATGCTTGGCAGGATCGGGTGATGCCGAGCCTTTTGCCCGCTCGATGTTTCCGACCTTATGGATCTTGGGGACGGTGATTTCAACGCTGGCAAAGGTAGTCGTCAACGAGCGGTCGCCGTCGAACACCTGCCGCGGTTCAGCCGTCGCCTTACGCCTTGTTGTTGCTACGAAAATTTCATGGGTGGCGGCGATTTCGCTGGAAGGGGTGGTAGTCGTCGTCTTGCCGATGAGATCGTGCGAGCGAGAGCCGACGCATCCGGCGACGGACAGGGCAATGACCAGAATGGAAAATGCCCTCAGACGCACGGTAGGTCGCTCCCTGATCGCGGCGCGCGTGCCCGGCGCGTTAAAACCCGAATAACGGCAGAACTGGTCCTGGTCCAGATCAAGGTGTCCGTCGGCGCCAAGCTGGCAAGTCCACGACCTAGAGCAGCCCGGCCTGGACCTGCTGGCTTAGCTGGTTGATGCGGTCGGTCACGTCGCGATCGCTGGCAAAGCCGTCGTCCCCACGAAGCCTCTGGCCGAGCATCTTAACGAGCACCGGGTTGTCGGCAAACTTGGTGTGATTGAAGCTGTCGGTTGCCTTGGCGTTGGACAAATCGACGACCGTTACGCCGTAGTCGGCGAGGTCGGCGGCATTCTTGTAGTCGCCGACACGAGGACGCGATCCGGCCAGGATTCCAGACAGGCGCAGCGCCCGATCGTCTTCGGACAGAAGCAGGATGAACGGCTTGTCCGGCTTGCCGTAGCGCCGCATCTGGCTCTTGAAGACATCGACGTCGATGTCGGGCGAGGCCAGCACCACGTCGCCAAGCTTGCCGCTGAGGTCGCGATCGCCGGTAATGGCCAGTTGGCGCAGGGTTTCCATCGTCACCCACGTACCCATGGAATGCGCGACGATGTCGATGCGCCGCGCACCGGACTGGGCGAGCAGGCGCAGTGTCACTTCGAGCTGATCGCGAGCCGCACTGGCGCTTTCCTTGTCGTAGACATAGCTGGTGGTCGAACCGCCGGACGCCCATGAGAACAAGACTGGCGTTCCGGGATAACCGGAATCGTGCGCGATCTGTGTCAGGCGATAGACGGCCGCGTCGAAACTGGTGTTGTAGCCATGGACGAACACCATGACGCGACCACCGCGCGCCGCGATATCGGCATTGAGCGCAGCGGAGAATTCAGGAGCGGTATCATAGCCGATCGCTTCCGAGGCCATGAAGTACTTCGAGGGATCGTCGGACTTGCCGCGCTTTCGCCGCTCGATCTGGCCGACCTCGTGTATCTTCGGCACGGTGACGTTCACCCGCGCGTAATTCAGCGTTGCCGAACGCTCGCCGTCGAAGACCTTGCTAGGGTCGCTCGCGCGCTTGCGGGTCGTCGCAATGAAGATCGAATGGTTGCCGGAGATGTCGGCGACCGATGCTGTAACCATGGCGCTGCCGAGAATCTCCTGCGGCTGGCGCCCAGCGCAACCGGCAACGAGGAGTGATAGGGCGATGGCAAAGATGGTCTTCAAAGGCACGGCAAATTCCAGTTCGGCGACGGGCTTGGGCGATGTAGATCGCACCAGACAATTCCTCACCACTTGCAGAGTGCGGCAGAAGTAAGTCCAGCCATCTCGAAACCGGGCTGAGAAAGTTAGAGAACTGCTGCGGTGTTGCGCAAATATCAAAATGACGGCAGGAACGATGCCTACCAACCGGAACCATAAGATGACCAGCTTTGCCGACAGGGTTGCCACCGCAGCGACGGCCATACGCGAGATTTTCCCGGAGACGCCGTTGCAACAGAATGACTATCTGTCGCGAAAGTTCGGCGCGCGCATCCTGTTGAAACGGGAAGATTTGACCCCGGTGCGTTCCTACAAGATCAGGGGCGCTTTCAACTTCTTCCGCAAGACGCTTGGCGCCGGCAACAAAGCTGAACTGTTCGTTTGCGCTTCAGCGGGCAATCATGCGCAAGGTTTTGCCTTTGTCTGCCGCCACTTTGGCCGCAAGGGCGTGGTTTTCATGCCGGTTACGACACCGCAACAGAAGATCGACAAGACCCGCCTGTTCGGTGGCGATTTCGTCGAAATCCGGCTGGTCGGTGATTTTTTCGATGATTGCTACCGTGCCGCGCTCGATTTCACGGAAAGCGCAGGCGCTCACATGGTGCCGCCTTTCGACCATCGCGACATTATCGAGGGGCAGGCAACCGTCGCTCATGAAATCTTCGCGCAGATGGCCGAAGCAAAGGAACCGGATATCGTCATGTTGCCTGTCGGCGGAGGTGGTCTGGCGGCTGGCATTACTCACTATTTCAAGGATTTGGGCCGACATCCTCGGTTCGTTTTCTGTGAGCCGGCGGGAGCGCCCAGCCTCAGGAACAGCCTGGATGAAGGCAAGCGCATCAAGCTTTCGAAGGTCGACAATTTTGTCGACGGTGCGGCGGTAGCCGAGATCGGCCGCGAGAACTTTCGCCTGCTCAAGGATTTTTCTGCCGACGCGATACGGTTGGTGCCCGAAAACAGGCTGTGTGCCACGATGATCGAGATGCTGAACGTTGAGGGCGTGGTTCTGGAACCGGCCGGTGCGCTGGCCATAGACGCCCTCAAGGATTTTGCGAAAAAGGAAATCAAGGGCAAGACGATCATTGCCGTGGTGTCTGGCGGCAATTTCGATTTCGAGCGGCTGCCGGACGTGAAGGAACGGGCGCTGAGGTTCGACGGCCTGAAGAAGTATTTCATCATCCGTTTCCCGCAAAGGCCCGGCGCATTGAGGGATTTTCTTGAAATGCTCGGCCCGGACGATGACATCGCGCGGTTCGAATATCTGAAGAAGTCGGCCAGGAACTTCGGATCGGTGCTGATCGGCATCGAAACCAAGGATCGACGCAATTTCGACCTGCTCAAGGCAAAATTCGATGTCGAAGGCGTACAGTATCAGGACATTACCGACAACGAGACGCTGGCAGCTTTCATAATATGAACGGTAAGGCAGGGAGCAATGTCTTCATCGTGCTGTTCCGCGGCGTTGGCGGGGCGACACAACTGCCGACCGCGCCGTTGCGAAAAGCACTGACCGAGGCCGGGTTTGGTGATGTTTCGACCTACATCAACAGCGGTAACGCCATAGTGTCTTCGGCACTGACGCCCAAGCAAACACAGGCAGAGATAGCTGCAATCGTTGCGCACGAATTCGGCTTCGAAAAAGACATCATGCTGGTCGAACGCGGCGACTGGAGACGCATACTGAAGGGAAATCCTTTCCCCGATGCTGTCGATCGCCCGACCACATTGCACGTGTTCATTCTGGCCCGGAAGCCCGAGCAAGCTGCAATTGACGCCTTGCTCGCCCGCGCGACCGGCGGGGAACGCCTGTTGGTTCGAGACAAGGTTCTCTATCTGCACGTGCCTGAAAGCTTCAGCACCTCAAAACTACCACCGATAATGGACCGCATTCTCGGCGTGGTTTCGACCGCACGCAACTGGCGCACGATGCAGGCGCTAGGGAAAATGGCTGAAGAGATCGCCTAGGATGTGGAGTTTTACCAGGTTCCGGTATTGGCCATCGAGGCCCACGGCTCGGCCTTTGGCTTGGCCGGGCCTTTCTGCAAAAGCTCTATCGAGATGCCGTCCGGCGATTTGATGAACGCCATATTGCCGTCACGGGGCGGGCGATTGATCGTGACGCCTTTATCAATCAACTGTTGGCATGTTGCGTAAATGTCATCGACTTCATAGGCGAGATGGCCGAAATTACGGCCACTTTTGTATTCCTCCGGGTCCCAATTGTAGGTAAGCTCTATAAGCGGTGCCCGGTTGTTGATGCCCGTGGCTTCGTCATTCGCGGCGGCGAGGAAAATGAGCGTATAGCGCCCTTGTTCGCTTTCGAAGCGGCGTACTTCCTTGAGGCCCAGCTTGTTGCAGAAAAAATCGAGCGAGGCGTCGATGTCGCTAATACGGATCATGGTGTGCAGATAACGCATCTGGTTCTCCTTGCGGGCCTGCCCAACATAGGCAGTGCGTCAGCCGGCTGCAATCGGAACGGTTGGGAGCCAAGCCGGTGGAAATGTGGGGCGATCGGATGAGCCGTGAAAAAAGGCACGTCAGGTCTTGCGCACTATCGAAGTGGCAATGTTATTCTTCTGCCAAGAATCAGTAGCGGTGTTTTCGGCAAGAGGGGGCATTCTTATGGGGGAAAAGGCCTCTTTCGCGGGGCGGGATGACATCCTTGGTGATGCCGCCAAGCGCGACGAGAGCGTTGATTCCGTCGACCTCGTTGAGGTTTCGGGCGCGATCAAGTGGTTTGACGTTGCCAAAGGGTACGGCTTTATCCTGCCCGACGACGGCGCATCCGGCGATATCCTTCTCCATGTGACTTGCCTCAGGCGGGACGGTTTCCAGACCGCGCTCGAGGGCGCGCGCGTGGTTTGCCTTGTGAAGCAGGGCGAGCGTGGGCTGCAGGCGTTCCGCGTCCTGTCGATGGATGTTTCGACGGCTGTCCATCCTGCTGAAATGCAGGAACAGCGTACGCACGTTGCCGTTACTCCTGAAAGCGGGCTCGAGCGTGCCTTGGTCAAATGGTTCAACCGCACCAAGGGGTTTGGCTTTTTGACACGCGGCGAGGGTACGGAAGATATTTTCGTGCATATGGAAACCCTGCGCCGTTATGGCGTGACCGAGCTTAGGCCGGGGCAGGTTGTCCTCGTGCGCTTCGGTCGCGGCGACAAAGGCCTTATGGCTGCCGAAATTCATCCCGATATGGGTACCTTGCCGGTCTCGCACTAGGTCGTGGACTCATAAATCTGGTCGAAATGGTGTGAGGTCATCTGTTCGGATACGCGGAGAAA
>CAZROU010000018.1:0-75006 GCA_964601795.1 uncultured Mesorhizobium sp. | reverse complement strand
GCAAAACCAAGCTAGGACGCGGCGGACCACTCACTATTCCAGGATACGAGGTCATGACACGGTTCCTCCCATTGTCAGCGTGCAGGCGGCTTTTGGCAGCGAAGCGCAATCTAGTCGCAGTCTGTGAACCGGTCCGTTCCAGCTTGTGAAATTCTGTGAGCCAGTTGTGAAAAATTGTAACTGGCGCTGCTATTTCACTTCGAATGTGGGTTTGAACCATGCCGGCGCAAGGCTCTGGTCCAGATCGAGCGACAGCACATTGGTTTTGTCGACGATTGTTACATGCGGGCCGACATGCCTGTGCTGCAACGTCCCTTCAATCGCTCGGATTGCCTGATCGATGGCAATGCGCCCCTGCATCGGCGGCGAATCCGTAGGTGCTGCCAGAACCTTGGATCGGGTAATCTCGCGGAATGTGCCGTGGGTGAAATAGTCGGCCAATATCTTGATCTGGCCTTCGCGATTCTGCGCGCGCAGGACGCTTACAGCCGCGTCGGCTGTCGGTGCGCTGCCAACGATGTAGTCGACGTCCGGCTGCGATTCGAGCAGTTCCTCGATCAAGAGAAGCTGTATCTCAAGGCCCGTGTCGCCCCATTTGACCGCGCTTATGCTGGCTGAACTGCCCTTGATGCCCTTCCGAAATCCGGCTTCGATGAACTGCACCCAGCCGGCCCCTTGAGGGCCGGGAAACCACGCAAGCTTTACCGGTGCGGTGCCGATGGGATGCAGGGCAGCGAGATAGGCGCCGATCGAGCGCCCCATTTCTTCCCACGATACGCCGGTTTTCGCCGTGATGCCGGCATTGGCGATGTCGTTGACGGCGGCAATCACCGGAATGCGCTTTGAGATTTCCAATATGGTGGGCGTGAGGCCGTCATAGGACACCGTGCCGACGATCAACGCATCGGCGTCGGCGCTGCATGTTTTAATCTGTTCGATCTGCCGGTCGAGATTAGGGTAGCCGCCGGCCTCGACGACGGCCAGCCCGACGCCTGCAGCCTTCGCCTGCTCGACCATGCCATAGTTGACGCTGACCCAGTAGGAATCCTTGAGGTGCGGATAGGAGGCGCAAATCTTCCAGTGCTTCGCGGCCTTGGCGACGGGTCGATAGTCGATTGTTGTCGGAGGTCGGGAGTAGTCGAAAGGCGGGGCCCATGCATCCAACTGCCAGGCAGCAGGTGCGTCTTCGGCGCTCGCGGGTGCTGATGCCGATACCAGAATTGCCATGCAAAAAAGACAACTTTGAAGGAGGCTTGCGAACCTGATCATGCCTCAAACGCTAGACGGCTTACGCTGACAGTGCAAACCGTGGTTATATTGAACGATGCTTCGTAAGCTTGGCATCGGTGGGAGGCTGTTTCTCGCCTTCCTGTGCATCTCTGGCCTTTCACTGTCATCTGGCATCGCCAGCTGGCTGATCCTGCGTCATATCGCGGCTGCCCAGTCGGTGGTGAACACGAAGGCGTTGCCAGCAGTTGCAGCAACCCAGCACACGGCGGAACTCAGTGCCAAGCTCGTTGCCACCGCGCCTGTGCTCGCCGCCGTCCAGTCGAGCGCCGAACTGTCGAACGAGCAAGCCAAGCTGTCGCGTCTCGCGCAGGAGATGGTGGCCTCGCTTGACGAGGCGAGGAAGCTTGCCATCGACACGCAGCTCGTCGAGGAGTTCGCCGGTGCGGTCGAGAAGATGCTGGCGAACTTGAAAAGCAACTACGAACTCGTGCGCCAGAGGCTGGAGGAGGAGACAGCCTATCGTGACAGCGCCGAGAAGGTGGCCGATGCGGCACAGTCGATCCTGCTTCTGTCCGAGACATTGATCTCCAATGCCTCTGCCGGCGCTTCCGCCGTGACCGCCAACCTCTATGGCCTGATCAATGATCCTGCGCGTCGCGAGGACGCATACAGCGCTATCGACCGGCTGATCGAACATGACATCTTCCTGATGGAGCGCATGTATGAACTACGCCACCGCAGCGCCCAGATCAGCCTGCTGATCAATCGCCTCAACCGGGCGGAATCGGTGACCGAAATCACCGAAATCAGCCGCATATTCCAGGATCACATGAAAGTCATACGCCGGCGTATCCTCGGCATTGACGATCCGGTGCGGCGCGCGCAGGCGCTTCAGTCCTTCAACACGATGGAAACCGCGGCGGGCGATGCGCCGGTTGCCGGTTCACTGTTCGGGCGTCGGCAGCGCATCGTCGATCTGATCGGCAAGCTGGACACGATGGCGGAGGCCAATCGCGACCTTTCGGTGAAGCAGAATGCTGTCGCCCGAACCATTCTCGACCGATCCGGCGAATTTGCCCGGACAACTGCAGAGCGGGCCGACCACGCCGTGCAGATCGGCGTGTTCGTGCTGATCCTGACCTTGCTCGGTGCCGTGCTGGTGTCGGGCACCATCGTGTGGCTCTACGTCGAGCGCAATCTCGTCAGGCGACTAGGCGGCCTGTCACGCGCCATGCAGCGGCTGACTGCTGGCGATCTGGCAGTTGAGGTGGCAGAAGACGGCGACGACGAGCTTCGCACCATGGCCGTTGCCGTGAACAGGTTCCGTGACGAATCGCAGCGGCGGCTCGACCTCGAGCAGGAGCGCGAGCGCATCACCGTCGAGTTGAAGCGCCACCGCGAAGAATTGCAGCAACTGGTCGAGGAGCAAACCGAGCAGATAAGGCTGGTCAATACGCGCCTTCGCGAAGAGGCATTGGATCACGCCGAAGCGCGGGAAAGGGCGGAACAGGCGAGCAGCGCGAAATCGGCTTTCCTTGCGACGATGAGCCACGAAATCCGCACGCCGATGACCGGCATGCTCGGCATGATGCGGCTGCTTTCCGACACCAAGCTGAGTTCGACGCAGCGCAAGCATCTCTCCATCGCGGCCAATTCCGGCGAGGCATTGCTGGGCATTCTCAACGCGATACTCGACTATTCAAAGATCGAATCCGGCAATGTGGTGCTGGAGCAGGTCGACTTCGACATGACGACGCTGGTTGAAGGCGTCGTCGCTTTCATGCGGCCGATCGCGACCGAAAAGGGCCTCGATTTCAGCTTGACGGTCGACCGCAAGCTTGCGCCGGCGTTTTGCGGCGACGCAACGAAGATCAGGCAAGTGCTTTTCAATCTGGTCAGCAATGCGATCAAATTCACGGAACGCGGCGAGGTGAGGGTAGAGGTCAGCAAGGCGGAAGCTGACAAGGGTTCGCAGCGTGTGATCGTGACCATCGCCGACACTGGAATAGGCATTTCGCCGGAGCAGCAGGAGCACATTTTCCAGGCGTTCACGCAGACCGATGCCTCGATTACGCGGCGCTTCGGCGGCACGGGCCTTGGGCTTGCCATCAGCCGCGAACTTGCGCGGCTGATGGGCGCGGAACTGAAAGTGGAGTCAGCACAAGGTGCGGGCAGCAAGTTCATTTTCGAACTGACGATGAAAACCGCGCGCCGGCCGGGCCGTGCGCAAAAGCGCGGGCCGCGTGCCGCCAAGGCGAAGCTGGCGCTCAACATCCTGATGGTGGAGGACGACGAAGCGACACGGCTCGTTGCCGACACGGTGTTGTCAAAGGCGGGCCACCGCGTGATGGCGGTTAGTTCCGGCTACGCAGCGGTCGAAGCCGTTGCGGAGTTCAAGCCGGATATCCTCGTGATGGATATAAGCCTGCCGGGCATCGACGGGCTGGAGGCGATGAAGCGCGTGCGCAAGGCTCTCAATGCGCCGGGCCTGCCGGTGATCGCCATGTCTGCGCATGTCTTTACATCCGAGGTCGAGCGCTATCTGAATTCGGGCGTCGATGCCTTTGTCGCCAAGCCCATCATCGACGAGCAGTTGCTCGAGGCCATCGGGACGCTGACGGATCGGGTTCCGACAGGGACGGTGCTGGCCGCTTTTGACGATGCCGCGTGCAAGGCCGATGTCGACGCGCTGGGGCTTGAGGTTGTCCGCCGGTTGCACCGGATCGCGCAAGACAGCCTGCCGCGTCGCTTCGAGGCGATGAACGAGGCACTGCGCACCAACGACCGCAAAACATTACGGGATCTTGCCCATGCCACGAAAAGCTCGGCCGGATCACTTGGCTTTCCGAGATTGTTGGCGGCTTCGGTTGCGCTGGAGACAGCGGCAGCCTCTGGCGCTGCTGCCGAGTTGAAACACATTGTCAGCGAGTGCGAGGCGGCGTTTGCGGCCGGGTTTTCCGAACTCGACCAAATGCTGCCGGCCGACGCATCTGCGGAGCGCACAGCGGCAGAATAATCGGGCCTTCAGTAGCGTGGCATCTCCCGCTCGGCAGGCTGAGTCGCTTCGGGGGTGAAGAAATAGCCTTCGCCATGCGCCGTGACGATGATACGCGGCGCGCGCGGATTGTCGTGCAGTTTCTGCCGCAGACGCCGGACGAGCACGTCCACAGTGCGGTCGCTGGCGTCCCATTCGCGCCTCGATATTTCATGCAGCAAACGCTCGCGTGACAACACTTGGCCCGGATTGGCGGTGAGCACCGCCAACAGCTTGAATTCGGCCCCGGTCAGATCGACGAATGTGCCGTCTGTCGCCTGCAGCGTGCGGCGGGCTATGTCGAGCGTCCAGCCATAGAAGCTGCGTGTGGAAGCATTGGCATTCGGCTGCCGGCTTTTGCCGACACGCCGCAAGAGGCCCTTCACCCTTGCCAGCAATTCCCGATGCTCGAATGGCTTGGTGACGTAGTCGTCGGCCCCGATTTCCAGCCCGACGATGCGGTCAACCGTATCGGTGCGGCCGGTGACGAGGATGATGCCGGCATCGGACCTTTCGCGCTGTTCGCGGGTGAGCTTTAGCCCGTCCTCGCCCGGAAGGTTGATGTCGATCATCAAGAGATCGGCCGGATGGCGACCGACGATGCTGCGCATCTGTTCGCCGTCGCCGGCTTCGCTGACCTTGTAACCCTCGGCCAGAAAATAGCCGGCAAGCTTCGCCCGCGTAACCGGGTCATCCTCCACGATCACGATGTGATGCTGGAGCCGCATGCCGAATTCCTCCCGGCATCCGATTAACATCTTTTCACATGGCAAGCCACGACTTTTACACCGACGACGACACCGGTTCACGTCTGGCCGTTATTCTGGCTGGGCTGAGCGTATCAGAACTACCCGCAGAGGTGATTTTCCGCTCGTCGGGAACAACTAATTACAAAAGGGAGAAGAAATGAGAAAACTCACCAAATCGGCAAGCGTGGCCGCGATCCTGGCTTTCACCGTGTCCACCGCTTTTGCCCAAGACTCCACCGACGTCATCAAGATACCCACCCACAACTGGTCGAGCCAGATCGTCGGTGCGCATATCGTCGGCAAGCTACTCGAAAAGACCGGCGCGAAGGTCGAATATGTCTCGGCCGACAGCCAGGTCGTCTACACCGCGCTTTGCGAAGGCGACGTGCATCTCGTCCATGAAGTCTGGGAGGGCGCTTTCGGCGTTGCTTTCGAGAAGGTCGTGAAGGAAGGCTGTGTCGTCGACGCCGCCACCCATGACGCGAAGACCCGCGAGGAATGGTGGTATCCGAAATATGTCGAGGAAATCTGCCCGGGCCTGCCATCCTGGGAAGCGCTAAACGCGTGCGCCGACAAGTTCGCAACGGCAGAGACCTCGCCAAAGGGCCGTTTCCTTGGCGGACCGGTTGACTGGTTGAAGCACGATTCCGAGCGCGTCGAAGCACTCGGCATGAACTTCGAAGTGGTCAACGCCGGATCGGCAGCAGCCCTTTGGGCCGAGCTTGCCTCGGCCGAGAAGCGCAAGGAGCCGATCGTTCTCTTCAACTGGACCCCGAACTTCATCGAGGCTCTTTATGAAGGCGCATTCGTCGAGTTTCCGGCCTTCGATCCGAAGTGCAAGGACGATGCTTCCTGGGGAACCAACAAGGAGCTGACCTATGATTGCGGTAACCCGAAGGACGGCTACCTGAAGATCGGCGCGTGGAAGGAATTCCCGAACAAGTGGCCGAAGGCCTATTCCGTGCTCCAGAAGATCAACTTCACCAACATGGATGTCGCAGTGCAGGCCAAGCTAGCCGACATCGACAACATGGAGCCGGAGGCGGCTGCGGACAAATGGCTGTCCGACAACGAAGCCCGCTGGAAGGAATGGCTGGGTTCTGCCAGCTGATCCCGACTTCCAGCCTTCTGCCTGTTTGACCGGTAGCGCCCGCTTGATTGCGGGCGCTCCCTCTGGCGCAGGCACGATGTTGACCCGCAACGGCAAAGGGAATTTCCATGAGCGACCCCAAGATTGCATGCCGAAACCTCTGGAAACTTTACGGCCCCGATCCGGCCGGTTTCCTGAAGCGACATGATGGCCATCCCACAATCGAGGCCATTCGGGCGCAGGGCTACATTTCCGCCGTTCGCGACGTATCGTTCGATGTCATGCCCGGCGAAATCCTCGTCGTCATGGGGCTCTCCGGCTCCGGCAAATCGACATTGCTGCGCTGCCTGTCCCGGCTCGTCGAACCGACAGCAGGCGAGGTCATGTTCGAAGGCCGCGACATGCTCACGGCTTCCGACAGCGAACTGATCGACTTGCGTCGGCACAAGATGGGCATGGTGTTCCAGAACTTCGCGCTGCTGCCTCACCGCACGGTCCTGGATAATGTCGCTTTTCCACTGCAGGTACGCGGAACAGGCAGGCAGGAACGGGAAAGCCGTGCGCGCGATGTCATCGAACTGGTTGGGCTCAAGGGGCGCGAAGGCTACTATCCGCGCGAGCTTTCAGGCGGCCAGCAGCAACGCGTCGGCATTGCCCGCTCGCTCGCCGTCGGGCCAGACCTTTGGTTCCTCGACGAACCGTTTTCCGCGCTCGATCCACTGATCCGCAAGGAAATGCAGGACGAGTTCCTGCGGCTCCAGAAGGTGCTCAACAAAACCATCGTTTTCATCACGCATGATTTCGATGAAGCCATACGCGTCGCCGACCGAATTGCCATCATGAAGGATGGCGCTATTGAGCAACTCGGCACGGCGGAACAACTGGTCACCCGTCCGGCCACGCCCTATGTGGCGAAATTCACCGAGAACATTCCGCGAGACCGGCTGCTGTCGGTCAGAAGCGTCATGGAGCCGTCGGCTCCGCGCAAGCCGGCCAAGGACGCGATCCGGGCAGATGCGCTGCTCGCGAGCATCGCACGGCGCATTGTAACCACGGAACGCCCCATCGACGTGGTCGATGACGAGGGCATACTGGTGGGCACGCTCGACCGCGGCAGCTATATCGACGCTCTTTACGATCAGGAACCGGCCCGATGAGCGCCGTGGCCATGGAACGGCCCACCAAAGCCGACGTGCCGGGAGCATTTGCCAAGGCGGCGAAACCGGTGCTTTCCGTGCTGCCTTTCCTGATCCTGTTCCTGTGTGCGCCGCTGTTGCCCGGCTGGATGATGAAAGTGCCGCAGGCGTGGACGATCCCGTTCATCGACTGGACGAACGCCTTTATCGATCATCTGCGTGAAGACGCCATTTTCGGGCTTTTTTCGTTCCGCGATTTTACCCGCTGGATTGCCGAGTTGATCACATGGCCGCTCGCCCTGGTCGAAGGCCTGCTTGTGTCGGGCTTTCCCGATGTCGGCCTGCCGGCGATGCCGTGGGTGATGACGGCCGGCCTCTGCGGCGTTCTAGGCTGGTCCTTGCGCGACTGGCGGCTCGGCGCGCTCGCGGCGGGCTGCGTCGCCTACATGGCGATCTTCGGCAAATGGGAACTGTCGATGATCACGTTGTCGGTCGTGCTGGTTGCAGCGCCGATTGCAGGCAGCATCGGCTTCCTGCTGGGTATCCTGGCGGTCAAGAAGCCGTGGTTCGAGGCGGCCATCGTGCCGGTCCTCAACGTGCTGCAATCATTGCCGCATTTTTCCTATCTTATTCCCATCGCCGTGTTCATCGGCGTCGGCCACAAGGCCGGAACCATCGCCACGGTTATCTTCGCCATCCCACCCATGGCGCGGCTAACAATCCTCGGCCTCAAAGGTATAGCCGAAGAGATCCGTGAAGCCGGCAAGATGGCGGGATGCACGCGCTTGCAGATGCTGTGGATGGTCGAGATTCCGGCCGCTCGCCAGGCCCTGCTGGTGGGCGTCAACCAGGTCATTATGCAGTGCCTTGCCATGGTCGTCATCGCGTCGTTCGTTGGCGCGCGCGGCTTGGGGCATGACCTTCTGTTTCGCCTGCAGTCGCTCAAGATTGGGCAGGCCCTCGAAAGTGGCGTCGCAATCGTTTTGATGGCTATCGTGCTCGACCAGTTGAGCCGGGCGGCGGCTGAGAAGCAGCCAAGCCACCTTGCGGACGACGCCTCTTGGCTGGCGCGCTTTCCGTTCGTGTCGGCTGCGATTGCCGTTTGCGTCGTCTCGCTCGTTTTGTCGGCGATCACGCCCTATGCCAGCGTGTGGCCGACCGAATTTACCTTGAGCACGGCACCGGTTTGGGACGGGCTGGTCGACCGGATCACGCTCTACTTCTTCGACCCGCTCCAGTATTTCCGCGACGGTATGCTGCTCTATGTGCTGATACCCATCCGCGGGCTGTTCCAGCAGATTCCATGGACTGCCATGGTGGCGCTGGTGGCGGTTGCGGGCTGGTCGCTGGGCGGCTGGCGCCTTGCGCTGATCGTGTCCGGCTTCGTGCTTTTCATCGCCTTTGCCGGCTTCTGGGAGCGGTCGCTGATCACCGCCTACATGGTCGCAGTCGCGGTGATGTTGTGCATCCTCATCGGACTGCCGATCGGCATATGGGCCTCCAAGACAGAACGCCGGGCCCAATTGGCGAAGCTCTGGTGCGACACGTTCCAGACCTTCCCGTCCTTCATCTACCTGATCCCTGTGATCATGCTGTTCAAGGTAGGTGACGTGGCGGCGATCTCGGCAATCATCATCTACGCGATGATCCCGATCATCCGCTACACGGTGTTCGGCCTGCGCAACGTGCCGCAGGACATCGTCGAAGCGGGTATCACGTCCGGCTGCACCCAACGCCAGCTTTTGTGGAACATCCGCATGCCGCTGGCCTTCCCGGAAATCATGCTCGGCATCAACCAGACCATCATGTTTGCGCTTTTCATGGTCATCATCGCTGCCTTCATCGGCACCAAGGACATCGGGCAGGAGATCTTCCGGGCGCTGACCTTCAACGATGCCGGCAAGGGTCTTGTGCTGGGCCTGTGCGTCGCCTTCATGGGGCTAACCGCCGACAAGCTCATCACCGCGTGGTCGGCGGAGCGCAAGAGCCGATTGGGTCTGGTCTAGAGCTGAAAATTTGGCGGGGAGGGGTCTCGACGAGCCCTCCCGTCGTCAGTCGATCGTCTGGTTGTGGTTGCGGAAGACCTTGCGCAGGGCCTCGACATCGCGCGCCCGCACAGCCGCGGTCATGGCCAGATGTTCCTCGTAAAAGCGTTTCCAGGTTGCCGGATCGCCGAGAAGGACATGGCTCTTCGAGGCGAGCCGGGCCGAGATGAACGAGCGGATCGACTGCAGGAAGAAGCTGTCGCCGATTGCCTCGAGGCGTTCATGGATCTGGAAATTGACCCGCAGGTATTTTTCCTTGTCGCGATTTTCGAAGGCCTTGGTCATCAGCATTTCGAGGACTTCGAGTTCCGCAATGTCATCGTCGGTGACGAGCCGACAAATGCGTTCGGCGAGGATTTCGTCCACGACCGAAACGATGGCCATGCCGGTGTGATATTCCTCGTTGTCGACAACGCCGACACGCGCGCCCTTGTTGGGCGTTATCTCCACGAACCCTCGCGATTCCAGCATTCTGAGCGCTTCACGCATGGGCGTGCGCGAGACGCCGAACTGCCGCGACAGACCTTGTTCGGTGACCTGTGTTCCGGGCGGCAGAACGCCCAGATAGATGAGATCGCGCACCTTCTCGTAGAGCTGCGCCGACAGCGTGGCGCTACCCATCCCCTGATCCAGCTTCATCGAGCGTCCGCCGACGGAAGAAGACAGGCTGGCAGCACCACCTTGGACGTCGTCTATTTTCTTGGCGGGCATGTGGGAGCCTTGTTCCTGCGGAAGTTGCCGGGCAGATCGGTCAGCCGTCATCCGACAGTTGATGCATGTCGGCGGCACTCCAAGTCAATACGCCCTGTGTGCCGATGGCGGGAGGTGTGTTTGTCTTGATATGGCTGGCGAGGATGCCGAGGTCGTCTGTTTCTATGTGCAGGCGGTAATACTCGCCGCAGAATTCCGAGCCTACGACCGTGCCGATCAGCGCGCTTGGAACAAGCCCATCGGTGTCGAATCCGACCGCGTCTGGCCGAACGGCGAACTGCATGGGGCGTCCGTCGGCTGCCGCGTCACCACTGCGGGGGACGGCGACATTGCCTATCTGGAGAAATGTCTTGCCGCTTTTGCTCAGGCTGGTTCCGGCGACGATGTTGGACGAACCCATGAATTCCGCGACGAAACGATTGCGCGGGCGCTGGTAAAGGTCTTCGGGCGAGCCGATCTGCTCGGCGCGTCCACCGGCCATGACGAGAACCTGATCGGACATCGTCAGGGCTTCCTCCTGGTCGTGGGTGACCATGATCGTCGTGATGCCCGTTGCTCGCTGCAGGCTGCGAAGTTCCTGGCGCAGGCTTTCGCGCAGCCGCCGGTCGAGCGCGCCAAGCGGCTCGTCGAGCAGCAGCAGCGAAGGTTCGAACACGATGGCGCGGGCCAAGGCTACGCGCTGCTGTTGCCCGCCGGAAAGCTCGCCTGGAAGGCGCTCGCCAAATCCCTCGAGCTTTACCAGCCGCAGCGTTTCATCGACCTTTCGGGATATCTCATCAGGCGAGTGGCCGCGCACCTCGAGCGGAAAGGCAATGTTGCCGCTCACCGTCAAATGCGGGAATAGCGCGTAGTTCTGGAAGACCAGCCCGATATTGCGCTGGTTCGCCGGCTGGTGAGTCAGGTCTACGCCGTCGATCATGATGCTGCCGCTGGTCGGCTCGACCAGCCCGGCGATCATGTTGAGGACTGTGGTCTTGCCCGAACCGCTGGGACCGAGGAAGGAGATGAAATCGCCTTCCTTGACCTGCAATTCGAGGCCGTCCACGGCAAGATGGTTGCCATATCGCTTGGTCAATCCTTTCAGGACAAGCTTTTCGGTCATTCTCACCTCTATAGGGGTGTGTTTGTTCATGCCTGCCACAGCACCGATTTCTGGTGCACGAGCGACAACAGAAGTTCGCGGCCGTTGCCGTAGCCGAAGCCGCTTTGCTTGGCGGGCTCCCATGTCGATCCGGTCGCGATGCCAATCGCCGTATTGATCTTGAGCAGCCCGACATCGAGCTGGTCCATCGCCTGCATGGCGTGGCGCGAGGAGTCTGTGAACAGCACGGCGCCAAGGCCATAAGGGCCCTCATTGGCCATGGTGATCGCCTCGTCGAAATCGTCGAACGGCCGCAGGGCGGCTACAGGCCCGAAGGTTTCGTCCTGCCATAGGCCGCAATCCGCTGGCACGTCTGCAACGATTGTGGGCGGATAGAAGAAGCCTTGGCCTGCTTCGCGACGGCCTCCTGTCAGGATTTCCGCGCCGGCACCCGCTGAGCCCGCGACATGGCTTTCGACGACCGCCAATTGGCTGGCATCAATCAGCGGGCCGATTTGCGTCGCCTCTTCGAGGCCGGGGCCGATTTGCAGCCGCGCGGCTGCCTTGGCGAGACGGCCTGCAAATTCCTGGTAAAGAGACCGATGGACAAGGAAGCGTTCGCTGGATGTGCAAATCTGCCCGGCATTGCGCATCGCGCATTCCAACGCCACCGGTACGACGCGATCGAGATCGCAAAGCGCATCGACAATGAAGCAGTCCTTGCCGCCCAGTTCCATGATGGAGGGGCGAAGATGGTGCGCGCATTCCTCGGCGACACGCTGCCCGGTCCGCTGGCTGCCGACGAACAGCACGCAGTCGACGTGCGGGTGCGCCACCAGTTCCTTGCCCGCGATGCCGTCTCCCATGACGATGTTCAGGACGCCGTCGGGCAAGATCTTCGACAGCGCGCGTACGGGCGCGAGTACGCTGTTGGGCGCCTTCTCGGATGGCTTGAGCACCACGGTGTTGCCCACGGAAAGTGCCGCGAAGACATGTGAGAGCACAGTCAGAAGCGGGTAGTTCCAAGGCATGATGCAGGCGACGACGCCGCGGGGGCGGGCATGCTGGAAACTAAGCGACCTAGCCTGCGATGCCTGTTTGCCTGTGCGAAGCTGCGTTGCCAGTTCGGCCACGGCAACGATCTCGTCCGCTGTTATCAGCGCTTCGACACGCGATTCGGCGATGGGCTTGCCATTTTCCAGCGTGATGCGCCGGGCAATCTCTTCGGCGTCGGATCGAATCTGGCTGGCGCAGCGGTGCAAAATGTTGGCGCGGTCAGTAGGCGCCAGCGCCGCCCACGCGTCGCCCGCCTTGCGGGCAGTAGCCACCGCGGTTGCAACGATTTCGGCGGTTGCCAGCGGCACGCGCCAAAGCGGCGTTTCGTTGGCGGGGTTGGACAGGAGGCGTTCTTCGCCGGCCTTGGTCGTGAAGTCGCGGCCGTCAATGAAGTGGTGAAGTTGCACTACATCAGCCATGGGCCTTTGCCTCCGCGATCCCGGATTCCAGCGGCAGGCGCAGGACGAATTTGGGTCCGAAATAGTCGACCCTATGCACTTCGGCGAAGCCGAGGCCATGGTAGAGTGAATTGCTTTCCACGGACGTGGCGAGAAACAATTCCGCAAAGCCCTGGTCTCTGGCGTAGCCGACAATGTGCTGGCAAAGCAGGGTGGCGAGACCGCGTCCGCGCGCGCCGTCATGAACAAACACGTTGCATATCCACGGCGTTGCGCCCGGCAGAAAGTCGTAGCTGTCGGTGATGCGAAGCGACGCCATCGCCGCCGGTGCTCCATTTATCGTTGCGACAAATGTTGCGGGCAGCGCGCTGGCTGGCGTGGCCGGGTCGTAGCGAATGAGCGTGTTTTCCCAGCTTCTGCGCATGGGGACGGACCACTGGAAATAGACCCAGCTCGCGATGACCGGCGCGAACTGCGGACACGACCTGAGCGGCACGATGTCCACTCTGTCTTGCGGGCTTTCATTCATGTTCCAGCCATCCCTGCCGTGCCGTTCGAAATCATCGCCATCGGTGCCGCTTGACTCGTTTTAACATTCGTGCACATGTATACATGTACACATTATATGTCAACGCTTGCGGAGACGAGCATGACCATAACGCGCAGAACTGTCGTAAAACTATTAGGCTCGTCGGCGTTTGCCGGCGCAATCTCATCTAGCCTGGCATCGCGAGCATTTGCCGCCGCCAGTGAACTGGTCATTGCCCAGTCGGGAGGACAAGCGGGCGAGGCACTCGAGAAGGCATATGCCGCACCTTTCACCGCCAAGACCGGAATTCCAGTTCGTTTTGTCGGACTTGAATCGGCGCTTGGCGAGTTGAAGGCGATGCTGCAGTCCGGCACCATCGACCGGCATGTCTGGGACGTCGAACTTGCCGACGTTCTTTCGCAGCCGGACCTGTTCGAAGATCTCGATTGGGATGCCATCGCGCCAGATCCCATCTTCCCTGAAGCCAAGCAGCCGAAGGCTATTGGCCGCCACTACTATTCCTACGTGATGTCGTGGAACGGCAAGGCCAAGGCGATCAGCACCTGGAAAGATTTCTTCGATACGGAGAATTTCCCCGGCCGCCGGGCGATGATGTCTTATGACGCCTATGCCCAGCTTGAAGTCGCGCTGCTTGCCGATGGCGTTCCCGCCGACAAGCTCTACCCGCTTGACGTTGACCGTGCGTTTGCCTTCCTTGAAGCGAACAAGGACAAGGTGCAGGTCTGGTGGGACAGCGGCTCGCAGGCTGCCGAACTGGTGACCTCGGGCGAGGTCGACTACGCGCTGATCTATTCGGGCCGTGTCGCCTACAGCAAGGACGTCGGCATGACCTATAACCAGGGCATCAGCGTCCTGAACTACCTTGCCGTGACCAAGGGCATCGACGCCGATTCCAAGGCTGCAGCCATGAAGTTCTTCCACGAAATGACGGTCGCGGAAAACGAGCTGAAGGCCGTGGAAACCATCGCCTATTCGGGACCGAGCGAGGGACTTGACGCCTTGCTCACCGATGAGCAGCGCAAGGTGTTGCCGTCTTCGGTCCAGAACAGGGCGGTTCAGATTCCGATCGACTCGCAATGGTGGACGGAGAACCGTGCGGCGATCGACAAGCGTTGGACTGAATTCCGCGCGAATCTTTAAACTCGGCAGCCCGACATAAAAAGGCATCGGTCATGAAGATGCTGTCTTCGCCTGCGGCAAGCCGGATCGCGCTCAATGCGCCTCTGGTGTTGTTCCTGGCTTTGACCCTCGTGGTTCCGCTCCTAGGCATTGTTGTTTTCAGCTTCGGGGCGGAGCCACACCTGTTTTCCAACTACGTGCAGGTCGTCTCCTCGCGGACCTATATGCGGGTGATCGGGATGACGTTGCTTTTAGGAGTAATCGTCGCCGCTACGACGACGGCGCTCGCATTCCTGTTTTCACTGTGGGTGCTCAATCTTCCCAAGCGGTGGAAGCCTGTCGTCATCGCCTGCATCGTGATGCCGTTCTTCATCAGTTACCTGGTGCGGGCGCTGAGCTGGATGCCGGTGCTTGGCTTCAATGGCCTTGTCAATCGCAGCCTCTTGGCAATGGGCGTGATCGATGCGCCGCTGACGCTGATCTACAATCCGCTGGCGGTCGTGCTCGGCACGGCCAACGTGCTCTTTCCGGTCGCGGCCCTGCCGCTGCTCGCCGCATTCCACAAGGTCGACAGGCGACTGCTTGAGGCTGCGAAAAGCCTTGGCGCGTCTCGCTGGACGACATTCAAGCGCATATTCCTGCCGCTGGTCGGCCGCGCCACCTTGTCGACCTCGATCATGGTGTTCGCCATTGCAACCGGCTTCTACATAACCCCTTCCGTGCTCGGCGGCGGCAAGGTGCTGCTTGCGCCCAACCTGATAGAACTCCTCATCCACCGGCGTGGCGAATGGGGAAGTGGCGCAGCGCTGTCAGTCATCCTCCTGCTCATCTTCCTGGCATCGATTGCGCTCGCCAAAAGGCTCGGCAATCCGCGGCAAAGGCGGGCGACGCGATGACCAAGGCACGACCTCACCCACGGCGCCGGGCACTCCACATCGCGGCCGACTCGACGCTTGCCTTTGTCGGCATCGTCACGCTGGCGTTCATATTGATGCCCGTCGCGGTGGTGTTCGCGGTCTCGCTGACCGCTGGGAAAAGCTTCGCAATCCCGACCGGTGCGCTTTCGCTGCGCTGGTACGGCGAACTCTTTGGCGATGCCCATTGGCGCAACGCCTTCTTCAATTCGGTTTCGATCGGCGTGCTCTCGACCCTCGGCGCGCTGGTGCTGGGGCTGCCTGCGGCTTATGCGGCGACGCGCTATGACTATCGCGGCAAGTTCGTGGTTGAAGGACTGGCTCTCAGCCCGCTTCTTTTGCCAACCGTCGCCATCGCAGCCGGGCAATATCTGTTGCTGGCCAAGCTCAGCATCAGCGGAACAATGCTGGCGATCGTGCTTACCCACATCGTCTATGTGATGCCGTTCGTCTTCATCATCTGCGGGCTGGGTATTGCTGCGATAGATCCGCAACTCGAAGCGGCGGCCTTTTCGCTCGGCGCAAGCCGATGGACGATATTCCGCCGCATCCTGCTTCCCAACATGCTGCCCAGTGTCGTCGCAGCAGCTTTGCTCTGCTTTGTCAGCAGCTTCGACGAGTTGGTGCTGGCGCTCTTCGTCGGAGGCGGCGTCAAGACCGTGCCGCTAACCATTCTTGGCGAGCTCAAATACCAGCTCAAGCCGACGATTGCGGCGCTCAGCGTCAGTCTCAGCCTGTTTACCGTCACCGCCGCCAGCCTCGCCATCCTCCTGATGCGACGCGGCAAGGTGAAACTCGGCGCGGTCGTTTCGTGACGCCCCGCCACTATTTCGATTGGACCGAATGAAATGGCCTATGAATTCCTCGCCAACCGCATGTACCGGATGCCCACGCATTTCGGGCCGACCCTCGGCCCGCGTCACAATCCGGATGGCGGCAGGTATGACTGGAGCGACCATGAGTTCGACGCCATCAGCGCCTATTTCCTGTCGGAAAGGCCTGCGCTGGAGGCGCTGCTGCCGCCAGGTTTCGAAATCTATGGCGACCCGGTCGTCAAGATAACCTTCGCCTACCTGCGCAACCTGCCATGGCTTGCAGGACGCGGCTACAACACGCTCGGCGTCAATGTTCCCGCCCGGTACAAGGGCAAGGTAGATGAGGCAGTCGGCTCGCTTTGTCTCGTGCTTTGGGAAAACATGGCCGATCCGATCATGACCGGGCGCGAGGAATTGGGAGTCGCCAAGATTTATTGCGACCTGCCGCCGCCGCGCGTCGTGGCCGGGCGGATGAATTGCGAGGCGTCGTGGTACGGTTTCCGCTTCATGGACATAGATCTGGATGGTTTGCGCGACGCCGATCTAGCGAAAGACAGGCTGGACCCGGGGCCCGACACTCAAGGGAATCTGCTTCACTATAAATACATGCCGAAGACAGGGGAGTGGGGCACGGCCGACGTGGCCCATGCGGCGCTTTCGCCCTCGCTGACTGCCGGCGAGGTCGTCGGCGCCAAAATCGGCACAGGATCGATCCGCTTCCAGCGCCCGGCGTGGGAAGACATGCCGACGCAATTTCGCATCGTCAACACGCTGGCCGATCTTCCGGTCGTCAAATCGCTGGGAGCCTCGACCATAACGATACGGGGCGGCAATTTCGATCTCTATAACCAGCGTGCCCTATCGTGAGCGCCGACCGGACAGGCGGGTTTCAGGCCGAACCTACGGCGATTGGCCGGGCCGACGTGGCAACTGTCGCTTGTGTCGGGCTCGGCCTCATCGGCACGAGTTGGGCGGCGGTCTTCCTGTCACGCGGGTTTGCCGTTTGCGCCACCGACACGGAAGAGCGCTCATGGCAGCGCGCAATGCCGATCATCGAGGCCAACATGGCCGATCTCGCCAGGATCGGTCCGGTGGTTGGAGGCTGGCGCGAGCGGTTGCGGTTTGAGCCCGATCTGGCATCGGCGGTGCAGGGAGCCGACTTTGTCCAGGAAAACGGCCCGGAACAGGAAGCGGTGAAGGTCGACCTGTTCACGCAGTTGGATAGCATGCTTGCGCCAGACGTCGTCATCGCGTCGAGTACGTCGGGCATCCCGATGTCCACCATCCAGAAGAATTGCAGGCATCCAGAGCGCTGCATCGTCGGCCATCCGTTCACGCCGGCCCATCTGGTTCCGCTGGTGGAAATCGTTGGCGGGGCGAAAACCAGTCTGGCCGCGCTTCAATGGGCAAGGGCATTCTACGAAAGCCTTGGCAAGACGGTGGTGCATGTGCGCAAGGACGTGCCTGGATTTCTCGCCAACAGGTTCCAGACCCTTGTGTTGCAGGAGGCGTTGAGCCTTGTGAAGAACGGGGTCGCGACCGTCGAGGAAGTCGACGAAGCCTTCGTCAATGGACCCGGCCTGCGCTGGGCGCTTTACGGCCCCTTTGCCCTGACGGCCTTTTCTGCAGGCGAAAAGGGCATTGGCGCAGCACTTCGACGCTACAAGGGCCATCGCGAGAACGTGCTTGCCTCTATCCATCCGGTTGAAGTCGACAATGCGCTGATCGACGAAGTCGAGCGGCAGGTCGGCGAGTTGCCGCAATTGAAGGAGCCCGGCAAAGCTCTGGAAGACCGGGACCGGCAGTTGCTGGAACTGCTGCGTCATCTGCGGCAAGGGGCTTCGAACGAAGGATGCGTTTGAGGACCGAACGGCGCCTCTGTCAAATCTCGACCAGCTTCGCCAATCGTTCGGCTTCGGACAGATCCTCCGCCGTATTGGCATTGAAGAAGGGATCGATCGGCAAGATAGGCCAATCCACCACGGCTGTGCGATAGCGTGCCGTCCAGGCGCTCACCTTGCGAAGGTCTTCATCCACCAGCGCACGCCGCAGATCGTGGCGTAGTTCCACACTCCATAAACCGATCACTGGGTGCGAGCGTCCACCTGATGCCGCCACCGCCAGTTGGGCATCTTCGTTTTGCCGTGCCTGTTGTAGCCGCTCAACAAGGTCGCGCGGCAGGAAAGGGCAATCGCCGGGCGCGCTGAGCACCCAGCGTATCAGCGGTCGGTTTTGCGCCGCCCATTCGAGCGCGGCAAGCATGCCAGCGAGGGGACCCGGGTAACCGTCGATCGTATCGGCGACCACTGGCAGGCGAAAAGCCGCGAAGCGGGTCGGATCGCCATTGGCGTTCAGGATCAACCCGTCGCACTGGCCCGACAGTCTTTCGATAACGTGATCGAGCATGGTGCGTCCAACAATCTCGCGCATCGGCTTGTCGCCGCCGCCCATGCGCCGCGCCAGTCCGCCCGCGAGGATCAGGCCGAGGGTTGGTGGAAGCTCCGTCTTCATCAGGCGCCCTTACTGGTTGCGTGCGTCAATCGCTGCAGGTTTTATGCCTTGGCCTTGATTGGGCAAGACTATACGTTCCGGCCATGACAACCACAAAGCTCGATCTCGCTGGACTGAAGTGCCCTTTGCCGGCGTTGAAGACGCGCAAGGCACTCGGCGCGATCTGCCCCGGCGACCGGCTCGAAGTCCATTGCACGGACCCCTTGGCGGCTGTCGACATACCGCATCTCGTTAGCGAAACCGGGGACGGCCTCGTGAATACCGCGCGAGATGGCGAGCGGATGATATTCCTGATCGAGCGGCGCAGCGGCAGCCCGGCGTCTTGATGTAGTTTACCTGCGCAATTTTCGGTGTTCGCGCTCATGCAATCTTGCCCGCTGTTTTCATCGGGCGTAGGCAGCATGGTCAGAGGTGATGAGAATGAAAACGTCAGCCGATCTGCCCGTCCTTGTCAAACGCAGCCTTCAGGCCCAGGTGATCGGGCCTATCCATGCCGAGATGGTCGAGGCTTTGGGCAAGGAAAAGGCCGACGCCATTCTCGATGCCGCAATCCGCAAGGCCGCCATCGCCGAAGGCAGGTCATTTGCCGACAAGGCGCCGGGCGGTGAGACGTCGATGGCGGAATTCATCAAGCTCTACGATCTATGGACAGCGGATTCGGCACTGGAAATTGAAGTGCTCGACGCAACCGAAGATACGTTCAACTTCGATGTCGTCCGCTGCCGTTACGCCGAAACCTATCGGGAGATGGGGCTTAGCCATATCGGTCATCTGATGTCCTGCAATCGCGACGGCAATTTCTGCAAGGGTTATGATCCGGACATCCAGCTTGAGCGCACCCAGACCATCATGGCCGGCGCACCACGATGCACGTTCCGATACACCTACGAAAAGGCCAAGTAATCCGTGCCGAACGCGTCGCGCGACGCATTCGGGTTTGCGCCCGCGCATGACCAGCCGATCCCTTATCTGCAGCGGGTTCGGACCTATTATCAGGCATTGGGGTATGGCGCGCCTTACGAATGGGCGCACTATGCCGAGGTGCCCTTCCACCGCTTGGGCAAGCCGCTGGTCGAGTCCCGGGTAACGATTGTCACCACTGCCGCGCCATACCAACCGGACAAAGGCGACCAAGGACCGGGCGCTCCCTATAATGCGGCAGCGAAGTTCTATCAGGCCTATTCGGGCGATACTGCCAGCGATCCCGATCTGCGCATTTCGCATCTCGCCATAGACCGCAAGCATACGACCGCAGAAGACATTGCGAGTTATTTTCCCTTGGCGGCGTTGCGGCGCGCGGCAGGAGCCGGACGCATCGGTGCTGTCGCGCCTCACTTCCACGGGCTGCCGACCAACCGCAGCCAGCGCACCACACTGGATACAGACGGTCCGGAGATAGTCGCCCGCTGCAAGGCGGATGCGGTCGATGCAGTGTTGCTCGTCGCCAATTGTCCGGTGTGCCACCAAAGCGTCAGCCTTGTCGCGCGGCAGCTCGAAGCAAGCGGCATTGCCACGGTCGTCATGGGCTGTGCCAAGGACATCGTGGAATATGTCGGAGTGCCGCGCCTTTTGTTCTCAGACTTTCCGCTTGGCAATGCGGCCGGGCGGCCGGGAGATCTGGTTTCCCAGAATGTGACGCTTGAGCTTGCGCTGGCGTTGCTTGAGGTAGCCCCCGCAGCGCGCACAACGGTCCAATCACCGCTGGTGTGGAGTCCAAATCCGGACTGGAAGCTCGACTATTGCAACATTGAGCGGCTTTCACCTGACGAAATCCGCCAAAGGCGTGCCGATTTCGATGTGCAAAAAGCAGTAGCGCGAGAACTGCGCGAGGGGCAGGGCGAGGTAGGCAGCCATGGCCGATGACATGAAAGCCCCTCTCGATCCGCTTGAAATTCGCAATGGCGACATGTCGGCCAGCGTGCTTGCCTATGGCGCGACGCTTGCCGATCTGGTCGTGCCGACGCGCGCGGGGCCGAGGAGCATCGTGCTGGGGTTCGACAGCTTGGAAGCCTACAAGCGCCACGGTGCGTTTTTCGGCGCTATCGTCGGTCGCTGCGCCAACCGGATTGCAGGTGGTCGATTTGCGCTTGGCGGCAGAAACTATCAACTCGATCTCAACGAGAAGGGCCAGACTCACCTTCATGGCGGCGCGGGTGGCTTCTTCGCTCGCATGTGGCGGGTCGAACGACATGACGAGACTTCCGTCCTTCTCAGCCTTGTCTCGTCGGATGGCGATCAGGGCTATCCGGGAGAAGTGCGCGCGAGCTGCAAGTACACGCTGGGTCCGGACCATCTTGCCATTGAACTACGGGCTGAAACGGACCGCGAAACGCTGGTCAACATGGCGGCCCATCCATACTTCAATATTAACGGCGGGGGCACTGCACTCGACCATCGCCTGACGATTCCCGCGCAAGCCTATACGCCGGTGGACGGTGCCTCTATCCCGACAGGCGAAATCCGGCCAGTCGCCGGCACGGCCTTCGACTTCCGCGCCTCGCGCCCTATCCGCAACGAGGTGAGCGGGTCGCACAGCGGCTATGACCACAACTTCGTGCTGGCCTTGACGCCATTCGAAAAGCCCCACCTTGCTGCCCGTCTCGAGGGTGACAGATCGGGCGTGGCGATGGAGGTCTGGTCCACTGAGCCTGGACTTCAATTCTATGATGGCGGTTCGCTGCCTGTTGCCGAGCTCTTGCGTGGGAGCGCTGCTTCTGAACGTTTCGGCGCGGTGTGCCTTGAACCGCAGCGCTTTCCGGATGCCGTCCACCACCCTGGCTTTGCAGGTGCCGCGCTACGCCCCGGCGAAACCTATTCGCAGGTCACTGAATACCGCTTTTCGTTGATCTGAGCGCTGGCCTGCAAACGCCTCAGGTGAGTGCCTGCCAGAGCCATACCCAAAAAAGCGTGTTGCTGGCGATCAGGAATGTCCACGTTTGGGCGCGGTGCGTCATGGCGAAACACGCTATAGCGCCGCGGTTAACGGATTGATTGCATGTCAGCCGTACGCGCAGGGCCATTTGTCCCATATCGGTACAGAATCGGATGGCATGGAAGGTGCATTCCGTTGCGATATGAAGATATCTGTGAGCCCTGCAAAACGAGATGGTAACGCGAAGGAAATCTTCGAGCGAGCAATCGTACCTGAAGACGTAACGACAGACGGTGAGGAAACCGTGCTTACCCTGATCGTGAAGGACGTCTACAGCAAAGGCTCGAGCCAGCGCTACACGATCACGCTGAGCGCTGAGGACCTCGCGATGATCCTCGATAGCGCCGATATTGCCGAAGTGCTCAAGGCGGCGGAATAGCCGAGGCCGCTTTGGGTGGCGGCGACAGCCATAAATCGAATGACCGCAAATTCCCTTGCCAGCCTCGGGCTGGCTTTTTCGTATAAAGGTCAACGATCGGGTAGAATTCACCTAAATATGAACATTCGGCTTGATTGAAAGACACATGTTCATTAATCATGACTCAGCGGCAGGCTATCGCGGAGGAGTGAAGAATGAGCATCAATGTTGCCCCCATCGGTTTGGCCCGTGACCTGAAGGAGCGCGCGGCCTCCGGCAAGCCGATCCGCATCGGGCTTATCGGTTCCGGCGAGATGGGCACGGATATCGTAACCCGCGTGGCGCACATGTCGGGTCTCGAGATCGGTGCTATTTCCGAGCTCAACATTCCCAATGCCCACCGGGCCGTCGATATCGCCTATCGCGAGAAAGGCTATTCGCGCGAAGTCTCCAATGCCGGCGACATGACTGCCGCCATCGAAACCGGCAAGATCGCGGTAACTAACGATGCGAGCCTGATCATCAACAACGACTTGATCGACGTGGTGGTCGATGCCACCGGCGTTCCGGCGGTGGGTGCCGAGATCGGCCTGCGCGCCATGGAGCACGGCAAGCACCTCGTCATGATGAATGTCGAGGCCGACGTCACCATCGGCGCCTATCTCAAGAGCGAGGCCGATCGGCTGGGTGTGACCTATTCGCTCGGCGCCGGCGACGAGCCGTCATCCTGCATGGAACTGATCGAGTTCGTCTCCGCGATGGGTCATCCGATCGTTGCTGCCGGCAAGGGCAAGAACAATCCGCTCAATGTCGACGCAACGCCGCCCGCCTACGAGGAAGAGGCCAAGCAGCGCAACATGAACGTGCGCATGCTGGTCGAATTCGTCGATGGCTCCAAGACCATGGTCGAGATGGCTGCGATCGCCAACGCCACCGGCCTGGTGCCGGACAAGCCGGGCATGCACGGTCCGTCCGCGACGCTGGGCGAACTGTCGAAGGTGCTGGTGCCTGAGAAGGACGGCGGCGTGCTGTCCAAGGTCGGCGTCGTCGACTACTCGATTGGCAAGGGCGTTGCGCCCGGCGTGTTCGTCATCGCCGACATGTCGCATCCGCGCATTTCCGAGCGCATGGAAGATCTGAAGATGGGCAAAGGCCCGTACTTTACTTTCCACCGACCCTATCACCTGACCTCACTGGAAGTGCCGCTGACCTGCGCGCGCGTTGTGCTCTACGGCAAGGCCGATATGGTGCCGCTTTCCAAGCCGGTCGCTGAGGTCTGCGCTGTCGCCAAGAAGGACATGCAGCCGGGCGAGAAGCTCGATGCCATCGGTGAATATTGCTACCGCGCGTGGATCATGACCGCGCCGGAAGCTCGTTCCGCCAAGGCTATTCCGTGCGGTCTGCTGCAAGGCGGATCGGTCACCGCGCCGATCAAGAAGGGCGAACTCATCACCTATGCCAATGCGGCGCCAGCGCCGGGCTCGAAGATTGCCGAACTGCGCGCTCGCCAAGACAAGCTGGTCTACGGTTAAGGAGGCCTATGATGGCCACAGCCAGGAAAGCGATTTCGCCCGAGCAAACCAACCTGCCGTTCGCCTACCGGCAGTATTCGCTTGACCAACTCAGGGAGGTGCTGCGCAAGATGTACCTCATCCGCCGCTTCGAGGAAGGAGCGGAGGATAGCTACATGCGGGGCCTCATCCACGGTACAATGCACCTGTCCATCGGGCAGGAGGCGAGCGCCATGGGCATCTGCATGCCGCTTGCCGAAGACGACCAGATCACCTCGACCCATCGTGGTCACGGCCACTGCATCGCCAAGGGCGCGGACGTGAAGCGGATGTTCGCCGAGTTCTTCGGCAAGACCACCGGCTACTGCAAGGGCCGCGGCGGTTCGATGCATATCGCCGACGTTGCCAAGGGCAATCTCGGCGCCAACGGCATCGTTGCCGGCGGCATCCCGATTGCGGTTGGGGCAGCACTTTCGGCCAAGCGCATGAAGACCGGCAAGGTCGTCGTCTCGTTCTTCGGCGATGGTGCCAACAATGAGGGCGCGTTCCACGAAGCGCTTAATATGGCTTCGATCTGGAAGCTGCCGGTGATCTTCGTTTGCGAAAACAACGGATACGGCATGTCCACTTCAACCGCGCGCTCTACGGCGGTGAAGAACATTGCCGACCGGGCCGCCGCTTATTCGATGCCGGGCGTCATCGTTGACGGCAACAATTTCTCGGAAGTCGCGGAAGCTTCTCATGCCGCGGCTGAGCGGGCGCGGGCCGGCGAGGGGCCAACGCTGATCGAGTCCAAGACCTACCGCTATCGCGGCCATTCCAAGAGCGACCGCAACCGGTACCGCACCAAGGAGGAGATCGAGGACTGGATCACCAACCGCGATCCGATCCTGTTGTTCGAGACCGAGCTAAAGGAGTTCGGCATCATCGACGAAAAGGGCATCGAAGCGGTGCGTGAATCGGTCAAGCAGGAGATCGCCGACGGCATCGAGTTCGCCAAGCAAAGCCCCGCTCCCGAACTGAGCGACCTCGGCCGCTATGTCTACACAGAGGTGGCGTGATGGATACGGCGGTACGTGAACTGAGCTATGCGCAGGCCATCCAGGAAGCGATGGCACTCGCCATGGAAGCCGACGAGCGCGTATTCCTCATGGGCGAGGACATTGGCGTCTATGGTGGCGCTTTCCAGGTAACCGGTGATTTGGTCGAACGCTTCGGCACCGACCGGGTGATGGACACGCCGATTTCGGAGCTTGGCGGTGCGGGCGTCGCGGTGGGCGCCGCCGTTACCGGCATGCGGCCGATCTTCGAGTTCCAGTTCTCCGATTTCGCCACGCTCGGCATGGAGCAGATCGTCAACCAGGCGGCGAAGATGCGCTTCATGCTTGGCGGCGAGGTTTCCGTGCCGGTGGTGATGCGTTTTCCCGCTGGTTCCGGCACGGGCGCAGCAGCCCAGCACAGCCAGAGCCTCGAGGCATGGCTTGGCCATGTGCCGGGGCTGAAGGTGATCCAGCCGGCGACGCCGCACGACGCCAAGGGTTTGCTTCTGGCGGCAATCGCCGACCCCGATCCGGTCATGATCTTCGAGCACAAGCTGCTCTACAAGATGAAGGGGCCGGTGCCGGAGGGCCATTACACGGTGCCGATCGGCAAGGCCGAGATACGTCGCGATGGCCGCGACCTCACCATCGTCGCCACTTCGATCATGGTGCACAAGGCGCTTGAAGCGGCGGAAACGCTTTCGGGCGAGGGCATGGATATCGAAGTGATCGATCTGCGCTCCATCCGTCCCATCGACCGCGAGACGGTGATCGAAAGCGTGAAGAAGACATCGAAACTGCTTTGCGTCTATGAAGCGGTGAAGACGCTCGGCATCGGCGCGGAAGTCAGCGCCCTGATCGCCGAAAGCGAAGCCTTCGACTATCTTGACGCGCCGATCTTGCGGCTGGGTGGGGCGGAAACGCCGATCCCCTACAATCCCGACCTGGAAAAGGCGACCGTGCCGCAGGTGGCGGATATCGTTTCCGCCGCGCGCGATCTGGTCAAGGGAGTGCGATAGCCGATGCCGGTCGAGGTCATCCTTCCCAAGGTCGACATGGATATGGCGACCGGGCAGATTTCGCGTTGGTTCGTCGAGGAAGGCGCAACGGTCAAGCAGGGCGATGTGCTGTTCGAGATCGAGACCGACAAGGCCGCGATGGAAATCGATGCGCCGGCAAGCGGAATCGTCCGCAACATCACCGGCAAGGAGCGCGTCGATATCCCCGTCGGCCAAGCCGTGGCATGGATCTATGCCGAAGGCGAAGCCGCCGGGGCATCGCCGGTCGCGCCGCCTGCGGGCGAGACTGCGGCGAAGCCGGCAGAGGTCATCGCTGCCCAGGTAGCAAGCCAAGGCAAGGATGAGGCTTCCGCCTCGCAGAACAGATCGGAGAGCGACAGCGGCGGTGTCCGCGCCACGCCACTTGCGCGCAGGCTGGCGCGTGAAGCGGGGCTGAACCTCGCCTTCGTTCCCGGGACCGGTCCGCATGGCCGCGTGGTGAAGGCGGATGTCGAGGCAGCGATTGCCGGCGGTGGCGCGAAGGCTGCCGCGCCTGCCGCTGCGCCAGCTGCCGGTTCGGCTGCGCCTACAGTCAAGCCGATGTCGGACGATGCCGTGCTCAAGCTGTTCGAGGAAGGCTCCTACGAGCTTCTCCCGCACGACAACATGCGCAAGACGATTGCGAGGCGGCTGGTCGAGGCAAAATCGACCATTCCGCATTTCTACCTCACCATCGATTGCGAACTCGACGCACTTCTGGCGCTGCGCAAGCAGCTCAACGACGCCGCGCCGGTCCGGAAGACCGAAAAGGGCGAGGTGCCGGCCTACAAGCTCTCCGTCAACGACATGATCATCAAGGCGATGGCGATGGCGCTGGTGGAGGTGCCGGACGCCAATGCGTCCTGGACCGAAAGCGCCATGGTCAAGCACAAGCACGCCGATGTCGGCGTGGCCGTCTCGATTCCGGGCGGGCTGATCACGCCGATCGTGCGTCGGGCGGAAGAAAAGAGCCTGTCTGCGATTTCCAACGAGATGAAGGACTTGGCGTCGCGCGCCCGCACCCGCAAGCTGAAGCCTGAGGAGTATCAGGGCGGCACGACGGCTGTGTCGAACCTCGGCATGTTCGGCATCAAGGACTTCGCCGCGGTGATCAATCCGCCGCATGCGACGATCCTTGCGGTCGGTGCGGGCGAGGAGCGGGCAGTGGTGAAGAACGGCGAGATCAGAATAGCCACCATCATGTCGGTGACGCTCTCGACCGACCACCGGGCTGTCGACGGCGCGCTCGGAGCCGAACTCATCGGTGCCTTCAAGCGCCTGATCGAAAACCCGATGGCCATGCTGGTCTAGGGTCATGCCAACGTGGTAGGCGGCAGGAGCGATGTCTGCCTCCAGTCTCTGTTTGATCTTGCGCAGTGACCTGTCTGGAAGATCGGCTATATTGGGCTAGATACAGGAGATGTCCCTCGTTTGGCGACATCATCTCGGTTTTAAGGAGTTTAGCCATGCCTCCGTTCCAGCCTTCCGAGGTCCGGAATTTCGTCTCCAAGCTCATGGGAGCGTCTCCCGCCGACATAAAGCTGATGGCGCAACGCCTGCACGACCATGCCTTCGAGCAGCGCATGTCGGCGGAAGATACCAAGGCCTTTGTGGGTGAACTCGGCTATGAGAGCCTTGAAGCATTCTGCGCCGACATCGGCCTTCCCGCCCATATCGCCGAACGCTGGGGCCGCTTCGGGGTCTCGGGTGAAATGCGGCAGGTGTTCACGCTGCTAGCCAGCCAGCGCCAGCGAATGGCCGAAGCAATCGCCGAGTTCGAGGAAATGACCCATGTCGGCATCGATGATTTCCTGCGCGAGCGCGGCCTGATCTAGCCTTCGCTAAGCGCCTTTGCCGTTTCGCTGTCGGTAATCAGCACGTTGGCCTCCACCGCTTTCAGTGCCGCGCGGATGGCCGCGATCTTATGACGGCCACCTGCAGCCAGCACGACATTGGGAATGGCGCTGACGACATCGAGACTGATGGCCGTGACGCGGTCATTGACCTCGTGATCTACCAGCTTGCCCGCCGCATCGACGAAATAGGACAGGATGTTGGCCACCGCGCCCTTCGCCTTCAGTGAAGGGATAAGCGCGGCGGGCACGATTGAATGGCGGAAAATAGTCGCGTCGGGCGAGATCTCGCCGACCGTGATCAGCGCGATATCCGCATCTGCGGCGCGTCGCCTGACGTCGAGCAGTTCCGGTTGCTCCCACAACAGGTCGCGCAAGGCAGAATCATGCAGCATCACCGGTGCAGTGATCTGGTAGCTGTCCACGCCCAGCACTTCCGCGACCTTTGCAGCGACGATTGACGGGTTGATCCATTGCGAATGCGGCAGCGAGCCGACCAGTCCGATCACGGAAGCCGATTTGAGCTGGCGCCTCGCCATGAAGGCGAGGCTGGCGTGCAGTGTCGCGCCACCTCCGATGGCCAGTGTCATGCCGTCCTGCATCTGTTCGCCCAGATAAAGCGCAACGGCATGGCCGATCGCCTTTTCAAGATGTTCCTTGTCCGAAGGCGTCGGTATGACCACTGCCGCATCAAGGCCCCAGCGCTTTTCAAGCGCGCGTTCCAGCACCACCTGTGCGGTCGTTTCGGCATTTATAGTGGTGATGACGAGGCCTTCGGCCGTGCATGCCGCCAGGGTGCGCATCACCTTGACGCGGCTCACTCCGAGCTTTTCGGCGATCTGCTCCTGCGTCAGGCCCTCGACATAGTAGAGCCACGCCGTCTTCACGTTGAGGTCTGAGGACACCATCGGCACTTCGATGCCGGGCTTGTCCGCCTTGCGTTTGCCCATCTTGCCTGACCCTCCGCATTCGTGCTCCACCCTCCCGCATAGTGTGCCCACCGTGCGTGACGATTTTATCACTCTATCAATGTTCATTTGTATTTGACAACGAACAAATGAACATATCATATAACTGCAGGCGTGTTGTCATCCACGGGTCATATACGCCGTGCAGGGAGGAGCAGGTTGTATCCGGGCGAAGTCCGGGGACGCCATGCACAAAGGATCAGGAGGTCTCAATGAAGACGCGTTTCATCACACTCTTGGCGAGCCAGATCGCGCTTGCCGCCATGCTTGTTTCGGGGTCGGCCAGCGCCGATACGCTTACCCTTTATACGTCGCAGCCCGAGGCTGATGCGGCAAAGACGGTCGACGCTTTCAAGGCCGCCCATCCCGGCACGGAAGTGAATATCTATCGCTCCGGCACCAGCGATATCATGACGAAACTGGCTGCCGAGTTCGCCGCCAACAGCCCTCAGGCAGACGTGCTGCTGATCGCGGATGCGGTCAGCATGGAGCTTTTGAAGAAAGATGACCGGCTGCTCGCCTATCCGGAAGCCAAGCTCGACGGCATCGAGGCCGACGCCTACGACAACGACAAGACCTATTTCGGCTCCAAGCTGATCACCACCGGCATCGCCTACAACACCGGCGCGGCGGAAAAGCCGGCGCACTGGGCGGATCTTGCCAAGCCTGAATACAAGGATGGCCTGGTCATGCCGAGCCCGCTCTATTCCGGCGCCGCAGCCTATCTGCTTTCGGGCTTTGCCGGCGATTCCAACTATGGTTGGGATTTCTTCCAGAAGCTGAAGGATAATAACACCGTAAGCGTGCGCGGCAACGGCGCGGTGCTGAAGTCGGTGGCAAGCGGCGAGAAGCCCTACGGCATACTCGTTGACTTCATGGCCATGAACGCCAAGGCCAAGGGTTCGCCGGTCGAGTTCGTGTTCCCCGAGGAAGGCGTGCCTGCCGTGACCGAACCGGTCGCGATCATGAAGAGCGCCAAGAATGTCGAGGGCGCCAAGGCGTTTGTCGATTTCATTCTTTCGGACGCTGGCCAGAAACTGGCGCTGGACATGGGCTATCTGCCGGCCAAGGCTTCGGTGGGACGTCCCGCGTGGCTGCCCGAGGGCGTTTCCGTCAAGGTGATGTCATTCGACACCAAGGCAATCGTCGAGAAGACGGAAGCCGACAAGGCCAAGTTCTCGGAACTTTTCGGCGGCTGATAGATCTATAGCGTTCGCTGCGGCGGAACCTCCTGCCGCAGCGAATGTCTCATTTGCGCCGCGCGGAAAACGACGCATGATCCCTCGGCAATCACGAACGGGTAAATCCCGGGGCTTGCCGTGCAGTCGTCACGCATATTCAAGGGCTTAGGAACGCAACCATGACCGCAAGGGTGAAGGAAAGCCGGGGCCAGGAAATGGCCCTGACGGCGGCGGTAGCCGTTGTCATCGTGCTTTTGTCGCTGCTGCCGATGCTGCGCCTCTTGAAAGAGGTCGTGGCGCCGGGCGGCGTCCTCTCCGACACGGCGATCCGCCTTGGCCTGTCGAGTTTGGCGACCTGGGTCGCGACATGGCATACGCTCGTCGTCGGCATCTTCGGCACGCTGCTCGCCGTGGTGCTTGGCACGTTCGTGGCGCTTTTGGTCACGCTCACCGACATTCGCGGGCGCGGCATGCTTGTCTTGTGTTACGTCATGCCGCTGATGATTGCGCCGCAGGTGACGGCGCTTGCCTGGCTGCAACTGTTCGGCCCAGCCAGCCCTTTCCTCAAGCTGCTCGGCCTTGCGCCGCCGCTCGGCACCCGCAATCCGCTTTATTCTACCGAAGGCATAATCCTGCTGCTCGGAGTCCAATACGGGCCGCTGGTCTTCCTTCTCGTGCGTGCCGGTTTACGCAAGCTGCCGCGTGAACTGGTCGAAGCAGCGCGAGCGGGCGGCGCAGGCTGGTTCACAGTGCTGCGCACAGTGGTGCTGCCGCTCATGACGCCCTCTATAATGGCGGCAGCAGCACTGGCCTTCGTGTCCTGCGTCGGCAATTTCGGCATTCCTGCCTTCCTCGGCATTCCCGCTAACTATCTCGTCCTGCCGACGCTCATCTACCAGAAGCTTGCCGGCGGTGGTCCGGCGGTGCTGGGCGAGACGGCGTTCCTGTCGGTGCTGATCGGCATCATCGCCATGGCCGGCATCGTCACCCAGGAAATCATGAGCCGCCGGCGCGACTATCGCATCTCTTCCACTTCGCTCCCTGCGGAGCCCTATGAACTGGGCCGCTGGCGCGTGCCGGTCGAGGCGGGCATATGGCTGCTCATCATATTGATCCTTGTCCTGCCGCTGTTCGGTCTGGTCCTGACCTCGCTCGTTCCAGGCTACGGCATTGCCCTTTCCGCCGCTACCGCGACCCTCGACAACTATCGTTTCGTTTTGTTCGAGCATGCCGGATCGAAGCGCGCCTTCTTCAACAGCTTTGCCTTGTCCATCACCGCCGCGGTGTTCGCAGTGCTTGTCGCCGTGCCGGTCGGCTACCTGATCGCGTGGGGCAAGCAAAGATGGATTAGGCTGGTCAACCTATTGATCGAATTGCCTTATGCGCTGCCCGGAGTGGTACTTGCCATTGCAGCCCTTTTGATGTTCCTGCGGCCAATCCCGTTCACTGGAATCCAGCTCTACAACACCGTCTGGATCATCCTCTACGCCTATCTTGCACGCTTTCTGGTGCTGGCGCTCAGGCCCACTGTCAGCGGTTACCACCAGATCGACCGGGCGCTTGAGGAAGCGGCGCAGGTTGCCGGGGCAGGGCTGTTCACGCGCCTCAGGACCATCGTGTTTCCGCTGGTGGCGCCTGCTGCGATTGCCGGCGGACTGCTCATCTTCATGACCGCGCTCAGCGAACTGACGGTCTCGGCGCTGCTATGGTCGTCGGGTTCGGAAACCATCGGTGTCGTCATGTTCTCCTTCGAGCAGGGCGGCGATTCCAATTATGCGGCGGCAATGTCGGCCATCACGGTCGCGATCACCTTCGTCCTGATGCTGGTGACCAACCTGCTTGCCCCTTACCTTCCAAGTGGAGTGCTGCCATGGCGGGACTGACCATCGCCAATGTGACCAAGACCTTCGGCGACTACGATGCCGTCAAGGACGTGTCGCTCGACGTTCGGGACGGCGAGTTCCTTGCCGTGCTTGGCCCTTCCGGCTGCGGCAAGACCACTTTGCTGAGGCTGGTCGCCGGTTTCGAGAAGATCAGTTCCGGGCAGATTCGCATCGGCAGCGATGTCGTTTCGGACGCGAGCGGCAGCGTGCCGCCGGAAAAGCGCCGCGTCGGCATTGTTTTCCAGAACTATGCGCTTTGGCCCCACATGACGGTGGCCGAAAATGTCGGCTATTCGCTCAAGGTTGCCAAGGTGGACAAGGCCGTCGCGCGCCAGCGGGTGGCGGACGCACTCTCGCTTGTCAACCTCAATGGGTTGGCTGATCGGCGGCCCGCCAATCTCTCCGGCGGCCAACGCCAGCGCGTGGCCTTGGCGCGGTGCCTTGTCGCCGCACCTTCGCTGGTGTTGTTCGACGAGCCTCTCGCCAACCTCGACGTGCATCTGCGCGCTTCGATGGAAGACGAGTTCGCCGCCTTCCACAAGCGCACCGGCACCACGATCGTCTACATCACCCACGACCAGGCCGAGGCGATGGCGCTGGCGGATCGCATCGCCGTCATGGATCATGGCAGGCTGGCGCAGCTTGCCACCCCGCGCGACCTCTACCGCGAACCTGCCAACGAGATGGTCGCGTCCTTCATTGCGCAGGGCATCGTGCTTCCGGCCAAAATCATGGGTGCGGAACAAGAGGGACATGTACGGGCCGAGGTATTGGGGCAAGAGGTCGTGGTGCGCTGCCGTCCCGGTGAGCAACCGCGAGCGGACGCAAAAATCTGCATCCGTTCGCCCGATCTCGAGATCGCCGGCAAGGGTGAGGCTGGTTTCGACGCCACCGTCACACGCGCCATCTATAAGGGCGGTGCGGTGCGCGTCGAGCTTTCGCCGGCGCTTCAGCCCGATCTCCATCTGCATGTCGAGCGGCCCGAACCCGGTTCATTTGAACCCGGATCGCAGATCAGGTTGAAGATCACGTCGGGCTGGCTCATTCCGAACGGAAAACCGGCATGACGCTTTCAATCGAGCTTGCCGGCGGGTTCGGAGAAAAGGGCCGGACCAGCGTCGTCATCGACCGGAACGGACGTCGGGTGATGCTCGATGCCGGCATCAAGGTCGGTGCCAGTGGCAGCGAATATTACCCGCAGGTCGATGCCGTTGCCGATCTCGAAGCCGTGCTTATCTCGCATGCGCACGAGGATCATGTCGGCGCGTTGAACTGGTTGTTATCGAAAGGATTTTCCGGCCGCATCCTGATGACGGCCGAAACGCGCGACGAGGCGCCGGCGACGCTGGAAGCCTATGCTGAGCCCGACCTTCTGCGCGCCTTTCCGTTTCCCGCCGACAGGATCGAACTGTTTCGGCCCGGCGACCGGCTGGATGTTGCAGGCTTGAGGATCGGCACCGGACGTTCCGGCCACGTGGTCGGCGGTGTCTGGTTTGCCGTCGAAGATGGCGACAACCGTGTTGTCTATTGCGCCGACGTGGTGCCGGACAGCGCTGTTTTCGTCATGGACCCGATCCCGGCATGCGATCTCGTCATGCTTGATGCTTCCTACGGGGCCGATCCTGTCTCCGGAACCGATCGCGCCAAACAGATTGCCATTTGGATCGACGCGCACAGTGGCGGTTGCCTGCTGCCGACGCCGCTGTCCGGCCGGTCGCTCGAACTTATCGCTGCGATGCCCGGCCGGTTCGCCATCCATGCGTCGATGCGCGCCTCTTTGCAGGCACAGATCGAGGCGGGCTCTGCATTGAGGTCCGGGGTGGGCGAGGTTTTGCGCCAGCGCCTTGCGCAAGCGCTGGACTGGATTGACGGCCAGCCTTTGCCTGAATGCCCATTGCTTGCCGATGATGGCATGGGCCGGGCGGGACCGTCCTCGCGCCTGATTTCGCTGGCTGATGCGGCCAGCTATCCGATCCTGCTCAGCGGTCATCTGCCGGCCGGCACGCCGGGCGAAGTCCTTCATGCCAAGGGCCGCGCGGACTGGATCAGGATGCCGACGCATCCAACCGTATCCGGCAATGTTGCGATCTGGGAGCAGGCCGGACGTCCCGCAGTGCTCGGGCATTCCTGCGGGGCAGGGGAGCTTTCCCGGCTGGCCACCCACATACCTGCGTTGCAGGTCGAACGCCGCACCGGCGATCGGCTGGCAATACGAAATGGAGACATACGATGCGCATCCTGATTTCCAACGATGATGGCATCGATGCGCCGGGCATTGCCCGTCTTGCCGCGGCGGCTCGGCGGTTGAGCGACGATGTCTGGGTGGTCGCGCCGGAGAAGAAGCACACCGCGGCTGGGCCGTCGCTGACGCTGGCGCAACCCATCACCATGCAGCGAAGGGGTGAGAAGCGCTTTTCCTGTTCCGGCCGGCCCGCCGACTGCGTGATCACGGCAATGGCGTGGCTGTTCAAGGATCAACCCAAGCCGGACCTCGTGCTTGCCGGCGTCAACGATGGCCGCAACGTCGCCGAGGATCTCGCCTATTCCGGCACGCTCGGCATTGCCCGCGAGGCAAGCTTCTGGGGTCTTCCGGCCATTGGCATCTCGCGTGTGAAAAACCCGACCGTTGGTCCTGAAGACGAAAGCTGGCTGGCTGGCCTGATCGGATCGCTATGGTCCAAGCGCGCTGAATGGGCGGTGGAAGGGCATTGGCTCAGCATAAACCTGCCGACCGCGCTGCCTGCCGAAATCCGGCAGCCGCACATTGGCCGCGACAAGATTGGCCGCAACGCCGAAGTGGTTGAAACCGATGGCGACCGCACCGTGCTTGTTCTGCCGCGCGGTCGTGCGCACGCCACCACGCCGGGCGATGAAAACAGTGTCGTCGATGGCGGCTCGGTCAGCATCAATCGGCTAAATTGGTTTGGCCAAACGCGCCTTGGCGATGAGTTGGTCGCCAGCCTTTGATCCCCGGATTAGGCGGTAAAGCCCAACTTGCGAAGCTGGTTGCCGACTTCGGTCCAGTCGTTACAGATCGCATCCGCTCCGCGCGCGGATAGCACCTCGCCGTGGCCGGCATAGCTGTGGCTTCCGCCTGTATAGCCGATTGCCGTCATGCCGGCGGCTACCGCTCCTTCGACGCCGAAGGGCGAATCCTCGATCACGACGCAATTGGCCGGTTCCGCTTCCATCTTCTCGGCTGCGAACAGGAAGATGTCGGGTGCCGGCTTGCCGCGCTTGACCATCGAGGACGAATAGATCGCCTCGCCGAAAAACGGAGCCAATCCAGTAACATCGAGGCTGTGGTGAATGCGCTCGAGCGATGAGGAGGACGCCACGCAGCGCTTCGTCTTGAGTGATGACAGAAATGCCGCGAGGTCGCGCGTCTGGGTAAGCTGTTCGGTAAAAAGGGCCTTGGTTTCCGCCCAGATGTCGTCGCCGGCATCTGCCGGAAACTGGTGGCCGGTAAGCTCCTTGATGCGCACGATGATGTCGGCCTGCTTCATGCCGATGCATTGGGCAATGATGTCGGCGTTGACGCCGCTCATGCCGTGCTTTTCGTAGACGCGCTCATAGGCGAGTGCTGCCAGCGGCTCGCTGTCCACCAGCACGCCGTCGCAGTCGAAGATGATCAGTGGGGATGATGCCACGCGCTGCCTTCTCCAATTCGCAAAACGTGCACATCGCTATAGTTGAAAATGCAAATGTTCAATAGTGCCGATGGATTACTGTGTGGGCAAACCCGTCGCAGGCTGACCTGAAAGGGATTGCAGCACCTGTTGCATGGCCCGCCGCGACGGCACATGGTCCGGCGAAATCCAGTTCGGTTCGCTGCCAAGGAAGCGATCAAGAAAAGCAACGGCATAGGTCGGCATTTCGGTGACGTTTTCCCGGTAGGACCACCAGGTGCGCAGGTCATCGGCGCATTTGTCGATGGTCGGAGCCGTGCCGAACTCCTGTTCGTGGATGGCTGCAACCGCAGAGACGCAATAGTTGGTGTAGAGAAAGCCTTCCGGCCAGAAACGCACGATTTCCTCGGTGCTTTCCGGGCCTGCGGCCTCATCCTTTCGGCGCGACACTTCGCCTGTTGCCTTGGCGGGATCCTGGCGAATCAACTCGCGCAGGACGAGACCGGCCGCAAACACGATGAAATCTGCCCGGTCGATTTCCGCAAACTTCTTGTCGGCTTCGGCGATTTCGATCCAGTCGAGGAAGGCGCGGGTAAGTTTGGCGTCGTCAATGACGAAACGGATGCCGTAGGCTTCGGTCACGGCACGGGCGCTGGCGCGAAAAGTGGCGCGAAACCAACGCAGTCGCCGCAGCCGGTGGCGCAGGTCGGGCATTGACGCCAACTCATCCTTGAACCGAATATCCATCGCATAGTCCCTGTTTAGGGGTGATTCTAGCATGCCGATCCGCTGTGCCAACGGGGCTGTTGAAATCATACATATTGACACTCAAGAAAACAAATGTTCTCTAATTAAGCATGTTGCGCCACCGAGCGTGCGGCCGCGCGGAGGCTTGGGAGGAAGGGCCTGATGGCAATTTGGCAATGGGCATTGCTGCTGCTGGCGCTCGTCTGGGGGCTGCAGGCGCTCGGCGTGTGGATGCAGATGCGCCACTATACCGGTGTCTTCAAGGGCATCACGGAGAAGTACAGCGACGGTTTCGTCGGCGCGGGCAACAGCCGCGGGCGCTTCCGCAAAGGCACGATCGTGCTTGTCGTGGTGACGCCTGACCTGATCGTGCGCAGGTTTTTGATCATGAGCGGGCGCTCGGTGTTCACCAAGTTCAAGCGCCACGAGGAATTTGAAGGGGCAACCCTCGACAGCATCCGGTCCAACCCAGCAGTTCTTGGGGAGGGGGAACCCGGTGTGGCCGAGGCCGTGAAGCGGGCGATCGAACAGATCGACCGGGCGCGGTCGGAGCCGGGGAAAGGGCCGGGCTTGTCCGGCTTGAGTGCAGCAAGCGCATAGAGGGCGCCGCAGGCCTACCGGGATAGTAGGGCAGCGCGGCATTAGGAGGAAAAATGTCTGTATTTTCAATGTTGGCGCAGCATGCCGACTTGGCCATGCAGAACCTGCATGTCGCGGGTTCGATGGTCTCGGATGCTGCCTTGCACGGCAAGCTTGCCGTGGAGCATGCCTCGGACCAACTCGTCGTTCTGGCTCAAGCGGATAATGGCAACCTCACGGTCGACCAGTTCCGCGAAAAGCTGAACGAAGTGCAGCAGGAAGAGCAGCTTGGCTGGCTTACCGCCATCGGCAAGTACTTTATCGGCATCTTCCAGAAGGGCGGCGAAGTGTTCGCCGGCTTCGTCACCGGCATCATCCCGACGCTCGTCGTGCTGATGACGGCATTTTACGCGGTGACCGAACTGGTCGGCGAAGAACGCGTTCACGGCTTGGCACGCGGTGCCGGCAGGATCGCGCTCACCCGCTACACGGTTCTGCCTTTGCTCGCCGTGTTCTTCCTGACCAACCCGATGGCTTACACCTTCGGTTCGTTCCTGGAAGAAAAGCACAAGCCGGCCTTCTACGACGCGGCCGTTTCCTACGTGCACCCGCCGCTCGGCCTGTTCCCGCACATCAATCCGGGCGAATACTTCGTCTGGGGCGGCATTCTGGTGGCGCTTCTCGAGCTTGAGAAGAAGGGCGCAGTCGCCAGCGGTTACCACATCCAGGTGGCCATCTGGTACGCCATCGTCGGCCTCGTCGTCATCCTGTTCAAGGGCATGTTGACCGAACGCATCACCGCCATCATGGCACGCCGCCAGGGCATTGAGCTCTAAGCGGGCGGGAGGACAACATGGCAAAGACATACAAAGCCGTAAAGATTTCCAAGGGCTCCGGTGGCTGGGGCGGGCCACTCGTCATCCAACCCACCGATCAACGCAACAAGGTGGTGTCCGTCACCGGTGGCGGCATTCATCCGGTCGCCGCCCTGATCGCCGAGATGACCGGCGCCGAAGCCGTGGATGGCTTCAAGGCGCCGCCCGTCGAAGGTGAAATGGCGGTCGTCGTCGTCGATTGCGGCGGAACCGCTCGTTGCGGCGTCTATCCGCGCAAGCGCATCCCGACCGTCAACCTGACGCCGGTCGGACAGGCTGGGCCGCTCGCCCAGTTCATCACCGAAGACATCTATGTATCGGGCGTCAAGCCGGAGAACGTCGCCATGGCCGACGGCTCGGAAGCAGTGACAAGCGCGGGGGGCGCAGCATCCATGGCATCAAGCAGCAGCAGTTCGTCTTCCAAGGCGTCGGCGGCCCAACCGCTGCCGAATGAAGGCGGTTTCGTCAACCTGATCAGCTCGATCGGCCGCGTCATGGGCCGCGTGGTCGGCATCTTCTTCAATGCCGGTCGCCGCACCATCGACCAGGTTATCCGCAACGTCCTGCCATTCATGGCGTTCGTGACCATGCTGATCGGCCTCATCCTCTATACCGGCATCGGTGACGTGCTGGCACAGCCGATGGGACCGCTCGCCAACAACATCATTGGTCTGCTGATCATCTCGGCCATCTGCGGCCTGCCGTTCTTGTCGCCCATATTGGGACCGGGCGCTGTGATCGCGCAGGTCATCGGCGTCGCCATCATCGGCCCGCAGATCGCCAACGGCACGATCTCGCCGGCAATGGCCCTGCCGGCGCTGTTTGCCTACAACACGCAGGTGGGTTGCGACTTCGTTCCGGTCGGTCTTGCGCTTGGTGAAGCCAAGCCGAAGACGATCGAGATCGGCGTGCCGGCGGTGCTGATCAGCCGCCAGATCATGGGCCCCGTCTCCGTGCTGTTCGCATGGGTCGTCAGCCTGTTCGTTCTGTAAGTTAGAAATCGAGGTTCGCCACATGACCGTTCTTTTGAGAACACGGGTTACGGCTATCGGGCCCGAAGTGGCGGACCTCGCCGAAGGCGGCGTTATCATCCTGTTCGCGGATGGCTCGCCGCCTGAACTGGCCGAAGTCTCCGTTCTGCACAAAACGGAAGAGGGGCCCAGCGTCGGCGCACCGCAGGTCGGTGCGTCGATCGCCATCGGTCCGATATCCGCCACGATCACCGCCATTGGTCCGAGCGCGTGGGCGAAAGTGCGCGAAATCGGCCATGTCGTGATCACGTTCAATGGCGCCGGAAGCGCTGAAAGGCCGGGCGAGATATGCGCCTCGCCGGTCGAGACCGATGACCTCGTCGCCGCATTGAGGCCGGACACGATCATTACGATCGCGGCCTGAAATCTGGCCGTTCCGCGGCCGTATTGAGAAAAACAGAGTAGATGTTATGGAACGCTCGACGATCGTCAGGGTGCACGAAGGACTGCATGCCCGTCCGGCCACAAGGTTCGTCAAGCTCGCCAAGAGCTTCGAATCCGAGATCGACATCGTCAAGGACGGCAAGGCGGTCAGCGCCAAGAGTTCCGTCAAGCTTATGCTGCTCGGCGTCAAGGAAGGGCAGGAAGTGGCCGTGCGCGCCAACGGCGCGGATGCCATCGAGGCGGTCGAAGCGCTGATCGGCTATCTCGAAAACCCGCGTGCCGGTCTGGAAGATGAAGACACCGCAAAAGCCGATGGTGCGGATGCGGTTGCCGTTCAGCCCATAACGCCGCCATCGCCCGTACCAGCGGTTTCCGATTCAGGGTTGGTCGGCATCGCAGCCAGCGAGGGCGTGCATGTTGGCCCGGCCTTCGCGCATTTCCCACCCGAAATCCGCTCTGATCGCCGCACGCTCGCTTCGCATGAGATCGAGCCGGAACTGACAAAATTCCAGGCGGCGATTGCCGCCGTGCGCACCCGCATGGACAAGGCCCTTGCCGACGAGACGTTGGCAGGCGGCGATCGCGGCATCGTCGCGGCACTACGGGATATCGCCGGCGACGAGACGCTGGTGGGCGACGCGGTTGCGATGATCCGCGAAGGCACCGATGCCGTTGCCGCAACAATTGCCGTAAGCTCAAGACTGGCGGAGGAGTTCGGCGCGGTCGAGGACCCGTATCTCAACGCCCGCGCCGACGACATGCAGGCGGTGGGGCGGCAGATATGCCTGGGGCTGCTGGGGCAGGACGATGTCAGCCTCGAACAGATACCCCAAGGCGCGGTGCTGATCGCCGACGATATCGGCGCATGGGATCTCGCCCGCGCACCCTTGAAGCGCATTGGCGCCATCGTTTGCGGTCATGGCGGGGCGACGTCACACATCGCCATCATCGCTCGCTCGCACGGTATCCCGGCGGTACTCGGGCTGGGCGAACGGGTTGCGGAGTTGCGGTCGGCTAAGGTTGTTGCGGTCAACGGAAATTCCGGCGCCATCATTGCTGATCCCGACGCTGATGCGCGTGCCGACTACGAGCGACGCATGGGCGAGGCGAGGGCCGAACGCGATGCGCTCACCATGTTCAGGGACATCGTGCCGACGCTCGCCAACGGCACCGTCATCGAGGTCGCGGCCAATCTTGGGTCGCTGGAGGAAATCGAGGCGGCGAAGGAGGCCGGCGCCATGGGTGTCGGGCTGTTCCGCACCGAGCTTTTGTTCATGCGCCATATGCACTTGCCGTCAGAGGAGATGCAGGCCGAGACCTACAGCGCGCTTGCCAAGGCGTTTGCGCCGTATCCCGTCATTGTGCGTACACTCGACATCGGCGGCGACAAGCCGATCGCCGGTATCGAGTTTCCCGAGGAGGAGAATCCGTTCCTCGGCTGGCGCGGCATCCGCATGTGCCTTGACCGCCCGGATATCTTCAAGCAGCAGGTGAGGGCGCTTTTGCGCGCAGCCGTCCACGGCAACGTCAAGGTGATGCTGCCGATGGTTTCCGACCTCGACGAGGTTCGTCGTACCCGCGCACTGGTCGAGGAATGCAAGGCGGAATTGACGCAGCAGGGCATTGCCTTCGGCGACTTCGCGCTGGGCGTTATGATCGAGACGCCGGCGGCGGTGTTGATTGCGCCGGCACTGGCCAGGGAAGTGGCGTTTTTCTCCATCGGCACCAACGACCTGACCCAGTATGTCATGGCCGCCGACCGGCTCAATCCAACCGTGGCGAAGCTCAACGATGTCGCCAATCCGGCTGTTATGGCGGCAATCGAGATGACGGCGAAGGCCGGTGTGGAGGCCGGAATCATGGTCGGCATGTGCGGCGAGGCGGCAGGCCGACCCGATCTCATTCCCGCCTTTGTCCGAATGGGCCTGACCGAACTCAGCATGAGCCCTGCCTCAGTCCCGCGCGCCAAGAAAGTTGTCGTCGAATTGGGCAAGGCCGGGTGATGCAACGCGAGCTTCCGTTGAACTTGATTCAGCGGAAGCGCTTACAATGTTGTTTTTCCAGTCTTTTGTCTTCTTCGCTTGGGGTGTCTGCCTCAGCGCAGGTGAAACAGCAGCATCGCAAAGACGGGCGTAAGCTCGACTATCGGATCGGCGCTGCGGCAGGCGGCTATGATCCTGTCGAGCCGTGCCTCAACCGCCAGCGCGGCAATTTCCAGCAGATCGGAATTGGGCTCCTCTGTCGCGCCGATGCTGGCAAGCCCGCAGGCGAGTGCCGCCGGCGCCAAGAGCGAGACGGTGAGGGCGCTTTCGGTCTCGAGCGGGTTCTTGATGGCACCTTCCGGTATCTCAAGCCTCAGCGGACGCTGGTGCAGGAATTCGATGACCAGGGCCGCGCAAACTTGCGCCACCTGTGCGGTACGGTCAGTCTCGCCCGTCGTGTTGCCAAGCGCCGCCATCAGGTCGGGGTGGCGCTGCAGCATCGCGGCGTGAACGGCGGCAAAGCTTGCCTCATGGATGCGGTCGCTGTTGGCGTTTCTGCGCGCCAGCATCGTCTTGACCAGATAGTACATGTCGCGGCGGAACGCCCGCTCTCCCGCCAGCACGTTCTGCCTGCCGTTGAGCGGGAAATAGGTCTCGAGCGAACGCGGCGCGCCAGCGGGCCGGCCCTCATAAGGCACCAGCGTTTCGGCTGCCGTCATGGCGTCGTCGAAAGCGCTCACGGCATGTCCGAGCAGGCCCTCGATCTCGCGCAGTGGAAACGGCACCGAATCGCCCGTGCCCGGCAATGGCAACAGGTTGGAACGGCCGCTGTCGTGGCGGCGCTGGCGGATGGCCTGGCGAACGTCGCGCAGCCGATCCTTCAGGTTGATGCGTACCTCTTCGGAGATTTCACGCAGCATTTAACGCCTCGGCTTCGTCTGGGTCGCGTGCTGAACTTGTGCAGCGTCGAAAGTAGGATTGTTCCCAACACGCATACTCGGTCAATAGATCATATTGTGCACTTGTGCCGAATTGCTAAGGAATGATGAACGGATCTCGGGGGAGTTGAGAGCATTGGCAAGAAAGCCGCGCAGGAGCGCCGGGTCGGTCGAAGACCAGGCAACCAGCCATCTGGCCAGCGAAAACCGCAGCGATCGTCTCAGGATACGCGCGGCGTGGATGTATTTCATCGAGCAGATGACGCAGAACGAAATCGCCGACGTTCTCGGCATCGGCCGGGTGACCGTGGTGCGTATGCTGGCCGAAGCGCGCGCGCGCGCCGAGGTCAAGATCGCCATCGAAAGCGAACTGGTCGAGATCGTCAGGCTGGAGCGGGCGCTGGAAAAGGCGTTCGGTCTCGAACAGGCCATCGTCGCGCCCTTGTCTGCGCCCGAAGCAGATCCGATCCCGGCCATTGCCGCCAAGACCGGGAGCTTCGTGTCCGAAACGATGAAATCGGGCATGAGGGTAGGCGTGGGCTGGGGCCAGACGCTGTTCGGCAGCCTGCCGTTCATCAGTTCGAAATCGCTCAACGACTTCAAGGTGATATCGCTTCTCGGCGGCGTTGGTGTAGCGCGCCGGTTCAACCCGGCGGAATTTGCGTGGCGATTCGCGCAGGCCTTCCAGGGCGACGGCTATCTCATCCCGACGCCTGCCGTGGTCGACAGCGTTGCGACCAAGGTCGCGCTGGTCGAACGGTGCGGCCTGCAGGAAATCTTCCAGCTTGCCGATTCGCTCGATGCCGTATTGGTCAGCATCGGCGGCATCGCCTCGGCCACGACGTTCTACCGCGGCGGGTTCCTCAAGGATTCCGACCGGGAGGCCTTGCTCGCACGTGGGGCGGTCGGCGACCTTCTGTTCCACTTCTTCGATAGGAACGGCGATCTTGTCGATCATCCGGTCAACGATCTTGTCATGTCGGTCGAGGTGGATCGCCTGCGCCGCGCGCCCATGCGCATCCTGACCTCCGGCGGGCAGGAAAAGATCGAGGCGCTGCTTGGAGCGATGAACCTTTTTGCCCCCACCGTGCTGATCACCGACGAGGAAAGCGCGCGCCGCATGCTCGACGCGCACAAAGCCGGCTAGCCTTGACACTTTCTCCTCCACCGTCTTTCTGACGCAGGCTCCGGCCCGTAGGCGAGGAAAGCATGGACGAGAAGAAATCCAGACCAAGCCCGTCCCGTTCGCGCGAGACGCTTTCCGATTCAGGGTCCAGCCTGCACGCCTCGCTTGCCAATGAAATCGGGCAGCGCATCGTGCGCGGCGACTATGCGCCGGGAACGATCCTGCCCAACGAGGCGCAGTGGTCGCAGGAATTCGACATCAGCCGCTCCGCCGTGCGCGAGGCAATCAAGATGCTGATGGCTAAGAGCCTGTTGGCATCGCGGCCCAAGATCGGCAGCCGCGTCGAGCCAAGGGAGCGCTGGAACCTGCTCGACCGCGACGTGCTGGCCTGGTACGCGGCTGCGCCTGACCGCGAGGCGTTCCTCAAATCGGTGCAGGAATTCCGCCACATCATCGAACCCGAGGCTGCGGCCCTTGCCGCGACGCGCCGCACCGACGCCCAGATGGCCGAGATTTCGGATGCCTGTCGTGTCATGGGCAGGGCGACTTCGCTGGAAGAGCGCACGGATGCGGATACACGCTTCCATCTTGCCATCCTGCAGGCATCCGGCAACGATCTCATGGTGCCGCTCGGCGTGCTGATCGAGCAGGCTTTCCACCACCTTTTTCTGTTCACCACGCGCGAAGGCGACGATCTGGCGGTGGCGCAAGCGCTGCACGAAACGGTGGAGCGCAACATTCGCCTGCAGCGCCCGCAAGCGGCGCGACGCGCCGTGCGGAAACTTCTCGCCGCCACCGACAGGACTATTGCACGCGGCTCCTGAAGGCTCCCATGATTGGGTTCGCAAACTGATTCCGGGAATGGGACCAAGTCGTTGACCGCTAAGCCGAATGTCCTGTTCATCTGCGCCGACCAGTGGCGGGCGGACTGCATTTCCGTGCTCGGCCATCCCAATGTGCGCACGCCCAATCTCGATGCGCTTGCCGCTGATGGCGTGCTGTTCAAAAACCACTTTGGCCAATGCACGCCGTGCGGGCCGTCGCGGGCGAGCCTGCTTACCGGCCTCTATTTGATGAACCACCGCTCGGGCAGGAACGGCACGCCGCTCGATGCCCGCCATACCAATGTTGCGCTGGAGGCGCGCAAGGCCGGCTACGAACCTGCACTGTTCGGCTACACCGACACCAGCATGGACCCGCGTGGGCGCGATCCGGACGATCCGGTGCTTACCGGCTACGACAAGGGCGTATTACCGGGCTTCGACGCGGCGCTCCATCTGCCCGACGACATGGCGGCTTGGGTCGCCCATCTCGAGACGCTGGGCTACAGCCTTCCCAATGGCCGCGACGATGCATTTCGCCCCCGCCAACCATTCGACTTGCCGCAAGGTCGCGGGTTCCGCTTCATCCCCGCGATTTATCCGGCGGAGCAGAGCGAAACCGCTTTCCTTACCGACCGTTTCATCGACTGGCTGTCCGAGCGCGAGCAAACGCCTTGGTTCGCGCATTTCGTGTTCTATCGCCCGCATCCGCCGCTGATCGCGCCTGAACCCTACAATGCGATGGTCGATCCGAAGGACGTGGTTTTCCCCGCGCGTGCCTCTTCGCTCGCCGAGGAAAGACGGCAGCATCCGCTGCTGGCCTACGAGTTGGAGCGCATCGGCGAGCCGGGCAAGTATGACGAGCACAGCCCGTTCAATCCGGTCGAGGCCAACGACCTCGAAATCCGCCAGATGCGCGCCGCCTATTATGGTCTCGTGTCGGAGGTGGACCATCATCTCGGGCGCATCATCGCGCACCTCAAGGCGACGGGGCAGTATGATCGCACCTTGATCGTCGTCACCAGCGATCACGCCGAGATGCTGGGCCAGCATCATGTCTGGGGCAAGGAAATTTACTTCGATCAGGCGTTCCACTTGCCCTTGGTGATCCGCGATCCGCGGCGGGAGGCCGATGCCGCACGGGGCACGCGCGTGGAGGCCTTCACCGAGGCGGTGGATATCATGCCGACCATCCTCGATTGGCTCGGCCTGTCTGTGCCGCGTAGCTGCGATGGCGCTTCGGTGCTCGGCCATGTGTACGGCACGCCGCCGGCGAACTGGCGCGAGGAAGTGTTTTTCGAGCACGATTTCCGCACCGTGAAGGCCCAGCGCGCCGAGACCGCGCTTGGCATCAGCTCGGACGAGTGCAGCTACGCCGTCATCCGCGACGCGCATTACAAATACGTGCACTTCGCGGCGTTGCCACCGCTTCTGTTCGACCTCTCGGCCGACCCCGATGAAATGCACAATCTGGCCGACCATCCTGAGATGGCAGTGGTCGTGCGCGACTATGCGCAAAAGATGCTGAACTGGCGTCTCACCCATGCCGAACGCACGCTGACCAACATGCAGTTGACCAGCGAAGGCGTGTTTTCCCGACCCTGAGATCGGCCCGAAGTTGGAGCGACGGCTTTCCGCGTGTGGTGCAGCAGCGCCTTGAACTGAGCGCGTATGCTCAGGCTGAACCATCATCAGGCGCAATCGGACCGGCGGCACAGTGTATCCTTCCTCGACCGCATCCGGCGCATCTCCCATTGATGGCCCCTATGCCTGGCTTCGGCTGACGATTTCGCTGATCCTCGGCACTATCGGCGGGGCAGGCATGTGGGCGGTGATCGTCGTTCTGCCTTCCGTACAGGCCGAATTCGGCATCGACCGCGCCGGCGCTTCGCTGTCCTATGCGGCGACGCTGGTTGGCGTCGCCGTGGGCAACGTCATCGTAGGCCGGGCAATCGACACTGTCGGGTATTGGCGTCCGGCGCTGATTTCGTGCCTTGCCCTCGGTTCAGGCTTCATCCTTGCCTCGCTGGCGCACTCGAACATGCAGTTCGTCCTGGCGTACGGCTTCCTCATCGGTATCGGCACGGCGGCCAATTTCGGGCCGCTCATCGCCGACATTTCGCATTGGTTCCAGCGCCGCCGAGGCGTGGCAGTCGCGGTGGCGGCGGCCGGCAATTATATCGCAGGCACGATCTGGCCTGCGCTGATGCCGTGGGCAATCGAGGCGGAGGGGTGGCGTTTCACCTATGCCGGAATTGGCGTCATCTGTCTCGCCGCGATGATCCCTTTGATCCTGTTGCTGAGGCGACCGGCGCCGCATGAAGCCTTTTCCGTGGAAGGCAATGCAAGGCCGATGCTGGCAAGCTCGCTTTCGCCGCGCGTGCTGCAGGTCATGCTCGTCATTGCGGGGTTGTCCTGCTGCGTTGCCATGTCCATGCCGCAGGTGCATCTGGTGGCCTATTGCATGGATCTCGGCTACGGCATGGCACGCGGATCGGAGATGCTGGCGCTGATGATGGCGGCCGGCATCGTCAGTCGTATCGGTTCCGGCTTCATTGCCGATTGGATCGGCGGGGTGAGGACGGTGCTGCTAGGCTCGATCCTGCAATGCCTTGCGCTATTGCTCTACATCCCGTTCGACGGTCTCGCCTCGCTCTACGTCGTCTCGCTGGTCTTCGGCCTATCGCAAGGCGGCATCGTTCCGAGCTATGCGGTCGTTATCCGCGAGTATCTGCCCGCGAAGGAGGCGGGGCAGCGCGTCGGCATCGTCATCACCGCAACGATCCTCGGCATGGCGCTCGGCGGATGGATGTCGGGCTGGATCTACGACCTGACCGGGTCCTATGCGGCCGCGTTCCTCAACGGCATTGGCTGGAACCTGCTCAACATCTTCGTCATGCTGACGATCCTGTCGCAATCGCGCAGGCAGGCCCAGGTCGCGGCCTAGAGTCCAGAAGCCAGCTCTGCCGGAAAATCGTCGTTGTCGGCGTCGCGCATGGCGGCAAGGCTGCGGTTGTCCAGTACGTCGGCAATCGCCTGCCTAACCTCCAGCATCATGTGACGGACTTCGCATGTCGTCTCGTCGCAGTCGTCGCAACGCTGGTACTGCGTGCGGCTGGCGCAGGAAATCGGCGCCAGCGGGCCGTCGAGCACGCGGATGACATGGCCGATCTTGATGTCTGCCGCCGAGCGCGCAAGCCGGTAGCCGCCGTCCTTGCCCTTGCGGCTCTGGACAAAGCCCGCGTTGCGCAGCTCGCCGAGGATTGCATCGAGGAACTTCTTGGGAATGTGGTTGGCAACGGCGATGTCGTTCACAAACGCCAGTTGCTCCGGCGGCAAGCGTGACAGATGCACGAGTGCCTTGAGACCGTATTTGCCTTTTTTCGTGAGCATGCCCGAGACAGTTCTTGGAGTGGTCATGCGGCGGTATCACAAGCCGGCTTTACGTGTAGCGCAGGCCCGCCGTCGCTCTTCGAAAGATAGGGCCCACTAAATCCATATACAATATCAAACATATTGATTTTTCGTGACTTTTCGGCCGGCCCGGCGATCCGACCACAAATGCAGAAAAGCCGGCGCGAAGCCGGCTTTCCCTTGCAATGGCTGGAGCGAGATCAACGATTGCCGTAGATCTGGTCCAGAAGCGCGCCGGATGCGAAATGCTCTTCTTGCACCTTGGCCCAGCCGCCGAACACGTCCTCGACAGTGACCAGCCTGACATCAGGGAAGTTCGCCTTGAACTCGGCCAGCACTTTTTCGTCGTGCACGCGAAGGCCATTTTCAGCCTCGATCTTCTGGCCTGCCGGCGAATACAGGAATTCGAGGTAGGATTTGGCCAGGTCGCGCGAGCCGTTGGCATCGGCCACCTTATCCACGATGGCGACCGGGAACTCGGCCAGCAGGCTGACCGAAGGCGTCACCTGCTCAAAATTGCCTTCGCCGAACTCCTTGCGCACGCCATAGGTTTCGGATTCGAAGGTGATCAGCACGTCGCCCAGTTCGCGCTCCACGAAGGTCGTCGTCGCGGCACGCCCACCCGTATCGAACACCGGCACGTGGTCGAAGATCTTGGTGATGAATTCCTTCACCTTGGCGTCGTCATTGTTGAACTTCTCCTTGGCGTAGGCGGTTGCCGCCAGATAGGTGTAGCGCGCGTTGCCGGAGGTCTTCGGGTTGGGGAAGATCACCTGCACGTCGTCGCGCACCAGATCGTCCCAGTCCTTGATGTTCTTGGGGTTGCCGGCGCGCACCAGGAAGGACGGCAGCGAATAGAAGGGCGAAGCGTTGTTGGGGAAGTCCTTCTGCCAGTCGTCCGTAACGAGGCCGTTCTTGACCAGGAAATCGATGTCGGTGACCTGGTTGAAGGTAACAACGTCCGCGGCAAGACCCTCGACGATGGAGCGCGCCTGCTTGGACGTGCCGGCATGCGACTGGTCGATGGTCACGCCGGGATGTTCGGCAACGTAAGCCTTGTTGATCGCCACGAACAACTCGCGGGCAACGTCATAGGAAGCGTTGAGCAGCTTGTCGGCGGACCATGCCGAGGCCGAGGACAAAAGCAGACCCGCAGCGGCGGTGGCGGCAAGCAGAAGGCGTTTCATGATGGGCTCCAATGAGAGTGGTTCCATCATATAGCCGGAGCCGGCTTTGACCTTCGAGGCACACCGCTGCCGCAATTGGAGGTTGAATAGAAATTCAACCTCATTGAGTGTCTCTTTCGAGGCGATTATTCCGGTGTCTTCAAATCATTCCGCAGCAGATGGAAAAACCTTCCATTTGCGCGGCCTGAACGCGATGCGGCTCTTCTGTGCCGCCGGGTGATCGACCGGAAGCTCGATCTCGACACGCTCGCGATGACCGCCGATTTCCAGTTCCACGCGCTTGGTGCCTGCCACGCGCCTGCTGGTAGCGACCGTACCCGCAAGGCAGCCGGCGCACTCGTCCAGCAATTCGACATCGTGCGGGCGGAAGAACAGCGTTGCGGGGCCGGCTGGCGCGTCCGGTGCCGCAAGACCGATCGGGCGGTCGGTCAGCCAGACCTGGCCATCCTCGACCTTGACCGGAAGCGAACTTGAATCGCCAATGAAGCCGTAGACGAAAGGCGAGTTCGGCTGGTCGTAGACCTCGTCGGCGGTGCCGACCTGCTCGATGCGGCCCTGGCTCATCACCACCACGCGGTCGGCAAGTTCCAGCGCTTCTTCCTGGTCGTGCGTGACGAACACGGTGGTGTGGCCGGTGGCATCATGGATCTCGCGCAGCCAGCGGCGCAACTCGCGGCGCACCTGGGCGTCCAGTGCGCCGAAAGGCTCGTCGAGCAGAAGCACCTTCGGCTCGATCGCCATGGCGCGGGCGAGTGCCACGCGCTGGCGCTGGCCGCCGGACAACTGCGCCGGATAGCGCTTCTCGAGGCCCGACAACTGAACGAGGTCGAGCAGCGTCGAAGCGCGCTTGCGGATTTCGTCCGCCGGCGGCCGCGTCGCTGATGGGCGCACCTTGAGGCCGAAGCCGATATTGTCGGCCACGGTCATATGGCGGAACAGCGCATAATGCTGGAACACGAAGCCGACATTGCGTTCGCGGATCGATCTTTCCGAGGCATCGTCCTCGCCAAAGAAGATCTTGCCGATCGTCGGCTGTTCCAGCCCGGCGATCAGCCGAAGCAATGTCGTCTTGCCCGAGCCGGACGGCCCGAGCAGCGCGATCAACTCGCCTGAACGGATGTCGAGCGAGACATCGTGCAGGGCAGGGAAGGTGTCGAATTCCTTGCGGACGTTTTCTACGCGAACTTGCATGAGATAACCCTGTCAGTGTCCGCGTGTGGCGGCGATTTCAGCGCCGTAGCGCATTTCCAGAAGCGTTTTCAGCGCCAAAGTGACCAGCGCCAGCCCAGCCAGCAACGAGGCCACGGCAAATGCTCCGGCGGCGTTGTACTCGTTGTAGAGGATTTCGACGTGCAGCGGCATGGTGTTGGTCTGGCCGCGAATGTGGCCCGACACCACGGAAACCGCCCCGAACTCACCCATGGCGCGGGCGTTGCACAGCAACACGCCGTAGAGCAGGCCCCATTTGATGTTGGGCAAGGTCACGTACCAGAAGGTCTGCCAGCCGTTTGCGCCAAGCGAAATCGCAGCTTCTTCATCGCCCGTGCCCTGTTCCTCCATCAGCGGGATCAGTTCACGCGCCACGAAAGGAAAGGTCACGAAAACCGTTGCCAGCACGATGCCGGGCACCGCGAACAGGATTTCTATGCCGTTTGCCTTCAGCCACGGTCCGAGCGCGCTCTGCGCCCCGAACAGCAGCACATAGACAAGGCCGGAAATGACCGGCGAGACCGAGAAGGGCAGGTCGACCAGCGTGGTCAGGAAGGCCTTGCCCTTGAACTCGAACTTGGCGATTGCCCAGGCTGCCGCCACCCCGAACACGAGGTTGAGCGGCACCGAAATGGCTGCCACCAAAAGGGTCAGGTGGATGGCCGACAAGGTGTCGGGCTCGCCCAGCGTTTCGAAGAAATAGCCGAGCCCTTTGCGTGAGGCCTCCAGGAACACCAGAACCAGCGGCAAGACGAGGAACAGCGTCAGGAAGGTGAAGGCGATGGCCATCAGCCCCCAGCGAGCCGGCCGCGATTCGGTGATGCCGGAAGCGATTTCCGGGTTCGGGTCGGCAGCAAAAAGAACCGGATCAGCCATAGCGTTTACGGCTCCATGCCTGCAGCAGGTTGATGACCAGCAACATGGCAAACGAGATCACCAGCATGATCGCCGCAATTGCCGTCGCTGCCGGATAGTTGAACTCCTCAAGCCGGATGACGATGAGAAGCGGCGCGATCTCCGATACGTTGGGCAGGTTGCCGGCGATGAAGATGACCGAGCCGTACTCACCGACGCCGCGTGCGAAAGCCAGTGCGAAACCGGTTACGATGGCGGGTGCAAGGCCGGGGAAAAGCACACGCGTGATGGTTTGCCAGCGCGTCGCGCCAAGCGTTGCCGCAGCTTCCTCAACCTCCTTGTCGATTTCCTCGATGATCGGCTGGACGGTGCGCACCACGAACGGCAGGCCGATGAACACCAAGGCCACGACAATGCCGGCCGGCGTGTAAGCGATCTTCATGCCGAGCGGCGCCAGCAAGGAACCCACCCAGCCCTTGGGTGCGTAGAGGCTTGTCAGCGCTATGCCGGCGACAGCCGTTGGCAAGGCGAAGGGCAGGTCGACCATGGCGTCGACGATGCGGCGTCCCGGAAACGGGTAGCGCACCAGCACCCAGGCAACGATGGTTCCAAACACTACGTTGATCGCCGCGGCCGCAAGGGCGGTGCCGAAGCTGATCTTGAGCGCGTTCACGGTACGCCGGTCGGTGGCGATGGCCCAGAAATCGACCCAGCCCAGCGAAGCGGATCGCCAGGCCAGCCCGGATAGCGGTATCAGGATGATGAGGGTGAGGTAGACAAGCGCAAAGCCGAGCGTCAATCCGAAGCCCGGAATGACACTCGGTTTCTTGAATCGCCACCCCGCTTGCGCGGAAGCTGTGGTCATGCGGTCCCTTGCTTCTTTGTCCGGTGGTTACTGTGCCGGCTTGTAGACTTGGTCGAATATCCCACCGTCACCGAAATGGTAAGGCTGGGCCTTCTTCCATCCGCCGAAAAGCGGGTCGTCAATGGTGACCAGCTTGATATCGGGCAACGCCGCCAGATCTTCAGCCGGTACCAGGTCGCGCTTGGCCGGCCGGTAGTGGTTCTTGGCGATGATCGTCTGGCCCTCTGCGGAATAGAGGTAGTTCAAATAGGCTTCCGCGACCTTTCTTGTACCCTTCGCATCGACATTTGCATCGACGATGGCAACCGGCGGTTCGGCCAGGATCGATGTCGGCGGGATCACTATGTCGAACTTGTCCGCGCCGAATTCGTCGAGCGCGAGGTAGGCTTCGTTTTCCCAGGCCAGCAGCACGTCGCCCAGTTCACGTTCCGCAAAGGTCACCGTGGAGCCGCGCGCTCCGGTGTCCAGCACGGGTACGTGCGCATAGAGGTTGGCGATGAACTGCTTGATCTTGCCCTCGTCGCCACCATACTCGGTGTTCGCCCATGACCATGCCGCAAGATAGTTCCAGCGCGCGCCGCCGGAGGTCTTCGGGTTGGGCGTGATGACCTCGACGCCTTCCTTGATCAGGTCGCCCCAGTCCTTGATGGCCTTGGGGTTGCCCTTGCGGACAAGGAATACGATGGTTGACGTGTAGGGGGCCGAGTTGTTCTCGAATTTCGAGCGCCAGTCCGGATTGATCTTCTTCGAATTGTCGACAATGGCGTTGATATCGCTCTCGAGCGCCAGCGTCACGACATCGGCGTCAAGGCCGTCGATGACCGCGCGGGCCTGTTTGCCCGAACCGCCATGCGATTGCTGGATGGTGACGGTTTCACCGGTTTCCGCCTTCCAATGCTTGGCAAAGGCTTCGTCATAGACCTTGTAGAGTTCGCGGGTCGGATCGTAGGAGACATTGAGTATGGTCGTGTCGGCGAGGGCAAAGCCCAGGGTGCCGAATTGAACCGAACCGGCCAGCAGAATGCCGAGCCATTTGTTGAGGTGAGAATGGGTCATGGAACCCTCCGTTGAGCACAGCTTTACTCTACTGAAATTGTAGAAATTGGAATGCGCCCATCATTGCGTTTTTACGTGTCTGATGGTGCTTCCGTTCCTAAAATGCCGCCAGGAGAGGGAGATTTTTGCTCGACCGTCCTCGCGTGACTGCTGTGCAGCATAATAAATCTAGTAGCGAGGCAAGTCATCGCGGATTTCTGCGTCCGCGTTGCCCTGGTGGGGTTTGGTCAAGAAATGCTAATCTTGTGAATCGCTTGGCGCGCTTTATTCCACAAACACTTTCACGCTGGCTGCACGACCGGCGGCATCTATGACGGTAAGGGTGGCGTAGCCGGCACCGTCAGGCTGCCACGTCGCCGTGCGGCGGCGGTCCTGCCCGACAAGAGGCTTGCCGTTGGCCAGCCACCGAAACGGTGCGCGCCCGCCTTGCAGCTTCAACACCAGCGGCGTTGCGCCGGCTGAAGCAACATCCAGATCGACGCGGGCGCCGTCCGGTGGAAAGACGATGTGCGGCGCGGGTTCGGTTGCGCTCGCCGCGACAAGCCCATCGCCGGCCACGCCGAAACGGGCCAGCGTTACCGGAAGGTCATCGCGCCGTGGCCGCAAGGTGCCGGCGGGTTGGCTGGGCAGGGGCACGGTCGCGATACCGGAACGGGCAAAAGCCTCGAACAGGATGGGGGCGGCGGAGACGTAGCCGGACAGGCCGGGCACTGCGCCCGCATCGGCCCTGCCGACCCATACGCCAAGCACGTAGCGCCCGTCGAAGCCGACCGACCAGGCATCGCGGTAGCCGTAGGAAGTGCCGGTCTTGTAGGCGATGCCGCGTACCGACGCGCCCTCCGGCGGTTTCACGCCGGAGAGAATGTCTGTGATCTGCCAGTTGGCCTGCGGGTCGAGCAAGGTTGTGGCGGCACCTGTTACCGGCGTGGCTTCGGTGCCATCGCGCAAGGGATGCACTTTGCCGCCATTGGCGAGGCCGGTGTAAAGCTGCACGAGGTCTCGAAGCGTGATGCCTACACCACCCAAACCGATGGCCAGCCCCGGCGCTTCATTGGGCGGCAGCACGGCATTTGCGCCCGCTTGGCGGAAGCGCGCCGTCAGTCGCGCCGGACCCACCGCATCCAATATGCGCACCGCCGGCACGTTCAGCGACAATTGCAGCGCCTGGCGCACGCTGACATCGCCTTGGTAGCCCATATCGAAATTCTTCGGCCGATAGCCGCCGAAATCGGCGGGGCTGTCCTCGATCAGCGTTTCCTGCGCCACCAGCCCTTGCTCGAAGGCGAGGCCGTAGATGAACGGCTTCAGGGTCGAGCCCGGCGAGCGCAAGGTGCGGGTCATGTCGATCCAGCCGGACCGCCCTGAATCCGTGAAAGAGGACGACCCGACTTGGCCCAGAATGTCGCCGGTGCGCGAATCGGCCAGCACCATCGCCACCGACAGTTTCGGGCCGAGCCGGATTGCCGCCTCGCGCGCCACTGCTTCCAACCCTTGCTGGACGCTCTTGCGGATGGTGAGCTGGGGCGGCACACCCGGCTTTGCGATCCGCAGGGCCGCGAAGCTGGCATGGGCGGCCAATGCGGGCAGGTCGCGCCGTGTAGCCGGTACGTCCTCCAGCGCCGCGCGCGCGGCCTCTCGTTCGCCAAGCATGTTGGCCGACACCATGCGCGCCAGCACCCGGTCGCGCGCCGCTTGCGCTGTTTTGGCGTTTCGGTCGGGACGGCGCTTCTCGGGCAATTGCGGCAACGCGACGAGCAGGGCTGCTTCCGATACGGTCAGGCGCTTCGGCTCCTTGCCGAAATAGGCCAGCGATGCCGCGCGCACGCCTTCCAGATTGCCGCCATAAGGTGCCAGCGTCAGGTAGCGTTCCAAAATCTCGCGCTTGGAAAGCCGCCGCTCTATCTGCACCGCACGCGCGATCTGGCGCAGCTTTGCCCATACGCTGCGGCTTTCGCGCGGCTCGATCAGGCGGGCCAGTTGCATCGACAGCGTCGAACCGCCGGAAACGATGCGGCCATTGCCGGCAAACTGCAGTGCCGCGCGCCCAAGCGCCAGCACATCGACGCCGCTGTGGCCCCAGAAGCGCTTATCTTCATAGGCAACCAGCATGTCGATGAAGGCCCTGTCGACCTTGTCGATGCCGGTATCGAGCCGCCAATAGCCGTCCGGCGTCGCAAAGGTGCGCAGCAACTGGCCGTCGCGGTCGAGTACTTCGGCGGACACCGTCAGCTTCTGCGGCAGCGGAGGAGGGTAGGCGCGGTCGAGTTGCCAGAGGCCAACCGAGCCAAGCGCGACCAATACGGCCGCGCCGGCTGTCGCGATTGCAAGTTTGCGGAAACGGGTCATCGGCCTACTGCGCCTTCACCTCCATCATGCCGGTGGCGGTGCGGGCCGAGTATTGCGGCCGGTACATGTCCTCCACGCTTGCCGCCGGATGGGCATAGACGCCGGGCGTCACCGCGCGCACGACATAGGCCAACGTCATGTCGCGGCCACCATCGTTCTGGTTCGGATCAAAGGCGGCGACGAAGCGGTCGTTGCGGAATTCGAGATGCGCCGCCTCGGTCTGGCCAAGCCAGCCGAAGTTGGACAGTTGCGCGCTCGAAACAAGGCTCGGATTGTCGATCTCGAAGCCTGCAGGCAACAGGTCCGTCACCAGCACGCGCGACGGCCAGTCGTTCAGTTCGCGCACCTTCAGCACCACCACATAGCGTTCGTTCTGCTCGGCTTCCGTCACATTGGCTTCGGTGCCGTCGAGACGGTAGTAGGTGCGCTCGATGGTAAAGCCGTCGCCTCCCGCTGGCAGCGGCTGGCTGGGTGCTGCCACCGTCGTCACCACGGCCTCCAGCGGCGTCTTGCCGGTGTTGGCGATGGTCAGCGGGTTCTGGACAAGATCGCCACCGGCAATCTCGTTCGAATAGGCGCCTTTGTGGGCAGCGCCATCGACGCTGAGCGCGATGGTGTCGTTGCCGTCCTTCAGCGCGCGGGCGGCCAGCAGCATCCAGGCGTTGTCCTGCGTGCTCGTCCAGCGCGCCGCCTCGCGTTCCTTTGCCACCAGCTTCACCAGTTGCGGCACCACCGCAGGCGTCGGCTTGCTTTCCGCCGCCAGCGCCAGCATGGCGGCTCCGTCGCGCAGCGGCGAGGCGTAGTCGGCGCGGTAGTAGTCGAACTCGGTGGTATCGTCGGCCAGATTGAGCGCTGCCTCGAAGGTCGCCTCGGAGCGCTGCGCATCGCCATAAAGTGCGAGCGCCGCGCCAAGCTGCGCCACCGCCATCGGGCTGGTGAAAGATTCAAGCTGCGTATCGGCATAATAGCGCAGGTCGCCGATGGACGCCTTCTTGTTGCGTGCCAATACATAGAGCGCATAGGCGATATCGGTGCCGCGATCCTCCACGTCTTGGTCGTAGCCGAGCGAGTTCTGGAGGTTGTTCAGCGCCTGGCTCAATGCTTGTGTCGGCACCACATAACCCTGTTCGCGGGCGCGGGTCAGGAAGTCGGTGACATAGGCGTCGAGCCACAAATCGCCTGAACCCGGTCCCCACAGGCCGAAGCTGCCGGCGGAAGCCTGGTAGTTCAGCACGCGACCGATCGCCTGCTGCACCCGCTCACGCAGGTCCTTGTCCACCGCCATGCCGTAGCCCTTCGACATTTCGCTGACATAGAGCAGGGGCAGGGCGCGGCTGGTCGTCTGCTCGGCGCAGCCATAGGGATAGCGGTCGAGTGCAAGCAGTAGCGAGGGCACATCGAGTGCCGACGTTTGCGACACGCCGACGCTGACGGATGCGCCCTGCAACAGGCTCGCCGCCAGCAGTTCCTTGTCTACCCTGAGCGACTTGCCGGGTCCGAGATCGGCCACCATGCGTGTCGTCACCGGCAGTTGCGCCGGACGCACCGGCAAATAAAGCGTCTGCTCGATGGCCGGGCCATCGGCATGCGTCAGGCTCACTGTCACCGAGGCGTCGCCCGGCTCGACGGCGATCAGCGGCACGGTCAGCGTCTGGCGCTTACCTTGCTCCATCGTCAGCTTCTGCGGCACCGCGTCGTCGCCGATGGTGATGTCGCCTGTCGTGGTGATGTTGAGCGCATAGTCGCCCGCCGGGCCATCCGTATTGGCGAAATCCAGCCGCATCGTCGCTGCATCGCCGGGCGCGAGGAAGCGCGGCAGGCCGGCGGTGATCACCACCGGATCGCGCACGATAACGTCGCTCGCCGCATGGCCGACCGCATCCTTGGTCCAGGCAACCGCCATCACCCGCACGGTTCCGTTAAACTGCGGGATGTCGAAGGCGACGTTCGCCTTGCCCTCGGCGTCCAGTTCAACGATGCCCGAGAAGAAGGCCACCAGTTGCTCGGTCGGCGGGCTGCCTTGCGATTGCATCGCGGCCCCGTCGCCACCGGTGCGCAGGCGGCCCATCGCGCCGAGCGAACCGTCGATCAGGCGGCCATAAAGGTCGCGCATCTCCAGCCCCAGCATGCGCTGGCCGAAGAACCAGTCTTCGGGATCGGGAACCTGGTAGTTGGTGAGGTTGAGGATGCCGAGATCGACCGCCGCAACCGTCACATAGGCCTTGCTGCCGGCTTCCGCGCCGGTCACCTGCACCGGGATCGAAAGCACTTGGCGCGGCTCCGTCTTCTCCGGCGGCGTCAGCGTCACCGCAAGCTTCTTTGCGCCGGGGTCGATCGACAGCCATTTCACGCCGATGGCGCGGGCAGGCATGCGCGTTTCCTGTGCGTCGCCGGGCCTGAACAGCGTCGCTGTGATATAGGCGCCAGCGCCCAAGTCTTCGCCGACAGGAATATCGACGGTGCCGCCCTCAGCCGGGATCGATGCCGTCACCGTCTTCACCAGTCTGTCCGCGCCGATCGCTACCAGAAGCTCGCCGGCGAAGTGCGGCGAGACCTTGAGCTTGGCCACGTCGCCTGCGGCGTAGCTGTCCTTGTCGAGCGCGATTTCCAGCCCGTCAGGCGTTTCCGTCGAGCTTGCCTCGACATACCAGCCGGCGTCGAACTCGTAGCTCGTCGCCGGGCCGTCCGGGTCTGGCGAATCCACTTCCAGCCGGTAGCGGCCCCAGTCCACTGGCAGCGAGACGGTGCCTTCCTTGTCGGAGGCGATGTCGAGCGTGCCGTCGGCAACCGCCTTGGTGAAGGTCACCGGCTCGTAGTTCCATGAATTGCCGGATCGGTACCACTGGTAGTTCCGCTCGACCTTGACCAGCGACCAGTTCGCGCCGGCCAATGCCTTGCGCTGGCCGGCCTGGTCGACGGCGATCAGGCTGAACTTCGCCGTACCGCCTTGCGGCACTTCGGCAAAGTCGGGGCGGATGCCGATCATTTCGCCTTGCGGACGAATATTGAGCGTCAGCGACCGCTCGACGGCCCGCCCTCCGGTCTCGCGCATGCGCACCGTCACCTTGACGTTGACCAGTTGCGTCGTCGAAGGCAGTTGATCGACCGCTACGGGGAAGGTCGCCCTGCCGTCGTCGCCCACCAGCGGCAGGTCGGCCAGCGGCGTCACCGAAGGTTCGCCGGCCTGCTCGTCGGCAAGGCCGAACACGAAGCCCTTGAAACGGTCCCATTCGCGCGTGGTCGAAAGCGTGCGCTCGCCTTCGATGGCAAGCCCTGCTGCCGGCGCGCCATAGAGGAAGCGCCCGTCAACGGTCACGTTGGCGGTCTCGCCTGCAGCGATTTCCGTCTTGTCGGCGGTCAAGTCGAACTCGATGCGATCGGGCACGAAGTCCTCGACCAGAAACATCTGGCTGGCGACCGCCGCCTGCTTGGGGTCGGTGTGGATGGCAACTGACCAGGTGCCGCGCATGGCGTTGGCTTCGAGCGCAAGCTCGACCGCATGGCCGCCGGCGGTCGCGCCGTTGCTGATGATACGCCTGTCCTCGACACCGTCGGGGCGTGTGAAGATGAAGGTCAGCGGCAGGTTGTCCACGGCCTTTGCGGTGTCGTCGCGGGCTAGCGCCGAAACATGCACTGTTTCGCCGACGCGGTAGATCCCGCGCTCGGTCCAGGCATAGACATCGAGTGCGCCGGGCGCCGCACGGCCCGCCACGCCACGGTCGGACAGATCGAAGCCGGCACGCGCCATGTCGAGGAAGACGAAATCCTGATCGCCCTGCTTGGCCATCAGCACGGCCGGAATCATGCTGCCTTCGCCGCGTGTCAGGCCGGGGTTGAACACGGCCCGTCCATCTGCATCGGTGGTCGCGGTGCCGAGGATTTCATTGTTGCGGGCAAGCAACGTCAGTTCCGCGCCGGCGAGCGGCTTGGCGCTGCCAAGCGAGCGGGCAAAAACGCTCAATCCGTCCTGTCCGGTATAGGTGGAAAGGCCGATGTCGGAGACGACGAACCATTGCGTCGCGCGCGAGTTCCACTCGTCGCTATTGTCATCCACCGGCTGCGCGGTCAGCACATAAACGCCAGGCCTGCGCTGCGGCAGCGCCTCGTCCACCGGAAAAGAGGTCGTCACTTCCTTGTTGAGGTCATTGGCGATTTCGAGCTGGCCTTCCCAGACAGGTGCGCCCATCTGGTCGGCGATGCTCGAAATGTCATAGCCGTCCAATTGCCGCAGGAACTGGTAGCCGGAAAGAAGCTGGGTCAGCGCGCGGTCGCCGATGCGATAGAGCTTCATGTCGGCAGCGGCCATGTTGACGCTGACCATCGGGATGCCGCGCCGCGCACCGGCCGGCAGCACGAAGCTGTCGCCGGTAAAGCGGGCCGACGGCGCACGGTCCTGCACATAGATCGACAGCACAACTGGCGAAGCGATGACCTCGCCGACGGCTGCCGGCAGGCCGGAGCGGAACGAAACCTCATAATGCTGGCCGTGTTCGAGGCCCTCGACGCAGATCTGGCGATCCTTGGCTTCGATGCCCTTGGGCGGTCCGCCGTCCACGCGCACGAACTGCGTGTAGTCAACGCCGGTCTTGACCAGGTCTTCCGAAAACTGCGCGCAGATGCGCGGCGCGCTGGTGTCGGCATCGACGCTGTGCTCAATGATGCGGAAGCCCTTGCGCGCCTTGAGATCCTCGTAGCCGGCGCGGACGGACGCCGAGTTCAGCAAGGCAAGGCTTGCCTCGTAAGCCTGCAAGGCCGGGCGGTAGAGGTCGCGGCGGTCAAGGCCGGCGGCAATCTGCGCCAGCGCATCGGCGCGCGTCGTTTGCGTGCGCAGCAATTTATAGGCGTTGAGCGCGGCCGAGGTCGCATTGGCCTGCAGGTTTGCGGTTTCCTGGCTGTCGGTCGGCTGGGTCGCAAGCGTTGCGCGCGCCAGTTCAAGCCAGAGCTTGCCATCATTGGGCATAGCCGAAACGGCGGCTTCATATTTCTGCATGGCGCCGCGGCTGTCGCCGGTCAGCGCCGACTGCTCGGCTTGGTTGATGAGCTCGCCCAAGCCGTCGCCGGGCTTGGGATAATTCGGGCCGGTCAGCCTGTTGCGGTACCGGTCCGCCTGATCGGCCATCCACGCCGGGAAGAAGGAAAGTGCGGGCGGTGCGCCGATGTCGGGGTCGCTGTCGGCAACCACCACCTTGCCGGCCGTTGCGCCATTGAACGGCTTCAAGGCGTTGAAGTCGGACTTCAGGAAACACCACTTCGCCTTGTTGTTATAGGTGAAGGCGCGACAGGCCGGGTCGCCCAGGCAGGTGCTTTGGCATTGATCGAGCGTGACGTTCTGCTCCGAGCGCAGGTCGAAGCCGAAATAATCGGAATTCTGGGTGGTGACGATGCGCCGGGTTTCGGCGGCGAATGCCGCCCCCGTCAAAGCGAGAAAGAGGAGAACGAAGACGGGAAAACCACGAGCAGCGCGCATTGTCATCGCATTCCCTCCAGATGCTTCTGCCATGCCGGCAGGTTTCAAATATCGCTCATGCTTGTCAATCTGGCGACGGCCATGTGCCGTTATGTAACGGTTTCATTCTGGACCGATCGCCGCTATGCAGCCTTAAATTGAAGTCACGCATTCTTGCAAAGGGACAGAAGGAGTGAATTCCAACGTCTTCTCATTTCAGACAAGTGGATTGTGGCCGCTTTACGAAATGCGTGAAACTTCAGTCGAATTTTAACTTTGTGCGTTAAACAGGGGTGATGCTGAAGAGTATTGCGTTCAGAGCAGGAGGGCAGAAAGCGAAGCTGCGGCTTACGCGCGCGCTTGTGCTCGCGCTGCTTGGCTCGGCGGTTTTGCTACCCCAGATACAACCTGCAGCCGCCTTCGAACTGTTCGGCATCAAGCTTTGGGGATCGTCCGAGGAGGACGATGCCGACATTGTCGACCCGATGCGCTATTCCGTCACCATCAACGCGCCGGATGCCGACAAGGACCTCATCAAGAAACTGGAAGCGGTCTCGGCGCTGAAGAGCGACGAAGACAGGCCCGTATCCGGTTCGCTCGGTTTGCTGACCAAGGCGCGCGGCGATCGCGAGCAACTGGTGGCGGCACTTTATTCGGATGCCCGCTACGAGGGCGTCGTCAATGTCACCATCGCCGGCCAGCCGATTGACGATCTGCCGCCTGATGCCGAATTCAAGGGGCCGCAGCCGATCCCTGTTGTCATCGACGTTGTGCCCGGTCCGAAATTCACGCTCGGCGACATTGTCCTGAAAGGCGATGCCGCAGGTCTTGCCAGTGCCGATTTCGGCCTGATCGCGGGCGGCGACGCCAGCTCCGGCGCGATCCTCAAGGCCGAGGGCCTGATCGTGCGCGCTCTGAAGGAAGAGGGCAGGCCGCTTGCGCAAATCACTGATCGCGAGATCGTGGCCGACCACAAGACCACCACGCTCGACGTGACATTGACCGTCGCTGCCGGCCCGGTTGCCGGTTTTGGCAACACGACTGTCGAAGGCACCGAGCAGGTCGACCGCGAATTTACCGAATACATGACCGGCCTGAAGCGCGGCGCGCAATATTCGCCCGAGCAGATCGACCAGGCGCGCGAGCGTTTGCTCGGGCTTGAAGTGTTCAACAGCGTTACGCTGAAGGAAGCCGAGCAGCTAGATGCCGATGGCAACATTCCCATCGCGGTCCAGGTCAGTGAGCGCAAGCCACGTTATTTCGGCATCGGCGGCACGGTTTCCAACACGGAAGGTCTCGGGCTGGAGGGCTATTGGGGCCACCGCAACCTGTTCGGGCGGGCTGAAAAACTGCGCATCGACGGATCGATCAGCGGTATCGGCTCCAACGACCTTTCGGAGCTGAACTATAATGCCGGCATCATGTTCGAGAAGCCGGGCGTGGTCGGGCCTGCCTCGAAATTCTTCGCCAATCTTAAAACCGTCTATGAGCATCCGGACGCTTATGACCGCTTCTCGGTCAAGGGCGGGTTCGGGCTTTCCTACGAGTTGACCAGATACCAGACGGTTTCGGCCGAGCTTTCGCTCGATTACTCGAAAATCACCGACGCCTTCGGCAAGAACGAGTTCCTGATCGCCTCGGTGCCGCTGCAATATGTCTTCGACAATCGCGACAACAAGCTGAACCCGACCAAGGGTTTCAGGGCACTTGCCTTCGCCGAGCCCAGCTACGACATCAAGAACGGCAACACCTTCATCAAGCTCAAGGGCGAGGGGTCGGCCTATTACTCGCTGTCTGATTCGAACAAGTTCGTGCTTGCCGGCCGTGCGGCCATCGGCTCGATCCTCGGCGTCAGCGTCGACGAGGTACCGGCAGACCGGCGCTTCTATGCAGGCGGCGGCGGTTCGGTGCGCGGCTATTCCTATCAAGGCATCGGACCGAAGAACATCAACGGCACGCCGACCGGCGGCCTGTCGTACTTCGAGACATCGGTGGAGATGCGCATCGCCGTTACCGACACGATCGGCATCGTGCCATTCATCGATGCCGGGACGGTTTCAACAAAGCAATTTCCTGATTTTTCCGACGTGAAGGTGGGCGCGGGCGTCGGTCTGCGCTATCTCACACCGTTCGGACCGCTTCGGGTCGATGCGGCAGTGCCGCTGAACCGCGACCCGAGTGATCCGCGTTTCGGCATCTATGCCGGCATCGGCCAGGCATTCTGACGGACTGAACGGCGAGCGGACCAAATGGCAATCGTGAGACGCATACTGCGCGTGTTGTTTTATGCGGCCCTTGTCGTGGTGGCCGCGGCAATCGGCGCGCTTGTGGTTCTCACCACCACCGAGCGTGGGCGGGACAATCTCGCCGGCCTGATTTCCAATGCCGCCTCGTCCGAAGGCAGCAAAGTTACCGTCAGCGGCATCGACGGCATCTGGTCCGGCAACCTCACCGTCGATCACGTCGTCCTCGAGGATACGCAAGGGCCGTGGCTGGTGCTGCGCGAGGTCGCGGTGGACTGGTCGCCGCTTGCCCTGCTGTCGCGCACCTTCCGCGCCGACCGCGTCGCCGTCGGACGTATCGAGGCCGCGCGTGCGCCGGTTGCCGATCCGAACGCGCAACCGAAGAACAGCGGCAGTTTCTCGCTGCCCGTTTCCGTGGACATAAACGAGATCGACCTGCCTCAGATCGCGCTTGGCGAGGCGCTCGCCGGTGCCGGCATTGCCGAACTCGCCGCCAAGGGCGCTGTGCGGGCTGAACGCTCGCCGCTCGCCGTCGAAGCTGACCTCAACCTCGCGCGCCATGACGGCAAGCAAGGCACGGTCGATGCATCGGTGCATTTCCTGCCGGGAGACAACCGGCTCGACCTCGATGTGCGCGCCGATGAGCCAGCCGGCGGCATTATTGCCAACCTGCTCAAGCTGCCGGATGCGCCGCCAGTCAACATCGTCGTTTCCGGCAACGGCCCGCTTGCCGACTGGAACGGCCGCGCCGCTTTCAACGTGGATGGCCAGCTGATCACCCAGATCACCGGCCGCCATCAGTTCACCGACAAGGGCAGCCGCGTGGAAGCCAGGGGCGACGGCGATTTCGCGCGCTTCGTACCCTTGCGGCTGAAATCGCTGCTCGGCGGCAGGACCAATTTCAACCTTGCCGGCACGGCCACCAACGATGGCGGCGTCGAAATCGAAAACGCCACCTTCGACACCGCCGCCGTGCATGGCGAGGCCAAGGGCAGCATCAACCCCAAGGGCGCCAGCGACTTTTCCGTCGAATTCAAGTCGGCCGGCCCGACGGTGCCGCTCTCCCTCGGCAGCGAGGAAAGCCCGATCGACATCGAACTGAAATCGGCCTCGCTGCGCGCTTTTGGCGAAGGCAGCGCGCCTGCCGTCGATATCGAGGCACGTCTTGTCAAGGTCGCGACCAACGTCACCAAGGTCGACAACATCGCAATGGCGCTGCATTCGGACGCCTTCGATGTGGCCAACCGCAGCGGCCCCATCTCGGGCACCGTGACGGCTGACAAGATCGGCCTCGACAACCCGACCATCGCGCCGCTCATCGCCGGCAAGATCACCGCGCAGGTGGACGGCGACATCACCAAGGACACCATCACGGTCGGCAAGGGCCTCATCACCAGCGATGCGCTGAAAGGCGGCTTTGACGGCCAGGTTTCGCTTGCCGACGGCTCCATCGAACTGAACGTCAAGGCCGATGCCGCATCCGCCGCACTGCCGGTCGCGGCCCGCCCGGTGCTTGGCGAGCGCACCACGCTCGCCGTCGCCCTAAAGCGCGACAGCAACGGCAATGTCACGGCCAACCAGCTCGACCTGTTGTCCGGTCCGCTGTCGGCCAGCGGCAGCGGTTCCTTCATCGACGGCCAGATCGCAGCCGACCTCAAGGGGGCGCTGGCCGACATCTCCACGCTCGCCAAGGACGCCACAGGCGCCATTTCGCTTGCCGTCACCGCCAAGGGTTCGCCGCTGACCCCCGACGTTGCCGCGACCCTGAACAGCGACAAGCTCGTCGTCGCCAATCGCGAGATCACCGGCCTCAAGCTCAGCGCCACCGGCAAGGCGGATGCGGCCAATCCCGCAGCCGAGGTCACGCTTGCCGCCGATGTCGCCGGCCAGGCGCTGCAGGGCAAGGCCGTTCTCAAGACCACCGATGGGCGGCGCGAGATCAACGGGCTTACGCTGTCGCTTGGCAAGAACCAGATTGCCGGCGACCTTGTGCTTGGCGATGCGTTCCTCCCCGAAGGCAAGATCAGCTTCGAATTGCCCGACATCGGTCCGCTGGCAGCCCTTGCGCTGGAAAAGGCCGAGGGCGAAGTGCGAGGCACGGTCGTCTTTTCCAAGCCCGGCGGCGTTCCGCAGGTCGACGTCAAGGCCAGCACGGCGGGCATCACGCGTGGCGACCTCTCCGCCAAGGGCGTCACCATTGACGCGCTCGTCGCCAACTATGCCGCCGCCCCGGCAATTTCCGGAACCATCCGCGCCGACGGCGTCACCTCCGGCGGCACCGTCATCAGCGGCATCGCGGTTGATCTCAAGCGCGATGGCGACTGGACGGCATTCTCCGGCGGCGCGACGGTCAAGGACATTCCGGCCAAGGCCAAGGGCCGCGTCAAGGTTGCCGGCGGCACAACCACCGTCGAGCTTGCCTCGGGCGACGCCACCTTCCGGGGCATCAAGGCCAGTATCGCCGCGCCTTCCACCATCGCGATGGCCAACGGCAAGACGACGCTGGAGAAGATCGTTCTCGCCATCGGCGGCGGCACGGCCACCATTACCGGCTCGGTTGGCGAAGCGCTCGCCATCGACGCCGCGCTTGCCGGCGTGCCGATTGCGGTCGCCAACAATTTTGCCCCCGGCCTCGATGCCTCCGGCTCGGCGTCCGGCACGGTCAAGGTGACCGGCGCGCCGGCAAATCCTAGCATCGCCTACGACATCAAGACCTCCGGCGTGCAGGTGGCGCAGACGCGCAGCGCCGGCCTCGGCGCGTTGAGCGTCGGCTCGTCCGGCACTTTCCAGGCCAGCAAGCTGACCTTTACCGCCGACATCGCCGACGGCGCGGGCCTTGGCCTCAAGGGCGGCGGGACCGTGACCACCGCCGGCGCGCCGAACCTTTCGCTCGATTTCAACGGCAACGTGCCGTTCGCCTTCCTGTCGCGCAAAATGGCGGCGCAAGGCCTTTCGCTCAGCGGCACGGCCAATGTCGCGATCCAGGTGCGCGGGCCGGCCTCCAAGCCTGTCGTCAGCGGTTCCGTCCGCGCAAACGGCGCGCGCTTTGTCGCCGCATCGGCCGGCATCGCCATCAACGACATCGCGCTCGACATCGGCCTCGGCAATGGTGTCGCAACGGTCAACCGGCTCACCGGCACGCTTTCGTCGGGAGGCAGCCTGACTGCCGGCGGCACGGTCGGCATCGATGCTGCATCGGGCTTTCCGGCCGACCTCAACCTCAAGCTCACCAACGGGCGCTACACCGATGGCCGCGTCGTTACCGCCAACCTTGCCGGCGATCTCGCCCTCAAGGGCCAGTTGACCAGTTCGCCCGTGCTCTCCGGCGTCATCAACCTTGCGCGCACGGTCATCACCGTACCCAACAAGCTGCCGGGATCGCTGTCGGAACTCGGCGTGCAACACAAGAATGCGCCGGCAGCCGTCAGGGAACAGGAGAGGGCATTGCGCCCGGCCGGCGGCGGCGCAAGCGGCAGCGGCGCGGTAACGCTCGACCTCACCATCAATGCGCCGAACGAAATCTTCGTCCAGGGCAGGGGCGTCGATGCCGAACTTGGCGGATCGCTGAAACTCACCGGGCCGACCTCGTCACCACAGGCAGTCGGGCAGTTCACGCTGCGGCGCGGCCGCCTCGAAATCCTCGGCAAGCGGTTGAACTTCACCGAAGGAAGCCTGAGCTTCTCCGGCTCGCTCGTGCCCTATCTCAACCTCGTCGCTGAATCGACCGCATCGGATGCGACGGTCACCATCACCGTTTCGGGCGAGGCGACCAATCCGAAATTCACCTTCTCCTCCGTGCCCGCGCTGCCGGAAGACGAGGTGCTGGCGCGGCTCATCTTCGGGCGCTCCATGTCCAACCTCTCGCCGCTGCAGATCGCCCAGCTTGCGTCAGCCGCCGCCCAGCTTGCCGGCGTTGGCGGCTCCACCTCGCTGTTGCAGAACCTGCGCAACGCAATCGGCATCGACGACCTTGACGTGACCACCGACGAGAAGGGCGGCACTGCGGTTTCGGCCGGCAAATATCTCAATGACCGAACCTACCTGTCGCTGGAGAAGGGCGAGAAGCCGGGTTCAGGCAAGGCGCGCATCGATCTTGATGTCGGGCGCGGCGTAAAGCTTCGTGGCGAAGCCACCGACGCTGGCGAGGCCAAGGGCGGCATCTTCTACGAGAAGGAATATTAGTCCGTTCCAAGCTTGGGGGTGGGGCTCATTCAAACAAATTTGCACAGCGGGACGATGGCCGCTGAGGGCAGATGCGCAGATATCCCGTTGCTTCAAGCGTATGAAATGCTTACGCGTCCCGTCGTGCGGAAATCAAAAAACGCGTCGCCAATAACAAATTTACGCCAACTCTGTCGCAATCGCGCACACTGCCTGCTTTTCAAAGTTGCACATTTGCCCAGGTTCCAAATTTATCATCGGTTTTGACATCGGCGATGTGATGCGGAATGTTACAAGGCGGAAAGCCAACAATGGGAGTTACAGATGAAAACCTATAAAAGTAATGGCGACCAAGTTCCCGCTCATATCGTGGAAATGGCCGAGTTGGCGAAAGCCGGCAAGGTCGACCGTCGCGAGTTTCTTGCGCTCGCCAGCGTGTTCGGTGCTTCCACGGCGATGGCTTACGGCATGATCGGGCTTGCCGCCCCAACGCCGGCCCAGGCCCAGGACCAGCCCAAGAAGGGCGGCATCCTCAAGGTTGCCCAGTGGATCAAGGATCCGAAGGACCCGCGCAAGGCCGACTGGTCGGAAATCGCCAATGCCGAGCGCCAGGCGCTCGAGCCGCTGGTCAAGTACACCAACGATTACACGTTCCGCCCCTACCTGCTGGAAAGCTGGGACGTCAACGACGACGCCACCGAATACACCTTGCATGTGCGCAAGGGCGTCACCTGGTCGAATGGCGATGCCTTCACCGCCGACGATGTGATCTTCAACCTCAAGCGCTGGGGCGACAAGAGCGCCGAAGGCAACTCCATGCCTGGCCGTCTCGGTTCGCTGGTCGATGAAAAGACCGGCAAGCTGGACGAAAGCGCAGTGACCAAGGTTGACGACTTAACAGTCAAGCTCAAGCTCACCAAGCCCGACATCGCGCTGATCCCGAATATGTGCGACTATCCGGGCCTCATCGTGCACAAGAGCTTCGATGAGAAGGGCGGCGACTTCAAGGCTTGCCCGATCGGAACCGGTCCGTTCGAACTCGTTTCCTACGACGTCGGTCAGAAGGTCGTCTACAAGCGTCGCGAAGACAACAAGTGGTGGGACGGCGAAGTCTATCTCGACGGCGTCGAACTGATCGACTACGGCACCGACCCGGCCGCCATGGTCAGCGCTTTCGAAGCGGGCGAAGTCCACACCAATTTCGAAACCTCCGCCGACTACGTGTCGATCCTCGACGGTCTCGATCTGGTCAAGTCGGAAGTCGTCACGGCATCGACCATCGTTTGCCGCACCAACGTCGCCAACAAGCCTTACGATGATGAGAAGGTGCGCCGCGCGCTGCAGCTTTCGGTCGACAACAACGTCGTCCTCCAGCTTGGCTACGGCAATGCCGGCACGGTCGCAGAAAACCACCACGTCTGCCAGATTCATCCGGAATATTATGAGTTGCCGAAGGTGGCGCGCGATCCGGCCAAGGCGAAGGCGCTGATGGCGGAAGCCGGACAGGCCGATTTCGAGCATGAGCTGATCACCGTGGACGAGGACTGGCACAAGAACACCGGCGACGCCATCGCCGCGCAGATGCGCGACGCAGGCATCAAGGTCAAGCGCACCGTCCTGCCGGGCTCGACCTTCTGGAACGACTGGACGAAATATCCGCTGTCGATGACCAACTGGAACATGCGCCCGCTCGGCGTGCAGGTTCTGGCCATCGCTTACCGCACCGGCGAAGCCTGGAACGAAGCGGCTTGGTCCAACCCGGATTGGGACGCCAAGCTGAACGCGGCCCTTGCCGTGGCCGATGCTGCCAAGCGCAAGGAACTGATGAAGGACATCGAGCAGATCCTGCAGGATTCCGGCATCCTCATCCAGCCATACTGGCGCAAGCTCTACAGCCACTCGGTGGCCGCGGTGAAGGGCTATGCCATGCACCCGACTTTCGAGCACGACTACGGTAAGGTCTGGCTTGACGAGGCCTGACCATCGAACCCGGCAGGGAAGGGGGCATTGCTCTCCCTTCCCGTGCGGGTACGATACGCAAGCATGCCGGCTTTGCGAAAATCACCTGACTTTCCGGGTCGGCTCATGCCAACGTTCGTGGGTTGATTGCACCTGACCCCGACCCTGCCGGCAGGGGGCGCCATGTTATCCTTTGTTCTGAGACGCCTGGGCACAATGGCATTGACCATGCTGTGCCTTACACTTGTTGTGTTTTTCCTGGTCAATCTCGAGCCGAACCTGAAGAAGCTCGCCATCAGCCAGACCGAGATGCACACTTCGGCGGAGCAACTCGAAGGGTGGCTGGTCAACCACGGCTACCGCCAGAATTTCCTTGTCCGCTATGGCCAATGGCTGGGCATCATCAAGAAGTCACCGATCGTCGATCCGGCCACCGGCAAGGCTTCGCAACGCTTCTCTTTCTGTAGCGATCCCGTCGAGCCGGTCTATTCAGGTGTGTTGCAGGGCGATTTCGGTTGCTCGACCAAGTTCAAGGCAGATGTTTCGAAAAAGCTTTTTCCAGCGCTCGGAGCTACCGGCATCCTGATGTTCTGGGTGTTGGCGGTGATGGTGCCGATCTCGCTTTTGATCGGTATCCTCGCCGGAATGCGTGAAGGCTCGCGTACCGACCGCACCTTGTCCGTCGCCTCGATCGCCACCACGGCGACACCTGAATATGTCTCGGGCGTCATTTTCACTGTCATCTTCGCCTCGTGGCTCGGCTGGCTGAACGGCTCGGCGGCTTCCGCCAGCCAGGGCATCACCTTCTACAACTTCACGCTGCCGGTGATGACGCTGGCCATCTACGGCATCGGCTACATCGCCCGCATGACGCGTGCCTCGATGGTCGAGGTCATGACGCAGCAATATATCCGCACCGCGCGGCTGAAGGGCCTGAGCTTTTCGGCCGTCGTCATCAAGCACGCGCTTCGCAACGCGCTGATCGCGCCGTTTACCGTCATCATGCTGCAATTTCCGTGGCTGCTCACCGGCGTCGTCATCGTCGAGGTGATGTTCCGCTACCAGGGCTTCGGCTACGTGCTGGTCGAGGCGGCGGGCAACAACGACATCGACCTCCTGCTCGGCTGTTCGCTGGTGTCGGTGTTCATCGTGCTCATCACGCAACTCATTTCCGACGTGGGCTACGCTTATCTCAACCCGCGTATCCGGGTTCAGTAGGAGGATCCGGACGATGCAGCTCGAGTATATCGGAACCCTCGGCGTCATTCTCGGCGTGATCGCGCGTTTCTGGCCGACATGGCTGGCGATGGCGCTGGTCATGGGCGCCAGCTTCTTTTTCAAGAAAAAGCTCGGCCTCTACGGCCAGTTGTTCGACAGCGGCGTCGGCATTGCCGGCGTCGGCATCTGCCTGTTCTGGCTGTTCACGGCGATCTTCGCTTCGACGATCTCGCCGTTCAATCCGCTCGAGCAGATCGTCGTCATGAAGGACGCGTTGCCCGGTGCCATCGAGCCGGCTTCGCACAATGTGTTCCTGTTCGGCGGCGACAAGCTGGCGCGTGATGTCTTCTCGCGCATGGTCTATGGCAGCCAGATCGTGCTGATCATCGCACCGGCGGCGACCGCCTTCGCGCTCATGGTCGGCATCACGCTCGGCCTGCCTGCCGGCTATTATGGCGGGCGCATCGACTCCTTCCTGTCGTTCCTCGCCAACCTCGTGCTGGCCTTCCCCGTCATCCTGCTCTTCTATCTCCTGGTGACGCCTGGCATCATGGACACCCCGATCCCCTATGCCATGGCCGGGCTGTTCTTCCTGTTTCCGATCATCTTCTTCTGCACGCTGTTCTGGACACGCTTCAAGAAGCGGCCCGACCGGCTCTACCTCCTGCTCGGGATCACGCTTGTCTTCGGCGGCTGGATTTATACCGGGCTGGTTTTCGATGCCGATCCGCTCGGCATCGTCCATATCGATCCCAACCAGCTCAACATCTTCGTGGCCGTCGTCTTCGCCTCGTCTCCCGGCGTGTTCCGCATCGTGCGCGGCCTCACCATGGACATCAAGACGCGCGACTATGTTGCCGCAGCTCAAACCCGCGGCGAGAGCCCGTGGTACATCATGCTGTGGGAAGTACTGCCCAACGCGCGGGGCCCGCTGATTGTCGATGCCTGCCTGCGCATCGGCTACACCACCATCCTGCTCGGCACGCTCGGCTATTTCGGCCTCGGTCTCGCGCCGGAAAGCCCGGACTGGGGCACCGCGATCAAGGACGCCAGCCGCCTTTTGCGCTCCTTCATCCATCCGGCGCTGCCGCCGACGATCGCACTGATGTCGTTCGTGCTCGGTCTTAACCTGCTAGCCGACTCGCTACGCGAGCAATCGATGAAGGATTGAGGAGCCAGCCATGAACGAAGCCGTCAAAGCTACGAACACAGCAGGCGCCCAACCCATCATCGAGATCGAGAACCTGTCGATCTCCTTCTTCACCCGCAAGGGCGAGATTCCGGCGGTGATGGACTTTTCCTGCACCGTCATGCCCGGCGAGGCGATGGGCATCGTCGGTGAGTCGGGTTGCGGCAAGTCGACCGTGTCGCTCGGCATCATGCGCGACCTTTCCAATGTAGGCAGGATCGTCGGCGGACGCATCAGGTTCCAGGGCAAGGACATGGGCGAGATGTCGGAGGAGGAGCTTCGCTCCATCCGCGGCAACAAGATCGCCATGATCTACCAGGAGCCGATGGCGAGCCTCAACCCGGCGATGAAGATCGGCCAGCAGTTGATGGAAGTGCCGCTGATCCACGACAAGGTGTCCAAGGACGAAGCCTACAAGCGCGCGCTGGAAATGGTGCGCGCGGTCAAGCTGCCGGACCCGGAGCGCATGATGCGCTCCTTCCCGCACCAGCTCTCGGGCGGCCAGCAGCAGCGCATCGTCATCGCCATGGCGCTTCTGTCGAAGCCGGCGCTGCTCCTGCTCGATGAGCCGACAACGGCGCTCGACGTCACCGTCGAGGCCGGCATCGTCGAACTGGTCAAGGGGCTTGGCCAGCGCTTCGGCACGTCGATGATCTTCGTCTCGCACAATCTCGGCCTCATCCTCGAAACCTGCGACAAGATCACGGTCATGTATTCGGGCGAGGCGGTCGAGACCGGCGAGATCAAGGACGTCTTCGACCGGATGCGCCACCCTTATACGCAAGGGCTGTTCCGCTCGATCCCGCTGCCTGGCGCGGACAAGAATGCGCGTCCGCTCATCGCCATTCCCGGCCAGTTGCCCTTGCCGCACGAACGGCCTAAAGGCTGCAATTTCGGCCCGCGCTGCCACCATTTCGTGGAAGGCGTGTGCAACGCCGCCGAAATCCCGATGATCCCGGTTGCTGGGCATGAAGGCCATTTCTCGCGCTGCGTGCGCTTCAACGAGATCGACTGGGAGGCGCTGCCGCCCGGCACCAAGAAGGCCAGCGAGCCGGTCAAGCCCGGCGCGCCGGTGCTCAAGGTCGACAATCTCAAGAAGTATTATCAGGTCGGCGCCGGCGGCGTCTTCGGCGGCGGCGAGGGGCGCACCGTCAAGGCCAACGAGACCATCAGCTTCGAGGCGCGCGAAAGCGAGACGGTTGCCATCGTCGGCGAATCCGGCTGCGGCAAGTCCACGCTGGCCAAGGTGCTGCTCGGGCTCGAAACTGCAAGTTCTGGCGATGTCTCGCTCGGCAACACGGAGATCGAATCTACGCCGATCGAAAAACGTAGCGTTGATACGGTTTCGTCCATCCAGATGGTGTTCCAGAACCCGTTCGATACGCTCAATCCCAGCCATACCGTCGGTTCGCAGATCATCCGCACGCTGGAAAAGTTCAACGTCGGCAACACGCCGGCCGACCGGCGCCAGCGCATGCTGGAACTGCTCGACCTCGTGAAGCTTCCGCGCGCCTTTGCCGAACGCAAGCCGCGGCAACTGTCCGGTGGCCAGAAGCAGCGCATCGGCGTGGCGCGTGCCTTCGCCGGCAATGCCCGGGTGGTGGTGGCTGACGAGCCGGTCTCGGCGCTCGACGTCTCGGTCCAGGCCGCCGTCACCGAACTGTTGATGGACATCCAGCGCAAGAACAAGACGACGCTTTTGTTCATCAGCCATGACCTTTCCGTGGTGCGCTACATCGCCGACCGCGTCGTCGTCATGTATCTCGGCTACATCGTCGAGCAGGGCACGACGGACCAGATTTTCTCGCCGCCTTACCATCCCTATACCGAGGCGCTGTTGTCGGCGATCCCGATTGCCGACACCTCCGTGGTCAAAAAGCACATCGTGCTCGAGGGCGACATTCCTTCGGCCATGAACCCGCCCACCGGTTGCCCGTTCCAGACCCGCTGCCGTTACAAGCATCTGGTGCCGGACAATCTGTGCGAGACCAAGGTTCCGCCGGTGAAGGACCTTGGCGGCGGCCACAAGAGCCTGTGCTGGCTGGCCGATGACGTGCTGGCGAAGATGGAGCCCGTCATCAGCTTCGAAAATGGCGACGCGAAGGCTTCTCAGACTGCCGATGCCACGAACGGCGCGCCGAAGAAGGCGCCGGCCAAGCCGCCGCCGAAAGCCAAGCGCACTGCCGCAAAGCCGGCTGCGCCCAAGGCTCAGCCGGTGAAGACCAAGGCCGCGAAAGCTCCGGCTAAAGCCGCGCCGAAGACCAAGCCCGCCAAGGGCAAGTAGCGGCGACCCCGATCAAGTCTCGGTATCAGCGATACCGAGGTCTTGGTTATTGCGTGCAGGTCTGTAGCTGCGCCGCGTAGTTGCGGGCCATGTCGTCCGTCTCCCGCGCGTATCTCTGTATCCCGCTATTGCTGCGCCAATCGCCGCGCTTGTAGGCGGTCCAGCCGGAATAATAGGCGAGGTAGAGATTGTAGGTGTCGGTCCGGTCGATGCCGAGGCTGTCCGCGCTCTTGGCATGGTACCAGCCGACAAAGTCGATGGCGTCGGCAAAGCTGCTGCGGCGGGCGGTGAAGTTGCCGGTCTCGGCGCGATATTGCGCCCAGGTGCCGTCGAGGGCTTGCGAGTAGCCATAGGCGCTGGACGGGCGCTTCCACGGAATGAAGCCAAGCAGTGTCGCGCGCGGCGGCTGGGCATTGCCCTTGAAGCCGGATTCCTTGCGCACCGTCGCCATCAGCACCGGCACCGGCACGCCATATTTGCGCTCGGTCTGTTCGGCTGCGGTGCGCCAATTGCCGATAAAGCCGTCGCGCTGGTCGAATACGGCGCAAACATTGTTGATCTGGCTCGGCGGCGTTGCGCAAGACGCGAGCGCAAGCAGGGCAAGGATAGGAACAATTCGACTAAAACTGTACGCGGACATAGCCGCAGCTTTTATGCGCAATTCATAAAGGGAATCTTGCCGCGGATTTTAACACTCTTGTCGGAACGCGCGGCTTCGCGTTCCGATTCACCGTCTTCGCATCCAGATTCTTCAATCCGGCTCAAGCCATTGGAAAACCTGCTTTGCTTCGGCTTTAGCGCACTGGTGCGACCAGGCCGAAATGCGCCCCTTGCGGGTCCATGCAATTCATCGCCCATTGCCCGCCGGGCACTTCCATCGGGCCGAAGGTAATGGTGCCGCCGCCGTCGGTCACGCGCTTGGCGGCTGCGTCGATGGCCGGCACGTTGAAATAGAATTGCCATGCCGGGGCAGGCATGTTCGGCGGTCGGTTCATCATGCCGCCGTTCTGCTCGCCATTGACTGAAAACAGCTGGTAAATGCCCATCTCGCCCATGTCGACGCTGTTGTCTTTTTTCCAGCCGAACTGGCCCGAATAGAAATCCAGCGCCGATTGCCAGTCGGTGGCCATGAGTTCGCGCCAGCCGATATGGCCCGGCGTGCCCATGGCTACGGGCGGTTGGTCGGGGCCGTTCGGCTGCAACAGCATGAACACCGCGCCTTGCGGATCGGCGACGACGGAGAACCGCCCCACGCCCGGAATATCCGATGGCTCCCGGTGCACCTTGCCGCCTGCCTTCTTCACCGAGGCGGTAGCCGCATTGGTGTCGTCGGCGTGGACATAGCCGACCCAGGCTGGCGGCATGCCCATTTTGGCGGCCTCCTCGGGCAAGGTCATGATGCCGCCGACGCCACGGTCGCCGACTTTCATGACGGTGTAGCGCGGCATTCCGGAGCCGCCGTCGAACGGTTCGGCGCCCCAGCCCACAACCTTTGTGTAGAACGCTTCCGCGGCGTCCATGTCGGTGGTCATCAACTCGTACCAGAAGAAGGATTTCGCTGCGCTTGGCATGATGGCTTGCTCCTTGGCTGGGGTGGGATCGGTCGCAGTTCCATCATAGGACGATCATCGCGACGGAAATCCGACATTATTTTTTGACTGCCGATCAAAGCTGACACTTCCCGCCAGATTGGGAGCCGCCGTTACGCGGTGCAGAACTGGCTACACCCACCCCTCATCCGACCTCGCTTCGCTCGGCCACCACCCGGCCCTTCGCTATGGCTCCGGGCGTTCGTCGTTCGAAAAGCCCATTTGGGGGCTTTTCGTGCGCTTCGCGCACCACTTCTCACCCCACAAGGGGCGAAGGGGCCGCTCGCACAATCGCTTCTGCCAATCTCCGGCGTTGATCATCTGCAGGAGCCGTTCATGGCAGCGGCCCCTTCGCCCCTTGTGGGAGAAGGTGGCCGAACCGAGCGGAGCGAAGGTGAGGTCGGATGAGGGGTATCGTGGCGCAAACGCTGACGTCCCCCTCTCCCCGTATCTTCACGGGGAGAAGGTAAGGGTGAGGGGCAGCGCAAAAGTCGCCGACTGTGGATCAAATTTCGGGCGTTCACCACCCAACCCCTTGTTCCCGCTCACTTCCGCAAAAATCTTTCACCCCACTTTTCCCCACCCCTCCACCTTCCCCCATAATCCCTCCCATCGTCCTTGCGGGAGACCTGGTGCGCACCGGGTATCAGGGAAGGGCGTCGGTGCCGGAT
>CAZROU010000017.1:0-76941 GCA_964601795.1 uncultured Mesorhizobium sp. | reverse complement strand
GCACCTCTCGATATCCTCTGCAGTGATGCTCTGTTCGCGCCTTTCGCTGCGCTCAGGCTTGCCCGAGGATGACGAAGAAAAGGAAGCGGGCGTGGCGATTAAGAAAGATGCTTAGTGGCGGTATTGCTGAATGCGCGTGGTGCGCAGGCCCGCAAGCCCATACTCGTCGATCGATGCTTGCCAGGAGAGGAATTCCTCGGTGGTCAGCTTGTAACGCTGGCACGCCTCATCGAGGCTCAGAAGTCCACCACGAACGGCTGCAACAACTTCCGCCTTGCGCCGGATAACCCAGCGACGCGTATTCGTCGGCGGCAGATCGGCAATTGTAAGCGGGCTGCCATCAGGCCCGATAACGTATTTGACTCGCGGTCTAACCAGATCGGTCATCATACTCTCTACAAAAAACACAAAAGAACCAATCCCCGCCACAGTACCGCCACAGCTTTAAAAATTGCCTAAGCGGTCCCTAATGGATAGGTAAGGTTCGTGAACGTCGCGTTAGGCTTTGCGCCGGCATTTGTTTCAAATGCCGAACAAGCGGTTGAAAACCGTATTTGCGCGCCGAAATCATGAATCTGGCGCTGCCCGAAAGCTTGACCTATATTGTCAGCATTGACCCGGCTGCGATATCCGGCACGGGATGAATTGGAATGAACGAATGAACAGCCTGGACCTTCCCGGACGCCCGCAGGATACGCGCGTCGTCGTTGCCATGTCGGGTGGCGTCGACTCCTCGGTCGTGGCCGGATTGCTGAAACGCGAAGGCTACGATGTCGTCGGCGTGACGCTGCAGCTTTACGATCATGGCGCTGCCGTCCACCGCACCGGCTCCTGCTGCGCCGGCCAGGACATCGACGATGCCCGCCGCGTTTCCGAAACGCTGGGTATTCCGCATTATGTGCTCGACTACGAGGAGCGTTTCCGCAAGGCGGTGATCGATCCCTTCGCCGAAAGCTACGCCCATGGCGAGACCCCTATTCCCTGCGTGTCGTGCAACCAGACGGTGAAATTCGCCGATCTCCTGGCGACCGCCAAGGAACTGGGCGCCGACGCGCTTGCCACCGGCCACTACATACGCTCGCGCGCCAATGGCGCCCATCGCGGGCTCTACAGGCCGCTCGATGCCGACCGTGACCAGAGCTATTTCCTGTTCGCCACCACCCAGGCGCAGATCGACTATTTGCGCTTTCCCCTGGGCGGCCTGCCGAAGCCTGCCGTGCGCGCAATCGCCGAGGAGATGGGCCTGACGGTTGCCGCCAAGCATGACAGCCAGGACATCTGCTTCGTGCCGCAGGGCAAATATTCCGACATCATCGCCAAGCTGAAGCCGGCGGCGGCAAGCCCCGGCGACATTGTCCATATCGACGGCCGCATCCTCGGCCGCCATGAAGGCATATTGCGCTACACGATCGGCCAGCGCCGCGGCATCGGCGTCGCGTCCGGGGAGCCGCTCTACGTCGTCTATCTCGACGCCGAACGCTCCCGCGTTATCGTCGGTCCGCGCGAAGCGTTGGAAACGCACAAGATCTATCTTCGCAATATGAACTGGCTGGGCGACGGCGAACTGGCCGATATCCCGCCGGAAGGCCTCGAACTGTTCGCCAAGGTGCGCTCCACGCGCCCGCCCCGTCCCGCTGTCCTGCACCATAAGGATGGCACGACCTTTGTCGAGCTGGTCGACGGCGAATCCGGCGTCGCACCCGGCCAGGCCTGCGTGCTCTATTCCGACGAAGGCAACGAGGCGCGCGTATTCGGCGGCGGCTTCATCGGCCGTTCGGAGCGCGGCGCCGAGGCAGAGGCCATGCTTTCGCGCCTGGGCGCACGCACCGCCCCGATCTCGGCAGGTTAAATCACTTTCAGGCCGTGGGTCACGGTACCGGCGGTCAAGACGCGCAGCACCCTGATCGCTTCCTCGCCGTCGGTGCGCGGCTCGGCACGCGTCTCGATGCACTGGATGAAATGCTCGAGCTCGCGCGTCAGCGGCATCCCCTGCCCGACCGGCACGTAGGACGGCTCGTCGGCCGTGAACGCCCAATGGCCGCTGTCCTGCCAGACAGCATGGTGATAGACGGCAAGCTTGCGCTCCCATGGCTCGACATCGTCGAACACCGCCATCGCCTTGGTTCCCACCACCGTCAGCCGCCGCTCCCGGTAGGGATTTAGACGCGAGGCGAACAGGTGGCCGCGCAGGTTTCCCGGAAAACGCATATGCAGGTGGGCAAAGTCGCTGAGATGATCGAGCGTCGCAGCCCCTTCACCGTGAACCTCCACCGGTTCGGCCCCGGTGATGGCCAGGATCATCGACAGGTCATGCGGCGCAAGATCCCAGAGCGCATCGTTCTCGGTGTGGAATTTGCCAAGCCCGAGGCGGTGCGAATGGATATAGCGCACTTCACCCAACTCACCCTCATCGACAAGTGCCTTAAGCTTCTCGAAGGCAGGATGAAAACGCAGCACATGCCCGACCATGAAAATGCGCTTGTTGTCTTTAGCAGCCTGTACCGAGCGCTCGGCATCGGCAACGGTGAGTGCTACCGGTTTTTCGACCAGCACGTCCTTGCCCGCCTGCACGGCGCGGATGGAAAGTTCGGCATGGAACTGCGGCGGCAACGCCATGACAATGGCGTCGACATCCTCGCGATCGAACAGGGCGTCTGGCGCGATCGCCAGGCATTCCTGTTCGCTGGCAAAGCCTTCCGCGCGGGCACCGTTGACGTCGGAGACTGCATGGAGCGCGCCGAGGGCCTTGAGAGTGCGGATATGGTTACTGCCCCAGTATCCGCATCCAAGGACGGCAATACGCGGTTTCATCAATTGTGGACTCGAAAATTTCGTGGCTGACACATAGCGGTGCGCTTTTACGAACTCAACCCCGACGAAATGCCGGCGTCAACGGTATGCTCCATTAAGGCGGCCAGCTTCCACGGAAACCGGGCACCTGCGCGCTTGACACGGTCGGCACGGCAACCTTATATCCGCGCGACCTTGGCGAAGGGTTCGAAACGGCACTGCTTTGGTGTGGTTTTGGATTCCGAGCACCGGGGCGGAGTAGCTCAGTTGGTTAGAGCAGAGGAATCATAATCCTTGTGTCGGGGGTTCAAATCCCTCCTCCGCTACCATCCTATGACAAGATGATTTTTCAGCGCCTGCTCTCGATCTCGGCTCACATAGTGCAGCAGGCCATCTCTACGCGACTCGCCAACTGTTTTTCCGGCACAAATTGGCCATCGGCAGTCAAGATGGATTGCCTCAGTTGGAAATCTCGAACACCTTATTGGTGCTGGTAACCAGAACCCATTTGCCGTTGCGCTGCTCGATCGACGTTACCCGGCTCGAATCGGGTAGCTTGGACCCGTTCTGAACGATCCAAAAGCCGGTATTGTCCTCGATCATCGCCCTGCCATTGGCGATATGAACGAGCTTGAAAGCTATTGCGTCTCCGGGAAACGGCTGGGCATCCGGAGCCTCTTTCTGCATCTCGCCGGGAACGTTGCCCGTTGTGAAAAGATCGAGGTTCTTGGATATCTCCTGAATGCCGAGCGGGGTCACATCGGAACCGGAACGCGGTTCCGTAACCAGACGCCCGGCATTCTCTCCCTTGCCACCAAACTTGATCGTTTGCACACCGAACTGTTCCTGGTTGAAAAAGATGTACCAGGGAAACAGCGCGCAGATGAGGCTGAGCGTCACGCCAAGTACTGCGACGACAAAGTCGCTGCGCCGGTCTACCTTTTCGATCCTGGGGAACGGTACTTGCGGCGGCACAGGCCATTCGACACGGCCTGATCCAGCAAGCTTGCCATTGGCCGGTTTTGTTTTCGGCTTGTTGAACAACCCCGACAACAGGGAGTTGCGGGCAGCCTCCGCTTCCTCCTCGGCCCGCGCTTTCGCAAGAAGGTCGTTCAGCAGGGTCTCGGTTCGCTGCCGCTCAGTTCGCGGGTTCGACATTCTGGCTGACCTTCAGGTGACGTGCGAGATCGGCGAAGGCATCGGCTGACGCTCTGTCGGAGGGCGACTGTGTCAACGCTTGGTAGATGAGAGGCACCTGTCGCACAGCCATGTCGAGTTCGGCATCAGCCCCACCTTGGTATGCGCCCAGCAAACGGATATCGCGTGTATCTTCAAAGCGCGAAATCATTGCTTTCAATTGCGTCACCAGCGCACGCTGTTCAGAACTCCACGCCTTGCCGGCAAGGCGCGAGATAGAAGAAAGCGGATTGACCGGCGGGTAACGCCCTTGCTCCGCTATGGTCCGGTCGAGAACGACATGGCCATCAAGGATACCGCGCACCGAGTCCGCGACAGGGTCGTTGTGGTCGTCGCCGTCGACCAGCACGGAAATGACAGCCGTAATAGATCCCGTGCCTTCCAATCCCGGCCCGGCACGTTCAAGCAGCTTCGGCAGGTCGGTAAACACCGAAGCCGGGTATCCGCGCGCAACAGGCGGCTCGCCGGTTCCAGTCGCAACCTCGCGCAAGGCGTGGGCAAAACGGGTAATGGAATCCAGGATCAGCAGCACGCGGTCACCCTGGTCCCGGAAGTGTTCGGCGACTCGCATGGCGGTATCAGGCGCGCGGCGGCGCATCATCGCGCTTTCGTCGCTGGTCGCGACAACAGCGACCGTCTTGGCCATGCTCGCCCCAATGGTGTCTTCGAGAAACTCACGAACCTCGCGACCACGTTCACCGACAAGGGCAACGACGACCGTATCGAAAGCAGCCGCGCCGGCCAGCATGGCAAGCAGCGTCGACTTGCCGACACCTGATCCGGCAAAAACGCCAAGGCGTTGACCGAAGCAGAGCGGCGTGAAGATGTCGATCACCTTGACGCCGGTGTGAAAGCTCGTGCCGACACGCTGACGCGCCATTGCACCCGGCGTCTTGTCTGCTCGCCCGGCATCGTCGCTGCCCCGAAGCAGGAAAGGTCCCCCGTCGATCGGCCGGGCCAGGGCGTCAATCGCCCTGCCCCGCCATGATGGATGCGGCACGACCGTCAAGGGACCGCGCCGGAAAACAGCGTCCCCGATGCCGGCATCCGCGGCCCGGTCAAACGGGGCAACCACCACGTCATCATGCGCGATATGCACGATCTCGCCACGGCTGTTGCCGGATCTTCCGCGATGTTCAACGAGGTCGCCCAATCTGGCGGTGTTGGAAAGCCCCCGCACCTTGTAGTGAGTTGCGGATACCTCGGTGATCCTGCCTCCTCGTTTGAGCATCGACTGTTCGTCGCTGAAGCGTTGCCATATGCGTTCCAGCACGACCAGCGAGGTCTCGTGAGACGGTCCCGGCGCCTGCTCCGAAACCCTGATCATGTTTTGCTCATGCGGCATTCAGTGTGACTCGCTATTTCGAGCCAAGTGTCTTGATCGCTTCGTCCATCGACGAACTGTTCTGGCGCATCATGGCCGAGATATTCTCGAAGGCGCGCTGAACCTGGATCAGCCGGGTCATTTCCAGCACCGGGTTGACGTTGGACTGCTCCACATAGCCCTGCGCGACCCCGACATCACGGCGATCGGTCACCGGCTGGGGTGGCACCGGCGGCACCACACCCGAGTTGCCGTAGCGAACGAAGTTCGGGCCGGGGTCGAAACTGAATAGGCCAATGGCGCCGGCAAGCTGCTCGCCTTGCCGTAACGAACCGTCGGCGCCGGCTTTTGGCGGCCCGCCGCGTGGATCGAGCTGGATGGGTGCGCCACCCGCGTCAAGAACCGGATAGCCTTCAACGGAAACCAGCTCGCCAAGGTCGTTCATCGAAAAGCGGCCGTCACGTGTCATCACCGTTCCAGCAGGCGTCTCGATACCAAACCAGGCGTCGCCCTGGATGGCGAAGTCGAACGGATTGCCGGTCTGCTGCACACCGCCATGGGCACCTGAAAGAAAGGTATCCCCCGGCGAGGTGAACGACACCGATTTGGCCCCGGCTCCCGAAACCACATCCTCGAACTTTACGCCCGTAGCCCGGAAACCCATGGTCGAGGCGTTCGCAACGTTGTCGGCAATGGTGTTCAAGCGCCGTTCGAGCGCAATCTGTGACGAAAGGGCGACGTAGAGGCTGTCTTGCACTGCCTTTAGTACCTCAGCTTTTGCATGGCCATCAGCAGGTCCGTGGAGACGCCGATGGTTGTCGGTTGAGCAAAGAGCACGCCGACGGAACTCTGCGCACTCGACGTCGGATTGGAGATTTCATAGAGGCTGGTGAAGCGAGTAATGAACTTGGTCAACTTGGCCGGGTCGGCGAAGTCGGCGATATCGAATTTCGATTCAAACAGCTTCACCTGCTTGTCAATATCCGCAGACGCAAATGAATCCGGAAGGGCAAAGGCGGTGCGCACCACGCTGGCCAAGGCTTTGTCGGCAAGTACCTCATACCAGTTGGTCAATGTCGGCGCCTTGCGCTGGAAATAAAGCGCCAGCCGCACGCCTTCGTTGTTTTGGCCTGCGTCTTCCTCCAACGTCTGCCGCATATATTTGTCGACGACAGGCTGCTGGGAGGAATTATAGGTCGTCGCGTTTTCGCCATAGGCTTCAAAATCGAAGGCCGTGGCAAAGGCTGCATAACGTTTGTCTTCCATTGTGTTGGCAAGGCTTTGTGGGTCGCTGACGCCACCCTCCAGAACCTTGCGGATCATATCCTTGTCCTGGGTCGAAGGATCGAGCCCATAGGAAGCCAGCGCGTAGTTGTAGAGCCGGGAATTCGCCATCAGGTCATCGATGGAGCGCACGGACCCGATATTGGCGAGATAGTAGGCGGTTTCGTTCTTCACATATTCGACCGTAGGCGGGACGAGCCCCAACCCCGATTTGACGGAATAGAAGTTTGGCGTTTGCTGCTTCACTTCCGCCCGGGACGTGGTCGAGGTGCCGTATTCGGCAAAATTGAAAGCCGAGACGAAGGCTGCATAGCTCTTGTCTGTCAGCTTGTTCGCGGGGCTGTTTGGATCGCTCACGCCACCTTGCAGCATTTCCTTGATGCGGGCAGGCGTTTCACTTGCCGCATCGAGGCCGTATGCGGCGAGCGCTACAGTCAAAAGCCGCTTGTTGGCCAAGAGGTCATCGATCGACTTCACCTGCGAAATGTTGTCGTTGTAGTACTTAACCTCGGCATTGATGTAGTCGGAGTTTGGCTTTATCAGCGTCAGGCCCGTACCAGTCATATACTCGCTGGGAACAATTTTCTGGACCGGATCGCGCGAGGTCGTCTGGTCTCCATATTTCACGAAGTCGAATGCCGCCACGAAGTCCGCGTATTTCTTGTTCGGAGATGTGTTGGCAGGGCTGTTGGGATCGGTAACCCCTCCTTCCAGCATCTGGCGAATGCGCTCCGGCGGTTCGGTTGCCGCGTCCAATCCGAAAGCGGCCATCGCGTAGGTCAACAGCCGGTCATCCCCCATCAAGTCATCGACCGATTTCACGTTCGAGATATTGGACAGGTAATAGGACGTTTCGGAATTGTAGTAGCTGAACCCATCCTGCGAGGCTCCGATCTGGACCTGAAGGATGTAGTTGCCGGTAGTCGCCTGCTGCGCCTTGTTGTAGATCGTGGCGGTATCGCCAAGCTTAGCGAAGTTGAAGGCGCTGACAAATTCAGCATAGCGCTTGTCAGTCAGCTTGTTCGCGAAACTGTCCGGGTCGGTAACGCCTTCTTTCAACGCCTTGACCATGAACGCCTTGGCGTAGTCCATGTCCTGCAGGCCGAAGGCCTTCATGACGTATTTGAACAGACGATCGTTCTTCACGAACTCGTCGATCGACTTCACCTTGGTGATATTATCGAGATAATATTTGGTCTCGCGATCCACCACGGGCTGGCGCTCGATCTGGTCGATCGCCTTGGGAATATCTCGCGCGATCAGCTGGTAGCTGACAAAAGTGCTTAACACGACAGGCCTCCAGCCGAAGCTATCACCCAAGATAGCGTAGTTTCCTTGCGCGAAACTGAATCACCTTCCCAACGCCGAAAGCTTCAAGCCTCACACAAGCCACGCGCGTTATCTGGTGTGTCTGATGTGATGTGCGGAAGGACTTGCCGTGGGAATACTGATCGGATTGGTGGTCACTCTGGGCTGCGTTCTCGGCGGCTTCATGGCCATGGGCGGTCACCTGCATGTCCTCATGCAGCCTTGGGAATTGGTCATCATCGGCGGTGCAGCTCTGGGTACTTTCCTCGTCGCCAACCCAATGAAAACCGTCAAGGATACAGGCAAAGGCATTGTGGAGGCCTTCAAGCAGGCGGTGCCGAAGGAGCGCGATTACCTTGAAACGCTTGGCGTGCTGCACAGCCTTATGCGCGAACTGCGCTCGAAATCGCGTAGCGAGATCGAGGCCCACATCGACAATCCGAGTGAGTCGGCCATCTTTCAGGCCTTCCCTACGGTGCTGAAGAACAAAGACCTGACCAACTTCATTTGCGACTACTGCCGCATCATCATCATCGGAAATGCGCGCTCGCACGAGATCGAAGCATTGATGGATGAGGAAATTCACACCATTCGCGCCGACAAGCTCAAAGCTTACCATGCCATGGTAGCGGTGGGTGATGGCCTGCCTGCACTGGGCATCGTGGCAGCGGTGCTGGGCGTCGTGAAAGCCATGGGTGCGCTTGACCAGTCGCCCGAAATCCTCGGCGGGCTTATTGGCGCCGCGCTGGTCGGAACCTTCCTCGGCATCTTCCTATCCTACGCCGTGGTCGGGCCGATCGCCACCAAGATCAAGACGGTACGCGAAAAGAAGAACCGCCTTTATGTCATCGTCAAGCAGACCCTGCTGGCCTATATGAACGGATCGCTGCCGCAGGTGGCCATCGAATTCGGCCGCAAGACAATTTCGTCACATGACCGGCCTTCCATCGACGCGGTCGAGCAAAGCACGATGAACGCCGGCGCGGCAGACAAGAAGGCAGCCTGAGCGATGCGAGCCATGACGGTGAGCGAGGTGGCCTCATGACCAGTCCGGGTAGCCCGGCGGAAGCCCGCTCCCTGATCATCGAGCGTCTTGTCGGCGACAGCGGCGACAACTCGCAGGTCATCGGCGCCGGCCGCTCGATGGCGGAACGCGCCCTGCCACTGATCAACAAGCGCCTTGTCGGCGAAATCGGCGCTCCCGTTACCGCAGACCTTCAGGCAGTCGAGGTTGCCCGCGTTGCCGATGCGCGATCGAGCGTTGGCGAGACCTTCGCGATGACGGTGGTTGCCTCGACGATCTCCTCCGATGCGATGACCATGGTGATGGACGGTTCAGCCGTGACCGTCATGGTTTGCTCTCTTTTCGGAGGCGACCCGGACGAGTCCGTATCGCCCATTGATCGCGATCTGTCGGAAATAGAGATCGAGGTCGCGACGCTGGTCTTCCAGGAAATCGCCCAGATCCTCAATGGCACAGGCAGGCGCTCGCTCGATTTGCGGCTTCCAGTGCCTCGAGCGATAGCAGGCCTGGAGGCCAAGCGGCGGGTGCTGCGTGACGGCCCAGCCGTAAAGATCATATTTGGCCTTTCAACCCCAACAGATACCGGCGCCATAACCGTGATGATCCCTCAGCGCGTGCTTCTTGCGCGCAACGGTGCGGATATCGAGGGCGGTGACGTGTCGGAGTGGCATGCCCATTTCTCCGATGAAGTGATGCGCTCGACCATCTCGCTTGAGGCGACGATGCCATTGGCTCGGCTGACGCTTGGCCAACTCGCGGGCCTGCGCACAGGGGACGTGCTGGAGATCGAGGAAACCGCGCAGACACATGCGAAGCTGTCGGCACGCGACAAGACACTGTTTGTCTGCGAATTCGGCAAGCTGGGAAACAACTACACGGTCCGTGTCAGGCACACTTACGACGCAGGGCAGGATTTCATCGACGGACTTATGCCGGGCTGATCGCAGCCGACATTCGCAAGACCTAAGGAGACAAAGCCATGAGCCAGGCAAACGCGGAAGTTCAGGCGGATCAGCCAGACGAAGAGCTCGACCGCGCCATCGAAGAGTTGCGCGGCGTTCTTCAGCAGGAAGAGAAGCGGCCGAACGGTGCGGCACAGCATGCGGGCGGGGCCAACACGAACATCATCATGGATATCCCGGTCGATGTTCAGATCGTTCTGGGGACTACGGAAATGCCCGTGTCCGAACTCATGGCCTTGCAGAAGGGTTCAACCGTGGCGCTGGATCGCCGCATCGGCGAACCGGTCGACGTCGTGGTCAATGGACGCAAGATCGCACGGGGGGAAATCACTGTTCTCGAAAGTGATTCCTCGCGCTTCGGCATTCGCCTGACCGAAATCATCGCAACCACCAAGAGCACCTGATGGCTATAGTCGTCACCGGTACTGTTCGCGGCAAGAGAGGTAGGCCATGACGACGGCAATGACGCTGACGCGCCCTCAAAAGGCTGCCGCGATACTTGTCGCCATGGGCAAGCCATCGGCCAGCCGGCTGCTCAAGTTCTTCAAGCAGGAAGAGCTCAAGGCCTTGATCGAGGCTGCCCGCCTCCTGCGCACCATTCCACAGGCGGACCTTGAACATATCGTCGCTGAATTCGAGGCCGAGTTCACCGAGGGAGCCGGCCTTCTCGACTCCGCGGACAAGATGGACACCATCTTGAGCGAATCCCTTTCGCCGGAAGAAGTCAGCGCGATCATGAATGGCAGGCAGGAGGAGGTCACCAATGATGCACCGCCTCCTATCTGGCCGGAAGTCGAGAAACTGGAGCCGCTGCGGCTTGGCACCTTCCTTTCGGGCGAACATCCGCAGACATCTGCAATGGTATTGGCAAAGCTGTCGCCACAGATAGCGGCAAACGTGCTTCTGACGATGGAAAAGCCCCTGCGCAGCGAAATCATGAAACGCATGGTCACCATGTCGAGCGCACCGCCGACCGCAGCAAGGATCATCGAGAACCAGCTCCGCAATCGTTTGCTCGACAGTTCCACGACAAAGGACACATCGGAAGGACAAGCTCGCGTCGCCAGCCTCCTCAATGAAATGGACAAGTCCCAACTCGATGAAATCATGCAGGATCTCGAAGCCGCAGGCACACCGGACTTGGCCGGCGTCAAGGCACGAGTCTTCTCGTTCGACGACATCCCGCTGCTCACCCAAAAAGCGCGCGTTCTCATTTTCGACGGTCTGTCTACCGAACTTGTAACCATGGCGCTGCGCGGAGCCCCTGCGGACCTTACCGAAACGGTCCTGTCCTCGATCGGTGCACGCTCGCGGCGCATGATCGAGGCGGAACTCGCGCAAGGATCAGAGGGCATCGCCTTGGCCGACATCATGGAAGCACGCAAGTCGATTTCGTCTTCGACGGTGCGCTTGTCGCGCGAAGGCGCTTTCGACCTTCCCGGGGCACAGACAGCCGAAGCCGCCTGACGGTTGAGCCGACATGGCTGACACTCCGGATAAAGAATCCAAAACAGAGGAAGCAACCGAGAAGAAGATTCGCGACACCATCGAGAAGGGCAAGCTGCCCCAATCGAGGGAAACTGCGATCTTCACTTCCTTCGTCGCCATCCTCGCCTATGTCGTTTTCTACGCAAAAGACGCGGCAGTCGATCTCGGCGTATTCCTGTCGATGTTCCTGGAAAAACCCGAAGCCTGGCCGATGAATACCGAGGCCGACGTCATTGCGCTCTACAAGGATGTGATGATGGAGATTGGCCGCGCTGTGGTCAGCCTTCTGGTTCTTCTCGTTGTCGCCGGCGTGGGCGCTTCGGTTTTCCAGAACATGCCTCAGTTCGTCGGCGAACGGATCACGCCGCAACTGTCGCGCATTTCGATCAGCCAGGGCTGGAAACGGCTGTTTGGCGTGCAGGGCTTCGTGGAGTTCCTGAAATCGCTGGCAAAGGTAGGCGTCGCCATCCTGGTGCTCTCTCTCGCCCTGTCCGACGACGCCCAAAGGCTTCTCGAGGGAATGTTTACCAATCCCATTCAGTTCGGCTTGGTCATTCGCGGCTTCACCATCGACATTCTGGTTGCCATCGTCTTCGTCATGGGCGTCATCGCCGCGGCCGACATCGTCTGGTCCCGTTTCCACTGGAAGCAGGACTTGAGGATGAGCAAGCAGGAAGTGAAGGACGAGATGAAGCAATCGGAAGGTGATCCGATTGTCAAATCCCGTATCCGGTCGGTGGCACGCGACAGGGCGCGGCGGCGCATGATGGCAGCGGTTCCGCAAGCAACCTTGATCATCGCCAACCCGACGCACTTTTCCATCGCGCTGAAATATGTGCGCGAGGAGGATTCCGCTCCGGTCGTGCTGGCCAAGGGGCAGGATCTTGTTGCGCTCCGGATTCGCGAGATCGCACGCGAACACAATATCCCGGTGTTCGAGGACGTCGCGCTTGCCCGCTCCATGTACAAGCAAGTTTCAGTCGATAGCGTGATCCCGTCGCAATTCTATCAGGCCGTCGCCGAGTTGGTGCGGATCGTATACTCCAACAAGGCTTCGCGCCGGCAGGTGTCATGAACAGGCAACCGCATGCAGATACCCGCGAAAGCATCGTCGCCAACGCAATTGGCGAGGTGGTTGGCGAACTGAGGCTGGTCGACGTCGCGGACTACATCGCATTCATCCGGCTTGAGCACTTTGCCTGCCTGTCCGATCTGGTGGAGTCAGCGGCGGAGCTCTACTTCATGCCGGGAACGTTGAAACTCGGCCACGGCGGGGAAGCGCATGTCGACTGGGGCGGCAGCCCACGCATCGTGCTCGATCTCGAGCTTCGGCCACGCGGGGCGACCATATATTTCCAGCTCACGCTGATGGAGGGTGAAGCTTCCGTGGTCGTGAACTACGTCTCGTTTGAAAAGCCTCACGAGAATCCGCAACGCAATACGGATTTGCTGCAAGTGGCAATCGAAGAAGCGAGAATCCGGCGAACCGCGGCAGTCGCCGCTATTCGATAAGCCCTAGTCTCAGAGCCTTGGCTACTGCTTGCATCCGGCTGACGGCGTTTAGCTTTTGCGCGGACTGCGTGAGATATTGGTTCGCGGTATGGACTGAAAGCTTCAGCAACCGGGCAATCTCTTCGCTGGTGTAGCCGTTCGCAGTCAGTTTCAGGCATTCCAGCTCACGCCGGGAAATCGCGCGAGTCAGGCCGGCTTCTCCGGGTCGAATGCGCGAAACGGCAGAAAACAGCGAAAAGCAGCGGGCATGAATGTCGTAGAGCGCGTCCTGCTCAAGTGTCATTTCGCCGCCCGTGAATACGACCAGCCCGCACCGTCCGCGCTCGGCATGAACCGGAAACGCAAGGCCTGCGCTGCCATTCACGAGAGGTTGCATGGGAGTGGCCCAGGAAAGCGCTTCAAACCTCGCTTGCATGTCCGCATCGCGGCAATCGTCCAGCCACCAGCGGGGCTGGGTCGACAGGCGAACATGTCGAATGATCTCTTCGCAATCGCGCCCCGATATGGATTTGGCGAGGCCAAGATCCGGATAAGTGGAATCGAAACATGGAACGAGACGTTCCGGGGAAGGCCCGATCATGAAAAGCCCGAAACACGCCGCGTTGAGATCTATGGCGATCCATCGGCAACGTCGCACGGCATCTGCAATGGAAACCGGCTGTCGCGCCTCCATTCCAGCAGGGGATGATCCGAATGGATTCCGTTGATCATTGACGGAAGTTTCAGCGTCTTGTCTGGCGGCTGGACTTGTCAAATGATGCCGCTCCTGATCGCGGTCGCGATCGCCATGGCTCTGTTGCTAGCCGAGAATTTCTGGATCGCGTGGGTGATGTAGCTGTTGACCGTGTTGGACGACACGCCAAGGATGACGGCTACTTCATCGGTCGTCTTGCCCTCCGAAACCCAGAACAGGCATTCACGTTCCCTGTCGGACAACGGGTCCTGTGTGGTCGCGTCGGCCAGGAGTTGGGGAACCTGGCAAAGGGCGTAGCAGCATTTCAACTGCGCTTTCATCAGGGACACTTGGTCGATTTGGCCAGCCTCGCTTGCCGACATCAATATGAAAAAGCACTGCCGCCCGACATTAAGAGCCAGTGAGTAGACTTCGGCGTGGCCAAGCACGTCCAGCAGGGTCGCTTCTTCACCGCTCAGGAAGTCACGCGCACAAGGCGCTTCGCCAGTCACCAAGGCCGAAGGGCGGCTACCGGGAACCGCAGTGAGCGGACCTTGCGCCAGCGAGGCGATCAAGCGCCTGCCCACCAGCTCGATGGCATCAAATATCCAGTTCGAGGCAACGATGCGCGCGTCGTTCTTGACCTCGCCATGCCCGATCGCAACAAGCATGTAGCTGTCAGCGCCGACCTCTGCCGTAAGCTCCATAAGAAAGCTGGTAAGATCGCCTCGCGATGCAAGCCGGGTGCTTACTGTATCTGTCCTGAGAAGCGCTGCGGAAGCGGTCATCGTGTTCTTTTTGGTCAGAATCGATCCACGTACCATCGCCGGCTCGGCCAGCGGCTGGTTCGATACGCATCACCTTCACGTTGGAACTCACACGGCACAGACAAGCGCCAGATCGGACGAATCCATCAAAGGACACGAAAGCCACCACGTGATGCACCGGCCCTAACCGGGACATCAGGCTTTAGATTTCCGCTTCGCCCCCCAAGGGATCAGCTGATTCGGGTCTAATCTAACCGCTGTCGAATCCGACATCAAACGCGAATTGACAAAATCGGGTTTTGGAGTCCGTCTTGCGACTCGCAACAGACCATCCCCCGGCTTCGTGACGGAAATAATTTTGTCGACGCGATGTCGGCTCCACCCTACCTTTTCCGTCCTTGGAAGCGAGAGGAAAGGGTACCCATGCTTTATGCTATCCTATGCTATGCCTCGGAAGACGTCGTCTCGTCCTGGAGTAAGGAACAGGACGATGCCGTGATGGGCAAACTCGCCGCCGTGCAGGAAAAATACGCCAAAGCCGGCAAACTCGGGCCGGTGGCGCGTCTCCTGCCGACAACGGCGGCGACAACCTTGCGCAAGGTAAAAGGTGAGTCACTCGTCATCGATGGGCCGTTTGCTGAGACGAAGGAGCAATTTCTCGGCTTCTACACGGTTGATTGCGCCGATCTGGAAGAAGCCGTCCAGTTCGCGCGCGAGCTTTCCGATGTGAACCCGAGCGGCGGCTCGTATGAAATCCGCCCCGTGGGCGTTCTAAATCCGGTGAAAGCTACCATATGACCGATCCCTCCTGGATCAGTTCTGCACTGAATGCCGCTCGCCCGCAGGCAATGGGCGCGCTGCTGCGCTACTTCCGCGACCTCGACACGGCAGAGGAGGCATTTCAGGATGCATGCCTGCGGGCTCTGAAAAACTGGCCGCAGAACGGCCCGCCGCGGGATCCGGCGGCATGGCTGATCTTCGTCGGGCGCAACAGCGGCATCGATGCCGTACGCAAGCGCAGCCGGCAGACCGCAATGCCGGACGAAAACCAGATTTCCGATCTCGAAGATGTCGAAAGCGATATCGCTGACCGGCTCGACGGCGCGCACTATCGCGACGACATCCTGCGGCTCCTGTTTGTTTGCTGCCATCCCGATTTGCCCGCAACGCAGCAGATCGCACTCGCCCTGCGCATCGTGTCGGGTCTCAGCGTCAAGCAGATTGCACGCGCCTTTCTGGTGGGCGAAAGCGCTATGGAACAGCGCATCACTCGCGCCAAGGCACGCATTGCCAATGCCGGCGTGCCATTCGAAACCCCGGGGCCGGTCGAACGGTCGGAGCGGCTCGCAGCGGTTGCGGCCATGCTCTACCTCGTCTTCAACGAAGGCTATTCGACCACGACCGGTGAAGCAGAGGCCCGAGCCCCGCTCTGCGACGAGGCGATAAGGCTGGCAAGATTGCTGCTGCGGCTGTTCCAGACCGAGCCGGAGATCATGGGCCTGACCGCCCTGATGTTGCTGCAGCATGCCCGCGCTCCGGCTCGCTTCGACGCGGATGGCGAGATCGTGTTGCTGGAAGATCAGGACCGAAGCCTGTGGAGCCGCAAGATGATCGACGAGGGGCTGGCGCTGGTCGACAAGGCGCTACGGCACCGCAAACCGGGTCCCTACCAGGTGCAGGCAGCGATTGCCGCTCTGCACGCACGCGCAGCATGGGCTGAAGATACCGACTGGCAAGAAATCGAACTCCTCTACGGCATGCTCGAACGGATGCAGCCTTCACCGGTGGTGACCCTGAACAGGGCCGTTGCCGTTGCCAAGGTGCGGGGACCGGAGGCGGCTCTTGCCGTGATCGAACCGCTGGAAGACCGCCTATCCGGCTACTTCCATTTCTTCGGCCTGAAGGGCGGCCTGTTGATGCAGCTTGACCGCAGCGAAGAGGCGCGCACCGCATTTGACCAGGCGATCGCTCTTGCCAACACCACCGCCGAGGCAGCGCATATTCGCCAGCATATCGACAGGTTGACGAAGGAAGCGGCCGTCCGCCGCGTTCAGCGTTCTGCCGTTCCACACTGATTTTTCCGTCAAAACGCACATATCTGGTTCAATCGACCAGGGTTCGCTGGGGTCATGCCGGGGTGGCGGTCGGCTGCCGAAAGAGGTAAGGCATCGGCAAACCTCGCACATGAGAACATGGCGCGGCCCAGTGCCGCCGCCGGGACTCGGCTCCGAAAGGGAAGACAGATGTCGATATCGAACGAGACCGCCGAACTTCTTTCGAAACTGGGCGTTGCCAAGGGCGCATTGTCGGGTGGCGATCTGATTGTTCGCAGCCCCGTGACCGGCGAACAGATCGCCGCGCTGAAGCAGATTTCGCCAGCCGACGCCGGCAAGGCGATTGAGGCCGCGTACAACGCATTCCAGGCATGGCGTCTGGTGCCCGGTCCACGCCGCGGCGAACTGGTCCGGCTGCTCGGCGAGGAACTGCGCGCCCACAAGACAGAGCTTGGCCGGCTGGTGTCGATCGAAGTTGGCAAGATCCCCTCCGAGGGGCTCGGCGAAGTCCAGGAAATGATCGATATTTGCGACTTCGCGGTGGGGCTCTCCCGGCAGCTCTATGGCTTGACCATCGCCACCGAGCGTCCCGGCCACCGCATGATGGAAACCTGGCATCCGCTGGGTGTGGTCGGCGTGATCTCGGCCTTCAATTTCCCGGTCGCGGTCTGGTCGTGGAATGCCGCTCTGGCTTTGGTTTGCGGCGATTCCGTCGTTTGGAAACCGTCGGAAAAGACCCCCCTTACCGCACTCGCCTGCCAGGCGATCTTTGCCCGTGCCGTCAAGCGTTTCGGCGCGGATGCGCCGCAAGGCCTGCTTCAAGTCCTGATCGGCGACCGCGCGGTTGGCGAAGTCCTTGTGGACCACCCCAAGGTGGCGCTGGTATCGGCCACCGGCTCCACCCGCATGGGCCGTGAAGTCGGACCCCGTCTTGCCAAGCGCTTCGCCCGCGCCGTTCTGGAACTCGGCGGCAACAATGCCGGCATCGTATGCCCGTCGGCTGACCTCGACATGGCGCTTCGTGCCATCGCCTTTGGGGCCATGGGTACCGCCGGCCAGCGCTGCACGACCCTGCGCCGCCTTTTCGTCCATGAGAGCGTCTACGACCAGATCGTGCCGCGCCTGAAGAAGGCTTACGAAAGCGTATCGGTCGGTGATCCGCTGGAAGGCAAGGCGCTCGTTGGACCGCTGATCGACAAGGCGGCCTTTGACAACATGCAAAAGGCACTCAAGGAAGCAGCCGCCCACGGTGGCAAGACAACAGGCGGAAAGCGGGTCGAGAACGGCCACCCCGACGCCTACTACGTTCACCCGGCCCTGGTCGAAATGCCCGGCCAGGCGGGACCGGTAACGGAAGAGACCTTCGCCCCGATCCTTTACGTGATGAAGTACACCGACTTCGACACCGCGCTTGAACTGCACAACGCAGTCGGCGCTGGCTTGTCGTCTTCGATCTTCACGCGCGATCTGCAGGAATCGGAACGCTTCCTCGGTGCCGACGGCTCTGACTGCGGCATCGCCAACGTCAATATCGGCACGTCCGGAGCCGAGATCGGTGGAGCCTTCGGCGGCGAAAAGGAAACCGGCGGCGGCCGCGAATCCGGCTCTGATGCGTGGAAGGCCTATATGCGCCGCGCCACCAATACGGTGAACTATTCGAAGGCCCTGCCTCTGGCCCAGGGCGTCAGCTTCGACATCGACTGACAATTTGAGGGCGCGCTGGAGACAGTAACCCGCGCGCCCTGCCCGACTTTTCAGCCAAATAAAGCTCCTCGTCTGGCGCAAGGCCCGCGCAAGACTCGACGCCTATTCTCTGGAAACCTGCCCGGAGAAGTCTCATGGAGCCCGTCAATCTTTTCGATCTCGCGACGCGACAGTCACAATGGCTGGCCGTGCGCCAGACTGCTATTGCCGGCAACATCGCCAACGTCAACACGCCTGGCTACACGGCCAACGACGTCGAGCCGTTCGAAAAGGTTCTCGACCGTACCTCTGTTTCGCTGAGCGCCACGCAGGAAGGCCATCTCGGCTTCGGGGCGACCAACGCAGGCCTCACCACCAAGCCACAGGAATTCGACGGCGTGCTGATGCCCTCGAAAAACACTGTGGTGATGGAAAACGAGTTGATGAAGGCCGGCGAAGTCAGGCGGTCTTTCGAGCTCAACACCGCAATCGTCAAGGCATTTCATTCGATGCTGATGACCGTGACGAAGACCTGACGCGCTATGGACGCTCTTACAGCCGCACTCAAGGTCGCAGCATCGGGTCTCGGCGCACAGTCGGAGCGGCTGCGCGTTGTCTCGGAAAACCTCGCCAACGCGCAATCCACCGGCAACGCGGCAGGCGCCGATCCATATCAGCGCAAGACCATAAGCTTTGCCTCCGAACTCGACCGCACGTCCGGCGTCAGCCTCGTCGAGGTAAGCTCGATCGACCGCGATCCTTCCGCGTTTCCAATGGAATTCCAGCCGGGAAATGTTGCCGCGGATGAAAACGGCTACGTCAAGACGCCTAATGTCAACGTACTGATCGAGATGGCCGACATGTCCGAGGCCAACCGCTCCTACGAAGCCAATCTACAGGTCATCAAGCAGGCCCGGGACCTTATCTCGATGACCATCGACCTGATGAGGAGCTAGCGATGATCGGCGGCATCGGTTCAATCCATTTCAAGCCCTCGATCGGCCACACCGAACAGGGCGCTGAGCTTTTTCAAGGCGGAGTAACATCCGGAGCGAAGGATGTAGGCGCAACCTCGTTTTCCGAAGCGCTGTCTCAGGCAGCGACGAAGACCGTGAACAATCTGGAGAGCGCGGAGACGCTGTCGATCGAGGCACTGAAGGGCAATGCCGACACGCGCCAGGTCGTCGATGCGGTGATGAGCGCACAGCAAACCCTCCAGGCTGCCGTCGCCATCCGTGACAAGATCGTAAGCGCCTATCTCGAAGTCAGTCGTATGAGTATCTGAGGAGCCGCATCATGAGAGCACTCGCCATAGCCGCCACCGGCATGAACGCCCAGCAGACCAACCTGGAAGTCATTGCCAACAACATCGCCAACATCAACACGACAGGCTACAAGCGCGCCCGCGCCGAGTTCTCGGACCTTCTCTACCAGGTTGACCGCGCTCAGGGCGTTCCCAACCGGTCAAACGCTTCGATCGTTCCGGAAGGAATTTCGGTCGGCCTTGGCGTGAAGACGACGGCGGTGCGCAACGTTCACACGCAAGGCTCGCTCACCAATACAGGCAACAGTTTCGACCTCGCTCTGACTGGCAAAGGCTGGTTCCAGATCGAAAGCGCTGACGGCGGCACGCTCTACAGCCGCGCCGGCGCCTTCAATACCAATGCGACCGGCCAACTCGTCACGGTGGACGGTGCCAACGTCATTCCCGCGATCACCGTGCCCGCCGACGCGGTGGAAGTGATCATCAACAAGACCGGACAGGTTTTTGCCCGCATTGATGGCCAGGTCGACCTGCAGGACCTTGGTCAACTAACACTGGCTAATTTCGCCAATGAGGCGGGCCTTGCCCCCCTGGGTGACAACCTGTTCCAGGAAACGGCAGCGTCAGGCCCGGCAACTGTCGGCGTTCCCGGCGATCCGGGCTTCGCGACCGTGGAACAGGGTTATCTCGAAAGTTCCAACGTCGACCCCGTGAAGGAAATCACCGAGCTGATCTCGGCCCAGCGTGCCTATGAGATGAACTCCAAGGTGATCCAGGCGGCAGACGAGATGGCCGCCGTCGTCTCGAAGAATATCAGGTAGCACGGATGATCGCATGGACTTCCCGCATCGGCCGGCGCCGCGCAATTCTTGCGCTGGCGCTGCTTGCAGGCAGCGCACCAGCGTTGGCCCAGGAGGTCGTGCTCATTCCCAACCGGGTCATCTATCCCGGCGAAACCATCGTCCCGGAAGCGCTGCGGCAAGTGACGCTCGTTCCCGGCAAGCAAAGCCCGGACGCGGTAGCAACAAAACTCGACGAGCTTGACGGCAAGGTGGCCAAGCGCACGCTCCTGCCGGGGCGTTACATTCCCACAAATTCAATCAGGGATGCCTGGCTGGTCGAGCAGGGAGCGGCGGTACAGGTCTATTTCCTGGCCGGCGGGCTTACCATATCGGCGACTGCCGTTACGCTGCAGTCCGGTTCGGCAGGCGACTTGGTCAAGGTCCGCAACATCGACAGCGGTAAGGTCTTCTCTGGCACGGTCATGGCCGACGGTACCATCAGGGTTGGCGCATGAGACGGCTACCTCTCCTGTTGCTTATGACGGCGGTTGCACTGCAGCCATCCCTTGCCGATGGCCTGTCGGCCAAGGCAAAGCGCGAACTCGCCGCCAAAAACGGCGGTGTCGCAGACGTCGACTATGCACCGGCTGCCACCGAGCGCATGTTCGAAGTGGCTTCTGCACCGAGTTCGCTGCCACCCGGCCAGGTCGCGTCGCGCATCAAGGACGTGGCGCAGTTGCAGAGCGCCCGCGACAACCAGCTTGTCGGCTACGGTCTTGTGATCGGCCTTTCCGGCTCCGGCGACAGCCTGCGCAATTCGCCGTTCACCGAGCAGTCTATCCGCGCCATGTTGGAAAATCTCGGCATCGCCACGGAAGGTGGCAGCGCCCGTGCCAAGAACGTGGCAGCCGTGATCGTCACCGCGAACATGCCGCCCTTTGTCCAGTCGGGCGCCCGCATCGACATCACGGTATCTTCGATGGGCGACGCAACATCGCTGGCTGGCGGCACGCTCATCATGACGCCATTGAAAGCCGCAAATGGTGAAATCTATGCCGTAGGCCAAGGGCCAGTCATCGTGTCCGGTTTCAATGCCCAGGGTCAGGCCGAACAGGTAACTCAGGGCGTTCCGACGTCAGGTCGCGTTCCGAACGGCGCTATCGTCGAACGCGCGGTCGACGCCGAATTCGGAGACCAGTCGATCCTGACTCTGCAATTGCGCAACCCGGATTTCTCAACCGCGGTGCGCATCGCAGATGCAATCAATGATTACACACGCCAGCGCTTCGGCGTGCGGATTGCGGCAGAGCGCGACGCCCGCACCGTTTCGATCAAGAAGCCGAAGAACATCTCGGCCGCGCGCTTCTACGCCGAGATCGAGAACCTGGTCGTCCAATCGGACACCCCCGCAAAGGTCGTGGTCGACGAGCGAACCGGAACGATCGTCATCGGCAATCAGGTCAAGATTTCGCGCGTCGCGATCAGCCACGGCACTTTGACGGTGCGCATTACCGAAGCTCCGCGTGTGGTCCAGCCAGAACCGTTCTCGAAGGGTGTAACCGCCGTCGAACCCAACACCGCAATCGACGTGAAACAACCTGACGCCCGCGTCGCGGTACTCGACGGACCCGATCTCGAAACGCTGGTCGCCGGGCTCAACCGGCTTGGCGTGAAGCCGGATGGGATCATCGCCATTCTTCAAGGCATCAAGTCGGCCGGAGCCCTCCAGGCCGATCTGGTTCTGCAATAGGTCATGCCGATGTCGAAGCACCGCCAATTCGCCGCTCTCGCCGCCACCGCCATGATTTCATGTGTGGCAATTGGGGGCATCGCCGTCCTGTCCTCCGCCCACGCCGAAACGGTCAGGCAGGTGCTGCCGGGTGCAACGGCGGCAGCCGAGCCGCAGAAATTGCAGCGCGAGGCAGCACCGGCCGTCTCGGGCAGTCAAAGCGAGGTTGAGCGTTTTTGCTCGAACATCGCTGACGCCGCCCGCGACCGGCGTTACGCCCTGCAAGCAGCCGAATTGAAGCAGTTGCAGACTGAGGTCGACAACCGGATCAAGGCGCTGGAGGAAAAGCGCAACGAGTATGAAAGCTGGCTGAAGCGCCGGGAAGTCTTCCTCGCCCGCGCCGAAGAAGGCGTCGTAAACATCTACGCAGGCATGAAGCCCGATGCCGCCGCCGAGCGGTTGGCCATCGTCGATGTCAATCTGGCTGCGGCAATCCTGATGAAACTCGAATCCCGCAAGGCTGGCGTCATCTTGAACGAGATGGACCAGAAGGCCGCCGCCAAACTGACTGGCATCATGGCGAGCGCAGCCCGCAGAACGGACCCGTCATGATCCGCAAGCTTACCACTCTTCTCGCCTTTACCGTGCTTGCCGGTTGCGCGAGCGACCTGAGGGAAGTGGGCAAAGAGCCGGCTCTTTCACCTGTTGGCTCGGGCATCGCAGGCGGCAGCGCCTCCGTTTATCAATACCCTGAAACGCCAGCCAAACCGGTCAAACAGTTCTCGCTCTGGGACGATCGCCAGAGCCGCCTCTTCACGGACCCCCGCGCATTGCGCGCCGGTGACATCCTCACCGTCAACATCAAGATCAACGACAAGGCCCGCTTCAAGAACCAGAATGATCGCAGCCGTACGGCAAGCAGGTCGCTGGGGTTCGACGCCAATATCGGCTGGGATGGAGCATCCACTGGAGGCACCGGTGATGGCAGTCTGAAATCGAAGACCGAGACCAATGCGGACGGTGCAACCGAACGCTCGGAAACCATCGCTCTCAACGTCGCCGCCGTTGTCACCGAGGTGCTGCCCAACGGAAACCTGATGATCAAGGGATCGCAGGAAGTTCGCGTCAACGCGGAACTGCGCGTCTTGAACATAGCCGGCATGGTTCGACCATCTGACATAGGAGCTGAAAACACCATCTCCTACGAGCGTATAGCCGAGGCCCGCATTTCATATGGCGGACGCGGCCGTATCTCGGAAATCCAGCAGCCGGCCTACGGCCAGCAGGTGCTTGACCAGGTCCTGCCTTTCTAGGCGATTGCAAAGAGGAAAGGCCAAGGGTCAGGTCCCACTAATATGACTGAAATGGCGTTCGAAATGGCGAGAGATGCAAGGAAAAGTCCGCGGAGCGGGGTCGTCCCCCCGGTCGAGGACTTTGACGCAGCAGTTCGACGCCAGTTCGATTGTCCTTCGGATCGGGCGGATTTGCACGGGCTACAGTGTCGCAAAGCCTTGAAAGGCTTCAGCCTTCCAGCGGCTTCGCTCCTCGTATCCGCACAAATCCGCTCCGACCATTTCAGCCAGATTAATAGGACGTGACCCTATATGGCGAACGCCGAGCAGATCCCAGTCGCCAAGGGACCATCCTTGATCATCCAGGCTGCGATGTTGCTTGGAATGACCGTGGCGGCGCTTGGTATAGGCTGGGTCTCGGGTTCTTACCTGAAGAACTCGGAAACGCCTGCAAACGCTCCTCCTGCTGAAAATGGCGAACACGCGGCAGCGACACCGCAGAGTGCCGAAGCTGCGTTGATCGTGACGGAACTTCCCCCGATCACCACCAGTCTTGCTGCCCCCGTGGAAACATGGGTGCGCATGGATGTCTCGCTTTTGCTCGACGCCCCTCTGCCGACGGAAACCGTAGAGGAAATCCATCAGGATCTTTTGACCTTCATGCGCACGGTGAAGATGCATCAGGTCGAGGGCGCCAGCGGCTTCCTTCATCTCAAGGCGGATCTGCAGGAACGCGCCTCGATGCGCGGGGACGGCCACGTCAAGGATGTGCTGATCAGGACGCTGCTATACGAATGAGAGCGATCCTCCTTTCAGTTGCGATTGTCGTTGCAGCCGTTACCGCCGCATCTGCCCAGCAGATCGACCTTGGTGGCATCGGCCAGATGAACAACACGACCGTGGGCTACATCATCCAGATGTTCGGCCTGCTCACCGTGCTGTCGGTGGCGCCCGGCCTGCTTATCATGGTGACGAGTTTCACTCGTTTCATCATTGCGTTCTCGATCCTGCGTGCAGGCATCGGCTTGCAATCGACGCCGGCGAATCTGATCCTGATTTCACTATCGCTGTTCATGACGTTCTACGTCATGGCTCCGACCTTCGATCAGGCGTGGAATGGCGGCATAAAGCCGCTGATGGACAACCAGATCAACCAGACCGAGGCGATGGAGAAGATCGCCGATCCGTTCCGAACCTTCATGCTGCATAACGTCCGGGACAAGGATTTTGACCTGTTCGCCGACCTTGCCCGCGAACGCGGGCAGACAGTCTCGCGCGAAACGGTGGACCTGCGCATCCTTGTCCCGGCCTTCATGATTTCGGAAATCAGGCGCGGTTTCGAAATCGGCTTCCTGATCGTGCTTCCGTTTCTGGTCATTGACCTGATCGTTGCGACCATCACCATGGCGATGGGCATGATGATGCTGCCACCGACGGTGGTATCGTTGCCATTCAAGATCATGTTTTTTGTGCTGATCGACGGCTGGAACCTGCTTGTCGGCAGCCTCGTGCGGTCATTTACCTGACAAGAATCCGTCGACCAGCCTCGATTTAGGTTTCGCTAACCATACCGCTTATCCAATTTACAGGGATTGCCTGTCATGGTCACTGTAATGGCGGGTGATTGAGTTTGAGCGATCATTGGCATGATGCCGTACCGTCATACCGGACAAGCCGGTATGTCACATCAATACGTGTAAATGTGTAAAGGTACGAGTACATGGCCAGTATCATGACCAACGCCTCGGCGTTGACGGCTCTGCAGAGCCTGAATGCAACCAACAAGAATCTTGAAACCACCCAGTCGCGCATTTCGACCGGCTATCGTGTTAACGACGCCAGCGACAACGCCGCCTACTGGTCCATCGCGACTACGATGCGTTCCGACAACCAGGCGCTGTCGACGGTGCAGGACGCCCTCGGTCTCGGCGCTTCGAAGGTCGACACTGCCTACACCGGCATAAACAAGGCGATCGACACGGTCAATCAGATCAAGAACAAGCTGGTTGCCGCCTACGGAACGACCGATGCAGACAAGGCCAAGATCCAGACCGAGATCAAGGCGCTGCAGGACCAGATGAAATCCTACGCCGATGGCGCCACCTTCTCCGGCACCAACATGCTGTCGGTTTCCAATGCGTCCGGTACTGCTGCGGACGTCAAGATCGTCTCGGCCTTCAACCGTTCTGCCAGCGGTACAGCCTCGATCTCCACCATCGACGTGAAAGTGGAAGATATTAAGCTGTATGACAGCGGCGCAGCACCGACCAAGAAGGGCATTCTCGACGCCGCCCGCCTCGGCACCACCGGTGCAGTCGTTGCCGCTACATCGGGCGCGCTCGGCACCGATGCCGCCACAGACGCTTTCTCAGTGTCTTCGATGCAGTTGACGGATGGCACGCTGTTCGCAACCGACGCCCAGATCAACAAGATGCTGACCGCGACGGAAGCCGCACTGAAAGACATGACGACGGCAGCGACCAACCTTGGCGCCGCCAAGAGCCGCGTCGATCTGCAGAAGACCTTCACGCAGAGCCTGATGGACTCGATCGACCGCGGCGTCGGTCAGCTCGTCGACGCCGACATGAACAAGGAATCGACCCGCCTCCAGGCCCTGCAGGTTCAGCAGCAGCTTGGCATCCAGGCGCTGTCGATCGCCAATAGCGGCTCGCTGTCGATCCTGTCCCTTGTCCGCTAAACCAAACCGATCTTCGTCAATCGGGGCCGCGCCACATGCGCGGCCCTTTTTGCATTTCAGCGTACGATTTCGTCACCCCGCACCCACGTTCACCCAATTCGGCGCCCGGCGCAAATTTCTTTAATCGGCCATTAACCATATCGCTCTAATTATGGTTAACCACAGCTTTAGGGCGAGATGGCAGGTGCGGCGTCACCGCCAACCTGGAAGGTCGATCCGGCCTGTGTATAGGCCGGAATTTAAGAGGGGTGAGTTCGTTGGCCAGCATCATGACAAACGCTTCGGCGTTGACAGCACTTCAAAGTCTGAGCGCAACCACCAGGGCGCTTGAGCAGACCCAAAGCAGGATTTCGACCGGCTACCGGGTTGCAGAAGCGGTGGACAACGCAGCCTACTGGTCGATCGCCACGACGATGCGTTCAGACAACCAGTCCTTGTCCACCGTACAGGACGCATTGGGTCTAGGTGCTTCAAAAGTCGACACCGCCTACACCGGAATGAACAAGGCGCTGGAAACGGTCGACCAGATCAAGCAGAAGCTGGTTGCCGCCTACGGCGCCAGCGATTCCGACAAGGCCAAGATCCAGACCGAGATCAAGGCGCTTCAGGGCCAGATGAAATCTTACGCCGACGCGGCGACTTTCTCCGGCAGTAATTTCCTGTCGGTGATCTCCAAGCAAGTCAGCGCCGCGAACGACGGCGTGCAACAGGATGTGAGGATCGTATCCTCCTTCAACCGCGGCTCCGACGGGTCGGTAGTGCTGAGCACGATCGACATCAACGTCGAAAGCGTAAAGCTGTTCGACTCTGGCCTGGCAGCCGATGTGAAAAACCAGGGGCTGCTCGATCGCCAGACCTCGATCTATGCTACTGCAGCGGCGCAGTCCGAGTACGACACGGCATACAAGGCAGCCATCGCCGGCGGCGCAACGGATATCGCCGCCAACACTGCCGCTCAAGCAGCCGTCACGGCACCTGTTCCCGCCAAGATCGACAACATCTCCGTCTACAATCTCGATATTACGGCGGCCGGCGTAACTGACGACATCATCACGCAGATGATCTCCAAGGTTGACGACGTCATGAAGGACCTGACGGACACCGCTACCATCGTGGGGTCAGCCAAGAAGCAGATCGACCTGCAGAAGGACTTCGTTTCCAAGCTGATGGATTCGATCGACAGGGGTGTCGGCCAACTCGTCGACGCCGACATGAACAAGGAATCGACCCGGCTTCAGGCCTTGCAGGTCCAGCAGCAACTCGGCATCCAGTCATTGTCGATTGCGAATGCCAACTCGCAGAACATCCTGGCGTTGTTCAAGGGCTGACCGACCCCGCTTGACGCCATGCTTGATGCCATCAGGCCGCGCCCAAACGCGGCCTGATTTCATTTTCGCACAAGCTTCGCCAGGTAGACTCTGAGCGGGCAACTATGCGGGGACCGTGGGGCAGTGCCGGAACAGATTCAGGGAATCGTCAACAACCTCAAGGGCTTCGGCGCCAAGCGCCTAGCCATGCTGGCCGGCATCGCCGTGCTGGTGATGGCAATCATCGCGGTCGCTTCGATCTATCTCAACCGCCCCGCCTACGAGACCCTCTATGTCGGGCTTGAACGTTCGGACGTAAACCAGATCGGCATGGTGCTCGGAGAGGCCGGCGTCAGTTTTGATGTCGGCTCCGATGGCAGCAGCGTGCTGGTCGCCGCCGGAACCACTGCGCAAGCGCGCATGCTGCTGGCGGAAAAAGGCCTGCCGACCAGCGCCAACGCCGGCTATGAGCTGTTCGATAACGTCGGCTCGCTCGGGCTGACTTCGTTCATGCAGCAGATCACCCGCGTGCGCGCGCTGGAAGGCGAAATCTCCCGCACAATCCAGTCGCTGTCGGGCATCAAGGCAGCCCGCGTCCACATCGTGATGTCCGAGCGCGCCAACTTCCGTCGCGACGAGCAGCAGCCTTCCGCATCCGTCGTGATCCGCTACGCCGGCATCGACGGTGAAAAGACGGCGATGTCCATCCGCCACCTTGTGGCGGCTGCCGTACCGGGCTTGGGCGCAGACAAGGTCACGGTCCTCGATTCCGCCGGCAATCTGCTGGTCGCGGGCGACGATCCGTCCAACACGAGTGCCGCCCGCACCCTCGGCGTCGAGCAATCGGTTGAAGCACAGATCGAGGAAAATATCCGGCGCGCCCTTACCCCCTATCTTGGGCCTGACAACTTCCGCGCCAGCGTCAAGACAGACGTCAACACGGACACGCGCCAGACCGAAGAAACTATTTTCGACCCCAACTCCCGTGTCGAGCGATCTATCCAGACCGTCCGCAACAACGAGGCGAGCAGCCAGAAGCAGGCCTCCGCGCCGGCAAGCGTTGAACAGAACCTGCCGGAAACGCAACCGGGAGCGACCGACGGCCCTCAATCGACGTCCCAGAACGACCGCAAGGAAGAAATCACCAACTACGAAATCAACTCCAAGCGTATCGCGACCGTCTCGAACGGCTACACGGTCAACAGGATGTCCGTAGCGGTTGTCGTCAACCAGCAGCGCCTGGCCACGATCCTGGGCAAGGACGTGACGCCCGAGCAGATCGCTTCCCGTGTGGCGGATATCCGCAAGATGGTCGCTTCCGCTACCGGTTTTGACGAGAAGCGCGGCGACGTCATCGAGGTTTCGGCAGTCGAATTCATTGATGGACTGGACGGACAGGTAATTGAACAGCCCGGCATCCTTGAGTCGGTAGGCCACTACACCGGCACGCTCATCAATGCCGGCGCGTTCATCGTCGTGGTCTTCCTTGTCGCCTTCTTCGGACTACGGCCCATGGCCGCTGCTCTGACGGCACAGACAAAAACAGAAAGCGCTATCGCCGGTCCGAGCTTCGACGAAGTGCAGCGATCGCTCCCTACCCCTGATGCCGTCGCCGCAGCGAATGACGATACGGTGCAGGCAACTCTCCCCGATGCATCGCGAGGCGCCCCTGCTCCTTTGGACGATTTACGCCGCAAGCTGAGGCCCGCGCCTCAAGAGCGGCTTGCCCGCATGGTTGACCTCAACGAGGAGCGTACAGCCCAGATCTTGCGCAAATGGGCTGCTCCCGAGGCAGTGGGATGATGTCAGCCACGGCGCTTCTCCAACTATTACCGGATTTCGGGTCGATCAAGGAGCGGAGCAGTCCGACGCCGGTCGACGCACCACGCCAGACGGCTAGTGCGCCCCAGACCGACATTGGCCAGTTGATAGCCGAGGCCGTCGCGGAGGCGGAGGCCGCGCTCGAAGCCCGCCTGACCGAAGCCCACCAAAATGAGTTGGCCGAGGTGAGGCAAGCCAATGCGAATGAAGCCAAGGCGTTTCTGGAAACTCTTGGCACAGACGTCGGCGCCGCCATTGCTTCACGCATGGATGCCATGCAGGCCCAGGTGATCGAGTTGGTCAGCACGGCGGCGGCACGGGCTATCGGCGCGGTGTTGAGCAAACACCTTCAGGAACGATCCCTTGCCGTGCTTGCAGACACGATCACCAGCGCGATGGCGGATCCCGAGGCCGTACGCATCCGCGTGCAGGGACCAATCTCCCTTTTTGAGACGTTGAGCGGCTCACTGGGAGACCGGGCCGCCGATCTCGAGTTTATCGAAGCTCCCGGCTTCGACCTGACCGTCACCATCAATGACGTCGTGGTGGAAACCCGTATGTCGGAATGGTCTACCGCCCTGTCCGAGATTTTGTCATGAGCACAGTTGAAGACACCGGCGAAAAGCACGAGATCATCATCGTACGCCGCGGCCATGGCGACGAGGACGAAGGCCACCACGGCGGCGTCTGGAAAATTGCCTTCGCCGACTTCATGACGGCGATGATGTGCTTTTTCCTTGTCATGTGGCTGATCAACGCCGCTAACGAACAGACCAAGGCGGCCGTTGCCAGCTATTTCAATCCTATCAAGCTGATCGACCGCAACGCCAACCGCAAGGGTCTTGAGGATCTCGGCAACGAGTCGGCTTCGTCCGGCATGGCCGCTGATGATCAGCAGGATGCTGCCACGAAGACAGGGAAGGAAGGTCGAGGCAACGCCGGTTCTGTCAAGGAAAAGAACAAGGAAGAGGAGCCGACGGCACAGACTTTCCCTTCAGATGAGAAACTGTTCGCCAACCCCTATGCGATGCTGGCTGAAATCGTCGCCAATTCCGGCAAACTCCAGAACATCAGTGAAAAGGGCGACGGCGGCGCGCACAATGCCGGGCCAGCCAACGGCGCCTCCGGTGGCCAGTCCTATCGCGATCCGTTCGCACCGGATTTCTGGTCGCAGCAGATTTCCACTCCGGGTGCCGAAGCGAGCGCCGAGCGGGCGAAGATCGAAGGCGATCCGGTCAAACCCGGCGACAAGGTCGCCGATATCGCGGTACCGAAAACCAAGGCCGAGCCTGCCCCCGAACCAAAACCGGGACTCGAGGATTTACAGCATCCCTTCAACCCATCTTCCCCAGTGTCAGGCGACAGCGAACTGCGGGACGAATTTGCAAAGATTGACGCTCCCAAACCGAAGCACGTGGAAGAAAAGCCTGCCGACAAAAGCCCCAGCGCCGAGACGGTCGAAGCTTCCGAGCGCGTCAAGCAGGAACTGGCCAAGGCCCTGTCCGGAGACAAGGTCGCCGATGGCATAACCGTCGAGGCCACTGAAAAGGGAGTTGTGATCTCCATAACCGATCAACTCGATTTTGGCATGTTCGAAATCGGTTCGGCGGTGCCGCGCCGCGACCTGGTTCTGGCGATGGAGAAGATCGGCCGCGTCATCAACAACCAGAAGGGCACCCTCTCCATCCAGGGGCATACCGACGCACGCCCTTTCCGCAATGACACATATGACAACTGGCGTTTGTCTTCTGCGCGAGCCCACGCAGCCTACTACATGCTTGTCCGTGGCGGCGTCGCCGAAAGTCGAATCAAGGAAGTCGCTGGATTTGCCGACCGTGACCCCAAGGACAAGGCAGATCCGCTTTCTGCCGCAAACCGGCGCATCGCCATCCTTCTGGAGACGGATGGATGATTGGTCGAGCCGGATTCTGGCGGTTTGTCGGCGCTGGGCTTTGCATCGCAAGCCTCGGCTCCATAGCCAACGGACAGGAAGGGCTCCAACCTTATCAACTCGTAAGATCGCTTCAACTCGTCCAGGACCGCATCGCGTCTGGCGACCATGCAGCCCTTCCGATGCAGGGCAAGTTGCTTGAGATCACGGATCAACGCCTGCGTGATGCGGACACGCAAGACTTCAAGGATGCCAAGAATTTTCACGCGTTGCTGGTTTACGGCATGAGCGGCGGCAATCCCGCTACACTGGCAGTGGCAGCATCGCGCCTTGAACTGAGCGATCAGGACAAGGCGATGGCAGCCGGCGTGATAGCCTATCTTCAGGGTGATCCCGGTAGCGCGCTCCAAGCATTGAAGTTGGTCGATCCCTTGACGCTGCCACGCGATCTCGGTCCGTTCGTTGCATTGGTCAAGGGATCGCTGCTTGCCAAGGAAGATCCCGCCAGCGCGCTCAAACTACTGGATCAGGCGCGCTTGTTGTGCCCCGGCACTCTGGTGGAAGAGGCGTCACTTCGCAGGTCGATCGCCATTACCGTCGACACAGGAGATGCGGTACGTTTTGTCCGCGCCTCGACACAATATGTCGCGCGTTACCTGCATTCCCCTTACGCAAGTCAGTTCGCCGATGCATTCGTGGATGGCGTCGTAGCTTTGAACATGGCGATAAGCCATGACAAGCTCGAGGACATCGTGGGCATGATGGATCCTGAACGCGAAAAGGTGATCTACCTTCGTATCGCCCGCAGTGCCGCGATCAACGGGCTGATAGATCTATCCGCTTTTGCAGCGGCAAGAGCCGAGCAGGGCGATAACGGCATCCTCAACACCGACGACCCACGCGCCCAGCTTTATGCCAACCTGTCCAACGTGACTTCGGAAACCATCGAAGACGTGCGCAAAAACCTGCATGACATTGACCGGGAGCGCTTGTCGGAAAGTGACCGGTTCCTGCTCGACGCAGCCCGCACCATCACCAGCGAAGTAGTTGCGCCGCCCGCAAAGATCTTGCCTTCCCCGCAAGAGGCCAACACGACGAGTGAACCAAAACCAACGCAGGCAAAAGCTGCGGCAGCCGTTGAGAAGCCAGCCATGGAACCGTCATCTGAAGCAGGAGACGAGCTTCCGGTGGTGGAAGGAATCATGCCTGAGCAGCCAACGCCCGCACCTGTCGAAAAGGCTACCCCGGCGGTGGAAGCGACAAGCTCGAGCGACGCTTCGCAAACGGAGCCTGCTTCCCCGGCAACTGCCGATCCGACCGATGAAGCCATAGCCACCACCCACCGCACTCTCGACAAGATTGACCAGTTGCTTGGAGCAGCGCCCGAATGACCGTCAGCATCGGCAACACCCTCCCCGGTTCATTGGGAAACAAGTCCGTTGCACAGGCAACCGCCGACAGCGGCGACACCACTTTTCAGGACGTGCTGGGCGGCAACATCGGCCACGCCAGGCCGAAACACGCAGCGAGCCATCCTCACCACCGATCGCGCGACAATGTCTTCCACCGTGTAGCGGAAGATGGCGAACACCACGACGCGCGTACAGGAAAAGAAGAGGTGGCGGGAGAAGCCAGTGGCAACAAGATCCATCGCTTCCTCCTGGGTGCCGGCAAACCGGCCCGAACGAATGACGAGACAACGCACAAGCCAATGGAAAAGCAAGGCGAGGCATCCCCCGGCAATACCGTACATGAACGTTTGCCGCTGCTCATGAGCTTACAGGAGATCAATCGCGCCTCGGGGCTGAACGACATGAGCGACATCGGCGACCACGTCGCCGAAGACGATGGCATACCCGGCTCGCACCGAGCGTCGAAACCCATTTTCTCTGAAACCGATTCAGAACTGCCGGAAAGAAAGCCAGTGAAGGCAGACGGCCCACGCATTATCGAAGCTCCACAAACGCCGTCCAGGACAGCTTTCCCGACCACAGTTGCCGTCGAACCGGCTGGTGAAGCGGAAATATCGGTGGGCAACGGTGCCGGAAAGCCAGACACATTGGGTAGTCTGGCCGAAGCCACGCGTTCGAATGACGCTGCAATCTCTAGTGAACCAGTCGCCCGACCGCAAATTCACGAGCGCGTCACCGTGACTTCGACGCAGAGTTTCCCGGCGCCGTTCACGCCGGTGCTTGACCCGACCACCTCGCGGCTGGTCACCGCGATAGCATCTGACATCGGGACGCAACAGACTCCATCGACTGCGGCTTTGTTGCCAGCCGCCCCCCACCAGGCTCCTGTCGCAGCCCATACATTGAAGATCGAACTTCACCCCGCAGAACTCGGGGTGGTCAACGCACAACTGCGCCTCACCGGAGAACAACTTTCAATTGAGTTGTTGCCCGACACTCAAGAGGCTTATCGACATCTGTCATCGGACGGCGACACCATCGCCCGGGCCTTGCGCGACCTCGGTTTCGATGTCGGGAAAGTCACCGTTTTACAACCTCAAATAGCAACAACACCTACATCTCGCACTGACACGAATGGCTCTGCCACCGCGCTCCCAAACCGCGATTCATCGTCTTTCCAATCCGGGCAGTCGGGCAGCGATGGCAACAGTTCCGGCAATCATCATTCGGGAAGGAGCCACGACAATGACGCGCAAAATTCCGGCCGCTCTGGTTCGACTGTTCGCGGTCGTGCTGACAGCGGCCTGTTTATCTAGCGCTTTCCCGCCAGATGCCGATGCGTCGACAAACGCTTGTGAAACCGAAATCCTGCGGGCTGCCGACCGCTACGGCATTCCGGCGGGTATCCTCTACGCGGTCGGCCTTACCGAAACAGGGAAAAAAGGCAGCCTTCAACCTAACGCATTGAATATAGAAGGAAAGGCAGTCTTCCCCAAGAGCCGGAGCGAAGCCCTTGCCACGTTTGCGACTGCCCAAAGGGAAGGCAAGAAACTGATCGATCTTGGCTGCATGCAGGTCAACCACCACTACCACGCCGAACACTTCCGCAGCGTGAGCGACATGCTCGACCCACACAAGAATGTCGACTACGCCGCCCGTTTCCTGGCCAGCCTGCATGCCCGTCACACAACCTGGTCGATGGCAGTCGCTCGCTACCACGCCGGCCCCGACAATGACCCTGCGCAGAAGATTTATGTCTGCCGTGTCATAGCCAATATGGTCGCAGTTGGCTTCGGAAAATGGACTTCCAACGCACGCGCCTTCTGCAACCCATGAGTTCATAGCCCATCAAGGCTTCGCACCACTCGGTTTCACCTTCGCCGAGCAACCTACGTCGCGCCTGCCGACGACTACCACCAAAACCCACACGATTTCTGACTCCCAAAAAAATGGCTACAAGAATTGACGGTTTTTCAGGATTCGGGCCAGCGATTACCCCTTGTCTCCGGGGAAAATGATTTGATTCGGAGGGCGGGCCGATGATTGTGGTTGTTGACGAGCGAGAACTCGTAACCGAGGGCTACAACTCACTTTTCGACCGGGAAGGCGTCGCGTGTGCCGGTTTCGCTCCGAGCGAATTCGATGAATGGGTGGCCAGCGTCGCCGACGACGATCTCAAATCGGTAAGTGCCTTCCTGATCGGCGATTGCCGCGAAGGCAGCATTTCGCCACGTCAGATCCGTGGACGCACCGGCGCACCTGTTATCGCGCTCAGCGAGCACCATTCGCTCGAGAACACGCTGAAGCTCTTCGACTGGGGTGTGGACGACGTCGTCCGCAAGCCTGTCCACATCCGCGAAATCCTGGCACGCATCACGGCGATCCGCCGCAGGGCCGATGAAAGCGCGAACTTCACCGAGATCGGCCCGATGCGCATCTTCATGGATGGCCGTGATCCTGAGATCAATGGCCAACCGCTGCCATTGCCACGGCGCGAGCGGCGTATACTTGAATTCCTCGCCGCCAATCGCGGGCGCCGCGTCACCAAAACCCAAGTCTTCAATTCGATCTACGGCATCTTCGACGAAGAGGTCGAGGAAAATGTCGTGGAAAGTCACATCTCCAAGCTGCGCAAGAAGCTTCGCGAAAAGCTTGGCCACGACCCGATCGATTCAAAACGCTTTCTCGGTTACCGGCTCGTCTTCTGATGAATCGGGCGTCCGGTCTGCGCCCATCTCTCCGCGCCAGCCTCGCGCAAGATAACAAGCGTATTCTTTTCGCCACACCCAGTGGACTCGAGGAGACGTTTCGATGAGCTTGTATGGAATGATGCGAACCGGCGTTTCCGGAATGGCCGCCCAAGCCAATCGTCTGGCAACTACTGCAGACAACATCGCCAACTCCGATACGACTGGATACAAACGAGCCTCGACAGAGTTTTCGACGTTGGTCATGCCCAGCACAGGAGGCAGCTACAACTCCGGCGGCGTCACTACCACCGTCATTAATTCGATCAGCGCCCAGGGCGTTCTCCAGTACACGACTTCCGTGTCGGACCTCGCTGTGGACGGCAACGGCTTCTTTGTCGTGCAGAACCCGAACGGCACACCGTTCTTGACCCGCGCGGGCGCCTTCGTTCCCGATGGCGAAGGCCGTCTGGTAAACGCCGCCGGCTTCCAGTTGATGGCTTACAGCTACGAGAACGGTGATCCCGCAGCCACCGTGAACGGTTTCGACGGACTTGAGCCCGTGCGCATCGCCGATGGTCAGATGACAGCCTCACCAAGCACCGAAGGTTACTATCTAGGAAATCTGCCGGCAGGAGCGACGGCGGTCGCAGCTGGCGACCTGCCCACAACGAACACAATGACGGCACAGTACACGTCGAAATCCTCGATGGTGGCATATGACAATCTCGGCAACCGCAAGCTGCTGGATGTCTACTTCACCAATACCGGAGCAGGTACCTGGCAGGTGGCGGTATTCGATCAGGCAGCCGCCACGCCCGGCACATCGTTCCCATATGCCGGTGGTGCTCTCGGGAGCGCCGATCTGACCTTCGACAACACGACAGGGAAACTGACAGGCGGAACCGACAGTGTTTCCCTTACCATTCCGAATGGCGCAGGCTTCACTCTCGATCTGTCACAGCTTACGCAACTAGGCACGAGCTTCACCGTTTCCGGCGGTGCCACCAACGGCAACGCGCCCAGCACGATCGACAAGGTCCAGATCAGCAAGGATGGCACCATCTACGCCATGTACGGCGACGGCTCCACCCGCGCGCTCTACAAGATCCCGCTGGCTACCGTGCAAAGCCCCGACAGGTTGGCCGTGCTGCCCGGAAACGTCTACGCCCAAGGCACGGATTCCGGCGAGATAACCATCGGCTTCGCCAATGAGGGCAAGCTCGGCGCAGTCGTATCGGGGGCCCTTGAAAGCTCCAACGTCGATATCGCCGAAGAACTCACCGACATGATCGCTGCCCAGCGCAGCTACACCGCAAATTCCAAAGTCTTCCAGACTGGCTCCGACCTTATGGACGTCCTGGTCAACCTTAAGAGATAGCAACCGGCACAGAGGCCGTGAAAGTATAGAATGTCCCTGTCATCCGCATTGAGCATCGCCCAGTCTGCGCTTCTGACGACGTCGCGCCAGACCAGCGTTGTCACGCGCAATGTTTCGGATGCCTCGAACCCTGACTACTCACGCCGCACTGCCACTGTGGTCAGCACGGCGCCCGGTGCGCGCTCGGTCGATATCCAGCGCGCCACCAATGCCCAGCTTTTCCGGCAAAACCTGGCGGCCCTATCGGCCTGGAGCGGCCAATCCACTCTGTCAAGCGGGCTGGACAGGCTCCAGATCGCAGTCAACGGCGTCGACAATGCCGCTTCCGCCTCCACGGCAATCGGCAATCTGCAAAACGCGCTGCAGCTTTATGCCACGTCGCCCTCGAACCAGAACCTTGGTGCCAGTGTCATCGAGACGGCCAGGCAGGCCGTTCGTTCCCTGAACGAGGGGACGACTGCCATACAGGCCTTCCGCACAGACATGGACAGCCAGATTTCCAATGCTGTCGGCCAATTGAACGACTTGCTCGTACAGTTCGAAGACGCCAACAAGGCGATCATATCTGGCACCCGTTCCGGCACCGACGTTTCCGACGCGTTGGACAAGCGCGACGCGCTGCTGAAGAAGATCGCCGAATACGTACCAATCTCGACCTACACGCGCGGCGACAACGACATGGTCGTCACGACCACCGACGGCACGACGCTGTTCGAGACCATTCCGCGCTCGGTAAGCTTCACCCCGTCACCGGGCTACGGGCCGACAACGACGGGCTCAACCGTCTATATCGATAATGTTCCGATATCGTCCGGTTCGGGAGGAAACAGCGAAGCAACCGGCAAGCTAGCTGGCTTCCTGCAGTTGCGCGACGGTGTCGCCTCCACCATGCAGAACCAGCTTGACGAGATCGCTCGCGGGCTTATCGACGCCTTTGCGGAAAAGGCCCCGCCTCTTGCCGACATGGCTGGTCTCTTCACCTGGCAGGGCGGCCCAACCGTCCCCACGACGCTGGAACCGGGCCTGGCCGGAACGATCCGCATCAATGCTGCCGTCGATCCGTCTCAGGGCGGCAACGTCAATCTTGTACGTGACGGCGGCATCAATGGCGCTGGCTACGTCAAGAACCCGACCGGCGGAGCGTCCTACTCCGAGTTGCTGATCGGTTATGGAGATCGGCTTGATACGCCGATGAGCTTCAGCCCCGCCGCCGGCATCGCTGCAACGTCCAGCGTTACCTCGTTTTCATCGAACGCTATCGGCTGGTTCGAGAGCATTCGCCAGCAGGCCACCACCTTGGCGGACACCAAGGAGGCATTGGCCAGCCGCTCCGCCGAAGCGTTGTCGAACGAGACCGGCGTGAACGTCGACATGGAAATGTCGCTAATGCTCGACCTCGAACACACCTACCAGGCTTCGGCACGCCTGATGAGCACGATCGACCAAATGCTTAACGCACTGCTTGAGGCAGTCTGACCATGAAAGCTGTCTCCGTTTCTTCCTCCGCCATCTCGAACGCCATGCGCTACTCGCAAACGCGCATGCAGGTCGATCTGGTCAAAGCACAGAAGGAGTTGGACAGCGGCAAGGTCGCCGATATCGGCTTGACCCTGGGAGCCAATACCTCGCAATCGGTGAATTTCCACCGCGATCTCGACCGGTTGAACAGCATTGTCGATTCAAACGCGCTGGTATCTTCGCGCCTGACGTCGACGCAGGACGCGCTTGGGCAAATTGTCAGCGCCGCGCAATCCCTGCTCTCCAGCATGACGGTTGCTACCTCGGGCGACATGCCCGATAGCGTCGCTGCCGAAAGCGGGCGCTCCGCCCTCCAATCTCTGACCTCGATGCTGAATTCCAGCTTGAACGGAGAATATCTGTTCGCCGGCACAAATACCGACGTCAGGCCGATCAACGACTACTCGGCGTCATCACCTGCCAAAGCAGCATTTGACGCCGCCTTCCTGGCTCACTTCGGCTTCAGCCAGAGCGACCCGGCTGCCGCAAATATTTCAGCCGCCGACATGGGCGACTTCCTGACCAACGACGTTACCCCGCAATTCATGGGCGCCGGCTGGCAGGCCAACTGGTCTAACGCGACGGATCAGCAGATTGTCAGCCGTATTGCTCTCAATGAAACGACCGAAACCTCGGTCAGCGCCAACCAGGAGGGTCTGCGCAAGATCGCGATGGCTGCCGCCATCGTCAGTGAGGCATTTTCCGGCAACCTCAGCACCGCTGCCAAGAATGCAGCCGCTGCAAAAGCACTTGCCCTTGCCGGCGAGGCAATCTCCGACCTCGGTCAATTGCAATCGCAGACGGGCATCGTTCAAAACCGGGTGTCGGGCGCCAGCGAACGTATCAACACGCAAGTGGATCTGTTCGAGCGCCACATCATCGACCTCGAAGGCGTCGATCCTTACGAGGCCGCCAACCGCGTCAACGATCTTATGTCCCACATCCAGACATCCTTCGCGCTAACGGCGCGCATCCAGCAACTTAGCCTGTTGAACTACCTGACCTGATCAGACGGATAAGCGATGTATCAATTTTCCTACGCCGACATTCAAACAGACTCCGTCGCTGATGCGAAGGATCGTGAGCGTCAGTTGTTGAGCCGCTCGATCGATCTGCTAACGGCAGCAGCAGCCGTGGGACCTGAGTCGCTGGAGGCCGTCGAAGCACTCCATTTCACCAACCGTGTCTGGACGACTTTCGTCGAGGATCTCGGCTCCAACGAGAACGCACTGCCAAAGGAATTGCGCGCCAACCTCATTTCAATCGGCTTGTGGGTACTTCGTGAGACGGAAGATATCCGCCAGGGCAGAACCAACAATTTCGAAGGCGTCATCGAGGTTTCCCAGATCATCCGGGATGGTATCCAATGAGCAACACATTCAAGCTTTCCCTGAGAGCGAATGAGAAAATCTATCTCAACGGCGCCGTTATCCGCTTTGACCGCAAGGTCACGATGGAATTGCTCAACGACGTCCAATTCCTCCTTGAAAGCCATGTTCTGCAGCCGGAAGACGCTTCGACTCCGCTCAAGCAGCTCTATTTCATCCTGCAAGTCATGCTGATGAACCCGCAAGGCGCACCTGAGGCCCGCGACATGTTCCGCCGTTCGCTGCCGCTGATGCTGGCAAGCTTCAAGGATGAACGCATACGCAACCCGCTCAAGCAGGTCGACCGCATGGTTGGCGAAGACAATGTTTTCGAAGCTTTGAAGACAATCCGCTCCCTCTATGCATTCGAGCGCGAGGCGCTTCAGCAAACCGACGACGATGAGATGGGCGAAGTCCGCCCGCTGGCAGTAGGAGCCCGCTGACCATGAACGTGGACATGACCACCACCCTGCCCTCTACCGCGAACCCGGCATCGGCGAAATCGAAGGCGACGGTCGATTACAATTCCTTCCTGCGGCTGCTGATTGCGCAGATGAAGAACCAGGACCCGACCCAGCCGATGGACTCGACCCAATACGTGTCGCAGCTTGCGACCTTTTCCCAGGTCGAACAGACGGTCCAGACCAACACCAAGCTCGACCAGATCCTGCAGTCGTCGGCCCTCGCGCAGGCTGATAGCCTGATCGGCCACTTGCTCACTTCTGCCGATGGAGCAACCAGCGGTGTGGTGAAAGAAGTGCGCCTCACGGCGAGCGGATTGACCGCCATACTCGAAGGCGGCGCGGAAGTTGCGGTCGGCCCTGGCGTCACCGTCAAGAACGCGAGCTGACAATCGAATGGGACAGGCTCACCCGGCCCATGTCCTTGCACTGGATAACGGCGTAGACTTGAAGCCATGAACGAAGCCGACGCCCTCGACATCATGCAATATGCTGTGTGGACGGTTCTCGTCGCGTCTGCACCCGTCGTTCTGGTGGCCATGGTCGTCGGCATAGGTATCGCCCTTGTCCAGGCACTGACCCAGATTCAGGAAATTACGCTGACCTTCGTGCCGAAGATCGTCGCCATTATGCTGGTGGTCGCGCTTACCGGCCCCTTCGTCGGTAGCCAGATTTCCGCCTTTACCAATGTCATATTCGAGCGGGTCGAGAACGGCTTCTAGCCCACCAGCCCTGCCTGCCATTGCCTGTTGAAAGAGACCGTCTGGACCTAGAAGACAGTCGCTCTATTCTTCGCAGTGGCCTAGAATCCGAAAGGCTGTGCAGTATCCGAGGCCAACGGAGAAAAATCCGTACGCTGCCGGAGCGAAATGCGTGATCGACGACGAACCTGAAGTTGAAAGAAGATCCACTCTGGCCCCGTTCCGGCACGGCATTTTTCGAGCCGTTTGGACCGCCAGCCTGGCTTCGAACTTCGGCGGCCTGATCCAGAGCGTCGGTGCGGCATGGCTGATGACGTCCATTACCACGTCCTCCGATATGGTCGCCCTGGTCCAGGCCTCAACCGCCTTACCGATCATGCTTTTCTCGCTGCTTTCCGGTGCGATCGCCGACAGCTTCGGGCGGCGACAGGTCATGCTGGTGGCGCAATGCTTCATGGTCACCGTGTCGATCCTGCTTACGATTGTCGCCTATCTCGGCTTGATCACACCCTGGTTGCTGCTTGCATTCACTTTCCTCATCGGCTGCGGCACGGCATTGAACAACCCCTCATGGCAGGCTTCGGTCGGAGACATGGTCCCTCGCGCCGACCTGCCCGCCGCCGTCGCACTCAATTCGATGGGGTTCAATCTCACCCGTAGCGTCGGCCCCGCCATTGGCGGCATTATCGTCGCGACGGCGGGGGCCGCCGCCGCGTTCGCCGCCAATGCCGCCAGCTACATTGCCCTGATCTTCGTTCTGTTTCGCTGGAACCCGCAAATGCCTGCTGCGAAATTACCGCGCGAAACCTTGGGCGCAGCGATGGGCGCTGGCGTTCGCTACGTGGCCATGTCGCCCAATATCGGCAAGGTTCTGTTGCGGGCATCGGTGTTCGGCTTCACCACCGGATCGATCCTTGCGTTGCTCCCTCTGGTCGCACGCGATCTTGTCCAGGGCGGTCCTCTGACCTACGGCATCATGCTGGGTGCCTTCGGTCTTGGCGCAGTCGGCGGCGCACTGCTCAGCGGTAGGTTGCGGCAGATACTCCCCAGCGAGATCATGGTTCGCTACGCCTTCCTCGGCTTTGCCATGTGCGCATTGGTTGCGGCACTCAGCTCGCAGGCATGGATGACCTGCGCCGGCCTTCTTGTAGGCGGAGCGTGCTGGGTACTGGCGCTGTCCCATTTCAATGTCACGGTTCAGTTGTCGACCCCGAGATGGGTCGTCGGCAGGGCGCTGTCTATTTACCAGACCGCCACTTTCGGCGGCATAGCGCTGGGCAGTTGGGTCTGGGGTATTGTTGCCGAAACGCACGGCGTGGAAATGGCCTTGATTGCCGCCGCAATCACCATGCTGGCCGGCGGCGCGCTCGGCTTCCTCGTACCCCTGCCTCAACTGGCGGCAATCAACCTCGACCCGCTCAACCGCTTTACCGAGCCTCTTCTGTCGCTCGATCTCAAGCCACGTAGCGGTCCTATCGCAATCATGATCGAATACATCATTCGAAACGAAGACCTTCCCGAATTCATCGAACTGATGGCCGAGCGCGGGCGCATTCGACGCCGCGACGGAGCCCGCAACTGGACATTGGCACGCGACCTCGAAAATCCGGACATGTGGATGGAAACCTACCATACGCCAACCTGGCTGGAATATGTGCGCCATAACACCCGCGCGACATTCGCCGACGCCACGATCACGGAACGCATCCGAGCGCTCCACAGTGGCCCAGACCGGCCACGCGTGCGCCGCATGATCGAACGCCCAACCACCGCCAACCAAGCGATCGTCACGCCGAAGGGACCAATCGACCTGCACTGACGGCGCGCTTCCCCACCCTCGCGCAAGTTTGAACCGCTAGATTCGGCCAACCGTGGCGCTGCCTTGCGCCGCGCCGTGCATGAGGCGTGACGACACGATGGCCATCAGCGAAAGCATCTCGACCGGCACAGCTGCACGCAACGGCCGCGATGTCTTTTTCGCACTCGGCATCGTCATCATCCTGGCCGTGCTGTTCCTGCCGATCCCGGCATTCCTCATCGATATCGGCCTTGCCTTCTCGATCGCCTTGTCGGTGCTGATCCTGATGGTTGCGCTTTGGATTCAAAGACCCCTCGACTTCTCGTCATTCCCTACGATCCTTCTGATCGCCACGATGCTGCGGCTTTCGCTCAACATCGCTACCACCCGCATGATCCTCTCGCATGGCAACGAAGGCACCCATGCCGCCGGCTATGTCATCAGCGGCTTTTCCAAGCTGGTCATGTCGAGCGATTTCGTCATCGGCCTGATCGTGTTCCTGATCCTCATCGTGGTGAACTTCATCGTCATCACCAAGGGCGCAACCCGCATCGCCGAAGTGGGCGCGCGCTTCACCCTCGATGCCATCCCCGGCAAGCAGATGTCGATCGACGCCGATCTTTCCGCCGGCACGATCGACGACAAGACGGCGCAGTTGCGGCGTCGCGAACTGGAAGAAGAATCCTCCTTCTTCGGCTCCATGGACGGTGCTTCCAAATTCGTGCGCGGCGATGCCATTGCAGGCCTCATCATCACCGCCATCAACATCGTCGGCGGCATCGCCATAGGTTATCTGCGCCACGGCATGAGCATGGGCGAGGCGGCCGACGTGTTCATCAAGCTGTCTGTCGGCGACGGCCTCGTCACCCAGATCCCAGCGCTGATCGTATCGCTCGCTGCCGGCCTTCTCGTATCCAAGGGCGGCACCCGCGGTTCGGCTGACCAGGCCGTATTCGGCCAGCTTGGCGCTTATCCGCGTGCACTTTACGTCGCCGCTTCACTTCTGGCTCTGCTGGGCATGATGCCCGGCCTGCCGCTTGTTCCATTTCTCGTCCTCGCGCTGGCCATGGCTGCCCTGGGTTATGTCATTCCGCTTCGTCACAATCGTGAGATTGCCGAGCAGGAAGCGGCAAAAAAAACCGAAGCCGCCGCAAAGGCGGAAGAAGAAAAGAATTCCGTCAAGGCTTCGCTGGCCACCGCCGAGATCGAGCTTCTCATCGGCAAGCAGCTATCGACCCGTCTCCTGAGTTCACATCAGGAGCTTGCCTTCCGCATGTCGAAGATGCGCAAGAAGTTCGCCACCCAATACGGCTTCGTCGTGCCGGAAGTTCGCCTGACCGACGATTTCGCCATTCCGCCCAAGAGCTACCAGATCAAGATCCACGGCACGGTTGTGGCCGAATATGAAATGCGCGTGGGCGAAATCATGGTGTTGCTGGGCACGCGCGACATGCCCGATATTCCGGGCGAAGAAGTGCGTGAGCCGGCTTTCGGCATGCGCGCCTACTCGGTCATGGACACCTTCGCCGAAGACTTGAAGCGCGAGCAGTTCACATACGCTGATAACATGTCGGTGCTGCTTACCCACTTGTCGGAAGTGATCCGAAACAACTTGCCGCAATTGCTGTCCTACAAGGACATGAAGGCACTGCTCGAGCGGCAGGACCCGGAATACCGCAAACTGGCCGATGAGATTTGCACGACGCATATCTCATACCCAGGCCTGCAGGCGGTGTTGAAACTGCTCCTTGCAGAGCGCGTGTCGATCCGCAACCTGCACCTTATCATCGAGGCGATTGCCGAAATCGCGCCGCATGTGCGTCGCACCGAACAGATCGTCGAACATGTCCGCATCCGCATGGCGCAGCAGATTTGCGGCGATCTCTCGGAAGGCGGCGTTCTCAAGGTGCTGCGTCTCGGCAACCGCTGGGACCTCGCATTCCACCAGAGCCTGAAGCGCGACGCCAAGGGCGAGATACGCGAATTCGATATCGACCCGCGCCAACTGGAAGAGTTCGGACAGGATGCCACCAAGGCGATCCGCAAGCATCTCGAGGCCGGCGAGCGGTTCGTGCTCGTCACCGCGCCGGATGCGCGTCCGTATGTTCGCATGATCGTCGAACGCCTGTTCACGACGCTGCCCGTGCTGTCGCATGTCGAGATCGCCAAGGGCGTCGAAATCAGGGTGCTCGGGACCATATCGTGAGCGTGCTGGCGGAAGGTGTCGTTCTGGCGGCGTTTCTTGCCTTTTGCCGCATCGGCGCATGCTTCATGATCATGCCGGGCCTTTCCAGCGTGCGTGTTCCCTTGCAAGTGCGCCTGTTTCTTGCCGTTGCCGTCACCGCCGGCCTGCTTGTTTTTCTCTGGGACCGCATCTACCCGTTCGTCGATGCGCGCCCTGCCGTCTTTGCCCCGATGATCGTTTCGGAACTTTTGATTGGCGGCCTGATCGGCGCCATGACGCGCCTTTACATGGAGGCTCTGCGCTTCATCGGTGCCGCACTCGCAATGCAGATCGGTTTCAACAGTATGGGCGGCCCGTCAATCGAAGAGGCCGAGCCGCAAGCAGCCTTGGCCGCGCTGATCTCCTTCTCAGCCCTGCTGTTGCTTTTCGTCTTCGATTTCCATCTGGAAGTAATACGCGCGCTGGTGTCTTCCTACGCCATTGCCCCGGTCAATATGTTCTTCAATCCGCAGGCGGCGTTGGTCGACGTAGCCGACACGCTCTCGGAAAGCTTTTTCCTCGTCATCCGGCTTGGCAGCCCGTTCATCGCCTATGCCATTCTGGTCAACCTGACGATCGGCTTCGTCAACAAGCTTACCCCGCAAATTCCGATCTACTTCATCTCGCTGCCATTCGTCATCGCCGGCGGCCTCATCCTGTTCTATTTCGCCTTCGGCACAATGCTGTCCCTGTTCGTGGACGGCTTTATCGACATCACATTGGCGAGGTAGGGCAATGACGTCGCGCAAGGAACGCCTGAAGAAACTCGTCCAGGTACAGGAGCAGTTGAAGGCGTTGCATAAAACGCGCAGGGCAACCTTCCTGTCCAACGCAGCCGCCGCGAAACTGGAAGCGGAAACACTGGTGGAAACCTTCGATGCACCCGGCTCCCTGTCGGGCCTGTTCCCCGACCTCTACAATCGAAGGATCGCCAACGCCGTTGCGCGCAGTGAAGCCGACCTTGAAAATGCGCGCAACGAAGCTGCGCTGGTCGCGGCGGCAACGGCAAGAACCAATATGGTCGAGCGCGCATACGACGAAGCCCGCCGCCTTGAGGAACGCCACCAGTCGGACCGGGAGCGCCTCGACCTCATCGAGCAGAAGCGCCCGTCGGAATAGGCCGGCACGTCAGGTTGCCACAAGCTTGTTGCGCGATGATCGTAACGACAATCGGCAGAAGGTCTTTTCCTTGGCGATCTCCCCACCCAGCGACATCGTTCTCGACGTTGCCCGCGCGGCCAACCCTGCCGACATCCAGCAGGCGCGCGCCCAGTTGATGCAACGCACTGGCGTCAGCGAGGCACAATTCTCTGTTAGCAATGCCCCCACATTGTCACGCGCGACCGGTGGGGCTGGTCCGGATGCCGCCACCGAAAACTTCAAGCATTTCGAAGCGATGGTGTTGCAGACATTCATCCAGAACATGCTGCCGAAGGATGCCGAAGGCGTCTACGGCAAGGGACTGGCCGGCGACATGTGGAAATCCCAGCTTGCCGAGCACCTGGCCGGCGTCGTCGCCGACAATGGCGGCATAGGTATCGCCAAGTCGCTTGCCGCCGAACATTACCTTGACGGCAAGCGCAAGGTGCCGATCGGCCCTGTATCAACGAGCCCGCAGAAAACGGAAATCGACAATCAGGCGCGACTGTCCACATCCCTCGTGCAGGAGTTCCAGATGAAGATCACACGCACGTTGCGCGACGATCAGGCTCCCGCAGCAAGCAAGAAGGTGTAGCCCGATGACGGACTATTCGGAATTCACATCCAATCTGCCTGCACCGGCAGCAAGTCCGGCGCGGCAGGCCACTGCCCAGCATCCGGGCAACCTCGCCGCCATAATCGGGCGCATCGAAGAAGCCGTCGAAGAAGAGACAGCGTCGATCCGCAACAATCCCGCTTTCGACATCAAGGCGTCGAACGCGCGCAAGAGCCGCTATCTCTACGAGCTCAACCGCACCATCAAGGGCGTCGATCAACCGGACCTGCTGGCGGAACACCGCGAAGGATTGACCCGCCTGCGGCAGAAGCTCGCCCGCAACGAAGCCGCCATCCTGGCCCACCTGAACGCAGTGAAGGAAGTGGCCAACTTGCTGAAGAACGCCATCCAGCACGCCGAGGCCGACGGCACCTACTCGGCCGGCCAGTTCGGCTGGGCACAACCATGATCCCGGCCGGAACCACCGCCAGATGATCAAGTTCATCGTCGCCATGCTCTGGATCTGTGCCGTCACCGTCGGCGCGGTGTTCTATTCGTTCCAGACCGCAGGTGCGCGCGACGATGCCGAAGCCGCCAAGCCGATGCTGGGCGGGCTCGACTATGTCAACACCGACATCATCACAGTGCCCTATGTCCGAAATGCCCGCGTAGACGGCTACTTCCTGACGAAACTGGTGTTCACCGCCGAACCGGCTGAACTGAAAAAGCTATCCGTACCGCCGACAGTGGTCATCACCGATCAGGTCTATTCCTACCTCTATTCCAATCCGCAGCTTGACTTCTCCGACAAGACCACGCTCGACCTCGATGCCTTCCGGACAAGCCTGCGCGACAGCATCAATGCCCGTATCGGTACCGATCTGGTCAAGGAAGTGCTGGTCGAACAGATCGACTTCTTGACCAAGGATGACATCCGCGACAACGCCAAGCGCCGCCGCAGGCCACCAAAGCCCGAAAATGCGGAAGGCACCGAGCCTGCGAGTGCGCATTGATGCCCGCCGCCATTTCCGATGCCGGCTTGAAATCACGTTGACGTAAACGTCATATACGCCATATATCCAAGCGAACGGCGCCTGTGCGCCATCAAGCGGCTTGGGCGCTGCCCGGGCAAATCCAACCGCGTGAACGCGCAACGACGAGGAAGTGCCATGGGCGTCCAGGAAATTGCAGACAGACTGAAGCCACAAGTCCAGAGCGCCGGCTTCGACCGCTCGGTCAAGTTCGACACCGGCAGCGACGGCGTGATCTTGATCGACGGTGCCGCCATCTCGACCACGGACGGTCCCGCCGACTGCACCATCAAGCTATCACTGGACGATCTGGAATCGCTGATCGCGGGTGACCTCAACCCCACCATGGCGTTCATGACCGGCAAGCTGAAGATCGAAGGCGACATGTCGATCGCCATGCAGCTCAGCCAGTTGATAGGCTGAAGCAATTCCAGGAAAAGTGGAAACCGGTTTTCCGTCCGGAACTGCGTAAAAACAAAGAGTTAGAGCGGTTCAACAATTTCGCTAAAGTATGAACCGCTCTGACGCAGGTTCTCGAAAATGGAAAGGCCGCCTTTTTCGGGCGGCCTTTTTCGTTTCAGGCGGCTTCGGGCTTGTCCGGACGCGACTTACGACCTGCAGCCTTCAGCGTACCCACAGCACCATCCAACGCGCCCTCGGCAAGCTCCAGCGCAAGAAAGCGATGCCGCTCATAAGGGCCGGGCATGGCAAGCTGCCCGGTCTTTTGCGAAGAAAATCCGAAGCGCTGGTAGTAAGGCTCATCGCCCACCAACAGGATGGCACGGTGACCCAGCCGCGCCGCTTCCGCAATTGCATGTTGCATCAGCGCCGAGCCGACGCCCGCGCCCTTGAGCGAAGACTCGACAGCGAGCGGCCCAAGCAGGAGCGCGGCGGCACCGCCCTCGCCCGCCATGACGTCCCACAGCCGCACAGTGCCGATGAGTGAGCCCGCTTGATCGCGTGCGACGAACGCGAGTCCTTCGGACGGACGCCGGCCACGCCGCAGCATTTCCGACGACTTGCGCTTGCGCCCCGGACCCATCGCCCGGTCGAGCAATGCTTCCCTTGCCACAGCATCGGCGGCATTTTCAGCAACGACAGCGATATCCGCCGCGATACCTTGTTTGTGTTGAGCTAGTTCCATTTCCGCAATCCTTCACGAGCGGAGATCTGTTCCACAAGCGAGCCGCCGACGAATGACGCTGGCGGTGAGTTCGAGATCGAAAGTCGACAGGCTTTTGAAGTCTACCGACCTTTCTGCCCGAACTCTCAGATCACGTAGGATCGGAGCGGCTCAAACCCGTTGAAGGCAACAGCCGAATAGGTGGTCGTATAGGCGCCCGTGCCTTCGATCAGCACCTCGTCGCCGATCGTCAGCGACAAGGGCAGCGGGTAAGGTGCCTTCTCGTACATCACATCGGCTGAATCGCAGGTCGGACCGGCCAGCACGCAAGGCGCAACGGCATCGCCGTCGCGCGGCGTGACCAGCGGATAGCGGATCGCCTCGTCCATCGTCTCGGCAAGGCCGCCGAACTTGCCGATATCGAGATAGACCCAGCGCACATTGTCGTTGTCGGCCTTCTTCGAAATCAGCACCACCTCGGACTTGATGACGCCGGCATTGCCCACCATGCCGCGGCCCGGCTCGATGATCGTCTCCGGAATGCGGTTGCCGAAGTGCTTGGAGAGAGCCTCGAAGATGGCCTGGCCATAAGCCTGCGCCGCCGGCACGTCCTTCAGGTAGCGTGTCGGGAAGCCCCCGCCCATGTTGACCATCTTCAGCACGATGCCTTCCTCGGCAAGCGTTCCGAACACCTTGGCGGCGTCACCCAGCGCGCGGTCCCAAGCCGAAAGATCGGTCTGCTGCGAGCCGACATGGAAGGAGACGCCATAGGCATCGAGGCCAAGCGAAGCCGCATGGCGCAGCACGTCGACAGCCATTGCCGGTACGCAGCCGAACTTACGCGACAGCGGCCATTCCGCGCCTTCCCCGTCGGTCAGCACGCGACAGAACACGCGGCTGCCCACGGCCACACGCGCCACCTTCTCGACCTCTTCGACGCAATCGACGGCAAACAGCCGGATGCCCAATTCATAAGCGCGCGCGATATCGCGCTCCTTCTTGATCGTGTTGCCGAAAGAAATGCGCGACGCGGGAGCGCCGGCGTCCAGCGCCATTTCGATTTCAGCCACAGACGCGGTGTCGAAGGACGAGCCCATCGAAGCGAGTAGGCGCAGGATTTCCGGCGCAGGATTGGCCTTCACCGCATAGTAGATCTTCGAATCCGGCAGCGCCTTTTCGAAGGCGCGGAAATTGTCGCGCACCACATCGAGGTCAACGACGAGGCAGGGACCGTTCGGACGTCGGGTGGCAAGGAAGTCGAGGATACGCTGGGTCGCCATCAGGGTCGCTCCATCTACGCCGAAACCGGCGTGCACAAGGGCTGCGCATGTGCGGGCGCGCGGCCTCGCATGGCGCGGTCAAACAAAGGCGGGGCGGAAGCCTCGTGGAGCCGGCCGGTGGAGACACCGGAACCACGAAACGCCGTCTCGCGGCGGTGAGCTGAAGCCTTGCCCGGCTCCGGCTCGCTTTGTCTGCCTTGGCTTGGATGGGAAATCCCTCCGCACTGCCGGCAATGAAGGTGTGCCTCTTCAGTAACCCCGATCTATGGACGATCGGCAGACACCAGAAAGGCCCGCACCGTCGTTGCTTCAAGGCGTCCTCGGATTGGCGGTTGGCCGCTTATCCGACCGGGCTCGTTACTTCCCGGGTACCGTCCCGATTGCCTCGCCATTCGAGGATCGGGGGACGCCCACAGGCACGTGCGACTTTGGGCAAGCGCGATATAAGAAGATCAACCTTCACAATCAATTAAATTCTGCGGTCGGGTTGAAAAAACTGCGCCATCGAACAATGTTGCTGCAAACGTATCAGAATTGAAAACAATGACAGCGTCACGCGACCCGTTCAACGCATTCCTCGATTTGCCGCAAGTAGCTGTTCCGAATGCGAATTCGGGGCCACTGCATGGTATGTCCCTTGCGGTTAAAGACATTTTCGATGTTGCCGGTTACCGCACCGGTTGCGGCAATCCGAAAAAGCAGGCCGAGGCCGAAGCCGCGACAAAATCGGCCCCGTCCATTCAGAGACTATTCGATTCGGGAGCCCGATTCGTCGGCAAGACCCAGACTGACGAACTCGCTTATTCGCTGATGGGTCAAAACGCCCACTTTCCCTTTCCTATCAACCCGGCAGCACCCAAGCGCGTTACGGGCGGTTCGTCGTCAGGTTCCGCCGCAGCCGTCGCGGGTGGCCTTGCCGATATCGCCATCGGCTCCGATACCGGCGGCTCAATCCGTGCGCCCGCCAGTTTTTGCGGCTTGATCGGCCTGCGCACCAGCCATGGCCGCATCTCGCTCGAAGGCGCGATGAAGCTGGCGTCCAGCCTCGACACCTTCGGCTGGTTTGCCCGAGACATGGACACCTATGAAGCGGTGGGCGACGTGCTGCTGGGTGCGGACCATGACGGCATCGAACTCATGCGCCCTCTTTTTCTCGGCTGGCAAGATGCGTTGGTGGCCGGACAGGAAGAGGCTGCGGAATTGAAAAGGCTAAAAGCCATCGCGGCGCGTATAGTCGGGGAACCTCAACCGGTTCAATTCGGCACGACACCCGAGCAGCTTTATTGGTGTTTCCGCCACATCCAGGCTGACGAAGCCTGGACCGAGCATGGCGCATGGATCTCCGGTTCCGACCCGCAACTCGGCCCCGGCGTCAAGGAACGCTTCGATTTTGGCCGCACGCAAAATCCCGATGACGTGAAGCGCGAACGCGCCCGCAGACTGACGGTGACACAGGAACTGGCCGGCCTGCTTGGCAACGACGGCTTTCTCGTCTTACCGACCGTTCCCGGTGCGGCACCTTTGAAAGATGCAGGTCATGACGCCTTGCTCGACTATCGCGAGCGCGCCCTGAAGCTGCTCTGCTTATCCGGCCTGTCGGGCTTTCCGCAACTGACGCTGCCGCTGGGCTCCGTTCACGGCGCACCGTTCGGCCTGTCGCTGCTCGGCCCCGCCGGCAGTGACAAGGCGCTATTGAAGCTAGGGCGCAAAATCCTCGACGCGGCAAAGGGCTGATACCATGGACACACTGACCCGCATGCGCGCCTTCATCGACGTGGTCGAGGCCGAAGGCTTTTCGGCAGCCGCACGCAAGATCGGTCGGTCCAAGGCGCTTTTGTCCAAGTATGTACGCGAGTTGGAGGACGAACTCGGCGCGCTCCTGCTCAACCGCACCACGCGCCAGTTCTCGCTCACCGAAGCGGGTCACACCTACTACCGCCGCGCCTCGGAAATCGTGCGCGAAGTCGACAGCCTTGCCGACGCCGTGCGCGAGTCTTCCGGCGACGTGCGTGGCCGCATCAAGCTTTCGGCACCCCGCACCTTTGCCGACGCACCCATCGGCCAGTCGCTCGTGGACTTCGCCAAGGAACATCCCGACATCGTGCTTGAAATCGATCTCGACGACCGTTTCGTCGATCTGGTCGAAGAAGGTTTCGATCTCGCGATCCGCATCTCGCGTCTGGAAAGCTCCTCCCTGATCGCCAAGCGGCTGTCGCCATTTTCGGTGCGTATCTGCGGCTCGCCGGAGTTGATCGCCAAGCACGGCACGCCCACGAAACCCCAGGATTTCGCTCGCCTGCCCTGCATCGTCGACACCAATGGCCGCTGGCTGTCCAACTGGCCGTTCAAGGGCGACGCAAGCGACACCATAAGCGTTTCCGTGACCGGTCCGTTAGAAGTCAACAGTCCGATGGTCGCGCGCGCGGCGGCGGTTTCCGGCCTTGGCTTCGCCATCCTTCCCGATTTCATCGCCGCTCCCGAAATCATCGAAGGGCGTCTCGTCCCGGTTCTCGACGACCGCATTTTGCAGGGCGGCGGCATTTTCGCCATGTATCCGCACCGCCGCTACCTGCCGGCAAAAGTGCGCGTCTTCGTCGACTTCCTCGCCCAGTGGTTCAAGGCGCGCGAAGCGGCATAATTTCGGCTATCGGCGGGCGGTCCCAATTTCGCCCGCTTTCTGATAACCCTCGGCGAATTGCGGCAATCGAGGGAATCGCGCCAGCCCATGGCTTTGAAACGCACACTTGTTCCGGTCGGATTGGCCTTCGCCGGTCTTTTCGCCGCAACCGCCCCGGCAAGCGTGCACCCGCATGTGTTCGCCGAAGCGCGGCTTGATGTCGTTCTCTCCCCCGATCACAAGTCGATCACTGCGCTGAGGCACCTGTGGCGGTTCGACGACCTCTTCTCCAGCACCGTCCTCATGGAGTTCGACAAAAACTCCGACCTCAAGCTGGATGACGATGAACTCAAGGAAGTCTCGGACACGATCTTCACCTCGCTGGCCGAATACAACTACTTCCAACTGGTGACGCTCGACGGCAAGGACGTGAAGATGAAGCCGCCAGCCGCGCTGATGGCGAACCTCGAGAACAACCAGTTGATCGTGCTGTTTGAATCCACGCCCGAGACGCCGATCCCCCTCTCCGGCAAGATCGACCTGGGCATCTATGACCCGACTTTCTATACCGCCATCGATTTCACAGAGGATGAGAACATGGCGGTCGAAGGCCTGCCCTCGTCCTGCACCCGCACCGTGATCCGCCCTGACCCGGACACCGCGATCGCCCAGAATCAGCAGACCCTGACCGACGCATTCTTCAACGACCCGACCGGCACGGACATGAGCAAGATCTTCGCAACGAAGCTTGAACTCACTTGCCAGGCATAAGGTGGTTCCATGGAAAAGACGCTCGTTCGCGCCACATTCGCAGCTATCGCTCTCGCCTATGTAGCGGCACATCTCGTCGGGTACGCCCATGCGCAAAGCTCGCTCGGCATCGGCACCAACGACGCCATCGCCCCTTCAACCGGCCTGTTCTCGCACTGGCTGGTCTGGATCAACCAGCATCAGCAAGCTTTCTACCGCTCGCTTTCCACCACCATGAAAGCGATGCGCGACGACGGCAGCAACATGTGGCTTCTCATCGGGCTTTCCTTTGCCTATGGCATCTTCCACGCAGCCGGTCCCGGCCACGGCAAGGCGGTGATCTCGTCCTACATGGTGGCGAATGAAGTCGCGCTGAGGCGTGGCGTCATGCTGTCCTTCGTGTCCGCCTTCCTGCAGGCGCTGACTGCGTTCGTGGTGATGTTGCTTGCATGGTTCGTCTTGCGCGGCACTTCCGTCTCGATGACGGATGCCGCTTGGTTCCTTGAAATTGCCAGCTATGTCTTTGTGGCGGCTTTCGGCGCCTGGCTGCTGTGGCAAAAAGCCGGCCCGCTGCTGCGCCGTCTTGCCGGCGCCGGTCCGGCTCACAGTCTGTCGGCAGCGCATGCCCATGCCGCGCATGACCACGACCATAACCACGATCACCACCATAGCCATGGGCACGATCATGGACACCACCATCACCATCATGATGGCGAGATCTGTGCGACCTGTGGTCATTCCCATGCACCGGACCCCAGCTTGCTTTCTGGCGAGCGCTTCGATTGGCGCACCGCGTGGTCGGCTGTTGCCGCGGTCGGCATCAGGCCATGTTCGGGCGCATTGATCGTGCTTTCCTTCGCCTTGCTCAACGGCTTGTGGCTGGCAGGCATTCTCTCGGTGCTCGGCATGGCGCTCGGCACGGCGATCACCGTGTCGGTACTGGCCACGCTTGCCGTCACCGCGAAGAATTGGGCCGTGCTGATGGCCGGAGATGGCAGGCTGGGCAACACCATTCACACCGTCATCGAGATCGGCGGCGCGGCCTTCGTATTCTTGCTTGGTCTGCTGTTGTTGTCCGCAAGTCTCAGCGCATAGCGCCCTGGATTATTTGCCCTTCCTGCGCTGGCTGATCCCTCGAAGCCAGAACAGGACGAACAAGGCCAGCAAGAATACGATGATAACTGCTACCGCCAGTAGCGATGACCTGCTACCCGCTGCCAGCATGATCGCTGGCAGATAATAAGTGAATAAGCCGAACACGCCGACGATCAACAGCGCGGCGATTGCCGCGTTCCTGGTCTCACGATCCATTATCAAATCCCGACTGTAGCAATGCAGGCGCATTGCGCCTCAGTGATAGTGCCGTTGGTTTGGCATGTTCTCGTGCGAATGGCCATGGTCGTCATGGCTGTCGGCGCAATGATCGAACTCTGGCTCGACCGTCGCATGGCTAATGTCATGCTTCGCAGCAAGGCGCTTCTTGATGGCGCTGACGGCGCGATGGGCGTCGACGCCTTCATCGAGGCAGGCGTGCAGCGTCGCGATGTTCTGCGTGCCGTCAAGCGACCACACATGCATATGATGGACCTCGCGCAAGCCAACAATGTTGGCTTCCAGGTCTCTGACGATAGCGTCGCGGTCAAGCGCGCTCGGCGTACCTTCAAGAAGCAGGTGCGCAGCCTCGCGCATCAGCCTCCACGCGGTGGACAGGATGATGACGGCTACGAACACCGACAGGATCGGATCGATTGGCGTCCACCCTGTCGCGATGATGACGAGTGCTGCAGCAATGGCCGCTACGGAACCGAGCAGATCGCCCAGCACGTGGAGAATTGCGCCGCGCATATTGAGGCTATCGCGGTCGCCTCCATGCAGGATCAGAAACCCTGCGATGTTCACGAGCAATCCCAGCCCGGCGATCACCAGCATCGGACCGCCCAGCACTGGTGGCGGCTCCATGAAACGCTGCCACGCTTCGTAGACGATCCAAAGCGCGATGACGAAGATGGCGATGCCGTTGGTATAGGCAACCAGTGTCTTCACCCGGCCGAATCCGTAGGTCAGCCGCCCGGTGGCTGGCCGTTCTGCAAGGTGGAATGCATACCAGGCGAGGCTGAGCGCCAAAGTGTCGGTCAGCATATGGCCGGCATCGGCGAGCAGCGCCAGCGAATTGGTGAACCACCCGCCCAACGCCTCCGCGATCATAAAACCGCCAGTCAGGCCAGCAGCGATCAGCACCCGGTTCTTGTCAGTCGAACCGTGTACGTGAGCGCCCGCGCCATGGCCATGGCCATGTCCATGTTCATGCGAACCGTGATCATGAAAGTGGGCATGCGCCATCGCACAGCCTTTCGCGTAACAAAATAACCTTACGCGCCAATCACTTACGGAAATCTTCTAGGCGCTTTTTCTGGGCACCATCCCTATCAAAGTTGTCGGGATCAAGCCAGTCCTCATAGGCTTTCTTCAGCGCCGGCCATTCCTTGTCGATGATCGAATACCAAGCCGTATCGCGATTTGCGCCCTTGGCAACCATATGCTGCCGGAAAATTCCCTCGAACTTGAAGCCGAACCGTTCGGCCGCACGCTTCGATGGCGCGTTCTCGTTGTGGCATTTCCATTCGTAGCGACGATAACTGAGTTCGTCGAATACATATTTGGTGAACAGGAACTGTGCTTCTGTCGCCGCCGGTTTCCTGGAAATCAATGGCCCCCAGTAAATGCTGCCGATCTCGATGACACCATGGTTCGGTTCGATGCGCATGAGTGTCTGACGGCCCGCGATCTTGCCGCTCGCCTTGTCGATGACCGTAAAAAAAAGGGGATCCTGGCTTGCTTCCACCTTTTCAAGCCATGGCTGGAACTCGGCACGGCTTGCCGGAGGATTTTCGAAAAGCCAGGCGAAGCGGCTTTCCGCGTCCGGCACGGTCGAGGCCGCAAAAAGGCCGTCCCCGTGCTTGATCGCTTCCAGCGGCTCCAGCCGCACATAGCGGCCTTCCATCACCTTGCGTTCGGGACGCGGACGCGGCTGCCAGTTTTTTAAATCATCAGGCACGACAGACTCCATTCCATTTGACTTTACGTAAGCAGGCTCACAAGAAAGCGACCGGCTCAAAAGAACCACAGGAACCGGGAAAATGCTCCACACCATTTCGGCTTTCGACCGCCTTGGCGAAGAAAATGCCTTCGCAGTCCTGGCTCGGGCCACCGCCCTTGCCCACGAAGGCCGCGACATCGTCAATCTCGGTATCGGGCAGCCCGATTTCCAAACCCCACCGCACATTGTCGAAGCGGCAATCAAGGCATTGCGCGATGGCCACCATGGCTACACGCCAGCCACCGGCCTTCTGGCCCTGCGTGAAGCTGTCGCACGCCGCACGCTGACCACCACCGGCGTCGAAGTCTCGCCTGAAACGGTGATGATCCTGCCCGGTGGCAAACCGACCATGTTCGCCGCCATTTTGATGTTCGGCGAACCGGGCGCAGAAATCCTCTATCCAGATCCCGGCTTCCCTATCTATCGCTCGATGATCGAATTCACCGGCGCTAAGCCGATCCCGGTGCCGATCCGGGAAGAGAACGGCTTTTCCTTCTCCGCTGAAGAAACGCTGGCGCTGATCAACTCAAGGACCCGCTTGCTTATCCTCAATTCGCCGGCAAATCCGACTGGTGGCGTCACGCCGCGTGCCGAGATCGAAAAGCTGGTGAAAGGTCTGGAGGCGCATCCCCACGTCGCCATCCTCTCGGACGAGATTTATGATGTCATGACCTATGATGGCGAGAAGCACTGCTCGCTTCTTCAGTTCCCTGAAATTTGCGACAGGCTCATCGTCCTGAACGGATGGTCGAAGACCTGGGCGATGACCGGCTGGCGTATGGGCTGGTCGATCTGGCCGAATGGCGACAAGGGCGCGCATCTCTATGACAAGGTTCGCAAGCTGGCGGTCAACTGCTGGTCTTGCGTCAATGCGCCCAGCCAATATGCCGGCATTGCCGCCATCGACGGACCGCAGGACGATGTCGACAAGATGATGCGTGCGTTCGATCGGCGGCGCAAACTAGTCGTCGAAGGGCTGAATGCTCTGCCCGGCGTTTCCTGCATCATACCGAAGGGCGCTTTCTATGCGTTCCCGAACATGTCCGGCACCGGATGGAAGGCCAAGAAACTCGCCTCGGCCCTGCTCGAAGAGGCCGGCGTCGCACTGATTGGCGGCCCCGATTTCGGTGTTCTTGGCGAAGGTTACATGCGTCTGTCTTACGCAAATTCCGAGGAGAACATCCTTCGTGCGCTGGAGAGGATCGAGGCTTTCCTGAAGTCGAAATAATCGCGCGGTCGGTCTATCCGCGCCCGACATAAGGCATCTTGGTAGCCATGACGGTCATGAACAGCACGTTGGCGTCGAGCGGCAGGCCAGCCATATAGACAACGGCCTCCGCTACGCGACTGACGTCCATCACCGCTTCGGCGGCAATCGTTCCATTGGCTTGCGGAACACCAACCGCCATTGGTGCCGCCATCTCCGTCAAAGCATTGCCAATGTCGATCTGGCCACAGGCGATGTCGAAAGGCCGCCCGTCGAGCGCCAGCGTCTTCGTCAGGCCGGTTATGGCATGTTTGGTGGTCGTATAGGGGACCGAGCCCGGGCGAGGCGCGTGCGCCGATACAGAGCCATTGTTGATGATGCGTCCGCCCATCGGCTTTTGCCCACGCATGGTGCGGAAAGCGGCCCGCGCGCACAGAAAAGAACCGGTGAGATTAACCGCCAGAACGTCGTTCCACACCTCGACCGGAATTTCATCGATCGTCGTCGATTTGTAGGCAATGCCCGCATTGTTGAAGAGAAGATCGACGCGGCCAAACGTCTGTATTGTCTTCTCAAACAGATGATCGACCTGATCGCGATCAGAGATATCGCACGATACCGCCAGTGCCCGTGCCCGCTTTTGGCCTGCCTCCAACATGGCGGCATCAAGCAATTCCTTGCGCCGACCGCAGAAGACTGTGTTCCACCCCGCTTCGAGCAGCGCCAGCGCGACACTTTTGCCGATGCCGGTTCCGGCACCGGTTACGATCGCAGTTCCCTTGATAGCCATGCCTTTTCCTCCACCGAGGGTGCATCGCAAATGGCGGTAGGCATGGCAAGTTATTGAACAGGATTGGAAGCAGCGACAAGTCCCGGCGGGTTTCACTCGGTAAAAGCAAAAACGGCTGGTTCAGCTACGAAAAAAGGGCGGTCATTGGCGACCGCCCCTGATCTGGACCACGCTCGGGAGGAGGAAAGCGGGTCCGACTGACGAAAATGATGCGCCTGTTGAATTAACAGAAGCCTAAACCTTCTATCCTTGGCCTTGCGTCATTCACCAAGGGGATTTCGGATTGGCTGCCGGCGTTGGAATTGGCGCCTTCGCAGCACTGACAGTCGCCTCGACATGCTCGACCAATGCATCCGGCAACCCCAAGCGCCCGGCCAACAGATCGAGATAGCCCCGCTCCGCGCGGGTATCCGGGTCGATGGCGAGACGTGATGCCGTATAAAGCTCGACTTTCTGTGCGTCGGTCTGCGCGGCCGCGACAAGCACATCCAGGTCCAGCGGAGCATCCAGTTCGGCTTTCAGGAAGGCTTCGGCATCCGCATCCAGTCCGGACAGGCTAAGTTTGTCGCCGATCTTGCGGCGCTCATCGTCATCGATGCGACCGTCCGCTTTGGCAGCGGCAATCATTGCCCGGACAAGCGTAGAGGCGAACTCGGATTCGCCCTGCGGCGCCTGGGAAGGGTGGAAAGCGGTGTCTGCGGGCGGAAGGAGCAGTTCCGGCTGCCCTGCGCTTGTGGTTTCGGCAGGAGCCTTGCCGTTCTGGTAGTTTTGATAGGCCTTGTAGGCGAGGCCGCCGATTGCGGCCAGGCCGCCGAGCTTGAGCGCAGCGCCCGTGACCTGCCTGCCGGCACCCGTGCCAAGCAGCACCGCGGCCAAAGCCCCCGCTGCCAGCGGGTTGTCCTTCGCCATCTGTACGGCCTGGCCTGCCTTGTCCCGTACGGTCGAACCCGTTCCAGGAACCTGTGAACCCAGCAGATCGTCGAGCAGCTTCTTGGGGTCGAACATCAGCACCTCCGCAGTTGGCCCGGCCGGGCACGTTTCCTGTGTCGGTGAGGTAGGCGTCGAACCTTGGCATTACAATGACAGCGCAACGTTTTGCGTTTGGCGTGCTCGCCAAATTCAACTGCCGATATGCGCCCTGCCTCGGCTTTCGGCGAGTTCCACCTGCCTCTGCCGTTCCGCGTAGCGCTTCCGATCAGAATCCGAGCGCTGATCGTGGCAATACGAACACGAAATGCCCGCCTCATATTTTGGCGAGGCGATGTCCTTCACCATCAAAGGATAGCGACAGGCCCGGCACAACTGCGCCTCGCCTTCCGCCAACCCATGCGACACGGACACACGCTCGTCGAAGACAAAGCACTCGCCTTGCCACCGGCTCTCGGCTTCCGGCACTTGCTCGAGATATTTCAGGATGCCGCCCTTGAGATGGAACACATCCTCGAACCCCAGCGACTTCACAAACGCAGTCGCCTTCTCGCAGCGAATGCCGCCGGTGCAGAACATCGCGATCTTCTTGTTCTCGAGATTACCGCGATGCTCTTCGACCCAGCGCGGAAACTCGCGGAAACTTGACGTTTGCGGATCGACAGCCCCCTCGAAGCTCCCGAGCGCCACTTCATAGTCGTTACGTGTGTCGATCAGGATCGTATCTGGATCGGAAATCAGCGCATTCCAGTCACCGGCTTCCACGTAGGTGCCGACGCTTCGGGTGGGATCGACATCGTCAACGCCCATAGTGACGATCTCACGCTTGAGGCGCACCTTCATGCGGTGGAACGGCATTTCCGCCGCATGGCTGTATTTCACTTCCAACCAGGAAAATTCTGGAATCGCTTGAAGATAGGCAATCAGTTCCTCGATTGCGGCCCTACCGCCCGCGACGGTGCCATTGATACCCTCACGCGCCAGCAGAAGCGTACCTTTGATACCTCGTGCACAGCAGAATTCGGCAAGCGGCGTACGCAGACTTTCGAAGCGCTCCAACCGGCAAAATCGGTAAAGCGCAGCAACACAAAATAGCTCTCGGGCGGTCTTTTCGTTCATGATGAGTGCCCGTATCGTTTCACAAGCGTGGATTCAAGCCACAGACTTTTCTTCGAGATACTCACGTCGGCGAACTTTGCATGACACTTTCCGAGCCAATTGGAGATTCCATACCACCATGTTCAGCGAAAGTGTCATCGACGAAATCAAGCAAGCCGCGAAGGAGGCCGGGCTCGAGCCCGCCGCATTGCTCGCCGTGACGGCGGTAGAAAGCGCCGGCCAGGTATTCGCGTTGGTCGAAGGCAAGCAGGAACCGTTGATCCGCTTCGAAGGCCATTATTTCGATCGCAGGTTGAGCGGCGAAAAGCAGGAGCGGGCGCGAACACAGGGACTCGCATCGCCGTCGGCCGGAGCGATAGCCAACCCAAGAACCCAGGCAGACCGCTGGAAGATGCTGAAGCAGGCGGCAGCGATCGACGCCCAGGCGGCTTACGAATCCGTATCCTGGGGGCTCGGCCAGGTCATGGGCGCACACTGGCAATGGCTGGGCTACCAAAGCGTGGAGGCTCTGGTCGAGGAGGCCCGCTCCGGCGCTTTCGGCCAGGTCAGGCTGATGGTGAGATACATAGAAAAAGCCGGCTTGGCAGAGGCATTGCGCAGCCACGACTGGCAGGCTTTTGCCCATGGCTACAACGGACCGGGTTACAAAAAGAACGCCTATGACGAGAAGATTGCCGATGCCTACGAACACTATGCCACCGGCAAGCCCCTAAAGGCCGTCGCCCAGTCTCCGCTGCTCCGGCCGGGTTCGCAGGGAGATGCGGTGGCAAATCTCCAGCGCTCTCTCACGGCGCTTGGCTATCCGGTATCAGCCGATGGCATTTTTGGTCCCGCCACGCTGGAAGCCGCACAAAAATTCCAGGCGGATCAAGGTCTCGACGCCGATGGCATCATCGGCAAGAAAACCAGCGAGGCAATCGAAGCAGCGCTTGCTTCCAGCGGCATCCTTCGCCGTTTCTGGCTATGGCTGAAGAATTGGCTCGCAGATTGAAGTAACGCACCTGCTTTGTATTCCATTCGTGGACATGCCGTTTTTCATCTGTTAAATCGGTTGAATTTCTAAAATTCCGAAAGCTCGCCATGCCAACCAAGACTGAAAAACTGCTCGCTCTCTTAAATGGCCAGCCTGTCATTCCGGTGTTGAAGATCGCCGATGTAGCCCACGCCGTACCATTGGCGCGCGCACTGGCGCGCGGCGGTCTACCGGCTATCGAGATCACGTTGAGAACAGCCGATGCGCTGGAAGCCATTCGCCGCGTCGCTGGCGAGGTCGAGGAAGCCATAGTCGGCGCAGGAACCATCCTCGACCGGCAGCAGTTCAAGGAAGCGGTTTTCGCCGGCTCGAAATTCATCGTCAGCCCCGGCATCACGCGCGAACTGATGATAACAGCAGATGACAGCGAGGTTCCGTTTCTTCCGGGCGCCATCACACCCGGTGAGATCATGACCGCGCGACAGGCAGGCCTGGATTTCCTGAAATTCTTCCCTGCTGAACAGGCCGGTGGCGCTGCATTCCTGAAAGCCCTGGCATCCCCGATTGCCGACGTGAAATTCTGCCCTACAGGCGGCGTCAGCGCGACAAACGCCAAGGACTATCTAAGCCTTCCGAATGTCGTTTGTGTGGGCGGTTCCTGGGTCGCACCCGATGATCTTGTCAAAGCAGGAGAATGGGCCCAGATCGAATCCCTGGCCCGCGAGGCGGCGGCGTTGCGAAAGTAGCCCAACTCAACGGTCTGCAATTTTCAAAGACAAAAAAGCCGCGCCTGTCACCAGGCGCGGCTTTTTGATTGAAGCTAGCCGAAGCCTACTTGGCCTGGAAGCGCGCCACCGACAGGAACTTTACGGCGGTTCCCGTAAACCGGTTGGCATTGTTCATTTCGTCGCCGGACTGGAAGCCGTTCGTATAGACCTCAGTTGGGGCGGTGCGGACCAGATTGTAGGCATAGCGCGGAGCTGTAGTGGATTCTGACGCCTTGGCCACATAGTCGTTGCTGTGCAGCGCCCAGCGAGCGAGCTTCGGCTCCGCCGCGATGACGACGGTCTTAGGCTCCGGCTTGAGGTCCTGCGCTGTAGCGCGCGATTCCTTGCGAGTCGTCTTGACGTTGCCGCCAATCGCACCTGTCGGGTCCGTAGGCGTTGCGATCGCAGCAGTCCTCGGCGAAGCCTGATCAACAGCGGGATTGTTGAAAGCCGAACGCTCCAGCGATACCGCCGCAACCTGATACTCATCGGCGGCCGTCTGCTCGAGCAAGGCCTTGACTTCATCGTCAGGACGCGCCGACGGAATTGCCGAGAAAGCATCCGTGGCAGTCGCGTCTTGCTGGCCATTGTCAGCCAGCGCCAACAGCGTCGATCCCTTCTCCTGCTGAGGCGCAGCGGACGGTATGCCATGTTCCGGCCGCCATGTTGGCAAGGGAACCTTGCCAGCCATCATATCGCTCGACGCCAATTGCTCCACGCTACCGGTGGCCTGTGCAGCAGCAAAGGGAGCATCCGCTGGCGCCTGATCAAGCGCAGCCGTCTGCACCGCTCCGGCATCAGCCGCACCAAACGGTACGTTGCCCGGTGTCGTAGCGCCTATGTCTGCCTTGGGCCGCGGTGCAAAGCCCGGCAGCGGTACGCTGCGCGCAGGCAATGCCGCAATGATGGTTTCAGGCGTCTGCGGCGGGGCCGCTTCTTCCTCGGCAAGCTGAGGAACTTCAACGCGTTGCGCATCCTTCGGCGACACGATCGCGATGCCAGGGACGCTCTTTTCCGCAGCAGCGGTTGCAACCGTCTTCTTGGGTGCCGGGACCGAGGCCACTACGACATCGCTGTTATCCTCTTCCTCGTCAGCGCCACCGCCGAAGAAGGCCGCCAGAAGGCCCCCGGATTTGCTGCTGCTCGAACCGCCGGCACTCGCCAGGGCAATGGCCGGGCTGCCTGCGCTCTTACGGGATTTATAGGCTGCGAGCGCCTGCTCATAGCCCGGCAATGGCTTGCCATCGCTTGGAACATGCAGCGTCTTGCCGTTCGGGAAAACCCTGGCAAGTTCCTGCCGGCTGATGCCCGGCCAGTGGCGCACATTGCCAACATCCATGTGAACGAATGGCGAGCCCGAAGTTGGATAATAACCAACGCCGCCGCCCTGCATCTTGAGGCCGATGTCACGGAGGTTCTTGAGCGGAACGCCGGGAATGTAAAAGTCCATCGCCTTGCCAAGCATATGCTGGCTCTTCTTGGCAACGCCACGGCTGCGGCTGCGCAGCATCGAATTGGTCGCCGGAGCGCGATAGCCGCAAACCACATTGATATAGCCGTTCGAACCGCTGGCGCGATATGCTTCCCATACAAGGTCGAGCAGGCGCGGGTCCATCTTGGTCGGCTCGTTACGGCGCCAGTCGCGCAAGAACACATTCGCCTCGCGCAGGCCGGACTGATCGTACTTGCCATTACGCTTGAAGACGATTTCCGCCTTCTCTTTCGTATGCAGATTGAGCAGCTTCAGGGTTCGGACTTCCGCAGTTGCGGTCGTCGCCGAAGCAGAAAGAACACCTACGGCCAAAGCCACCGCCGCCAGCCATTTTGACCAGACGTTGTGAGATTGCCGCCCGTTTTTTTGTCGTTCGATTCTGTTCAAATCAAAAGGCCTTGCAGGCTGCCGTTTGTCCCCGGATTTGCGCAAACGGATGTGGAGAATTCACATCCGAATATCAATCCTAATGGTTAATCATCGCTTATTGAAGTCGAAATGCGGTAACACCGTGGCGATATCCCGGCAAAAAATGCCCACCCATTTTCTTGGTAAACCACCCGTTTAATTCGCGTTAACAGGCTCTTAACGCGAAAAGCTAACCTCTGGCAAGCGCCGTATGTTATGAGGCCATGCGCTCGGGCCGCCCGGTTTCGGGGTCGATGCCATATTCTTTGAGCTTGCGATAAAGGGTCGAGCGTCCGATGCCGAGTCGGCGCGCGACTTCGCTCATCTGGCCGTTGTAATGGTCGATGGCGAACTTGATCATCTCAAGTTCGACCGAGGCGAGCGGACGCACGTTTCCCCTATCGTCCAGTACTTGCAGCAGCCCAAACCCGCTTTGCGCACGATCCGAGGCACCGTCGTCTTCAGCGGCGACGTCCGCCTCCCGCGCCGGTTCGTCGTCAGCCAACAAACCTTCAGCTTTGCCGCCGGCAAGATGGCGGTCGAGATTGACCGTTCCTTCCACCTGCGCGCGGATTTGAGGAAACTCCTCTTCCGTCAACACGTCGTCTTCACACAATACGGACGCGCGGAAGACTGCGTTTTCCAGTTGTCTGATATTACCCGGCCAGTCATAGGCCTGCAGCATCGCAAGCGCATTTCTGGAAATACCGCGCAGACGCCGCTTGGGATCGGCCGGCGCCACCTTTTCCATGAAATGTTCGACCAGCAGCGGAATGTCTTCCTTGCGGTCCCGAAGCGGCGGCACGAAAATCGGATAGACATTCAGGCGATAGAAAAGATCCTCTCGGAACTTGCCATCCTTGACCTGTTGCAGGAGGTTGCGATGGGTCGCAGAGATCAGCCGGATGTCGACCTTCACTGTCGCGCGTCCGCCAACCGGATCGACCTCTCCGTCCTGAACAGCACGTAGGAGCTTAACCTGAACGTCGAGCGGAAGGTCGCCGATCTCGTCGAGAAACAGCGTGCCGCTATGCGCCTCGACGAATTTGCCGGTGTGCTTTTCGGTCGCGCCGGTGAACGAGCCTTTCTCGTGACCAAACAGGATGCTTTCGACAAGGTTGTCGGGGATCGCGCCACAGTTCACGGTAACGAACGGACGCGAACGGCGGTCGCTCGTGCCCTGGATGGCACGCGCCACCAGTTCCTTGCCGACCCCGGACTCCCCTTCGATCAGAATAGGAATGAGCGACGCGGCTGCCTTCTGGCCCAGCCGGATCACACGCTCCATCGTCGGGCTATGCGTGACGAGGTCCTTGAACGTAAGGGAACCGCTGCCACGGCGCGCGCTCTTCTTGACCTCGCCCTCGATGGCCTCGACCTTGAGCGCATTGCTAATGGACGTCTGCAACCGGTCAGGAGAAGCAGGCTTGACCACGAAGTCGAAAGCACCGTGGCGCATGGCCAGCACGACGGTCTCGATACCACCTTGTGCGGTCTGAACGATCACGGGAATGGCGATGCCGCGCTCGCGCATGGCCTTGAGAACGCCGATTCCGTCAAGACCGGGCATCGACAGATCAAGGATGACGACAGATATGTCGCGCGCATTCGGCCCATCCATAGCCTGAATGCCCGCTTCGCCACCGTCCGCGACAATCGCGGTGTGGCCAAATTTCACCACTGCCGCCTCGAGCAGCCTACGCTGCACCGGATCGTCATCGACTATAAGAATAGAACCTGCCATGAGTGCCCGAAACAATCCGCCCTGGATTCTCCCCTATGGATCATCTTGGCACAGGGTTCTAAATAAGGTTTCAAAAAAGCCGGTGAACGAAATCCTTAGGATTTGACCGGCATTCAGCCCATTTTGAAAGGTATCGCGATGCGCACGGTTTCAGATCGACAGTTTGCGGCGGTCTCCACCGGACAGGCAAGCACCGATCTGGGCGATCTGCCCGAATGGAATCTGTCCGATCTTTATTCGGGCATGGACGCATCGGAACTGAAGCGCGATCTGGACAAGGCCGCGAGCGATGCCGTGGCCTTCGAAACCCGCTGGAAAGGCACGCTGGCCGCCGAGGCTGGACGCGAAGGCAAGGGCAAGCTCGGTCAGGCGATGCGCGAATACGAGGCGCTCGAAGACCTAGTCGGTCGCATCGTCTCCTATGCCGGGCTGGTCTATGCGGGAGATACATCAGATCCGAAGCGGGCCAAGCTCTACGGCGACATCCAGGAAAAGATGACCGATGCAAGCGCGCATCTTTTGTTCTTCGCCCTGGAGTTGAACCAGATCGACGACGCAGTGATCGAGAAGGCGCTCGCGACGGATGCCGCTTTCGGCCACTACAAGCCATGGATCATCGATCTCAGGAAAGACAAGCCGTTTCAGCTTGAAGACCGTATCGAGCAACTCTTCCATGAGAAGTCGATAACGGGACGAGGTGCCTGGAACCGCCTGTTCGACGAGACGATGACCGACCTGCGCTTCGATATCGACGGCGAAGCGCTGACGCTGGAACCAACGCTGAACCGGCTTCAGAATGCAGATGGCGAGGTCCGTCGCAAGGCATCGGAAGCGCTTGCCGCGACCTTTTCGAAGAACCTTCGAACCTTTACCTTGATCACCAATACGCTGTCCAAGGACAAGGAAATTTCCGACCGCTGGCGCGGCTTCGTCGACATCGCCGATTCACGCCACCTCGCCAACCGCGTCGAACGCGAGGTGGTGGATGCCTTGGCGAGTGCCGTTCGCGACGCCTACCCCCGCCTGTCACACCGCTACTACTCCATGAAGGCGCGCTGGCTTGGCATGGAGGTAATGAACCACTGGGACCGCAACGCGCCCTTGCCGGAGACCCCACAAGCCACGATCGAATGGAGCGATGCGAAAGATACGGTACTCACCGCCTACAATCGCTTCTCGCCGCAGATGGCTGATATCGCCCGCACCTTCTTCGATCGCAACTGGATCGACGCGCCGGTTAGGCCCGGCAAGTCGCCCGGCGCCTTCGCTCATCCGACTGTGCCCTCGGTACATCCCTACGTATTGCTCAACTACATGGGCAAGCCGCGCGATGTGATGACGTTGGCGCATGAGCTGGGTCACGGCGTGCATCAGGTGCTAGCAGGCGGCCAGGGCACGCTGATGGCCTCGACGCCATTGACGCTTGCCGAAACGGCCTCCGTCTTTGGCGAAATGCTCACTTTCCGCTCGCTGCTCGACCAGACAAGCGACCGCCGCGAACGCAAGGCGATGCTGGCCCAGAAGGTCGAGGACATGATCAACACGGTCGTGCGCCAGATCGCGTTCTATGAATTCGAGCGCAAGGTCCACACCGAGCGCAAGAACGGCGAACTCACCTCGGACCAGCTTGGCGAGTTCTGGCTTGAAGTCCAAGCCGAAAGCCTCGGCCCGGCGATCAAGCTGCGCGAAGGCTACGAGACCTTCTGGACCTACATCCCGCACTTCATCCACTCGCCGTTCTACGTCTATGCCTACGCCTTCGGCGATTGCCTCGTGAACTCCCTCTACGCCGTCTATCAAAACGCCGAACGCGGTTTCCAGGAGAAGTATTTCGACATGCTGCGCGCTGGTGGCACCAAGCACCACTCGCAATTGCTGAAGCCGTTCGGGCTCGACGCGACCGACCCCACTTTCTGGCAGATCGGCCTCGGCGTCATAAGCAAGCTTATCGACGAACTGGAAGCGCTGGACTAAGGAACGGCTTTTCCCGGCAATCTCGGCTGGTGCTCCCAAGTGCATACTTCGCCCTTCGCCCTGTTTCGTGACGACCTTGCCGGACGCGAGGTCCTGTTCGAGCAGCCCACGGCCCTCATCGCGCCAACCGAGGCGCATGAGTTCGAAGCGGCGTGGACCGAAGTGCAGAAGGCCCACGAAGCGGGCAAATGGCTTGCCGGCTATTTCTCCTATGAAGCCGGTTACCTGCTCGAACCCAAGTTGGTCCCGCTCTTGCCCGACAACAGGCGCGCGCCGCTTTTCTGCCTCGGCGTCTTCGATCAGCCGTCCGAACAATCACCCGTCGCACAAGACAACCCCGCCACTAACGGCCCGATCTTCGACGCCCGCGCAAGCTGGTCGTTCGACGACTATCAGCCAAGGTTCAACCGCCTGCACCGGCATATCCGCGAGGGCGACTGCTACCAGGGCAACCTCACCTTCCAGGTCGACGCCCACTGGTCCGGCACCCCGCTGGCGGCCTTCAACGCCCTGACCGAGCGCCAGCCTGTCCGCTACGGCGCGCTGATCTCGCTCGGTGACGGCCCCGTCGTCTTGTCCCGCTCGCCCGAACTGTTCTTCGAGGTTTCCCGCGACGGCATCATTGAAACCCACCCGATGAAAGGCACTGCACCGCGCGGCGCAACTGCGGAAGAAGACCGCAGGCTCAAGGAATTCCTGCGCAACGACGAGAAGAACCAGGCCGAGAACCGGATGATCGTCGACCTCTTGCGCAACGACATTTCGCTGATCAGCGAAGTCGGCAGCCTGGACGTGCCGGAACTGTTCCGCATCGAAAGCTATCCGACTGTCCACCAGATGGTGAGCCGCGTGCAGGCAAGGCTCCTGCCGGACCTCTCCATCCGCCAGATATTCGCGGCGCTGTTTCCCTGCGGCTCGATCACCGGCGCACCCAAGATTCGCGCGATGGAGGTGCTGCACGACCTGGAAAGCGGCCCCCGCGACGTCTATTGCGGTGCCATCGGCTGGGTCGCGCCCGACGGCACGATGCGCTTTTCCGTCGCCATCCGCACCATATCTCTCTACCCGAACGGCGAAGCCGTCTACAATGTCGGCGGCGGCGTCGTGTTCGATTCCACTGCGGAGGAGGAGTACAAGGAGTGTCTGCTGAAAGCGCGCTTCGCGACGGGGATGCCGCCGGCTTCGACCTGATCGAAACGCTGCGCTGGGAACCAGACGCCGGCTTCGTCCGGCTGGAGCGGCACCTTGCCCGCCTGTACAATTCCGCCGCGGCGCTCGGCTTCTCATGCAAGCCCGACGATGTCGGGCAAGCGCTGGGCAAGGCTGTCGCAAACGCCCGGTTCCCCCAGCGCGTAAGGCTCGTACTGGCAAGAGATGGAACGGCCGAGGCCACGGCCCAGCCCTTCACGCCTTTGGCCGCCGACAAGGTCTGGCGCCTGCGTTTTGCCCGCACGCGACTGGATTCCAGCGACGCGCTGCTCGCCTACAAGACCACCCGTCGCAAGGTCTACGTCCGCGCCCGGGCCGAATACCTCGCCACGCAGGCCGACGAAGTCTTGCTGATGAACGAACGCGGCGAAGCCTGCGAAGGCACCATCACCAACCTGTTCGTGGATTTCGGCGACGGCGTGCTTGCAACCCCTCGCCTCGACTGCGGCCTCTTGCCGGGCGTGTTGCGTGAAGAACTGCTTGAACAGGGCCGTGCCGTCGAAGCCGTCATCCCCTATAATGCCTTGAAGTCAGCCAAGGCGATCTTCGTCGGCAACTCGCTGCGTGGCCTGATCCCTGCCGAACTGGCCTAAGCGTCATAAATTGCAGCCGCGCTGTCCCCTTGCTATCGACATCGGACGCAACAACAGCCGGAACCGCCTTGGCATCAACTCCCGCCCACACACCCTATGATGGCTCTTCAAAGCTGTTTGCCATCGGGCTGAAACCCCTCGACCTCAACGAGTGGATCGAGATCGACGACACGTTCGATTTCCATCTGGCGGAAAAGCGGCGCATTCATGCGGAACATGGCCCAAGCGTTTTTGTCGAGGAACCGGACACCAAAGCCGCGCAGGCGGAAGTGCTCTCCCTTCTGGCAGATCACCTGCCTGCCCGCCATCCGCAGCGCTACAGCATCGAAGGCGCGCAGCTAACAGTCGCCGGACAACCTGCAATAGATGCCGATCTGCCGCCGCTGCACATTGCCTCACTGCTGGTGCAGGAAGATCTCATCCTGATGCGCAAGAGCGCCGAAGGCTGGCGGCTGGTTGCGGGCGCATTGTGCTTCCCCTCGTCTTGGTCACTCACCGAAAAATTCGGCAAGACGATGCAGGACATCCACATTCCGGTGCCGGCTTTCGGTCCCGGCACGCGCATGGCCGGCATGATCGAACGCATCTTCGACAACCTTGCCGTCGAGCTTCCCGTAGAGCGGTACAACTGGTCGATCCAGGCCGGCGATACCCTCTACCATCCGCTATCGGACGAGCAGCGCATCGACCGCGCCACCATGCGGCCTTCCCGCTTCAACGATGACACTATTAACGCCAGCGCGTTCATCCGGGTCGAGCGGCAAACGCTGAGGAAGCTGCCGGTTTCCGGAGATATTCTTTTCACCATCCGCATCTTTCTCGACCCACTCGCCGTGCTCTCGCGCCATGAAGATCGCAAGCGGATTGCGACCTCATTTGCCGCGCAACTGGCGGCGCTGGACGAGGCGCAACTTGACTACAAGGGCCTGACCGGCGACCGCGACCGGCTCATTGCGGCGCTGGAGCGCATAGCCGGCCTTTGATGCCGAACCGTCGGCGACCCGGAATAATCGTCGAATAGATATGATTCCGGCGTGCAGCTGGAATGAATAAAGTAGATTAATTACAATGAATTAGATGCCACCCCAAATGGACAGCGCTTCCGTCTCACCTCAATCGCTCTAGTATATGACGTTAAACTATGGTTTAGCGCGCCGCTTGCGGGCAGTGCCCTTGGTAACATTTTCAAGCGAATGGAGTTTGCAAAAGAATGGCGAATGAAAAGTGGCCGGTCCACGGTGAGATAACAGGTCCCATTGTCATGATCGGCTTTGGCTCGATCGGACGCGGAACATTGCCGCTCATCGAGCGTCATTTCAAATTCGACAAATCGCGCATGACCGTCATCGATCCCGATGACGCCAACCGCAAGCTGCTCGACGAGCGCAAGATTGCCTTTGTGCAGGAAGCGGTGACGAAGAAGAACTACAAGGAATTGCTGACCCCGCTCCTCACCAAGGGCGGCGGGCAAGGCTTCTGCGTCAATCTTTCGGTCGACACCGGTTCCGTCGACCTCATGCGACTCTGCCGCGAACTCGGTGTCCTTTATGTCGATACCGTGATCGAGCCCTGGCTCGGCTTCTACTTCGACACCGAAGCGGACAACGCCTCACGCACCAATTACGCCTTGCGCGAAACGCTGTTGAAGGAAAAGCACAAGCATCCGGGCGGCACCACCGCCGTGTCCACCTGCGGTGCCAATCCCGGCATGGTGTCGTGGTTCGTCAAGCAGGCGCTCGTCAACCTCGCCACCGATCTCGGCCTGGATTTCACCCAGCCTGCCCAGCATGACCGCGAGGGCTGGGCCGAACTCATGCAACGGGCTGGTGTAAAGGGTATCCACATTGCCGAGCGCGACACCCAACGCGCAAAGAACCCGAAACCGCTGGATGTTTTCTGGAATACATGGTCGGTGGAAGGCTTCATCTCGGAAGGCCTGCAGCCGGCGGAACTCGGCTGGGGCACGCATGAGAAATGGATGCCCAAGAACGCCAAGGAACACAAGAGCGGCTGCAAGGCCGGCATTTACCTCGAACAACCGGGCGCCAACACCCGCGTTCGCACTTGGTGCCCCACGCCCGGCCCGCAATACGGTTTCCTCGTCACCCACAACGAGGCGATCTCGATCGCCGATTTCTTCACCGTGCGCGGCAAGAAGGGAAAGGTGCATTACCGCCCGACCTGTAACTACGCCTATCATCCCTGCAACGATGCAGTCCTGTCGATGCACGAGATGTTCGGTGCAGCCGGCAAGCCGCAAACCGTGCACCACGTTCTCGACGAGGACGAACTGGTTGACGGTGTCGATGAACTGGGTGTGCTGCTCTACGGTCACGACAAGAACGCCTACTGGTATGGCTCGCAATTGTCGTTGGCCGAAGCGCGCAAGCTGGCGCCATACCAGAACGCCACTGGCCTTCAAGTCACATCGGCTGTGCTTGCGGGCATGGTGTGGGCGCTTGAGCATCCCGAGGCCGGCATCGTCGAAGCCGATGAGATGGATTACCAGCGCTGCTTGGAAATCCAGTCCGCTTACCTTGGGCCTATGAAGGGCTATTACACGGACTGGACGCCGCTTGATGGTCGCCCCGGCCTGTTCCCGGAAGACATCGACCACAAGAACCCGTGGCAGTTCCGCAACATACTGGTCCGATAGCGTAGGTTCTACCTCACCTGCACACCTTGCAATCGCCCGGAAATCGGGCGATTGAAAGGTTGCGGACCGAGGAGAAAACACATGAGCATCGCGCAAAAAGTTCTTTCAGTCGGCTTGGGCCTGGCAGCCAGCGCTGCGCTCGCCGCTTGCACAACCAGTGGCCCGCCGGCACCGCCTGTCGCGGCCGCTCCTACCGGGGTCGAAGGGTCATGGATCGACGCCCAAGGCACGGGCTTGTCAACGCTCAGTGCTGGCACTTTCCAGACGGTAGCGACCGACACCGGACAGAAACTGTCGGATGGAACCTATACACTCACTGGTCCAACCTCTGTCGAGATCACCGGCACCTCGCTGATCCGCCGGTCACCGATCAGCTTCAACTGCCTGCTGGTGTCGACTAGCCAGTTGAATTGCACCAGTGCTGCCGGCCAGAATTTCGTTCTGACGCGCCGCGCCTGAGCAATATCGGCAGCAAGGGCGCCTCATCGGGCGCCCTTCACCTTCCCGACGATCATCCGGGTTCCTTTCCTCATATAACAGTTTGATCTTACTCAACGGGCGCCGGTCGCGGTGCGCGCGTCCAATCGATTCTGCTTGCAACCAAAAATCGGCAATGTGAACATGTCGGGTGCCGACTGTTATATTGCGGTCAATTAAGGCAGCCAGGATCAGAAACCCAGCGCCGTCGGCCAAGTCCATTCGGGAGAGCATCATGAAAAAGTTCGTTGCCATAGCCGCCTTGTCGGCATCCACGCTCGGTCTGTCGGCCGGAGCTTCCTTTGCCGACTACACGCTCAACATTCTCCACATAAACGACTGGCACAGCCGTATTGAATCGAACAACAAATACGAATCCACCTGCTCTGCCGAAGAGGAAACCAAGGGCGAGTGCATCGGAGGCGCGGCACGCCTCGTCACTGCCATTGCCCAGGAACGCAAGAAACTCGAGGGCCAGAATGTCCTTCTCCTGAACGGCGGCGACAACTTCCAGGGTTCGCTGTTTTACACGACCTACAAGGGCAAGGCAGAGGCCGAATTCCTCAATCAGATGAAGTTCGACGCCATGACCGTCGGCAACCACGAGTTCGACGATGGCGAAGACGCGCTCGCTCCCTTCCTCGATGTCATCCAGTTTCCTGTGCTGAGCGCCAACGTCAAGGCAAGCGCTGCCGCGAAGGTCGGCGACCGCATCAAGCCTTCGGTCGTTCTCGAAATCGGCGGCCAGAAGATCGGCATCGTCGGTGCGGTCACGACGGAAACACCGGAGATCGCCTCCCCTGGCCCGAATATCACCATCGAAGACGACGTGAAGACGATCACCGCAGAGGTCGAGAAATTGAAGGCCGAGGGCGTCAACAAGATCATCGCGCTGACCCATGTAGGCTATCCGCGCGACAAAGAAATGATTGCCAAAATCCCCGGCGTTGACGTCGTGGTAGGCGGTCACACCCATTCGCTTTTGTCGAACACCGACGCCAAGGCCGAAGGTCCTTACCCGACGATGATCGACAACCCTGAAGGCTACAAGGTGCCGGTCACCCAGGCTGCTTCCTACTCCAAATATCTCGGCGAGTTCAAAGTGGTGTTCGACGACAACGGCGTCGTCAAGGAAGCCTCTGGCGATCCGATTTTCCTCGACAAGTCGATCACGCCCGACCAGGCGGTGCTTGACCGCATCAAGGAACTTGGCGCTCCGATCGAAGAACTCAAGGCCAAGCTCGTCGGCGAAAGCACCGCGCCTATCGACGGCAGCCGCGAGGCATGCCGCGCTCGCGAATGCGAGATGGGCAACCTCGTTTCAGACGCCGTCCTCGATCGGGTCAAGGATCAGGGCGTAACCATCGTCTTCACCAATGGCGGCGGTCTGCGCGCCTCGATCGACCAGGGCCCCGTGACGATGGGCGAAGTGCTGACCGTGCTGCCCTTCCAGAATACCATCGCGACCTTCCAGATCAGCGGTAAGGATATCGTCGCGGCGCTTGAGAATGGCGTCAGCCAGCTCGAGGAAGGTGCCGGCCGCTTCGCGCAGGTCGCCGGCCTCAAATACTCCTTCGACAAGGCGGCTGCTCCAGAAAGCCGGGTCAAATCCGTCGAAGTCATGGACAATGGCAACTGGGCGCCGATTGATCCGGCCAAGGATTATCTGGTCGCCTCCAACAACTATGTGCGCCAGGGCGGCGACGGCTACAAGATTTTCGCCGACAACGCCAAGAACGCCTACGACTACGGCCCGGGCCTCGAGCAAGTCGTCGCCGACTACCTCGGTGCGCACAACCCCTACACCCCCAAGCTCGAAGGCCGCATCACCGAGATAGCCGCTGGTCAGGCTGCAACGGCCCCTGCGGCGGAGCCTGCAAAGCCGGCTGAACCGGCAGCCGCCGAGACCACGACACCGGCCCTGCCGTCCGCGTCGAGCGATATCGCAAACACGCCGCCGACAGTTTCGCCTGAGCCTGCACCGGCAGCTTCAACAGCAGCCGAGCCGGCTGCTGCAACGCCAGCTCAGGCGGCTGAAACGAGCCATGTCATCGTCGCCGGCGACACGTTCTGGGATCTGGCGGTCAAAGCCTATGGCGACGGCGCCAAATGGAAAGCAATTGCCGAAGCCAACTCCGCCTACAGGCCGCGCCATCTTCCCATCGGCGCCACGTTGCAAATCCCGGCAGCGAACTGAAAAAGGGCCAGCTTGTCGTCACCGGAAAGACTGGTGACGACAAGTTGAAGCAAGGTGCGGCCACAAGCTGCATTGCATCCATGCGCCGTATCGGTACGTTTGCGGCGCGTGGAGAATTAACTGCATGACCCTTTCCGAACGGACCCGAACCAAGCCCGTAGACGGCTCGACCCCGACGACTACCTCGGCCAAGACCGCCAAGGTGGGAGTCATGCTGGTCAATCTCGGCACGCCGGATGGCACCGACTTCAAGCCTATGTGGCGCTATTTGCGGGAATTTCTGTCGGATCCGCGCGTCATCGAGCTGAACAGGCTCATCTGGTATCCCATCCTCTATGGGCCGGTTTTGACCTTCAGGCCCAGCAAATCCGGGGCAAACTACGCAAAGATATGGAACCGGGAGCGCAACGAGTCCCCTCTCCACACCTTCACCCGCTCGCAAAGCGAGAAGCTTGCCGCCTCCCTGCGCGACCTGCCAAATGTCACTGTCGACTGGGCCATGCGCTACGGAAACCCCTCGACAGGCAGCGTCGTGCGCAAGCTGGTCGAGCGCGGCTGCGACCGGATCGTTACCTTTCCGCTTTATCCGCAGTACTCGGCTACCACCACGGCAACCGCCAATGACCAGCTTTTTCGGGCCCTGATGAAAATGCGCCGCGCGCCGGCCGTTCGCAGTGTGCCGCCATACTATGACGAACCGATCTACATCGACGCGCTTGCCACCTCGATCACTCGACATCTGGAATCGCTGGATTTCGAGCCGGAGATGATCCTGACTTCCTACCACGGCATCCCCAAACCCTACTCGGACAAAGGCGACCCCTATCGACGCCACTGCCTGGAAACGACGCGCTTGCTGCGCGAGAAGCTCGGGTGGAGCGAAGAAAGGCTCATCACCACCTTCCAGTCGCGTTTCGGTGCGCAGGAATGGCTGCAGCCCTACACAGACAAAACCGTCGAGAAGGTTGCTCATGACGGCGTGAAACGCATCGCCGTCGTCAATCCCGGCTTTTCTTCCGACTGCATCGAGACGCTGGATGAGATCGGACGCGAAGTCCGTGACGAATTCCTTGGTGCAGGTGGCGAAAAATTCTCGCACATCCCATGCCTGAACGACAGCGCCGAGGGCATGGCTGTCATCGAGACACTGACGAGACGCGAACTCTCCGGGTGGGTTTGAGGACAACAGCCAGCCTGCGTCCAAAACCGGCACATGCGCCACCGACTGCAATCAATCACGTGATTGTAACGTTATGGAAACGCACTTAAGTGTTTCTGTGATACTGCTGTCACGGGCCGTTGGCCCACCACTCGAGGGGGAAGCAAATGGCGTTCACTGGTCTCGATGTAGTCATCCCGGTGCTTGTCGTCCTTGTGTTGCTGGTGCTGTTCACCGGCGTCAAGACCATTCCGCAAGGCTTTAACTACACCGTCGAACGTTTCGGTCGCTACACCAAGACACTGACGCCCGGCCTCAATCTCATTGTCCCGTTTGTCGATCGCATCGGCGCAAAAATGAACATGATGGAACAGGTTCTCGACGTTCCGACGCAAGAGATCATCACGCGTGACAACGCCATCGTGGCCGTAGACGGCGTCGCCTTCTACCAGGTGCTGAACGCGCCGCAGGCAGCCTATCAGGTCGCAGGCCTTCAGAACGCCATCCTCAACCTGACCATGACCAATATCCGCACGGTAATGGGTTCAATGGACCTGGATGAGTTGCTGTCCAATCGCGACGCCATCAACGAACGCCTGCTGCGTGTCGTCGATGAGGCAGCGCACCCTTGGGGCATCAAGGTAACGCGCGTCGAGATCAAGGACATCAACCCACCGGCAAATCTGGTTGAATCGATGGCCCGGCAAATGATGGCTGAACGCAACAAGCGCGCACAAATCCTTGAGGCGGAAGGTCTGAAGCAGTCCCAGATTCTTGAAGCGGAAGGTCGTAGGGAAGCGGCTTTTCGAGATGCCGAAGCCCGCGAACGCGCCGCAGAGGCTGAAGCACGAGCCACCCAAGTTGTGTCCGACGCCATTTCCAAGGGCGACGTTCAGGCCCTGAACTACTTCGTCGCACAGAAATACACCGAGGCATTGGCCAAGATTGGCTCCGCCGGCAACTCCAAGGTCGTGCTGATGCCTATGGAGGCCTCGTCACTCATCGGCACCCTTGGCGGGATTGGTGAAATTGCCAAGGATGTTTTTGGCGGAGACGGCGGCAAGCAGTCACGTCAGTCCGCTCGGCCACCCGTGGTCCGTTCCACCGAAAGCTGATAGCGATAGATTAGGCAACAACCATGCTCGATCGCATCTTTAACGAACTCGGCCCATGGAACTGGATGGTCATCGGCTTCATCCTGCTGGTGCTGGAAATCATGGTTCCGGGCGTCTTCCTACTGTGGATCGGCATAGCGG